>NZ_LXXZ01000034.1 GCF_003244875.1 Stenotrophomonas sepilia
CCCCGCACTGCCCACCCACCCGGCCAGCTCCCAGCAATCCGGCTTTCTGCGACCACCCAGACACCACCCACGAGGGGGCTGCGCCGTTGGCCGGAGACTTCCTGGCGCTGCGCATTGCCCGTTGTGGAAGCGTTCTCACAACAATGCGACGCAACACGCTCCCCGACGAAAGTCCGCAAAAAACGTTAGCTGGTTCACATTTTTACACCGCGTTGATCTTGATCAATGGACTTGTCGTAATCGGCCTGCACAATGGCGGCCCGTTCGGCACGGCGCGCCGTCAATCGATGCAGCGCGAGGGGGCGTCGGGCGGGAGCAGTACTGATCCAACGGGTACAGGGAGCGCGGGGAACTGCCACTGGGGAGCGGCAGCCGCGCAGGTACCGACCGGATCCGGTCGCCGGTTGCGTCTGCGGGGATGGGGACGCAACCGGCCACCTCTATCTGAATGGGGAAGCTCGATCACGACGTCTTCACATTTCCCGCTGAACGTGGGCAAATCGTTGTGATTCATGGTGTTAGGGGTTTTAATTCATCCATGACCTGCTAACCTGCGACGATGATTCGACGCACTCTGGCCTGCATGCTCACCCTCGGCCTGGTCGCCTGCGCGACCCAGCCGAAGTCCCCACCGTCTCCGCCCCAGGCCAGCAGTACGCCGCGCCAGCCCGCCACCAAGGCCCACGGCCCGGCCGAGGCCGCGCCCGAAGCGGCCGCTGCTACAGCGCCGCCGGTCGATCTCACCCCGGTGCCGTTCGAGGTCGCACGGGCCCGCTTTGTTGCCGATACGGCCAAGCGCTATGGCCTGAAGCCAGAGCAGATCAGCAGCGTGCTCGACCAGGCGCAGGTGCGCCAGCCGATCATCGCCGCCATGTCGCGCCCGGCCGAACGGGTCAAACCGTGGAACGAATACCGGCCGATGTTCATCAGCAAGGCACGCATCGATGGCGGCCGTGCGTTCCTGGCCCAGCATCGTGCCGAACTGGATCGCGTGCAGCAGCGCACCGGCGTGCCGGCCGAAGTGATCGTGGCGATCATCGGCGTGGAGACCAGTTACGGGAAAAATGCCGGCAACCACCGCGTGCTCGATGCGCTGTACACGCTGGCGTTCTACTACCCGCGCAGTGGCGACCCGGCCAAGCTGGAACGCGAAGTGCGTCGCGAGCTGTTCTTCCGCGATGAGCTGGCCAAGCTGTTCGAGCTGGGCCGTGAGGAAAAGCTGGACATCACCACGCTCAAGGGCAGCTATGCCGGTGCGATGGGCATGGGCCAGTTCATGCCGTCCAGCTATCTCGATTACGCCGTGGACGGTAATGGCGATGGCCGTCGCGACCTGTTCACCAGCTACGACGATGTGTTCTCGTCCATCGCCAATTATTTCGTGAAGAAGGGCGGCTGGGTCCGTGGTGGCCAGGTGGCCGTACCGGCCACGCTGGCGCCGGGGCGCGAGGAGTTCAACCCGACCGAATGGATGCCGACCTGGTCGCTGGCCGACCTGGCGCAGCGCGGCTACCAGCCCAGCGCTGCGGTGCAGCCGGGCGCCACCGCAACGCCGATCACGCTTGAGGGCAGCACCGGCAAGCAGTACTGGCTGGGCTTCCAGAATTACTACGCGATCACCCGCTACAACCTCTCGAAGATGTACGCGATGGCCGTGTTCCAGTTGTCCCAGGCCATCGCCGGACAGGAGCTGCCCCCGGCATGAACATCAGATGGCTGGTCCCGAGCTTGATCGTCCTCGCGCTCGCTGCCTGCAGCAGTGCGCCGAAGAAGCCGGCCACGGCCGGCCACGGTGGCAAGCCCAGCGGCACGGTGGTGCAGGGTCGCGGCTCGCGCCCGGCGCATTGCCCGGAGGGCTCGCCCTATGCCGCGGCCAAGGAAGACCCGAACACGCGCGGCAACTACACCGCCGGGGGGCTGTACAAGCCCGGCGTGCGTGACAGCACCCCGGACTACATTCCCAACGTCGCCTGCATTCCCGAGCCGGAAGTGACCGCCGAAGAGCGTTCGGCCATCGGCAACAAGTCGCCGTACGTGGTGCTGGGCAAGTCGTACAAGGTGCTCGACGACACCCGCAACTATGTCGAGCGCGGTACGGCCTCGTACTACGGCGCCAAGTTCCACGGCCGCCTGACCTCCAACCGCGAGGTCTACGACATGTACCAGTTCACCGCCGCGCACAAGACGCTGCCGCTGCCCAGCTTCGCCCGCGTCACCAACCTGGACAACGGCGAGTCGGTGATTGTGCGCGTCAACGACCGTGGCCCGTTCCATGATGGCCGCGTGGTCGACCTCAGTTATGCCGCCGCGGTGCGGCTGGGCATCACCCAGCGCGGTACCGGCAACGTGGAAGTGCGTGCGCTGCAACCGGGCGAGAGCAACCTGCTGGCCCAAAAGCCGTCGCGCCGCGAGCGCCGTGCCGCCGAAACGGCTGTCGCGGCGGCCAGTACGCGCCCGGTAACGGCTGCGCGTGCCACCGCCGACAGCGACATTGATCGCCTGGTCAAGCGCCTGCCGGCCGACGCCATGCCTGCGCGTGGCCAGCCGGCCACCACCCAGGGCGTGGCCAGCGCCGTGCCGGACGTGGCGGTCAGCAGCCTGCCGCCGAGCGCACCGCCGGCGCGCAGCGCCCCTGTGGCACCGGTTGCCGTCGCCAGCGCGGCGCCGCGCGCGGTCACGCCGGCGCCGGCGCGTACGACGCCGGCCACACCGACGGCCCCCAGCCTGTCGCAGCAGGTGGTAGGCGCAGTGATGGTGCAGGTCGCCAGCTTCTCCAGCCGCGACAATGCCAACCGCGCAATGGGCCAGCTCAACGCCGCCGGCATCGTTGGCGCGACCATCAGCGACATCGCCGCCGGTGGCCGCACCCTGTTCCGCCTGCGCGTTCCCGCCAGCGACCATGCCAGTGCCGCGGAACTTGTCGGCCGCATTGCCGGTCTGGGCCTGGGTTCGCCGCAGATCGTCAAGGATTGACCCGCCCGGGCCGGTGCTGCCGGCCCATGCTGCCCCGGCCTTAGAATGGCCACTACGTTCCACCCTCCATTCCTGGCCGTCCCCTGGAGCCTGCTGTCCAATGAATTTCCGTTCCGCCGCCACCGCCCTGGCCGCCACCCTGGTGGTGGGCCTGGCTTCCGCCCAGACCCCGCTGCCGACCCCGGCCACGCCGGCGCCTGCCGCCGCCGCTGCCGCCCCGGCCACCGTTGCCACCCCGCCGGCGCCGGTGCCGAGCGTATCCAAGGCCTGGGTGCTGATGGACTACGCCACCGGCCAGGTGCTGGCCGGCGAGAACATCCACGAGCAGCTCGCGCCGGCCAGCATCACCAAGGTGATGACGTCCTACGTGGTTGCCGCCGAGGTCAAGAACGGCAAGGTCCGTGCGGATGACCAGGTGATGATGAGCGAGCGCGCCTGGCGCGAAGGCGGCGCCGGCACCGATGGCAGCTACAGCGGCTTCCCGGTCAACCAGACCGCACGCCTGGAAGACATGGAAAAGGGCATGGCGATCCAGTCCGGCAATGACGCCGCGATCGCCCTGGCCGAGCACGTGGCCGGCAGCGAAGAAGCCTTTGCGTCGCTGATGAACAGCTACGCCGCCAAGATCGGCATGAAGAACTCGCACTTCGTCAACGCCCACGGCCTGACTGCCGAAGGCCACCACAGCACCGCCTACGACCTGGCGCTGCTGGGCCGCGCGATGGTGCGTGATTACCCGGAAACCTACGCGTACAACAAGATCAAGGAATTCCAGGTCGGCAACATCAAGCAGCCGAACCGCAACCTGTTGTTGTGGCGCGACGGCAGCGTGGACGGTATCAAGACCGGCCACACCTCCGAAGCCGGTTACTGCCTGATGAGTTCGGCGCAGCGTGGCGACCAGCGCCTGATCGCCGTGGTATTGGGCGGTGCGTCGGAAAAGCAGCGCGCCGATGACAGCCTGGCCCTGCTGAACTGGGGCTTCCGCTTCTTCGAGACCCACCGCCTGTACGAGCCGGGCAAGGCCGTTGCCGAGCACAAGGTCTGGAAGGGCACCACCGACAAGGTGCAGCTGGGCGTGGCCCAGCCGATGCTGGTGAGCGTGCCGCGCGGCCGCTACAACGACCTGAAGCCGAGCATCGATGTGCCCAAGACCCTGGAAGCACCGTTCACCGCCGGCCAGCAGATCGGCACCGTGAAGGTCACCCTGGATGGCAAGGTCGTCGCCGAAGCGCCGCTGGTGGCCGTGGCCGCCGTCGAGCAGGCCGGCTTCTTCAAGCGCCTGTGGGACAGCTTCTGGATGTGGTGGGAATCGGAATGATCCACGCCCCGGCGTGGTGAACGAAAAGGCCGGCGAATGCCGGCCTTTTCTGTTTCGGGATGCCGGTTGCGTGCGGATGCGGGTAGTGCCGGCCGCTGGCCGGCTCCGCTTGAACCCATCCGGATGTGCCAACAGCCGGCCAGCGGCCGGCACTACCCTCAGCCGCTCGCTTACAGCGAGCGATGCAATAACCGGTGTGCCGACCAACGGTCGGCACCTACCCGCTTCACCATCAGCCCCTCGCCTACAGCGACCGGCTGATGGTGAAGCTGCCGAACACCGGCGCCTCGCGCTGGCCGTTGAACTCGCGCGTGCTGTGGTAGCGCGCGGCGGCGAACTTCCAGCGGCCGTACATCACCGCCACGCCGTACCCGCCGTAGGCCACCACATGGCGCTTGTCCACGCTGTGACTGTTGCGGAAGGTGTTGCCATCGAGGGTGATATCGCGGATCACCCAGGCAGCGTCCGAGGTCGCGAACAGGTGCCAGGACCACCCACTGGGGCGGCCGCGGCGGGTCGGCGCGGTGTTCTCGCCGGCCGGGCGCAGCGGCGTGCTGCCGAAGTCGTCTGGCAGCTTCCAGCCAAAGCGCACTTCACCGCCGAAATTGGCCTTGGTTTCCAGGTTGCCGATCGACCCGCCGTAGTGGCTGATGGCGTCCCAACCCCAACCGTCGGCATTGACGCTGGCATCGCCCGGCCAGCGGCGCATGCGCTCATGGGTCAGCATGAACAGTGGTTCGTTGTGCAGCTGGTTGTCCCAACCCTTGAATTTTTCGTCGCCCAGCACGTCGTGCACGGCATTCTGCACCTGCTTGCCCTGTGCCCACGGACCGACCACGCCCAGTGTCAGCTGGGTGGTCTGCAGGCGGTCGCCGCTGCGCGCATTGAAACCGAAGTTCGCGATCAGCACGCCGGCGTAAGGGCGGTCGTCCTCGATCAGGTCCCTGCGAGTGAAATCGGTCGGGGTGAAGATCCCCTGGCCGATGCTGAAGATCATGTTCTGCTGTTCGAACTTGCCCGGATGCAGCCCTTCCAGGTACCGGTTCACCCAGCGCGCCATGCGCGGCAGGCAGGGGTCGTCGGTGTAATCGACCAGATTGGGGGAAACCAGGGTCAACAGCGCACCGTTGGTATAGCCCTGATCCTGGTGGCGGCCGCCGAACAGGTCGTTGTCGACGCGGAAATTGACCTGCGGCGGGTGGTCGCGCATGGCGTCCGGGCCACATTGTTCGGCCGCCTGGGCGGCAAGGGGGAGGGCAGAGGCCAGCAGGCCGGCGAGCCCGAGAGCTGCGACACTACGCATGGATGGAATGCTCATGGGGAAGGGGGCGGTTTTCAGTCGTTTTCTGCAACGCTACGGTACTCGTGCCCGCGCGTCGGAACGAGCACGTCCGGATCACTTGTCTGTTCCGAAAACAACATTGTCCGGCGGGCACAATTTGTTACCCGCGCACGCGCCGCGGGCCTGGCGTGAAGGCGGTCGCGGGCCGCCCGTACGATGTTCGCGTTGGTGACGGTCAGGAGATTGCAGTCAGCTGCCGTTGGGCCTCAGGCCCGTCCCTTTGGGCCGCCTGCAACGCAGCAGACCGCCGGTGCGGTCCTGGCGTTGATGAATACTCTTGGGTTTGTTGCCCTGCGGCCCGATAATGGGGCCATGGAAATCAAGTCCGACAACCCCGACCACGGCTTCCAGTTCCCCGGCCAGTTCGAGCTCAGCGCCATGGGCCCGGCCAACCGCGGCCTGGAGCATGAGCTTCCCCGCCTGTTGCTGGCCGCCGGCATCGATGTGGTGAACGAACGCATCAGCTGGAAGCACTCCTCCAACGGCAAGTACGTGTCCGTCCGCATCGTGTTCAAGGCCGGGAGCCGCGAACAGTACGACCTGGCGCACCAGGCGCTGCGTGACCACCCGGAAGTGAAGTGGACGCTGTAGCCGACTCCTGCCCGGCCGAAGCCGCCCCGGAGGACCGTGCGCCGCGTCCAGCGCTGGTCCGTGACCTCGGCCGCCAGCCGTATGAACCGGTGTGGCGCGCCATGCAGCGCTTCACCGACCAGCGAAGCGACGCCGATGCCGACGAGCTGTGGGTGGTCGAGCACGATCCGGTGTTCACCCTGGGCCAGGCCGGCAAGGACGAGCATGTGCTGGCGCCGGGCGACATCCCCGTGCTGCACGTGGACCGCGGCGGCCAGGTGACCTATCACGGTCCCGGCCAGATCGTGATCTATCCGTTGCTGCGCCTGCCACGGCTGGGCATCGGTGTACGCGATTACGTGTGCCGCATCGAGCAGGCGCTCATCGATACCCTGGCCGAGTGGAACATCGGCGCCGAACGCCGCGAGGGCGCCCCGGGCGTCTACGTCGGTGGTGCCAAGATTGCCGCACTCGGCATCCGCGTGCGCCGCGGCTGCACCTTCCATGGGCTGGCCTTCAACGTGGCCATGGACCTGGAACCCTTCCACCGCATCAATCCCTGTGGCTATCAGGGGTTGCAGGTGACCTCGGTGCTGGACTTGGGCGGCCCCTCCGGGATGGACGCCGTCAAGCCAGTGCTGCTGGACCACCTGGCCCGCCAGTTTGGCCTGCTGCTGCAGCACACGCCCGAACGGCCCGATCTTTCTGCGGCCGCCTGACCGCCCCCCGGAACTGCCATGACTGAAACCACCGCCCGTTCCATTCCCCTGCAGATCGTGCAGGGCGATTCTCCGTCCACCGCGCCGTTGCAGGCCGGGGTCAAGCAGCTGGGCGGTGACAAGATCAACCGTTCGCCGGTGCAGTTCGCCGACGCGCCGGTACTGCGCAAGCCGTCCTGGATCCGCGTGCGCATTCCTTCGGGCAATGCCGTGCAGAACCTGAAGGCCAAGCTGCGCGAGAACCGCCTGGTGACCGTATGCGAGGAAGCCAGCTGCCCGAACATCCACGAGTGCTTCGGTCATGGCACCGCCACCTTCATGATCCTCGGTGAGGTCTGCACCCGGCGCTGCTCGTTCTGCGACGTGGCCCATGGTCGCCCGAAGCCGCCGGATGCCAACGAGCCGGCCAGCCTCGGCCAGACCGTGGCCGACATGGGCCTGAAGTACGTGGTGGTGACCAGCGTCGACCGCGATGACCTGCGCGACGGGGGTGCCCAGCACTTCGTTGACTGCATCACCGCCATCCGCGAGAAGTCGCCGGGTACCCGCATCGAGGTGCTGACCCCGGACTTCCGCGGCAAGGGCCGCATGGAACGTGCGCTGGAGATCCTGGCGCAGAACCCGCCGGATGTGTTCAACCACAACATCGAGACCGTGCCGGACCTGTACCGCAACGTGCGCCCGGGTGCGGACTACCAGTGGTCGCTGAACCTGCTGAAGAACTTCAAGGCGCAGCACCCGGACGTGCCGACCAAGAGCGGCATCATGCTGGGCCTGGGCGAGGACTTCGAACAGATCAAGGCCACGATGCGTGACCTGCGCGCGCACGACGTGGACATGATCACCATCGGCCAGTACCTGCAGCCGACCGCGCACCACCACCCGGTGCTGAAGTACTGGACCCCCGAGGACTACAAGGCGCTGGAAGACTACGGTTACGAGCTGGGCTTCAGCCATGTGGCGTCCGGCCCGATGGTGCGCTCCTCGTACCACGCCGACGTGCAGGCCAAGGGCGCAGGGGTTTCCTGACACCCTCCCGGTGGGTGGGAGCTGCTTCTCCTGTGGGTGCGGACCGTTGGTCCGCACACCTCTGCCTGCGGTAGAGCCGAGCCCATGCTCGGCTGCTTGCTGCCGGCCAGCCGAGCATGGGCTCGGCTCTACATGCATTCACAATTTGCTACACCGGCCCGGCTAGGCTGGTTTTCCACCGAGCGCGGCCGGGTGACAAACCCGGCAACTTTCGGCACTGTCGGGGTGTCTAAACACCTTGCAGTCTCCCCCTTGGCAAGGCGCCTTCGAGCACGTCAATGAAATTCAAAGCCCCCGCATTCCTGATGGCCCTGGCGCTGGTCGCGCCGCTGGCGCTGGCGGCCAAGGCCGACTCGCCTGCATTGCCCGCTGCGGCAACTGCCGATCAGGTGACCACCTCCAAGCTGGTATATGGCCTGTTGTCCGACAGTCGTTACGCCTACCGCCCGCGTGCGCTGGACGAGGCCACCTCCAAGGACGTGTTCAAGCGCTATCTGGAGACGCTGGACGGCGCCAAACAGTATTTCACCCAGGCCGACGTGGCGCGCTTCGCGCCCTTCGAAGCCAACATCTCCTCGGCCATCCGTGGCGGCGAACTGGAACCGGCGTTCCAGGTGTTCGCGGTCTACAAGCAGCGTGTCGGCGAACGTGTGGCCTTTGCGCGCAAGCTGCTCAAGCAGGAGCCGGACTTCACCACCGACGAGCGCTTCGAGTACGACCGCAAGAAGGTGCCGTGGGCGGCCAGCAGCGCCGAGCTGGATGAGCTGTGGCGCAAGTCGGTGAAGAACGACTGGCTGCGCCTGAAGCTCGCAGGCAAGAAGCCGGACGATATCCGCAAGACGCTGGACAAGCGCTACGCGACGCTGGAGAAGTCGGTCAATGAGCTGAAGGGCGAAGACGTCTTCCAGTTCTTCATGAATTCGTACACCAGCGCGGTTGATCCGCACACCGATTACTTCACCCCGCGCACGGCCGAGAACTTCAACCAGGCGATGTCGCTGTCGCTGGAAGGCATCGGTGCGCAGCTGCAGCGCCAGGACGACGTGGTGGTGATCCGCGAGATCATCGCCGGCGGCCCGGCTGCGGTGGACGGCACGCTGAAGCCGGGTGACCGCATCGTCGGCGTTGGCCAGGGCAAGTCTGGCCAGGTCGAGGACGTGATCGGCTGGCGCATCGACGATGTGGTGGCCAAGATCCGCGGCGCCAAGGACACCCAGGTCAAGCTGGAGTTCATTCCGGCTGCCGAAGGTGCCGACGGCAAGCACCACACCCTGGTACTGACCCGGCAGAAGGTGCGCCTGGCCGAACAGGCCGCCAAGGGCGAGACCATGACCATTCCGGCCGCCAACGGCGAGCCGGCACGGAAGATCGGCGTGATCAAGCTGCCGACTTTCTACCAGGACTTCGAAGGCCGTCGCCGCAACGCCGCCGACTATGCTTCGGCCACCCGCGACGTGGCCAAGCTGCTGGCTGGTTTCAAGAACGACAAGCTGGACGGCGTGGTGCTGGACCTACGCAACAATGGCGGCGGTTCGCTGGATGAAGCCATCGAACTGACCGGCCTGTTCATCGAGCAGGGCCCGGTGGTGCAGGTGCGTGAGTCTGGTGGCCGCGTCACCGTCAACAGCGACCGCAACCAGGGTGTGGCGTGGGATGGCCCGCTGGCGGTGCTGATCAACCGCGGTTCGGCCTCGGCCTCGGAGATCTTCGCCGGTGCGATCCAGGATTATGGTCGTGGCCTGGTGATCGGTGAAACCAGCTTCGGCAAGGGCACCGTGCAGAACATCGTCGACCTCGACCGTTGGCCGAGTGGCGAGACCCAGCGCTTCGGCCAGGTCAAGCTGACCATCGCCCAGTTCTTCCGCATCAGCGGCAGCAGCACCCAGCACAAGGGCGTGGTGCCGGACCTGGCCTTCCCGGCCAGCGTCGATGCCACCGAGTTCGGCGAGAGCACCTACGATAACGCCCTGCCGTGGACCCGCATCGCCGCCGTGCCGCACACCCAGTACGGCAACTTCGCGCCGCTGCTGCCGAAGCTGGAGGTCCGCCACGACGCGCGAATCGCCACCGACAAGGAATTCCAGTGGTGGAACGAGGACGTGCAGCAGTTCCGGACCGAGGCGGCGAAGAAGTACATCTCGCTCAACGAGGCCACCCGTCGCGCCGAACGCGAGCGCCAGGACGCCCAGCGCAAGGAACGCCAGCTGCAGCGCAAGGAGCTGGGCCTGGCCCTGGACCCGCTGGCCGATGACAGCAGTGATGATGGCCTGACCGGCAACGAACGCGACATCGTGAAGGATGCCGCCCGCGAGAAGGCCGCCGAAAAGCGTCCGGACCCGCTGCTGCGCGAGTCGGCCTCGATCCTGGCCGACGCGGTGAACCTGCTGGCCAATGACCGTCCGCTGTCGGCCCAGGTGCTGCCGCAGTCCACCGGCGCGGGGCGTTGGGCGGACTGAGCCGGAGGCGGCGCACGACATCCGCAGGGGCCGGCATTGCCGGCCCCTATCTGTTTGGGAAGCCCATTCCCGGTCGCGCCGGGCCATGCCCGGGCCAATGAAGTGCCGCAAACGACTTGATCCCCTCCGTCCCCTTTTACGTGCATGAACCGGGAGCAACGTGGGGGGGCATATCGACCTGCCGCACACGGGGGCGGGACTACCCTTGGTGCTTCCGTCCTCGCAGGAGTACCCATGCGGGCCTCCCGTCTTTCCCGCGCTGCCATGGCGTGCGCCAGCGCCTTGATCCTTTCGGCCTGTGGTGGCCGCGCCGCCGACAGCACCGTGCTGCGCGAGTCTTTCGATTCCGGCGATACCTTCTCGCGCACCGTTGAGGGACGCCCCGGCGAAGCCTGCGAGGCCGCGCGCCGCACGCTGCTCAGCCAAGGCTATGCCATCGCCCGCTCCGATGACGCACAGGTGGAGGGCAACAAGAACTTCCAGCCGCGCGAGGATGACCATGAGCAGCTGGTGCTGCGCATCTCCTGCGCCCCGCGCGGCAGCCAGACGCTGGTGTTCGTCAGTGCCGTGCAGGACCGCTACGCGCTGAAGAAGAGCCCGACCTCGGCCAGTGTCGGCGTGGGTGCGCTGGGCTCGGTGTCGCTGCCGTTCGGCAGCAACGACGACTCGCTGGTGAAGGTGGCCAGCAGCACGGTCACGGATGCCGAGTTCTATCGTCGCTTCTTCCAGCGCCTGCAGCAGTATCTGCCGGCCGCGGCTGGCACGCCATCGCCATCGCCGTCGCCGGCAGCGGCGCCGGAACCCGCACCGGCGGTCACGGACCAGGGCTGAGTGTGCGCGGCAGGTGGCTGATTGCAGCCCTGCTGGCGCCCGCGTGGGTCGTGGCAGCGCCATCCCCGGACTGTACGCAGGGCCTGCTGCAGCGGTTGGGGTGGCGCTTCGAAGAAGCGTCCCTCACCGCGCCGCAGGTGCGCGGTGGTCCCGTATGTACGCGTGCCTCGCTGGCTGATTCACAGGCGGCCGGCGACCTGCAGGTGCGGTGGCCGGCGGCGCTGCCCGCTGCCGCTCGGCAGGCACTGCAGCAGCAGCTGCTGGATGACCCCGCCACCGTCTGCGCCTATGCCTTCGAGCTGGGGGCGGCCACGCGGCGCGCGACTTCGGCATTGCAGGGCAATCCCACGTTCCGCTTCTCCGGCCCGCAGCTGGGATGGATCGGCTTCGGATTGCAGGGCGCACCGGCACAGGGTTGGCAGCGTACGCGCAGTTTCGGTCGTGGCTTCGTGCCCCGCGCGGGCAACAGCCATGCGCTGCAGGCGTTCTACAGCGGTGCCGTGCGTGCCGAATGCGGTGTCGGCCGCCAGGTCGCACAGCTGGCCACCCAGCGCGAGCTGTATGGCGATGCTGCGTTCGACACCGGGTTCGCAGCGGAGGAACTGTCGATCGGCACCTTCCTCGCGCTGCACGACACCGACAGCATCCTGCTCGGCGCGCATGCGGGCGACCTCTTCGCCGATGGCAAGGCGGTGCGCACCTCGGCGATGGGGCGGCAGGCGTTCGTGGGCGTGCCCGGTTTCATCGAACATGTGTACGACAAAGGCACGCTGGACGACCTGAGCAACCAGGCCGAGAACTTCGTGGTGGTCGAGGTGGGCGAGGGCGCTGCGCAGGCGCTGGCGCTGCACGCCGGCCTGGCCTGGTACGACCAGCGCAATGCCGAGCTCTGGCAACTGGCGCAGGACATTCCGCGCGCCGGCCAGCGCTATTTCGAGCGCCTGCTGTTCGAGCGCGATCCACAGCTGCGCGCACGCCTGGCACCGCGCTACCACGCGGCTCTGGTGCGCATGGATCAGCTGCTGGACGATCCGTTCTACCAGCAGTTCGTGATCTACGTGCATCCGCGCGGTATACGTCCTATCGGCTACCACATCGTCCGCCTGCTCGATCGCAACCCGAGAACGCCGTTTTCGATCGACCTGGCGGTGCACAATCTGCATACCACGCTCTACCGGCGTTGGCGCGAGGCGCAACTGCGCCACTGCGCGGCTACCGGCAGGCCAGGCAGCCTGACCCTAGACCCCAACTGAAGGTGAAACAATGGATATTGCAATGATCGGCCTCGGCCGCATGGGCGCCAACATGGCCCAGCGCCTGCATCGCGGCGGCCACCGCGTGGTCGGCTACGACCCGGGCGAAAGTGCGCGCCAGCGCGCTGCAGAAGCCGGCCTGGAAGTGGTTGATTCGCTGGCCGCCGCCGTGGCCGCGCTGCCGGTGCCGCGCGTGGTGTGGCTGATGGTGCCGGCGGGTGAAACCGTCGACCAGACGCTGGGACAGCTGACCCCGCACCTGGCCGAGGGTGACATCGTCATCGACGGCGGCAACTCCAACTACCAGGACTCGATCCGTCGCGCCAAGGCGCTGGCGGAGGACGATCTGGGCTACGTCGACTGCGGCACCAGCGGCGGCGTGTGGGGCCTGCAGGAAGGCTACAGCCTGATGGTCGGTGGCGAAGCGCCGGTGGTGGAGCAGATCGCACCGCTGCTGCGCACGCTGGCTCCGGCGGAGGATCGCGGCTGGGCGCGTGTTGGTCCATCCGGCGCCGGCCATTTCACCAAGATGGTCCACAACGGCATCGAATACGGAATGATGCAGGCCTATGCCGAAGGCTTCGCGCTGATGGAGCGCAAGCAGGAAATGGAACTGGACCTGGCCCAGGTGGCCGAAGTCTGGCGCCACGGCAGCGTGGTGCGTTCGTGGCTGCTGGACCTGAGTACCGAAGCACTCAAGCGCAATCCGTCGCTGGATGGCATCGCGCCATACGTGGAGGATTCCGGCGAAGGCCGCTGGACCGTGGCCGAAGCCATCGCGCTGGACGTGCCGGCACCGGTGATCACGTTGTCGCTGCTGGAGCGCCTGCGTTCGCGCGAATCGAATTCGTTCACCGATCGCCTGCTGTCGGCGATGCGCAATGAATTCGGCGGCCACGCCATCAAGAAGTCGTAAGCACTGCGGTGGGGTCAGAGTCCTTCGGCGTTGCCGAAGGGATCCGACCCCGGGCAGATCGGGGTCGGATCCCTTTCCGCAGGAAAGGGCTCTGACCCCATGCAGCCAGTCGAGCATGGCTCGACTCTACAAAAGCCGTCTCTGATCGTTGCCACGTCATCCACGCATGGCGTGGATCTACTGGTCAGTCCAACGCGATCCGCCGCCCTTCGCGCGCGCTGTCCATGCCGGCCTGCAGCAGCCGCATCAACTGCAATGCCTGCATCGGGCTGACCGTCGCTTCGCCGTCGCCGTGCATCGCCGCTGCGAACTGCGCATACAACCGACGATAGTCGCCGGGCAGGTTGTCGACGGTGCTGCGCAGAACATTGTCTTCTGCATCACAGCGCACCAGTTCGCCATGCCGGGGATCGATGCCCCAACCGGGCGCACCCGGCGCTACGCCGCGGCGCAGCTGGGCCTCCTGCACATCCAGGCCGTACTTGATCCAGCTGGCCTTGCTGCCATGCACGCTGAAGTGCGGGGCAGGGGCAGCCACCAGCGAACCGGCATGCACGATGGCGCGATGCCGCGGGTAGTGCAGTACGGCGTGGAAGTAGTCGATGCCGGCGCCACCTTGGCGCTGCACGGCCAGATCCGCATCGATGGCGTCGGGCCAGCCGAACAGCACCAGCATCTGGTCCAGCAGGTGCGGGCCGAGGTCGTACCACAGGCCACTGCCTGGCCCGTCCTGTTCGCGCCAACGGTCGCGCACCTGCGGCCGGTAGCGGTCGAAATGCGCATGGCATTCGGCCACCTCGCCCAGCGTGCCTTCGGACAGCAGCGCCTGCAGCGTGAGGAAGTCGGCATCGAAGCGCCGGTTCTGGAACACGGTGGCGATGCGGCCGGCGTCGCGTGCTGCGGCCAGTACTGTTTCCGCTTCGGCCACATCCAGCGCAAAGGGTTTGTCGACCAGCACGTGCTTGCCGGCGGCCAGCGCGGCCATCGCCAGTGGCACGTGCTGTTCGTTCGGCGTGGCGATCACCACCGCATCCACCGCTGGATCGTCGAACACGTCCTGTGGCGTTGCACGCACGTGTACGTTGCTGAACGTGCGCAGCAACGTGTCGCGCTGCGAGCTGACGATGCTGTGCAGGACCAGGCCGGGCGTGTGCTGGATCAGAGGGGCATGGAAGACGCGGCCGGCGAGGCCGTAGCCGATCAGGGCCAGGTGCAGGTCGGGGCGCATGGCAGAGCTCCGGCTGGGGGGGAAGGGCAGGGTAAACGACGGATGCGGACAGCCCAAAACTGAACCGTTGCCGTTGGAAACGCTTCGATTCACGGCGGCATGACCGCGACGCCACGCCTGCTCTACGTGCGCTTGTCCAGACTGGCAGCACATCCCGAAGGAGAACGACACGATGAGCAATACCACTCGCACGCTGATTGCTTCTGCCCTGACGCTGGGCCTGGCACTGTCCTCCTCGGCCGCCTTCGCCAAGGACCCGGCCGCGAAGAGCCCGCCGGCCACCAGCGCACATCCGGCTACCCATGCGGATCGCCATGATTCCAACGAACCGGTGACCGACAGCTGGATCACCACCAAGGTGAAGGCGGACCTGCTGACCAGCAGCAACGTCCCCGGCACCGAGATCAAGGTGGAAACGGTGAACGGCGTGGTCAGCCTGAGCGGCACCGTGGCCACCCAGGCCGAGAAGGACAAGGCGGTCACCACCGCCAAGGGCATCAAGGGCGTGACCCGCGTCGATGCCGCCGCATTGAAGGTCAGCGCTGCCGCCAAGCGCTGAACCGGTTGGGCGCCCCCGCGTGGGGCGCCCGGTGACCTGTAGCGCCGAGCCACGCTCGGCTGGAACTCCAAGGCAGCCGAGCATGGGCTTGGCCCTACAGGTCTGATTGCCAACCCGTTCAGCCGACCGCGCTGGAAATTCCAGAGTTGTGACCGCCTGCGCTATATTGCCGGTTCCGCCGCAACCGGGCTCGACCCGGCCAACGCGTCGCGGCAGAGCTGACGAGGAACTATGGCGCTGGTTTTCAGTGACGACATCTGGGACCGCTGGCGGTTGCCGGCCTTGGCGCTGGCCGCCGCCGCGATTATCGTGGTGCCGTGGTTGACCCTGCGTAAACTGCAGCAGGACAGCGAACAAGCGATGGCCTGGGTCAACCACACCCAGGCCGTGGGCGTGGCACTGCAGCAACTGCAGGCCGATGTGCGCGACGTTGAATCGGCCGCGTTGACCCTGTCCAAGGGCGTGGATGCCCCCGGCCTGCGCGAGCGCATGGCCCGCGCCGATGAAATTCCCGGGCGCCTGGCCGAACTGGGCCGGATGACCCGCGACAATCCCGACCAGCTGATCCGCATCGGTCGGATCGAATCGATGCTGGAAGGCCGCATGACACTCGCCCGCGAGCTGGCCAGGTCCGAGCCGAACAGCGACCAGCGCGAGCTGGTGCAGGACCTGAGTACGCGCTATCCCATCCGCGGGCTGGTGGAAGAACTGCAGGCCAGCGAGCAGAAGCTGCTGGCGCTGCGCGCCGAGCAGGCGGCGCGCCAACGCAAGCAGACCGAACTGGTGTCGTGGAGTTCGCTGGTGATCCAGCTGGCGCTGCTCGGCCTGGTGCTGTGGCTGCTGCAGCGGCAGATCGGCCGTCGCCTGCATGCGGAGCGGCAATCGCTGCGCTCGGCTGCACGTGCGGCGTCGGTGCTGCAGACCGTGCGCGAACCGATCGTGCTGCTCGACCGCGACCTGCGCGTGCAGCTGCACAATCCAGCATTCGCTGAGCTGTACGGCCTGCAGGACGAGCGTGCCGACGGCCTGCTGCTGGAAAACGTTGGCGACAATGCATGGCAGGACCCGGTGGTCCGGCAGCGCCTGGCCGACGTACTGTCGCGCGGTCGCGAACTGTGGGACTTCGAGCACGAGCAGCGCACCGCTGACGGCGTGGTGCGCTACATGCTGCTCAACGCGCGGCGCATGCCGCTGCCCGACAGCGATGACGAGGTAGTGCTGCTGACCATCAGCGACGTCACCATGCAGCGCGCAGTGCAGCTGCGCGTGGAAGAGCTGAACCGCCAGCTGGAAGGCAAGGTTGCGCAGGTATCCGAGGTCAACCGCGAGCTGGAGGCCTTCAGCTATTCGGTCTCGCATGACCTGCGTGCACCGCTGCGCCACGTGGCCGGATTCTCCGACAAGCTGTCGCGCCACCTCGGCGATCAGGCCGATGACAAGAGCCGCCACTATCTGGACGTGATTTCCAGTTCGGCCCGGCGCATGGCAGCGTTGATCGACGACCTGCTGGTCTACTCGCGCCTTGGCCGTGCGGCGATGCGGCAGCAGGCGGTGGACATGCAGTCGCTGGTGGCCGACACCCGGGCCATGCTCGATTCCAACCTGCAGGCCGAGGCCGAGAACAGCGGCCATGTGCACCAGGTGGAGTGGAACATCGCGCCGCTGCCGATCGTGGTGGGCGACGAGAACATGATCCGCCAGGTCTGGCTCAACCTGCTCGGCAACGCAGTGAAGTACTCGGGCAACCGCGAGCCGGCGAAGATCCGCGTTGACTACCAGCAGCAGCCCGACGGCGGCCATCAGTTCACGGTCAGCGACAATGGTGCAGGCTTTGACATGGCCTACGCCGGCAAGCTGTTCGGTGTGTTCCAGCGCCTGCACAAGGCCAGCGACTATCCGGGGACCGGCATCGGCCTGGCCAGCGTGCGCCGCGTGCTGACCCGCCATGGTGGCCGTATCTGGGCCGAGGCCGAACCGGACGTCGGCGCCACTTTCCACTTCTACCTGCCTCCCGCGACCGACGCGGACAAACAAGGTCCCTCTGCATGACGACTCTGCGCACCATTCTTCTCGCCGAAGACAGCCCGGCGGACGCCGAAATGGCGATCGACGCCCTGGAAGAAGCGCGTCTGGCCAATCCCATCGTGCACGTCGAGGACGGCGTGGAAGTGATGGACTACCTGCTGCGTCGCGGTGCCTTCGCCAACCGCGAGGAAGGCTTGCCGGCGGTGCTGCTGCTGGACATCAAGATGCCGCGCATGGATGGCCTGGAAGTGCTGCGGCAGATCCGCGAGCACGAAGAACTCAAGCGGCTGCCGGTGGTGATCCTGTCGTCCTCGCGCGAGGAAAGCGACCTGGCCCGCAGCTGGGACATGGGCGTGAACGCCTACGTGGTCAAGCCGGTGGACGTGGACCAGTTCTTCGGCGCAGTGCAGACCCTGGGCAAGTTCTGGGCGTTGATCAACCAGGCACCGGAACTCGAGTGAGCCCATGCCCCTGACCGGTCCCGCCCTGGGGGCGCTGCGCATCCTGCTGGTGGAAGACTCACCGGAAGATGCCGAGCTGATGTCCGAACAGATGCTCGACGCGGGCCTGGAGGCCCGCTTCGAGCGTGTCGAGAGCGAGGCGGAACTGCGCCAGGCACTGGCGGTGTTCCAGCCGGACATCGTGCTGTCCGACCTGAGCATGCCGGGGTTCTCCGGTGACGACGCGCTGCGCATCGTGCGCGAGACCTCGCCGGAGGTGCCCTTCATCTTCGTCTCCGGCACGATGGGTGAGGAGAATGCGGTGGCGGCGCTGCAGAAGGGCGCCAACGACTACATCATCAAGCACCAGCCTGCGCGCCTGCCTTCGGCGGTCGCGCGTGCGATCCGCGATGCACGCAGTGCGGTCGAGCGCGCACGCGTGGAAACCGAACTGATGCGTGCGCAGCGGCTGGAAAGCCTGTCTCTGCTTGCCGCCGGGCTCAGCCACGACCTGCGCAACATCCTGCAGCCGTTGCTGATCATGCCGGACCTGCTGAAGGCCCGCACCGAGGATCCGCAGCTGCACCACCTGGCCGACGTCATCGCCGAGTGTGGCCGCCGCGGCCATGAGATGGCCGAGTCGATGCTGTCGTTCGTGCGTGGTTCGCGCAAGCCGAGCGAGCGCATCGAGATCGATGGCCTGTTCGATGCGGTGGCGCTGCTGTTGCGCAGCAACGTGCCCGATGCCGTGCGCCTGGAACTGCAGGTGCTGGACGAAGGCCTGGTAGTCGACGCCAACTACACCGAACTGCAGCAGGTAATGCTGAACCTGGCGCTCAACGCGATCCAGGCGATGCCCAACGGTGGCCGCCTGAGCCTGACCGCCAGCCATGCCGGCCAGCGCGATGGCGTGGACTGGATGCAGATCTGCGTGTCCGACGAAGGCATCGGCATGGATGCGGACACGCTGTCGCACCTGTTCAATCCGTTCTTCACCACCAAGGCCGATGGCACCGGCCTGGGCCTGATTTCCTGCAAGCGCATCGTCGAAGGCGCCGGCGGCAGCATCCATGTCAGCAGCCAACCAGGGCAGGGCACCTGCTTCGAGCTGCGCTTGCCGATGCACGAAGCCAGCGACGGCAGCGAGCCGATCGAGCAGCTGGTGGCCCTGGGCAGTGGCCAGTCGATCCTGGTGGTCGACGGCGAAGCCACGCGCCTGTCGCTGCTCGGCAACGCGCTGTCCAGCCAGGGGTATCAGCTGCAGCTGGCCTCCGATGGCCCGGCGGCGCTGCGCTGGATGCAGCAGGAGGCGATGCCGGCGCTGGTGATTGCAGACGCCGGCTCAAAGCTGCTGCCGGCCAGCCAGCTGCTGGGCGAGATGGCTGCGATGGGCTATCGCGGCCCGGCGCTGGTGCTGGAGGACGCGGCGGTGGCGGTGCCTGCCGATGCCTTCCCGGCCGGCGTGGACGTCCATGTACTGCGCAAGCCGCTGCAGATGCAGCAGGTGTTCCGGGCAGTGGCCGAGGCGCTGGGCTGATGCCGCTGGGGTTCTGTGGAGCCGAGCCTATGCTCGGCTGCTGTTCGCATTGACCTCGACAGCCGAGCATGGGCTCGGCTCTACAGGGCGGTTTCCCAGGGGAACCGCGGCAGCGCGTCCACCGCCTGTTCCAGCCGCCGCGACCAGTTCTGGTGGATGTCGGCATACAGCGTGGAATCCGCGCCCAGCCGCAGCTGCTGGCCGATGCGCAGTTCACCGTCGCGCAGCAGCGCCAGGTCGATCGGCAGGCCTACCGACAGGTTGGAACGGATGGTGGAGTCCAACGAGACGATCGCCGTGCGGGCAGCATCCTCCAGGCGCGTGGCGGGGCTGAGGATGCGGTCGAGGATCGGCTTGCCGTACTTGGATTCACCGATCTGCAGGTAGGGCGTCTCCGGCGAGGCGGCTATGGCGTTGCCGAGCGGGTAGATCATGTACAGCCCGGGCCGCTCGCCGGCGATCTGGCCGCCGAAGATCAGCGTGGCCTGGGTGTTGACCCCGTCATGGCCGTGTTCGCTGTGGCTGCTGTGCACCTGGCTGTCCACCAGCAGCTGCCCCACATACGCGGCGGCTTCGAACAGGTGGGTCATGTCGCGCAGGTTGGGCACGCGCCGCTCTGCGGCGTCGCGGCCCAGGCGCGACACCAGCAGCTGGGTGGTGGCCAGGTTGCCAGCCGCCATCAGCACGTAGGCTGCCTGGCCGGGATATTCGAACACGTGCAGCTTGCGATGCACGCGTACATCGTCCAGCGAGGCATTGGTCCGGGTGTCGGCAGCGAAGACCAGGCCCTCGTCCACCTCGATTCCAACGCAATAGGTCATGTCGGTGCCCTATCATGTGCGTCCCGGATTGTAGGCAGGCCGCCGTGACGACGGCATGTCCACGCCCCCCTCGCTGCCACCTGAACCGCATGACGACCGTGCTCCTGAGCCTGGGCAGCAATGTCCAGCCCCGCCGCTACCTCCACGCCGCGGTGGCGGCCCTGCGCGAGCGCTTCGGCGCGCTGCAGGTCTCGCCTGCCTACCGTACCGCCGCGGTCGGCTTCGACGGCCCGGCCTTCCTCAACAACGCGGTGGCGATCGAGACGGACTTGCCGCTGCAGGAACTGGACGACTGGCTGCATGCGCTGGAAGACGCGCACGGCCGCGACCGTAGTGGGCCGCGCTTCTCCGACCGGACCCTGGATATCGACGTGGTGTTCTACGGCGACCTGGTGGTGGAAGGTCCCGGCCACCTGCGCATTCCCCGTCCCGAACTGAAGCATGCCTTCGTGCTGAAGCCGCTGGCCGACATCGCGCCCGACTTCATCGATCCGGTCAGCGGGCTGGACCTGGCCACGCTGTGGCGCGCGCACGCGCAGTTTGGGGAGGCGTTCGAGGTGGTTGACCTGGATTGATGGAGGTTGCCGGCAGCGGCCGGCATGACCGGTAGCGCCGGCCGCTGGCCGGCAACCTCTCAGCTGACCGTGCGCCCGCCATCCACGCGCAGCGTGTGGCCGGTGACGAAGCTGGCTTCGGCCACCAGCCAGTACACCGCTTCGGCGATCTCTTCGACCGTACCGATCCGCGCCAAAGGCGTGCGCGCCAGCAGGGCCTCGCGGGCGAAATCGTCCTTGCCCTGTTCCGGCCACAGGATCGCGCCGGGCGCCACCGCATTGACCCGCACCTTGGGCGCCAGCTCCAGCGCCAGCGAGCGGGTGGCCATCTCCAGCGCGGCCTTGGCCATGGTGTAGGCGATGTGGTCGCGCATCGGGTCGGTGCCGTGCAGGTCGGTCAGGTTGACGATGCAGCCCTGCTGGCGGCGCAGGTAGGGCGCGGCCGCCTGTGACAACAGCAGTGGCGCGCGCGCATTGACTGCATACAGCTCGTCCATCGCCTCGGCGGTGATCTGGCCGAGCGGGGTGGCATAGAAGTTGGAGGCGTTGTTGACCAGAGCGTCCAGGCGGCCGAAGTGGGTAACGGCCTGTTCCACCAGGTCGGGCAGGGCGTCGGCATCACGCAGGTCGGCCTGAAGGGCCAGCACGCTGCCGGGGCGCACGTTGTCGAAATCGAACGCGGCCTGCTGCAGTTCGGCGCTGGAGGTGTTGGCATGCAGTACCACCGACCAGCCACAGGCGTGGAACTGGCGGGCGATGGCCGCACCGATCCGGCGCGCGCTGCCGGTGATCAGGACCACGGGGTGGGTATCGCTCATCGAGGGTCCTCCAAGGCTCGGCTATCCTGTGCACCATTGTCACCGCATTCGAAGACGCCATGCAGCCCACCTTCCCCCTGCCCGAAGCCGATGCCCTGGCCCACAGCGACCAGCTGGCGGCCGCCCTGCGCGCCGAAATCCTTGCGCAGGGCGGGGCGATGCCGTTCTCGCGCTTCATGGAGCTGTGCCTGTACACCCCAGGCTGGGGCTACTACAGCGCCGGCGCCAGCAAGTTCGGAGGCAGCGGCGACTTCACCACCGCACCCGAGCTCGGCAGCCTGTTCGCCGGCAGCGTGGCCAATGCGCTGGCGCCAGTGTTCGCCCAGCTGGGCGCGCAGGCCCGCATGCTGGAACTGGGCGGCGGTACCGGCGCCTTCGCCGAGGCCGTGCTGCTGCGCCTGGACGAACTGGACGCGCTGCCATCGCGCTACGCCATCCTCGAACCCAGCGCCGACCTGCGCGAGCGCCAGCAGCAGCGCCTGCAGCAGAACCTGCCGGCCGAGTTGGCCGCGCGCGTGGGCTGGATCGACCGCCCGTTCGAGGAGGACTGGGAGGGCGTGGTGTTCGCCAACGAGGTGATCGACGCGCTGCCGACCCCGCGTTTCCTGATCCGGGACGGCGAGGTCTATGAGGAAACCGTCGAGCTTGATGGCGAAGGCAACTTCATCCGTGGCGCGCAGCCGGCTGACATCCTGCTCAACGGTGCGGTGCGCCACATCGAGCGCTACCTGGAAAAGCCCTTTGCCGACGGTTACCGCTCCGAGGTGCTGCCGCAGCTGCCGTACTGGCTGCAGGCAGTGGCTGGCGGCCTGCAGCGTGGTGCGATGCTGTTTGTCGATTACGGCTACAGCCGCAGCGAGTTCTACCAGCACGACCGCGACGATGGCACGGTCCGCGCGTTCTACCGCCACCACGTGCATAACGACGTGCATCGTTGGCCCGGCCTGCAGGACATCACCGCGTCGGTGGATTTCACCGCGATGGCCGAGGCGGGCATGCACGGTGGTTTCGAATTGGCGGGGTACTGCAGCCAGGCCAGTTTCCTGCTCGGCAACGGCCTGGACCAGGTGCTGCTGCTGGCCGAAGAGCGTACGGATGAGGTCGGCCGCATCCAGCTGCGTGACCAGGTGAAGAAGCTGACCCTGCCGACCGAGATGGGCGAGCGCTTCCAGGCCATCGGCCTGCAGCGCGGCGTCGACTTCGAGCCGGCGTTCGAACTGGGCGACCTGAGCTGGCGCCTGTGAGCAGTGCGTTGCCGCTGATCAAGCCGCTGCGGCGGCCGCGGCTGTGGACCGCGCTTTGGACATTGGCGGTGTTGCTGGTGATCGTGGTCTGCCTGATCCCACCACCGCCGATCCCGCTGCCGGAAAACAGCGACAAGGGCGAGCACTTCCTCGCCTACTTCCTCCTGGCCGGCAGCGCGGTGCAGCTGTTCCGGCCGGGGCGCCCGCTGCTGTGGGTGGGCGTGGGGCTGGTGCTGATGGGCGTCGGCATCGAGTTCGCGCAGGGTACGCTGACCAGCAACCGCACTGCTGACCCGATGGATGCGCTGGCCAACACGATCGGCGTGCTGGCCGGCATGGCCACGGCACTGACCCCGTTGCGCGATCTGCTGATGCGCTGGCGGGGCTGAGGTTCCTGTAGAGCCGAGTCCGTGCTCGGCTCCCTCCCGAAAGGCAGCCGAGCATGGGCTCGGCTGTACAGTAGATCCACGCCATGCGTGGATGGATTGCGCCAGGACAGGCTTGCGGTTACTTCTTCAGCGTGACCTCATCCAGCACCCACATCGCCGGGCGCGTATCGCCGGTGAAGTTGATGCACAGGTCACCCGTGCCCTGCGTGCCCTTCGGCAGCGCCGCACGCAGGGTCACGAAGCCATCGGCATCGGGCGTGGCCGGCAGCGGTACTTCAGCCAGCACCTTGCCCGTGCAATCACCGCGGCGGATCAGCATTTCGCCGTGTGCGCTCCGGGCCTTTTCGAAGCGACGCTTGGGTTCATCGTGGGCCAGCTGGAAGTAGTACGGAATGCGGCCCGCGCGGACCTCCACGCTGCCGATGCCGTCCAGCTGCGCCTGCGGCCAGCGCCAGCATGGCTGGAAGATGTCGACGTTGAACACCGCACGCGTTCCCTCGCTCGGGCCGTCGTCTTCCAGACGCAGCACCAGCCCCTTCTTGCCCACACAGCTGAGCAGCGCATCGCTGCGGCGGCTGAGCAGCGACTGCGCGGTGAACGTGGCGATGGTCGGCTTCGCGGCCAGCATCTGGCCCTGGTAGAACGCGGCGGCCTGCACGGTGGTCGGCAGCGTCGCGGTCAGCGGCTGCTGGTACAACGGCGACTGCGCGGTCACCGGCTGGCCATCGGTGCTGTAGCGCACTTCATAACCCAGCGGGTTGGCCAGCGATAGGGTCACGGAGTTTTTCGCGCGATCATCGGTGTAGTCCACGCCCACTTCGAACGGGGTCTGAGCGTAGGCCAGGCCCCAGGCACGGTAGCGCTGCAGCTGCGCGGGCAGGCGCGCGAGGAAATCGCGGAAGTCGCGATGTTCCGGCGTACTCCAGCCGGTCTCGGCCACGGCGGCCAGGCGCGGGAACAGGTTGTGCTGCAGGCGCGCGTAGGTGCGCGTGTGCTCGGTAAACATGTTGGCCTGCAGGCCGAGAATGTGCTGGCGCTTGTCGGCCGCCAGCTCGGCCGGCACCGGCTCGAAGTTGTACAGCTTGCCGAGGTTGACCTGGGTCGGGCGGCCCGGCGGTTCATTCGGCGAGGCCGTCTGCAGGTAATCCAGGTACAGGTACCCCACCGGCGACATGACCACGTCATGGCCGGCACTGGCTGCAGCCAGGCCACCTTCGGTGCCCTGCCACGACATCACCGTGGCCTGCGGTGGTAGGCCGCCTTCGAGGATTTCGTCCCAGCCGATCAGGCGCCGGTCGTGCTGCTCCAGGAAGGTCTCCAGGCGCTTGATGATGTGGCTCTGCATGGCCATTTCATCCTTGATGCCCAGCGCACGCATGCGCTGCTGCACCTGTTTCGAGGCTTCCCACTGGTCCTTGACTGCTTCGTCGCCGCCGACGTGGACGTACTTCGCAGGGAACAGCGCGATCACTTCTTCCAGTACGTTCTCGAGGAAGGTGACGGTGCTGTCTTCCACGTTGAACAGGTTCGGGAACACGCCCCATTCGCTGATCGGCTTCAGCGGGGTGTTGATTGAACCCAATTCCGGGTACGCGGCGATCGCCGCGGTGGCATGGCCGGGCACGTCGATTTCTGGAATCACCTGGATATGCAGCCTGGCGGCATAGGCGATCACTTCGCGGATCTGCTCCTGCGTGTAGAAGCCGCAGTACGGATGCTCCTTGCCACTGGCCGGATCGATGCCACCGTCGCCGGCCGGCAGGCGGCAGCTGCCCACCTCGGTCAGCTTCGGGTAGCGCTTGATCTCCATGCGCCAGCCCTGGTCATCGGTGAGGTGCCAATGGAAGGTATTGAGCTTGTGCGCGGCCATGGCATCGAGCACGCGCTTGATCTCGTCCAGGCTCTGGAAATGCCGCGCCGAGTCGAGCATGAAACCGCGCCAGCCGAAGCGCGGCGCGTCCTGGATCTGCACCGCCGGCAGCACGCCGTTGCTGCCACCCGTGACCAGCTGGGCAAGCGTGGTTGCGCCGTAGAACAGGCCGGTTTCGTTGCCGGCCTGCACCAGCACGCCCTGCGCGGTGCTTTCCAGCGTGTAGCTCTCACCGCTGTCGCGGAAGGTCGGGACGATCTGGAAGCGGATGCTGCCCGACTTGCCTGCCGCCTTGCTCATGGCCGGCATGAGTCGCGGACCGCCACTGCGGGCCAGCAGGTCGGCGAACTGGGTGGCGACGCGCTGCGCGGCTTCGCCTTCGGCGTGCAGCGCGGTATCGGCGCGTACGGTGATGCCGCTGCCCTGGCCGTGCTGCACGGTAGCGGGCGCGGGAATCAGCATCAGGCTGCCGGCACGCAGCTGCGGGCCCGGTGCTTCAGCGGCCGGCGTGGGATCGGCGGCGAGTGCGGGCAGTGCCGGCAACAGGGCGAGCAGGCTGCCCAGCAGCACTGCGCTGCGCATCCGGGCGCGGGAAGGTTTGACCATCGGAACGACTCCTTGGAACGGTGCGATGAACGCTATACATGAAAAACGCCGGGCCCGGAATGACCCAGGCCCGGCGTGCGTGCACGACTCGGCGATGTTGCTGCCGCTGGATCAGTACTTGAAGCGGAAGTTGAGGTAGTACTGGCGACCGTTGCTGTAGAACGAGGTCGGGATGGCCGCGGTCTGGTAGTACTTGTAGGTCGGGTTGTTGAGGTTCAGGCCATCCAGGCTGATGCTCAGCCAATCGGTGGCCTTGTAGCTCAGCGATGCCGACAGCGTGCCGAAATCATCCTGGTAGTACGGGTTGGTGCCCGACAGGCTGATCAGGAACGAGGAACGGCGGGTGTAGCTGACCCGGGCGCCAAAACGCTCGTTCTCGAAGTAGGCACCCACGTTGTAGGTGTTCTTCGAGGTGCCCAGCAGGTTGTGCGAACCATCCGACCAGGTGTGCGAGGTGGTGCCGTTGGCGTAGGTGTAGTTGGCATTGATGCCGAAGTACTCGCCGATCGGCTGCTCGTAGGCCACTTCCACGCCGGTGACCTTGCCGTCGGCATTGATCGGGGTGGAGATCTGGTAGGTCTCAAGCTGGTTGGTCAGTTCGCTGTAGAGCTGGCGCGAGACCACGTCGAAGGCGATGTAGTCCTTCAGCTTCATGTGGTACGCACCCACCGACAGCAGGCCGCGCGGCATGAAGTACCACTCCAGGTTGGCATCCAGGTTGGTCGACAGGGTCGGCTTGAGGTTCGGATTGCCGCCGCCGCCGGTGCGGTTCAGGTCCGAGCCGTACGAGGACGCGCCCAGTGCGGAGTAGTCCGGCAGGGTCTGGGTCTGCGAGGCGGCGACACGCAGCACCAGCGAGTCGTCCAGGTCGAACTTGATGTTGGCGCTGGGCAGGACACGGTTGCGCTTGTTCTGGAAGGCCAGGCGCTCCCACATGCCGAACAGGCTGCTGACATCGGCATCTGCGGCCTTGCTGACGGCGTTGTAGGTGTCGATGTCCTGCTTGATGTTGACGTAGCGCAGGCCGACGTTGCCGCTCCACCAGTCGCCGCGGAAGTTGGCCTGCACATAGCCGGCGAAGTTCTTTTCCTTCACCTTCCACTCGGCGCCATAGTTGTGGCGACCGGTCGGGCCGTCATTGCCGGCCAGCCAGGTGGAGTTGTTGGTCACCGCGTCCTTCAGCGCGCCCGGGGTGAAGTACCACAGGTTGCGCGGGAAAGTGCCGCCGATGTCACCGGCAAAGCCGCTGGGATAGTTGGCCGTGGCACCGTTCTTCAGCGCGCTCCAGATGTCACCCGGGGTTGCACCTTCCGGCGACAGCGCTTCGCGCTTGTGGTCGGCGAAACGCAGGCCGAAGTCGATCGAGCTCAGTACGCCGCCATCATTGAAGTACTGGTTGAAGTCGAGCGTGGCCCACTTCTCCTTGTCTTCAGCGGTGACCTGCTGGTTGCCCCAGGTGCCGAAGCTGGTCACGCCGTTGGGCGAGAGGTCGCCGCCGACGTTCCAGTCGATCGGCGAGCCATTGCCGTGGGTGGCCCAGCTGGCGCCGCCGCCGTTGGCGAGGGTGACCTCGGCGATGTACTGGCGCGGCGTCTCGCCGGTGCCCTTGGTGCTGCCGGCCTGGAACGTGGCGGTCAGGCTGTCGCTGATCTGCCAGTCGGCATCGAAGGTGACATAGCTCGACTTGGCCTTCGACTCGCGGTAGATCATGTCGTACACCGCATAGTCGGTGCCCGGCACGCCACTGTAGGTGGCGTTGGTCAGCACGCCGTCCTTGACCACATAGCCCGGATCCGGCGCCTGCGACTTGGCGAAGCTGTTGCCGAACATCATGAAGTTGCGGTTGTAGTTGTTGGCCTTCAGCTCGGAGCTGAAACCATTCAGGCCCAGGGTGAGGCTGTCGCTCGGCTTGAACTGCAGCGAGACCAGGCCGCCCTTGCGTTCGCGGGTCTGTTCGAACAGGGTCGAACCCAGCAGGCCCGGCACGTTGACGCCGATCAGGTCCGGATTGGTCCTGGCGACCGGGTCGCCGGCGCCGATCTTGAAGAAGCCGCCCGGGATTTCCTGCGCTTCACGGCGCAGTTCGCGCTTCTGGCTGAAGCCCTGCACCATCACGCCGAAGGTGCCTTCGTCGTTCTTGTAATTGAACAATGCCGAGTACTGCGGATCGGTCGATTTGGCCAGGTCCGAACGCACCGCACCGATGGAGCCTTCCGCGGTGAACGGCTTGGAGAATTCCAGCGGCTTGCGGGTGATGATGTTGACGGTACCGGTGGTGCCGCCGTCCTGCAGCTTGGCCTGCGAGGACTTGTTCACTTCCACCGAGCTGACCAGTTCCGACGGCAGCAGCGAGTAGCTGACGCTGCGGCCGACGTTGTTGCCCTGGCTGAGCACGAACCAGTCGGCCGAGCCGACGGTGTGGCCGTTGATCAGGGTCTGGGTCAGGCTCGGGCTGGTGCCGCGCAGGCTGACACGGTCGGCTTCGTCGAAGCCACCTTCGTCGGCGCTGGACGAGCTGATGTTCACGCCCGGCAGGCGCTGCAGGGTATCGGCAACGTTGTGCGCGGGCAGCTTGCCCACGTCTTCGGCGGTGACCACTTCCACGCGCGCATTGGCTTCGCGCTTGGTGTCCAGCGACTTTTCCATCGAGCCACGGATGCCGGTAACGGTCACGGTGTCCAGATCGGTGGCGGTCGGGGCCGCCTGCTGCGCGTGCGCACTGAAGGCGATGCAGCTGACGATGGCGGCCGAAAGCAGGGTCTTGCGGGTGTTCATGATGTCTCTCCTCATCACTCGATTGGGTGCCGGCGGCGGTGTTCGGTTACGGTTGCGATGACATGCGCGGGGCGGCGGCGAAGTCCCGTGCGTTGGCGTGCCACGTACTGCGTGCTGCGATTGCGTTGAAGCCTGTTGCGGTGTCAGGCGGCCGATTGCTGCAGGTACCAGCTGGCAGCGCCGACCACGCCCAGCTGGCCGTGTTCGACGACCTTCACCGGGATGCGTGCCAGCGCTTCGCCCATCGGCCCCTTCTGCAGGTAGCGTTCGACGAAGGTGCTGGCGTGCAGGTATTCGCGGATCTGCGGCAGGATGCCGCCGGCCAGGTAGACGCCACCGTGGGCGCCGTAGAACAGCGCCATGTCGCCGATGGTGCTGCCGAGCAGGCCACAGAACACGTCCAGCGCCTGGCGCGCATGTGCATCGGTATCGGCCATGGCGGCGGCGGTGACTGCGTCGGGGCTTGCCAGGGTCGGCGCCTGCCCCTGCAGTGCACACACCGCACGGTACAGGTTCATCAGGCCGGGGCCGGAGATCGCATGCTCGATCGACACGTGCGCACGGTCGCGCTGCATGTGGCGGACGATGGCCATTTCCAGTTCGGTGCTGGCCGCCAGGGTCGGCTGGCCGGCTTCGGTGGGCAGCACCACCGGGCCGTGCGCGGTGGGGATCCACAGCGCGGCGCCCAGACCGGTGCCGGGGCCGACCACGAGGGTCGGGCCACGCGCGGCGGTCTCCGGCCCGCACAGGTGCAGCACGCCGCTGGCGTCGACCTGCGCAGCGGCATAGGCCACCGCTTCGAAGTCGTTGACGATGTAGACCCGCTGCAGGCCGACATCGGCCTCCACCTGGCGCGCCGACAGCGGCCACGGCAGGTTGGCGGTGATCACCGTGCCGTCTTCGCGGGCATAGCCGGCGCTGGCGACCACGCAATGCGTGGGCCGCGGGCCTTCGCCCAGGAAGTCGGACAGGATCGCGCTGAGGCCGGCATGGTCGGCATTGCGGTACTTGCGGTACTCCAGCACCTGCACCGGATGGGCGGCGTCACCGCTGGCCTGGACCCGGGCCACGCGCACATGGGTGCCACCGACGTCGGCGGCCAGGAACGAGGGCGCGACGCGGGACAGGACATGCGACGGGGCGGGGTGGCTGGCGGTCACGCGGGCTCCTGCTGCAGGTGGGCCGGCCCGGGGATCGGGGGCGGCGATTGGGGCGGAGTCTGTAACCGCGCTGACAACGATGTCAACGAGTTCGTGACACTTTCGTTGCTGCGTCGCAACGAATGCGGCGGGCAGTAAACGTTTACACGGTGTGAGTGCGGGTTTCACATGGGAACCATTGGCGCACGGGGCTCTAGGCCTGCCGCGCATTCAGCGGGGCGTATCGCGGCGGACTTGCGCAGTGCAGCACAAGGTTCAGGCAGGCGTGCATGGAAGTTGACAAACCGCCGTTGTCCATCGAAAGAATGTGACAACGTTGTTCCCAGCCACTCTCCGACGCCGCGTTCTGCGGCCGTCGCCGCAGGAGCCCTCCTGATGTCCGCCGTCCCCGCTGCAAGCGCGCGCCCGAACGTGGCCACCTCCATCGCCATCGTTGGCGTGTTGTTCTTCCTGATCGGCTTCTTCACCTGGCTCAACGGCCCGCTGATCACCTTCGTCAAGTTGGCCTTCGAACTCAGCGAGGTCGGCGCCTTCCTGGTGCTGATGGTGTTCTACCTGTCCTATTTCTTCCTGGCCCTGCCGGCGTCCTGGATCCTGCGCCGCACCGGCATGAAGAAGGGCCTGAGCCTGAGCCTGCTGGTGATGGCCGGTGGTGCCGCGCTGTTCGGTGAATTCGCCACCCAGCGCTGGTACCCGGGCGCGCTCGGCGGCCTGTTCGTGATCGGCAGCGGCCTGGCGCTGCTGCAGACCGCGATCAATCCCTACATCTCCATCCTTGGTCCGATTGAAACCGCGGCACGCCGCATCGCGCTGATGGGCATCTGCAACAAGATTGCCGGCATGCTGGCGCCGGTGCTGATCGGCACTCTGGTGCTGCATGGCATCGGCGATCTGGACAAGCAGGTGCAGGCTGCCGACGCGGTCACCAAGGCCGCGCTGCTCAACGAATTCGCCGCCAAGATCCATGCGCCGTACCTGGCGATGGCCGCGCTGCTGGTGGTGCTGGCGGTGGCCGTGCTGTTCTCGCCTCTGCCCGAGATCAAGTCCTCCGAAGCCAATGCAACGCCGTCAGGGGCACCGGGAACGGCCGAGCGCCGCAGCATCTTCCAGTTCCCGCATCTGTGGCTGGGCGTGCTGTGCCTGTTCGTGTACGTAGGCGTGGAAGTCATGGCCGGTGATGCGATCGGCACCTACGGCCACGGTTTCGGCTTGCCGCTGGACCAGACCAAGATGTTCACCTCGCTGACGCTGGGTGCGATGTTGGCCGGCTACGTGGTCGGCCTGCTGGCGATCCCTGGCCTGGTCTCGCAGTCGCGCTACCTGACCATTTCGGCAGTGATGGGCGTGGTGTTCTGCCTGGGCGCCTGGGCTACGCACGGCTACGTCTCGGTGGCTTTCGTGGCGCTGCTGGGCTTTGCCAACGCCATGATGTGGCCGGCCATCTTCCCGCTGGCGATCCGCGGCCTGGGCCGCTTCACCGAGACCGGCTCGGCCCTGCTGGTGATGGGCATCGCCGGCGGCGCGATCATTCCGCAGCTGTTCGCCGTGCTCAAGCAGCACATCGACTTCCAGCTGGTGTTCGTGCTGCTGATGGTGCCGTGCTACCTGTACATCCTGTTCTACTCGGTGATCGGCCATCGTGCCGGCCTGCCGCAGGACAAGGCCTGATCGGCGATGATGGACGGCAGCCAACCCCAGGGAAAACCCATGCGCAGAGCGACCATCAAGGACGTTGCGGAGAAGGCCAAGGTCTCGCTGAAGACGGTCTCGCGGGTGATCAACAACGAGCCCTCGGTGATGCAGGCCACCCGTGCGCGGGTGCTGCGTGCCATCGCCGAGCTCGACTACGAGCCCGATCCGTCCGCGCGCAACCTGCGCAGCGGCACTACCTTCGTGATCGGGCTGGTCTACGACAACCCGAACCCGTACCACATCATCGGCGTGCAGAACGGCGTGCTGGCCGCGTGCCGCGAGACCGGTTTCGGCCTGCAGATCCATCCCTGTGATTCGAGCTCGCCGTTGCTGGCCGATGAACTGGCCGACTGGGTGCAGCGCTCGCGGCTGGCGGGGCTGGTGCTGACCGCGCCGATGTCCGAGCGCCGCGACCTGATCCAGGCGCTGACCGCGCGTGGCATCAAGCTGGTGCGCATCATCGCCGCCACTGAAGACCCGGCCGACGGCGCCTGCGTGTTCGTCGACGACCGCGAGGCGGCCTACGAGATCACCGAGCACCTGATCCAGCTGGGCCACCAGCGCATCGGCTTCCTCTGGGGCGGCAGCTCGCACCGCTCCTCGGGCGAACGCTACGCCGGTTACGAAGCCGCGCTGAAGGACTACGGCATGACCGTGGACAAGCACCTGGTGGTGCAGGGCGATTACACCTTCGACGATGGTTTCCGTGGGGCGCGCCGCCTGCTGGCGCTGCGCGAACCGCCCACCGCCATCTTCGGTTCCAACGACGAAATCGCTGCCGGCGTGCTGGCCGCCGCCAAGTCGGCCGGCATGAACGTGCCCTACGACCTGTCCATCGCCGGTTTCGAGGACAGCCCGTTCTCGCGCCAGTCGTGGCCACCGCTGACCACCGCCAAGCAGGCCACCGAGGACATCGCCCGCCACGCCGCGCGCCTGCTGATCGCACAACTGCGCAGCGACGCCTACGACGATGCGCCGGCACCGCTGCACAACCAGGGCTTCGTGCCGCAACTGGTGGTGCGCGGTTCGACCGCGCCGATGCGCCCGGCCGGCGCACGCCCCCTTCCTTCCGATCCTGCCTGAGCCTGCCATGTCGCTGTCAGACCCCACCGCCACCCTGATGTTCGCCGAGGCCGCTGAAGCGGCAGACGTGGTTGCCCGCCAGTTCTCGCGCAACCACGCCACCATGGAAACCCTGGCCGCCAGCCTGCGCGCCGCGCCGCCGCCGTTCGTGGTCACCTGTGCACGCGGCAGCTCCGACCATGCCGCCACCTACGGCAAGTACCTGCTGGAAACCCAGCTGGGCCTGGTGGTCGCCTCCGCGTCGCCGTCGGTAGGCTCGGTCTACGCCGCACCACTGCAGCTGCGCGGTGCGCTGTTCATCGTCATTTCGCAGTCGGGCAAGAGCCCGGACCTGCTGCGCAACGCCGAGGCGGCCAAGGCCGCTGGCGCACGCGTGATCGCGCTGGTCAACGTCGAGGATTCGCCGCTGGCGCAGCTGGCCGACACGGTCATTCCGCTGCATGCCGGTGCCGAAAAGAGCGTGGCGGCAACCAAGAGCTACCTGGCCTCGCTGGCTGCACTGCTGCAGCTGGCCGCCTACTGGAAGCAGGACAGCAGCCTGCGCAACGCGCTGGACCTGCTGCCGGACGCGATGCGTGAAGCCTGGCAGTGCGACTGGAGCGCGGTGACCGAAGGCCTGGTCGAGGCCACCAACCTGTTCGTGCTCGGCCGTGGCCTGGGCCTGGGTGCGGCGCAGGAAGCGGCGCTGAAGTTCAAGGAAACCTGCAGCCTGCACGCCGAAGCCTACAGCTCGGCCGAGGTCAAGCACGGCCCGATGGCACTGGTCGACCGTGGCTTCCCGGTGCTGGCCTTCGCGCAGCCCGATGAAACCGGCGCCGGCACCCGCGCGGTGGTCGAGGAATTTTCTGCACGCGGCGCGCAGGTGTGGCTGGCCGGTGCCGGCGGCAACCTGCCGGTGGCGCCCGCGCCACACCCGCTGTGCGCACCGCTGCTGACCGTGCAGAGCTTCTATCGCGCGATCAACGCGCTGGCGCTGCGCCGTGGCTTCAACCCGGACCTGCCGCCGCACCTGAACAAGGTCACGGAGACGGTGTGATGGCAACCGTGCTGCGCAATGCCCGCATCCTGGCAGGCGATGAATTCCGCGACGATCTGGCTGTGGTGATCGAAGAGGGTCGCATCAGCGCGCTGTTGCCCGACGCCGCACCGCAGCTGGGCCACGCTGCCGAGCAGGTGGACTTGGGCGGCGGCTGGCTGCTGCCCGGCTTCATCGACGTGCAGGTCAATGGGGGGGGCGGTGCGTTGTTCAACAACACGCCCGATGTTGCCTCGCTGCGTACCATCGCGCAGGCACACCGCCGCTTCGGTACCACCGCGATGCTGCCCACGCTGATCAGCGATGACGTGGCGGTGATGCGCGAAGCCATCGGTGCGATGCGCGAGGCCATCGCGCAGGGCGTGCCGGGCGTGATCGGCATCCATCTGGAAGGGCCCTACATCGCGCCGGCGCGCAAGGGCACGCACGATGCCAGCAAGTTCCGCGTGCCTGACGAAGAAGAGATCACGCTGGCCGCGTCGCTGGACAACGGCGTGACGCTGCTGACGCTGGCGCCGGAGCGCGTGCCACTGGAAACCATCCGTGCGCTGGTCGAACGTGGCGTGATCGTGGCCGCCGGCCATACCGCAGGCACGTACGAAGAGGTCCGCGCCGGCCTGGATGCCGGCATACGCGGCTTCACCCACCTGTACAACGCGATGTCGCCGCTGCAGGGCCGTGAGCCTGGCGCAGTGGGCGCTGCGCTGGAAGACCGCGACAGCTGGATCGGCATCATCGTCGATGGCGTGCATGTGCATCCGGCCAGCCTGCGCGTGGCGCTGGCGGCCAAGCCGCGCGGTCGCCTGCTGCTGGTGACCGATGCGATGCCGCCGGTCGGTGCCGACGATCCCAGCTACGTGCTGTATGGCGAAACCATCACCGCCATCGATGGCGTGGTGCGCAATGCCGCTGGTTCGCTGGCCGGTTCTGCGCTGGACATGGCCACGGCGGTGCGCAACACCGTGCAGCTGCTGGGCCAGCCGCTGGCCGAGGCCGCGCGCATGGCCTCGACCTACCCGGCGCAGTTCCTCAACGTCGACGACCGCCTGGGCCACATCGCCGAGGGCTACCAGGCCGACCTGGTGCTGCTGGATGACGCCCTGCAGGTGCGTGGCACCTGGATTGCAGGACAGTACGAGGCCGCCTGATGAACAGTACGCCGCCGCGCCGTCTGGGCTCGATCGATGCCCTGCGCGGCATCACCGTGGCGGCGATGCTGCTGGTCAACAACCCAGGCGACTGGAGTGCAGTGTTCGCACCGCTGCGCCATTCGGAATGGCATGGCTGCACGCCCACCGACCTGGTGTTCCCGTTCTTCCTGTTCCTGGTGGGTGTGTCGATGGCCTTCAGCGTGGCACCGCGCGCGTTGGATGCCGCCGCACGCCCGGTGTTGGCGCGCGGCGTGCTGGAGCGCGCACTGCGCATCCTGGTGGCCGGCGTGCTGTTGCATCTGCTGATCTGGTGGGCGCTGCATACGCACCACTTCCGCATCTGGGGCGTGCTGCAACGGATCGCCGTGTGCGCGGCATTGGTGGGCGTGCTGGCGGTGTATGCACAGCCGCGCATGCAGGCCGGCGTGCTTGTTGGATTGCTGGTGGGATACACGATGTTGCTGCTCGGCATGGGTGACCTGGCGCCGTGGATCAACCCGGCCAGCCGCTTGGACACCGCGCTGTTCGCGCCGTGGATCTATCAATGGCATGCCGATACCGGCCTCGGCCATGACCCGGAAGGATTGCTGAGCACGCTGGGTGCACTGGCCAGTACCGTGCTCGGCCTGTTGGCCGGTGGCCTGCTGCGCAGCGGGCGTTCGACGGCACTGGCCGGGCTGGGCGTGGCGACCGCCGTGCTGGGCCTGTTGCTGGCCGGGGTGTTGCCGTTGAACAAGCCGCTGTGGACGCCCAGCTACGTGCTGTGGACCGGCGGCCTGGCCGCGCTGGCGCTGTGGCTGGGCCACGTGCTGATCGACAAGAAGGGATGGCCGCCGCTGGGCCGGCGTTTCGGGGTCAACGCGATCACCGCGTATCTGGGGGCCTCGGTGATGTCGGTGGCGTTGATGGCCAGCGGTGCCTGGGGCTGGATCTGGCAGCAGCTGGCCAACGCGATGCCGCAGGCGCTCGAGCTGGCATCGATGCTGCAGGCACTGGTGTTCGTCGCGCTGTGGTGGGGCGTGGCCTGGTGGCTGGACCGTCGCAAGATCTACCTGAAGATCTGAGCAGTCCCGGGGTCGGACCCTTTTCCGCAGGAAAAGGCCCTGACCCGATCCGCCAACGGCATCCACGCATGTGCGGCTCCCAACGCCCAGAAAAAATGAACGATTTCAGCCACATCACATTGGCGTGAGAGTCCGGCGATTTCACATCCGAAATGTGATTTCCCGCACGCAAGTTCACCTATCGAAACGATTCACATCACGGCAGACTGCATACGCAGCAGCGTGCATTTGCAGTTCCTGATTCTCTGTCCAAGAGGACTGTATGACCCGTGCCGTCCCGCGCGCTTTCCGTCCGCGCCGCCTCACCGTTTCCGTGCTTCAGGCACTGGCAGTCCCGTCCATGGTGCTGTTGACCGCCAGCGCCGCCTGGGCCGGCTGCAGCACCGTCGCTCCGGTCGCCGGCCAGACGGTCACCTGTGACGCCAACGCGCCGAATCCGCAGACGGTGCCCATCTCGGCCAGCGGCGAAGCGGGCATCACCGTCAACGTCGCCAGCGGTGCCCAGTTGCAGCAGAGCGGTGGGGCGTCGGCCGTTACCCTGGTCGGTGCAAGTGGTCACCTGTTGACCAACCAAGGCACGATCAGTTCGGTGGGGGGTGTGGCGGTCCAGCTCGGTGGTGGCAGCCGCGTCGAAAATGCGGGCAGCATCAGCACCGGCAACAACACCGCGCTGCAGTTCGTCGGAGCGGGCGACAGCGTGCTGGTCAACCGCGGAACGATCAGTGGGCGTACCGGCGTACAGTTCGATTCAGGCAACGACCGCCTGGACATGCAGGCCGGCAGCATCAGCGGCGGTGTCCTGCAAGGGGATGGCAACGACGTGCTGCTGCTGGGCAATGGCACCATCGACAGCGTCGACCAGGGCAGTGGCGATGACCGGATGACCGTCACCGGCGGCACCGTCACCGGCCTGGTAGCGCAGGACAGTGGCCGCGATGATTTCGTCATGAGTGGCGGCACGATCGGCGCGCTGCAGCAGGGCGACAACATCGATACCTTCCGCATGAGCGGTGGTCGCATCATCGGCGCGTTCGAGGATGGCGACCAGGCCTGGATGACCGCTGGCCGCATCGGCCGCGTCAACATGAAGCTGGACAAGAACCTGTGGGACCAGTCCGGCGGCACCGTGGATGGCAACGTGGTGACCGGCTTCGACACCGACACCATCATCATTTCGGGCACGGCCTACATCGGCGGCAACATCAGCGTCAGCGGCGGCAACGACAGCGTGACCATCACCGACGGCACCGTGCGCGGGCAGGTACTGCTCAGCACCGGCGATGACACCTTCAACTGGAACGGCGGTGGCATCGTCTACGGTGCGATCGACATGGGCCCGGACAACGACGTGGCCAACCTCAGCAACCTCAACCAGGGCAACCTGGGTGCGGTGCCGCTGTTCGACGGGGGCAGTGGCATCGACCAGCTCAACCTGAGCAACGTCAAGACCGCAGGCGTGGGCCGCTTCCAGAACTGGGAGGCGATCAGCCTGGCCAACAGCACGGAGCTGAGCTTCGATGGCGACCTGGTGCTGGGCGACAGCGCAACCGGCACCGGTACGCTCACGGTGGACGACACCAGCACCGTCTACGCGGGCAGTGGCGGCCATGCCATCCGCCCATTCAACAGTGCTGCACTGGTGGAGATGGTCAATGCCGGGCGCATCGACCTGACCGGTACCGGCGCCGGCGACGTGTTCACCGTGCGCGGCAACTATCGCGGTGACGGTGGTGGCCTGTACCTGCGCACCGTGCTGGGCGCGGACAACTCCCCCAGCGATCGCCTGGTGATCGATGGCGGTACCGCCACCGGAACCACCGGCATCGGCGTGCTGAATGCCGGCGGCAGCGGCGCGGCCACGCTGGCCGATGGCATCCTGGTGGTGCAGGCCTTGAATGGTGGCCGCACCGCGCCGGGCGCGTTCTCGCTGTTCGCACCGGTCGCGGCCGGCGCCTACGAGTACTTCCTGTTCAAGGGCGGTGTCAGTGCCGGTACCAGCGAGAACTGGTACCTGCGTTCGACGCTGGTGACCGGCCCGACGCCGGCACCCAACGGTGGTGGCAGTGCCGCCCCGCCGCCGGAACCGGCGCCGGTGGCACCGCCCAGCGATCCGGCGGTGCCGGACGTGCCCGTGGCCGGCGGTGCATTGCCCGGTACCGGCGCGCCGCCGACGCCGGGTGCACGCCCGGCCGAAGGCGCGGTGGTACCGCTGTACCGCGTGGAGACCGCCGCCTACGCGGTGGTGCCGCCGCTGCTGCGCGAGACCTCGCTGGCCAGCCTCGGTACCTTCCACGAGCGGCAGGGCGAACAGCGCCTGCTGTACAACCAAGGCGCATTCCGCACCGCCTGGGGTCGCCTGGTGGGGCAGAGCAGCGAGATCCATTGGAAGGGCGATGCACAGCCCGGCTTTGATGGCGACGTGATGGGCCTGCAGGCCGGCCTCGACGTATGGGCTGCGGCGTCGGACAACCACCGCAACCAGATCGGCGTGTTCGTCGGCCGCACCCGCGCGCAGGGCAAGACCACCGGCCTGGCACTGGGCTGGGAGAACGTACAGGTGGGCCAGAACCGCCTGGACGACAAGCACGTGGGCCTGTACTGGACGTTCACCGACAGCAGCGGTGCCTACATCGACGCCGTGGCGATGCAGAGCCGCTACGACGGCCGCGCGCGTTCCTCGCGCGGGCTCGGCTTCGGCCTGAGCGGCGACGGCACCAGTGTGTCGGTGGAGGCTGGCAAGCCGCTGCTGCACTTCGGGCAGTCCGCATGGTGGCTGGAACCGCAGGTGCAGGTGATCTGGCAACGCACTTCGCTGGATGACCGTCGCGATGAAATATCGAGCGTGCGCTTCGACAACGACAACGCCTGGACCGGCCGTGTGGGCCTGCGTTTGGCCGGCGATTACCAGCTGGCCGACAACGGCTGGCAACCGTATTTCAAGCTGAATTACTGGCATGGTCGTTCCGGCGAGGATCGCATCCGCTTCGACGACGACGTGATCATCAATTCGCAGCGTTCACGCGCGCTGGAAGCCGGCGTGGGTGTGGTCGGGCGCTTCAACCGCACCATCAGTGCGTACGCCGTGGCCGACTACACGCGCGAGCTGGGCGGCGACCGCAACGAGAAGCGCCGCATCATCGAAGGCAACATCGGGCTGCGCGCGGACTGGTAGCGCCCTTGCGCTCGGGGGACCCTGCTCTGGTAGGTGCCGACCTTGGTCGGCACTGAACCTACCGACGCCACGAGCACAGTGCAGCCGAGCATAGGCTCGGCTCTACGACAACGGCGCGCACGCATCCGGCTCCACCAACGCCCCGGCATGATCGGCCAACACTACCACCGCATGCAGCAACCCTTCCTCCACCTGTGGCGGACACTGCACCTGCGCATCATCCATCTCGCGCGCCGACTGCGCCGCCAGCAACACACCGCCGCAGGCGGACAATGCGGCAAGACAGCGCGTCGCCTCGGCCAGTTCCCGGCCGCGCGCCTCGCTGAGTTGCCGCTCGCGCCACGCCTGGCCGTCGGCTCCGTGGCTGTGTGCGATGCCGCGCAACCGGGCGAAGAACGCCGACTGCGGCGCCTGTTCGTCGGCTTCGGTGAGCGCATCTTCCAGCGCTTCGGCTGCCGTAGTGGACAGCTGCAGGTCGGGCAATGCAGCACCGAGCAGTGCCTGCAGGCGCGGATAGGTGGGGTAGGGCGTGTTCATGGCAGCAACCTCACAAGGCAAGGCCACCTGCGGGATGCAAGGTGGCGGGCGGTGCGGGTTGGCGTGCCGGTGAAGCTCTTCACGAGGAATGACGCCGGCGGATCCGGGGATCCCCACGCACCGCCCGCCGCAGAACGACGGACGGTGCATTGTTCGGGCAGGCAACGACGTTGCAAGCCCGCTCGTGAAAAGCTTCATTCAGGACGCCAATCCCGGTCAGCGCAGGAAGCGCCGACGGGGGCCACCTTGGCGCGTTGTGCGCCGCGATGACATGGGCAAAGTTGCAATGTGGTGACTGCACGCAAGCCGCCTTGCTGCAATCAGCGACCGGGCCGGATACGACAGTTCGCGCGTGGCGCAAGCGATCATGTCCCGGTTATGCTGCGGTCCTGACTCAACGACAAGGAAGCGTCGCATGCAGGTTCGCAAGGGAGTGCGTCGCATCGGCGCGCTGATGTTCGTGTTGCTGGCGACCGGCGCCATGGCCGATACGCCAAGCACGGTCGAGGTGCCCTCGCCGGAGGCCCTGGCCGAGATCCTCAGCCTGCTTGAACGCCAGGCGCTGTATCGCGATCGGGTGGACTGGCCCGCCATCCGCATCCGCCTGCAATCGGCGCAGGGCGACCCCGCGCAACGGCTGGCCGTTCTGCGCGAAGCCATTGCGCTCAGCACCGGCCACCATGGTGCATGGACCACGACCCAGCGCCAGCGTGAATCCCTTGCGCGCGCGCAGCAGGCCGGTGCCGCCGCCGTGGACCAGACCAAGGCCGTCGATGCGGTGGATGCGCGCATCGGCTGGGTGGTCATCGAGGGCTATGCCCCTATGCCCGGCGCGACGCCGCAGGAGAAATTCCGCCAGGACATCCAGCGCGCCGCGCGGTGGCAGCAGGTAATCCGTAGCAAGGACGACGGCATGCGCTGTGGCTGGATCGTCGACCTGCGTGACAACAGCGGTGGCAACATGTGGCCGATGCTGCTGGGCATGGCACCGTTGCTGCGCACCTCGGTGGTGAACAACGAAGATGTGGGAGCGTTCGAAGCCGCACAGGGGCCGGAGCGCTGGACGTTGACCGCGACCGCTGTACAGCGTGCAGGCAAGTCGGTGCTGGACTTCGGCCAGTCCGGCTATGTGCTGCGGCAGCCCGGCGCGCCGGTGGCGGTGCTGTTCGGGCCGCGCACCGGCAGTTCGGGCGAGGCCTCGGTGCTGGCGTGGCGTGGTCGTCCGCAGACGCGGAGTTTCGGTCAGCCTACTGCGGGTGTCTCCACTGGCAATGTCGTGCACACGCTTGCCGATGGCAGTCGCCTGCTGCTGACCACCAGCGTGATGCGGGACCGCAATGATCGTGGTGATGGCTTGAAGATCGAGCCCGACCAGCGCGTCGACGGGGACGCCGCCACCGTGGCCGCCGCCCAAGCCTGGCTGCTGGCCCAGCCCGCCTGCCAAGGCACCCGGTCATGATCCTGATCGGTCAACAGGAACGGGTGCTGATCGTCGGCCCCACCGAAGCCCACCACTGCCTGCGCTGCCAGACCGAAACCGAATTCGCCCCGCAGCTGCGCTACAAAATGGCGCGCATCGACCTGCTGTTCGGCTTCACCTACCAGCGCCGCTACGAACTGGCCTGTACCCGTTGCGAGCACGGCTGGGTGCTGGATACCGAGACCATGGACCAGCAGCTGGGTGGGGTGCCGATCCCGTGGCGGCACCGCTTCGGCCTGCCGTTGATGCTGGTGGTGGTGGCGGGGGTTGGGGGTGGGTGTTGTACACATCTGAACGCTCCGACGAATAGGGAGGGGCTGCTTTCTGTCGGTCCGCTCCTATTAAACACAAGAATCACAAGGCGAAACCGTAAGAAGAAC
>NZ_LXXZ01000035.1 GCF_003244875.1 Stenotrophomonas sepilia
CCACCCCGCCTTCGACAGTTTTCCGCGATCTGCCAGGGCATTACTTGGGGTCAGATCCGTTTTCCGCAGGAAAACGTGTCTGACCCCATTTTGTTTGTCGATATCTGACAGATTTCATCCACGCATGGCGTGGATCTACCGCCCACCGGGCCAAGTCCGGGGGAGAGCCCCCTGAGTCAGGGGGCGGACGCGAAGCGGCGGGGGTCTGGGAGCTGGTAAGTGGGGCCCGCGTTTCGCGGAGCGAAGCGTGGGAGCGGCAGCGCGCATGCGATGGCCCGTTCCCAGGGCGCAGCCCTGCCGACTCCCCCGCCGGGGTAAACTAGCGCGATGGCTTCCCGTCCCGCGCACGACCTGCTCCAACGCGTCTTTGGTTACGACGATTTCCGTGGTCCGCAGCAGGACATCGTGGAGCATGTGGCTGCCGGTCACGACGCCCTGGTGCTGATGCCCACCGGCGGCGGCAAATCGCTGTGCTACCAGGTCCCGGCCCTGCTGCGTGACGGTTGCGGCATCGTCATCTCGCCGCTAATCGCACTGATGCAGGACCAGGTCGAAGCCCTGCGCCAGCTCGGCGTGCGCGCCGAGTACCTGAATTCAACCCTGGATGCCGAGACCGCCGGCCGCGTCGAGCGCGAGCTGCTCGCCGGCGAACTGGACATGCTGTATGTCGCCCCTGAGCGGCTGCTTACCGGGCGTTTCCTGTCGCTGCTGTCGCGCAGCCAGATCGCCCTGTTCGCCATCGACGAAGCACACTGCGTGTCGCAGTGGGGCCATGACTTCCGCCCCGAATATCGCCAGTTGACCGTGCTGCACGAGCGTTGGCCGCAGATCCCGCGGATCGCGCTGACCGCCACCGCCGATCCGCCGACCCAGCGCGAGATCGCCGAGCGCCTCGATCTGCAGGAAGCGCGCCATTTTGTCAGTTCCTTCGACCGCCCCAACATCCGCTACACCGTGGTGCAGAAGGACAACGCCCGCAAGCAGCTGACCGACTTCCTGCGCGGCCACCGTGGCGAGGCCGGCATCGTCTACTGCATGTCGCGGCGCAAGGTCGAGGAGACCGCTGAATTCCTCTGCGGCCAGGGCTTCAACGCTCTGCCTTACCACGCCGGCCTGCCGCCGGAAGTGCGCGCCGGCAACCAGCGCCGCTTCCTGCGCGAGGACGGCATCGTGATGTGTGCCACCATCGCCTTCGGCATGGGCATCGACAAGCCGGACGTGCGCTTCGTCGCGCATACCGACCTGCCCAAGTCGATGGAGGGCTACTACCAGGAAACCGGACGCGCAGGCCGCGATGGCGAAGCCGCCGAGGCCTGGCTGTGCTACGGCCTGGGTGATGTGGTACTGCTCAAGCAGATGATCGAGCAGTCCGAGGCGGGCGAAGAGCGCAAGCAGCTGGAGCGGGCCAAGCTCGACCATCTGCTGGGCTACTGCGAATCGATGCAGTGCCGCCGCCAGGTGCTGCTGGCCGGCTTCGGCGAGACCTACCCCCAGCCGTGCGGCAACTGCGACAACTGCCTGACGCCACCGGCCTCGTGGGACGCGACCATACCGGCACAGAAGGCGCTGAGCTGCGTCTACCGCAGCGGCCAGCGCTTCGGTGTCGGCCACCTGATCGACATCCTGCGCGGCAGCGAGAACGAGAAGGTGAGGCAGCAGGGCCACGACAAGCTGAGCACTTATGCCATCGGCCGCGACCTCGATGCACGCACCTGGCGCAGCGTGTTCCGCCAGCTGGTCGCGGCCAGCCTGCTGGAAGTGGACAGCGAGGGTCACGGTGGCCTGCGCCTGACCGATGCCAGCCGCGACGTGTTGACCGGCCGCCGCCAGATCAGCATGCGCCGCGACCCGGCCAGCAGCAGCAGCGGACGCGAGCGCAGCGCGCAGCGCACCGGCCTGTCGGTACTGCCGCAGGACCTGGCCCTGTTCAACGCGCTGCGCGGCCTGCGCGCCGAACTGGCCCGGGAACAGAACGTACCGGCGTTCGTGATCTTCCACGACAGCACGCTGCGCAACATCGCCGAGCGGCGCCCGACCAGCCTGGATGAACTGGCCCGGGTCGGCGGCATCGGCGGTACCAAGCTGAGCCGCTATGGCCCGCGCCTGGTCGAGATCGTGCGCGAAGAGGGGTAAGCCGGGCTCGGCTCTACATTGGTGCGGCTCCAACCTTGAACCGGCCATTCAGCCGGAAGTGCATCCGCACCCGCTTGCGGCTAAATTAGCGCCATGTCCCTGGCCTCGACCCTGCTCCGCGTCGTGCTCATGCTCAGCCTGTTGCTCAACGGGCTGAACGCGGCCATGGCCCGTGGTCACGAAGAAATGGGGCGGATGGCCCACGCCGCAGCCGCTGCTGTTGATGGCGGCACTGCCGACTGCCACCACCACGCCGACACGCAGGCCAACCCGGCCCCGCAGGCCAAGGCCCCGGCCCACGACGCCCACTGCCAGATCAAGGACTGCGTGCGCAGCTGCGCCCAGCACCCGCTGCTGGTGGTGCAGCCGTTGCCGTTCATTGCCGGGCCGGCACTGTCGCTGGCCCCGCAGCCGATGCCGGCCACCGGCCGGCCGGCGCCGCCGCTGCCGCCGATCTCACGCCCTCCCATCGGCTGATTCCACACGCACCGTGCGCCCTGCGCACCGCAGCCCGCCGCCTGCCGGCGTCTTTACGTGTCTGGAGTCACCACCATGAATACCCGCATCCCCCGCGGTCCGGGCGCTGTGCCCATGCCGTCGCGCCGCCTGTTCGTGCAGGGCCTGGCCGCCGGTGGCGTGGTTGCCGGCATCGCCGCTGTCGGCGTGCCGCAGCGCGCGCTCGCCGCCGCCACTGCCGCCCCACGCCTGGCCGGCGCCCCCGCCGTGCTCAGCGACACCCGCATCGAACTGGCCATCGGCGAATCGCTGGCCAACTTCACTGGCCGCACCCGTCCGGCGATCACCGTCAATGGATCGCTGCCGGCACCCATCCTGCGCTGGCGCGAAGGCCAGACCGTGGACCTGTTCGTGCGCAACACGCTGGACCGCCACCCGACCTCGATCCATTGGCACGGCATCCTGCTGCCGGCCAACATGGACGGCGTGCCCGGCCTGAGCTTCAATGGCATCGGCCCCGGTGAGACCTACCACTACCACTTCGAACTGAAGCAGTCGGGTACCTACTGGTACCACAGCCACTCGATGTTCCAGGAGCAGGCCGGCCTGTACGGCGCGCTGATCATCGACCCGGCCGAGCCGGCGCCCTACCAGCACGACCGCGAGCACGTGATCCTGCTGTCCGACTGGACCGACATGGACCCCGGCGCGCTGTTCCGGCGCATGAAGAAGCTCGCCGAGCATGACAACTACTACAAGCGCACCCTGCCCGACTTCCTGCGTGACGTGAAGCGCGACGGTTGGTCGGCCGCGTTGTCCGACCGTGGCATGTGGGGGCGGATGCGGATGACGCCCACCGACATCTCCGACATCAATGCGCACACCTACACCTACCTGATGAATGGCACCGCGCCGGCCGGCAACTGGACCGGGCTGTTCCGCAGCGGCGAGAAAGTACTGCTGCGCTTCATCAACGGCGCCTCGATGACCTACTTCGACGTGCGCATTCCCGGCCTGAAGATGACCGTGGTCGCCGCCGACGGCCAGTACATCCATCCGGTCAGCATCGACGAGTTCCGCATCGCGCCGGCCGAAACCTACGACGTGCTGGTGGAACCGACCGGGCAGGACGCGTTCACCATCTTCTGCCAGGACATGGGCCGTACCGGCTTTGCCGCCGGAACGCTGGCAGTCCGCCATGGCCTGCAGGCACCGATTCCCGCGCGCGACCCACGCCCGTTGCTGACGATGAGCGACATGGGGCACAACATGGGTAGTGGTGGCCATGGTGGCCATGACATGGCCGCGATGAAGGGCATGGAAGGCGGCTGCGGCGCCAGCATGGGCCACGGTGCGCACGGCGGTAGCGATGCCGCCAGCAAGGCACCGAAGCACCCGGCCAGCGAACGCAACAACCCGCTGGTGGACATGCAGAGCTCGGCCACCGAACCGAAGCTGGACGATCCCGGTATCGGCCTGCGCGACAACGGTCGCCAGGTACTCACCTACGGCGCGATGCGCAGCCTGTTCGAGGACCCCGATGGCCGCGAGCCGAGCCGCGAGATCGAGCTGCACCTGACCGGCCATATGGAGAAGTTCTCCTGGTCATTCGATGGCATTCCGTTCGCCAGCGCCGAGCCGCTGCGGCTGAACTACGGCGAGCGCATGCGCATCGTATTGGTCAACGACACCATGATGCAGCACCCGATCCACCTGCACGGCGTGTGGAGTGATCTGGAAAACGCGCAGGGCGAATTCCAGCTGCGCAAGCACACCATCGACATGCCACCCGGCACCCGCCGCAGTTACCGCGTGCGTGCCGATGCGCTCGGTCGCTGGGCCTACCACTGCCATCTGCTCTACCACATGGAAGCGGGCATGATGCGCGAAGTGAGGATCGAAGAATGAGCCACTCACTGCTTTCCCCCAGCCTACTGGCCCTGGGCCTGGCCGCGGCATGGCCGGTATTCGCGCAGTCGCATGCTGGCCATGACATGGACGCGATAGATCCGCCCGCAAAGACCGCCAACGCGCCGGCCGAACCGGTCGATCATTCGAAGATGGATCATTCGAAGATGGACATGGGCGCGGCGGATCACGCCGGCATGGACCACTCCACGATGGACCACTCGAAGATGGACCATTCACAGATGGACCACGAGGGGATGGGTCACGGCACGCCCGCACCGATCGAACCGCGCGAGCCGATCCCGGTTCCCACCGATGCCGACCGCGCTGCCGCATTCCCACCGATCGCGCACGATGCGATGGAGCATGCACCGCAGATCAACAGCCTGCTGCTGATCGATCGCCTCGAACACTGGGACGGCAAGAACAGCACCGGCCAGGCCTGGGAGGCCACCGGCTGGATCGGTGGCAACATCAACCGCCTGTGGTTGCGCACCGATGGCGAACGCAGCCGCGGCCGCACGGAATCGTCGTCACTGGAAGCACTGTATGGTCGCAGCGTATCGCCGTGGTGGGACGTGCTGGTCGGCGTGCGCCAGGACTTCCAGCCGGCCGACTCGCGCACCTGGGCGGCCATCGGCATCCAGGGCCTTGCACCGTACAAGTTCGAGAGCTCGGCAACGCTGTACATGGGTTCCGGCGGCCAGGTGCTGGCCAAGGCCGAGGTCGAGTACGACGTGCTGCTGACCAACCGCCTGATCCTGCAGCCGCTGCTGGAAGCCACCATCGCAGCCAAGGATGAACCGGAGTACGGCATTGGTCGCGGACTGAACAAGGTCGAAGCCGGGCTGCGCCTGCGTTATGAGTTCAGCCGCCGTTTCGCGCCGTACATCGGCATCAGCCACGAGCGCACGTTTGGCGACACCGCCGACTACGCCGGTGACCACGCGCGCGACACGCGTTGGGTGGCCGGCGTTCGCATGTGGTTCTGATCAGCGGGGTGTGAGCAACCGCCAGCCCCGGCAAACGCCGGGGCCGGCTACACTGCGCCACGTTCCAATGCAGGCTCCGCCATGTCGCTGCAGATCCGCCGCGCCACCCTTGCCGATGTCGACGCGCTGTCGGCCATCGCCATCACCACCTACAACGAAACCTGGGGCGACTCGTATCCGGCGCAGGAGCTGCAGGATTTCCGCACTACAGCAGCGAACCGCAGCGCACCGAACTGTCCGACCCGCGCAGCGCGATCTGGCTGCTGATGGACGGCAACAACGTGGTCGGCTACCTGGCTGCTGGTGCCAACACCCTGCCGCATGCCGATGCCTGCGAAGGCGACATCGAACTGAAGCGCTTCTACATCCTGGCCGACTACCAGAACGGCGGCCACGGCGCGCGCCTGATGGACGCGTTCATGGCCTGGCTGGACCAGCCGCAGCGCCGCACCCTGTGGGTGGGCGTCTGGGAGGAGAACTTCGGCGCGCAGCGCTTCTACGCGCGCTACGGCTGCAGCAAGGTCGGCGAGTACGACTTCGTCGTCGGGGATACGCGCGACCGCGAGTTCATCCTGCGCCGGCTGTGACCATGCTGCACATGTAGAGTCGAGCCGTGCTCGACTGCTTTGGCAATAGCCAGTCGAGCATGGCTCGACTCTACAAAAGCGAAGCACCTAGAAGTCGAACAACTCCGACAGGAAGCTGTCCTTCTTCTTTTTCTTGTACCCATGGCCGTACTGCTGGCCCCGGTTGTCCTCGTAGCGCTGGCCCAGGTGGCGGGTATCGCGATGCATCACCGGCGGCGGCGCAGCGGCCGGCTGTGCCTGCACAGGGGCGGGCGGCGGCACCGCAGCACCGGCGCCGGCATGTTCGATGATCTTGTCCAGCTCGCCACGGTCCAGCCACACGCCACGGCAACCGGGGCAGTAATCGATCTCGATGCCATGGCGCTCGGCCATCTGCAGGGTCTGGGTCTTGCACACGGGGCACAGCATGGGCATGGCTCCTGAAGGTCTGGCAACGACTCTACCTGCCCACGGATGACTGTGCGGCAACACATGACCGATGGCACAGGGACTTCCGGCGCGTGCCAGCCTCCCCGGCCGCCTTCCACACTGCACGCTGGTTCCGCAGGGAGTGCGTGCATGACCGTCCTGTCCCGCCTGCCCAACGCGGCGCGCCTGCTGCTGGTGCTCCTCGGCGTCGGCCTGGGCCTCAATCTGCGCGATGTCGCTGCGGCCGCAGGCGCGCCGATTCCCGCCTTGCCCATGCCCTACGGCGGCAGCCTGCTGGACAACGCACTGGCCGTGCTGCTGGCACTGCTGCTGGCCGCACTGCTGCGCCCCCATGGGGTAGGCCTGATGGCCAGCCTGGGGCTGCGCGGCAACGGCTGGCGCGGCCCGATGTGGGTGCTGCTGGCCAGCCTGCCCTGCTGGCTGGGCCTGGCGCTGCTGGGCACGCCCAACACCGCACTGACCACCCTGGATGCAACGATGCTCGCCGTGCTGTTCCCACTGGCCGAGGAAGTGCTGTTCCGCGGCCTCGGCTTCGTGTTGCTGGTGAAGCTCATGCGTGGCCCGTGGTCCCTGCTTGCGCTGCCGCAGGCGCTGCTGTTCGGTTGGGTGCACTGGCTGGGCTTCGGCGGCTTCGACGGCGGCGGCACTGCCCTGTTCGTCGGCGCGGTCATCGCACTGGGCGGCTTCATCTTCGCTTGGCTCGACCATCTGGACGGCGACACCCTGTGGTGCGGCCTGGTGCTGCATGTATCGATGAACATGGCGTGGAACGCGTTCAGCCTCGATGACGCCGTCGCGCTGGGCTGGCAGGCCACCAGCCTGCGTATCGGCACCGCGCTGCTGGCGGTGGCGGTGCTGGCCTGGCAGGTACGCCGCCGGCAGCAGCATCGGCTGTAACGCTCACTTAGCCTGGCGTGCACGCCGGGATCACCCCCGGCTTGCGCATACTTGCGCGCCTTCTGCTCCCCTGTTGTCCGGAGTTGCCGCGTCATGTTGCTGTCCAAGCGCTTTGTGGAACCGCGCGTCCTGCTGATCGAGGACGCCGAGGAAACCCAGGAACTCAGCCGCCTCGCCCTGGAAAGCCAGGCCTGCCAGGTCACCGCTGTCAGCAGTGCCGAGGCCGCGCTGGGCCTGCTCAACGCCGGCGAGCCGTTCGACCTGCTGTTCACCGACGTCTGCCTGGGCGGGATCAGCGGCATCGAAACCGCCAACCGCGTGCGCGAGCATCTGCCGCAGCTGCCGATCCTGGTCACCTCCGGCATGGACCAGCATCATGTGCTGCCGCAGCTGCGCGCCGGCATCCACTTCCTGCCCAAGCCGTACAGCATGAGCGAGCTGCTCGATGCCATCCGCCTGTGCTTCCGCCATGCAGCGGATGCCACGTTGATGCCGCCGCCGCAGGCCAGCGCGGCCTGAGGCAATCATTCACGCATGGCGTGGATTGAACCTGCAATCAACCGCTGCTGTACGGTCCGGTACCCGGGAACACCTTCAGCAGCGCGCGGGTGATCATGTCCGGATACACGGTGAAGTGATCCTGGTCATCGATCACCATGTTGTCCACCGTCAACGAGCGCCCGTTGGCGCGCAGCTGCTCGGCGAATTCGGCGTTGTGGCGCAGCATGTCGTTGCGGGTGAAATAGCGCGGCTCCGGCTTCACCGTTTCGAAGCTGCCGATCGACAGCACCACCGTGGTCGGCTGCGTGGGCGCCTTGGCCTCGGCCTGCATGCGCGGCACCCGATGGTTGTCGAACCACAGCGACGGGCTTGACAGGATGTAGGTGCGGAACATGTCTGGGCGCGTGGTCAGCACGTAGGCACCGAACAAGCCACCATAGGAATGACCGGCATAGGCGCGCCGCGCCGGATCAGTGCGGTAGCGCGCATCGATCATCGGCAGCACCTGCTCAGCGAGGAAATCACGGTAGTGCGCCGCGCCGCCGTAGCTGACGTCGTCGCTGTAGTCACGCGGATCGGTGCGCGCCGGATCGCTGGGCGTGTAATCGCGCGAGCGGCTCTGCTTGGACGTCAGGCCTTCCTGCGGCGGCAGCCCGACCAGGATGAAATCCTCGAGGTTCACGCCCTTCTGCCCCACCATGTTGCGCACGCTGCGCACCAGCGGGAAGGTGTACAGCGCATCGGTCACATACAGCACCGGATAGCGCTTCTCTGGATGCGCCGCGTAGTCAGCCGGCAGTGCTACCCAGATCGGATAATCGCGGCCCACCGGATCGTGCACGCGCAGCGCTTCGGTATCCGGCAGCACCACGCCCGGCACAGCGGTGGCCGCGCTTTCTTTCGCTTCATTCTGCGTTGCCGGTGGCGCCACCGACATCGCACAGCTACTCATGGCCAGGCAGGCCGCCATACTCCATCCACGCACACGCTGCATCCACACTCTCCCATTGCGGGCGGCGCACCGCATGGCACCGCTGCCGCATCCCTGCATGGCGTGCAGCCCGGTGCCAGTGCGGTCAGGGCGAGGCCGGCGGTGGTGCCGGGAACAGCGTGCGCAGCGCCTGCATTGCGGCCGGGTGATAGAGGGTCGCGTGGGTTTCCTCCGGCAGCGGCAGGTACTTCACCAGCGGCGACGGCGAGGCGTGCTGCAGCAATGCGGCCAGTCGTGCGGCAGAGGCGGCCAGCTCCGGCTGCCCGCTGCTGGCCAGGAACACGTGCGGCTGCGCACGCGTCACCGCAGGCAACTGCCTGGCCGCTCCGGCCAGCATCGCGCCGCGGTTCCACCACAGGCTGGGATCCAGCGCGATGTAGCTGTTGAACAGCGCCGGTTCCTGCAGCAGCGTCTCAACCACGAACAGGCCGGCCAGCGACTCACCGATCAGCGCGCGCTCGTCGGTGGTCGGGTAGCGCTGGCGTACCTGCGGCATCAGTTCATCGCGCAGAAACGTGCGGTAGGCCGCGGAACCCCCAACGCGCGGCGCGATCTTCTGGTCCTGCGGATCGCTGCTGGGGCCGGTCATGTCGCGACGGCGCTCGGTGTTCTCGATGCCGACCAGCAGGAACGGGCGCATGCTGCCATTGCCGCTCAGCACCTGCACCAGTCCTGCCACGTGCAGGAAGTCCTCACCGATGCCGCCGTCGGGCATGTAGATCACCGGCAGCGGCGCCTTCGGGTCCAGGCCCCAGGGCTGCGGGCGGTAGACATTGATGCGGCGGGTTTCACCCAGCGCCTTCGATTCGATGGTGAAGGTTTCGCCGATCACCAGCGAGGTTGCGGCCGCTGATTGTGCGGACGGCGCCGGTTCGGCGGCCATCAACGGCGCGACGGAGATGGCGGACAACAACAGCGACAGCATGATCAAGCGCATGGGGTGACCCGTCCTGGGAAAGAGGCCGAGCATAGCGCCCAGCGGCAGGCATTGGCGGCTTCTGCACGCTCAGCATCCCTGCCAGATGCATAGATCCATGCCATGCGGGGGATGACCTCCCCGCGCGCAACCGGGTACGGCTCGGTTTCCCATGCGAATCGCAGCCGAGCATGGCTCGGCTCTACAACAGTTCAACCGTCGCGGATGGGACGGATCACTGTAGAGCCGAGCCCACGCTCGGCTCAGCCCACCGCGCAAACCGCAGCCGAGCATGGCTCGGCTCTACAACACCTTGGACGTCGCAGATGCACCGATTTTTGAGTGCGTGACCCGCTGTTCCGTACCACCACGGCTGGCAAACGTGGCGCGCACTTTCCACGTTCCCCACCACGGCAAACGTGCCGTCAGCGGCAGTTACCGACATTGTCCAACGCGACCGACCGAGCGCATGAGCACATGCGTCGCGCCCTGTCGCTTGCTGCGTCGGCGCGGCCTGCGCCACCATCGTCGCGCGCCTGGATTCCGCATCGTTCTTCGGAAAATCCTCATTGAGCTCCAGGCGCAGGCGTAAACACCATACTGCGCCACCGACAACGGGTGGCAGCGGGCCTGCAAGCCCGTAATGACATTCACGCTGTTGTTTGCGCTCACCCGCCGACACCGTCTTTGGACCGTGCCGGCGGGTGATCCGTCGGCCTTCATGGCGGGCGGTGCGTGGGGGTCTTCGGACCCGCCGGTTACTACGTGATGTCATTCCGGCTTGCAGCCACGCATCGCCTGCCACCCGCCCTGCGCGGTGGCACGCCCACTCCAGAGCTGAGGAAGCCGAGATGACCGACCGTCCGCCCTATGCTTCATACGCCGCCAGCACCCACGATGACGACGACAACCCTGCGCCCGAACTGAGCACGTTTCTGGCTGCCTCAAACGCATCCGCGCGGGCGAAGGCGCCGATGGCCTGCCCTGGCCTGAAACCAGCCTATCTGCAGGGCGCGGGGTTGCCCTGTCGCGGGTGGAACGAGCCGCCATTGGCATGCTGACCGTGGCGGAAATGCTGCACGCCGCCGACCGCTGCCGAGCAATGGCCACGCCGGACCGGCATCTGGATGCCGGCGTGGTTGAAGGGCTGTTCTTTGCCTGCCGCAGTCTGGCCGAGCTGGTGTGCCGGGACGTGCGGCCGGAGTAGCCTCACCCTGTACTGCAAACCGGGCCATACTGGGGCCGGACCGGCCGGTACCGGGTCCCATCGAAACCTACAAGGAGGTTTGCGTGTTGAATGTCGTGATCGTTGCCGCGCTGGCTGCTGGCCCCGCTGCGTCCGTACCGTATGCCGATTGCCTGCTGGGCAATATCCAGCCCGGGCTGTCCGATCATGCTGTGCAACTGGTACAGCGGGCGTGTGCGGCGAAGCATCCAGACAGTTTCCTTGCCTCGCTGGAACTGGAACGCGCCTACAGCGCCCAGCGGCAGGCGCGGTTCGATGCGGATCGTGCTGCGGCGGAGCGGGCTGCGAATGCCGCCGCCAATGCTGCAGCCGTTGCCACGCAGGTGGCGGCGGAACGCGAGGCGGCGCTGGCGCGCGGCGCCAAGGCGAAATAGGCATTTTGCGAGCAACAACAAAAAGGCACCGCTGAGCGGTGCCTTTTTGAATGACTTGGGTCATTGACCGCAATGGTGGGCCGTGAAGGATTCGAACCTTCGACCAAAAGATTAAAAGTCTTCTGCTCTACCGACTGAGCTAACGGCCCATTGCACTGCCCCAGCCTTTCGGCGGGGTGGGCATTCTACCCTACTTTGGCCGGTCGCGTGAAACCCCGGTGTGTCGAGGATGCCGGCCAGCGGCCGGCACTACCAGCGGCTTAAACCTTTCGGGCCATTGTCGCATCCCATCTGTGATCCTTTCCCGGAGCCATGGATGCGCCTGATCGCCAGCCTGCTTGCCGCCCTGCTGCCCTGCGCAGCCCTGGCCGCCCCATCCCAGGTCGTCACTGACGACATCGCCCGCTTCTGGGCCACCTATGATGCGGTGCGCGCCGAACCCGATGGCGAACGCCGGGTGGCGCTGGTCCAGCAACGCTACATCGATCCCGGCAGCCCCGGGCTGCATGCGCTGATGCAGGTGCGCCACTACACTGCCCGCGAATACGCCGTGGCCATGTGGGCGTGGCCGCGCTTCTGGACGTCGGTGCGGCCGCTCACCGCCAACGCACAGCTCGCCAGCGCCACGCTGGAGCGCGACCTGACTGCGTTCCGGGCGCTCTACCCGGCACTGCGTCCAGCCACCATCACCTATGCAGTGGGCGTGCTGCGCACAGGCGGCACCACGCTGGGCAACAAGGTATTGATCGGCGCGGAGATGGCGCTCGGCGATGAGCGCGTGGACGTGAGCGAGCTGCCCGAGCCGATGCGCAGCCGCCTGCGGATCTTCTACGACAGCCGCCCCGGTGCGAACAACGCGCAGAACAACCTGCACGAATACGTGCATACCCAGCAGCGCGAGACCACCGGCAGCCTGGCCCAGTACGCGGTACGCGAAGGCGTGGCCGAATACGTGGCAGAGCGCATCAGCGGGCGCCGCCCGGCGTTGCCGCTGTACACCTATGGGCCAGCGCACGAAGCGGAAATCCGCGCGCGCTTCCGTGCGGAGATGCACGGGGACAACCTGGACAACTGGCTGTACAACAGCGCGCGCAATCCGTTCGGGGTGAGTGACCTGGGCTACTACGCCGGCTACCGTATCGCGCAGGAGTACATGCGCCAGCAGGCCGACGAGAAGGCCGGTATCGCGCGGATGATTGAGTTGGACTATGCCGATCCGGCTGCGGTGCGGGCCTTCATCGAGGCATCGGGATGGTTGCAGGCCCGCTAGGTCAAGGAGTGCGGACCAACGGTTGGCACCACCGAGGGAGTGATTGCCCCACCGGGGAAGCCGGCCAGCGGCCGGCTCTACCAGGCGCGGTCAGGCGTACCGCGTGGGGTCGGGCACGCCGGCTTCGGCGAAACCCTGCGCGCGCAGGCGGCAGGCGTCGCAGTGGCCACAGGCAGCGCCGTTGGCGTCGGCGTTGTAGCAGGACACGGTCAGGCCGAAGTCCACGCCCAGGCGCACGCCTTCGCTGACGATCTGGCCCTTGCTGAGGAACTGCAGCGGTGCGTGCACCTTGATGCCCGCGCCCTCCACACCCGACTTGGTGGCGAGGTTGGCCAGCGCCTGGAACGCGGCCACGAACTCGGGGCGGCAGTCCGGGTAGCCGGAGTAGTCGACGGCGTTGACGCCGCAGAAGATGTCATTGGCACCGAGCACTTCGGCCCAGCCCAGGGCCAGCGACAGCATGATGGTATTGCGCGCCGGCACGTAGGTGACCGGAATGCCGGCACCGCCCGCCTCCGGTACGTCGATGTCATCGGTCAGCGCCGAGCCACCGATGCTGCGCAGGTCCACGTCCACGGTCTTGTGCGCGACCACGCCCTGGGCCTTGGCCACGCGGGCGGCGGCATCCAGTTCGGAGGTGTGGCGCTGGCCGTAGCGCACGCTCAGGGCATGCACGGCAAAGCCCTGTTCCTGGGCCATGGCGATGACGGCGGCTGAATCCATGCCGCCGGAGAGAAGCACGACTGCCTTCTTCATGGGAAATCTTCCGGTTGGGAGGGGAAAGCCAGCACGCTGTCCCGCGCCGGAGCTACATCAGGGAACGCTGCGCCGGCTCATCGGCCCGGCTCGTCGTTCCACAGGATTTTATGCAACTGCATCTGGAAGCGCACCGGCAGCCGGTCTTCGACGATCCAGTCGGCCAACTGCCGCGCGCTGATCTCGCCCTTGCTCGGCGAGAAGAACACGGTGCAACGCTCCACCAGGCCGTGCTCGGCGACCATGGCCTTGGCCCAGTCGTAGTCCTCGCGGTTGCAGATGACGAACTTGATCTGGTCGCGGACGGTCAGCAGCGGCAGGTTTTCCAGGCGATTGCGGACGGCTTCGGCCGAGCCCGGCGTCTTGATGTCGACCACGCGCGACACGCGCGGGTCCACTGCACTGACATCCAGCGCGCCGGAGGTTTCCAGCGAGACATCCATGCCCGCATCGCACAGCTTCTGCAGCAGCACCAGGCAGCGCTTCTGCGCCAGCGGCTCGCCGCCGGTCACGCAGACGTGGCGGACGCCCTGGGCCAGCACCTCGGCCACGATGTCGTCGATGTCCCACCAGGTGCCGCCGTGGAAGGCATAGGCGGTGTCGCAGTACTGGCAGCGCAGCGGGCAGCCGGTCAGGCGCACGAACACGGTCGGCCAGCCGGCGGTATCGGCCTCGCCTTGCAGCGAGGTGAAGATCTCGGTGATCTTCAGGCGCGGCAGCGGCGACTGCACGATGTCGCTGGGGGTGGCGACGGCGTTTGACGGGGTAACGGCGGTCATGGCGGGTACTTCTTGGTGGGACACGTGGCGGGTGGGCTACCGTGGCCGGTAACGAAAACAGCCGAGCATGGCTCGGCTCTACAACAGCAACCGGACGGGTTTGCCGGTCCGGAAACGAAAGCAGCCGAGCGTGGGCTCGGCTCTACAGGGCACCTATTGTACGCCCGCTCAGCGGATCAGCGGATCTGCCTGCCCAGGCGGATGGACTGCAGACGGTCCTGCGCGGTGCGCGCGGCGTCCGAGCCGGGGTACTGCGCCACGACGGTCTCCAGCGTCTGCTGGGCCTGGTCGACCTTTCCCTCGCCGTACTGCGAGAGGCCGATCTTGAGCAGGCCGCCCGCGGCCTTGTCGTGGGTCGGATAGCGCGAGAGCAGCTCTCGGAACTGGGTCTCGGCCATCGGGAAATTGCGGGTGGCGTAGTAGCTCTCGCCCAGCCAGTACAGCGCGTTCGGCGCGTACACGCCGTTCGGGTACAACTCCAGGAAGCTCAGGAACAGCTGCGCCGAATCGTCGTACCTGCCGGCCTTCAACGCATCGAAGGCAACGTTGTAGGAGGTGCGCTCATCGCCGGTGGCGGCAAGGCTGCCAGCATCACCATGGACCGAAGGCGGCCGCTCGGAAGTGGCCGCCGCTGCGGGTTTTGCCGGGGCCGGTGCGGCCTTCGGCGCGCTCGCCGGAACGGGCGGCAGGGCCGGGGCGGCGTTGCCCCCTTCCAACCGGTTCAGGCGGCTGTCCAGATCCAGGTACTGGTCCTGGGCGGACTGCTTGAGCTGGGCGTTGTCATGCTGCAACTGCTCGATCGAGGCCTGCAGGCTGGTGACCTGCTGCCGCAGCTGATTGATCTGGTTCAACAGGTCCTGGTTGGCACTGTTGTTGTACATCTGCTGCTCGAGCGCGCCGACACGGTCAGCCAGGCTCTGTCGCTGTGCGTGCGCCGGTGCGGCAGCCACGAGGGCTGCCGCAACGACCAGCATCAGTTTGATGCCAATGCGCATGGATTACTGCGCGGTGTAGACGATTTCGACGCGACGGTTCTGCGACCAGCACGACTCGTTCGACTCGGTGCAGACCGGACGCTCTTCACCGTAGGACACGACGGTCAGCTGCGAAGCCGAACCACCGTTGGCCTGCAGGGCCGAGCTGACGCCGTTGCCACGACGCTCACCCAGGGCCTGGTTGTACGCGCGCGAACCGCGCTCGTCGGTGTGGCCCTGCAGGGTGATGCGCGAGGACGGACGGTCACGCAGGTACTTGGCGTGGCACGCCATGATGGCCTGGAATTCCGGCTTCACGTCTTCCTTGTCCAGGTCGAAGTAGACAACGCGCTGGCGCAGGCAGGCGTCGGTGTCCAGATCGCCCGGGCCGTACAGGCCGGAGGTCGACGGACCGGTCGGGGTGGTGGTCGAGGTGCCGGTGTCGACCGGGGCTGCCGGCTCTTCCTTCACCTTCTTCGAGCAACCGGCCAGGACGGCCACAGACAGCAGGGAAACAAGCAGAACGCGGGTGGACTTGTTCATGGCGATACCTTTGTGGCTCCTAAGCCGATGAGGGGTTCAAGACAACGAAAATATTAACACTCTTTTAGCGCTGGGTACGGTATGGGGACCATGCCGGTTCGCGCACATCACCGTCGGCCAGGACCAGGCGCTGGCGAACCCGCGCATCGGCCGAAACGGCATACAACACACCACGGCCACCTTCGCGGGCGGCGTACAGCACCATGCTTGCGTTGGGCGCAAAGCTCGGAGATTCATCCAGCGAACCCGGGGACAGCGTGCTCCAGCGGGGCGACCCCAGCGAGCTGTCCATCATCGCGATCTTGTAGCTGTTGCCCGAGCCCTGGGCGACGGCGATCTTCTTGCCATCGTAGGACACCGAGGGCTTGGCATTGTAGTTGCCCTGGAAGGTGACGCGCTCGGCGCTGCCGCCACCGGCACCGACCTTGTAGACCTGCGGACGGCCGCCGCGATCGGAGGTGAAGTACACCGCGCTGCCGTCCGGTGCCCAGGTCGGCTCGGTATCAATGGCGAAGTGGTTGGTCAGCTGGGTCAGCTGCTTGCTGCCCAGGTCCATCACGTAGATTTCCGGGTTACCGGAGCGCGACAGGGTCAGGGCCAGCTTGCGGCCATCCGGCGAGAACGCCGGGGCGCTGTTGATGCCGCGGAAGCTGGTGACCAGCTCGCGCGCTCCAGTGCCGATGTTCTGGATGTAGATGGCCGAATTGCCACGCTCGAAGCTGACGTAGGCCAGCTTGCTGCCATCCGGACTCCACGACGGCGACAGCAGCGGCTCGGCCGAGCGCACGATGGTCTGCGGGTTGAAGCCATCGGAATCGGCCACCATCAGCGCGTAGCGCATGGCGTCGCCCTTGCCACTGGCGGTCACGTAGGCGATGCGGGTCCAGAAGGCGCCGCGCACACCGGTGATCTTTTCGTAGATGGCGTCGGCCATCTGGTGGGCAACGTCGCGCATGGCGTTGCCACGGGCGGTCATCGCCAGGCCCAGCAGGCGCTCGCCCTTGGGCACGTCGAACAGTTCGTACTCGACGCGGTAGGCACCCGCACCGGCATCAAGCACGCGGCCGACCACGATGTAGTTCTGCTTCAGCGCGCGCCAGGTCGCGAACTGGATATCCCCCCCCCGCACGGGCTTCTCGACGATCTGCGCTTCCGGCAGCGTGCGGAACTGGCCCGAACGCTCCAGATCGGCACGGACCACGCCGGCGACGTCGGTCTGCGGAGCGGCCGACGAACCCTGATAGGGCATCGGCACGATGGTGATCGGCAGCGCGGAGGCATTGCCGCCGATGATGTCGATATCCAGCCCCTTCTGCTGCGCGACAGCAGCAAAGGGCAGCAACAGGGCCGCAAACACGGCAAGCCAGCGAGGCATCTTTTTCATGGAGCGCTCAATAAGGGGAAACCGGAACGAGGGATAACAAAGCGGGAGTGAACCGCTTCGCAATCATGAACCAAGGGTACGTGAATTCCGGGTCAGTTCCAGCCCGTCTTCTCACGCACCGTTAACGTCGTGGCTAACATCGCACCGTCTGCCCTGGTCACGCCGCCCCGGAGGACGGTGTTCGACAGCAGCCCACAGCCTGCCCGGTCGAAACCGAGCACACCAGAGGCAAGCGCGACAACCGTGGGCGCGGGTGGCTCGAGAGCCGCCCCGGCCCGCCGCCTCAGCGATCCTGGGCAGTAAACGTGAAGTTGAGCGTGCGTGCGAACACCGACTCGAAGCCACGGTACGGCAGCGGCTGCGCGTTGAGCACGGCGGCCTCGATCGAACGCTTGCCGGCCTCGTCGTACGGGCAGTTCGGGCTGACCTTGGCCTGCATCACCGTGCCACCCGGAATCTGGGTGATGGTGATCTGGCAGCGCTGGCCCAGCGGCACCGTGTCCGGCCGCACCCACTGCGACAGCACCTTGGCCTGGATCGCCGCGGCGTACTTGGCCGAAAGATCATCGCTGTTGCCACCACCACCGGCGGCCGGCTGGGACGCACCGCTGGAACCGGCGGCGGCACTGCCCGCGGCATTGCGGGCGGCGGCGACCTGGCGCAGCTTCTGCTCAGCCAGCTTGGCTTCCTTTTCGGCCTGTTCGCGGCGGGCACGGATCTCGGCGATCTTCTTCTGCTTCTCGGCCTCGGCCTTGTCCGCGGCCTGACGCGCCTGATCGGCCAGCTTCTTCTTCGCGTCTTCTTCCTGCTGCTTGGCCAGGCGCAGCTTCTGCTCGGCCTCTTCCTGGCGCTTGCGTTCGGTCAGGTCGATCTGCTCCTGGCGGCGCTTGGCTTCCTGCTCCTGCCTGGCCTTCTCCTGCGAGATGGCCAACGCGCTGACCGCTTCCTGGTCCTTGGTATCCGGCTGCGCGACACGCTCCTGTGCCTGTTGCTGCTGCGGCGTGGGGGCGTCCTGTGGGCGCGGCTCGGGAATCGGCTGTGGCGGCGGAATGGTGTCTTCCGGCACCGGAACCGGCTCGGCCACCGGCGGCGGCAGGTCCTCCAGCTTTTCGGACTGGCGCAGGGCCTGGCGGGCGGCGGACGCTTCGGACGCGGACAGCGCCAGGCTGGCCTCCACCGACGGATCACCGGCGGCGGCGTCGGTGTTGCGCTCGGGCGACCAGAACCAGGCCACGATGAAGACCAGCGCGACCAGCAGGTGCACCAGCAACGCCAGCGCCAGGGGCAGGCCCCAGCCGGGTTCGCGCTGCTGCGGAGGTGGCAGGGCGTCAGCGTGCATCGGTGGCCAGGCCTACCTTGTCTACCTTGGCGCGCTTGATCACATCCATCGCGGCGATGACCTTTTCATAGGCCACGGCACGGTCGGCGGCGACGATCACGCGCACGCCCTTGTCCTGGGCGGCGATGCCGGCCAGGCGGCCTTCCAGTTCCTCGGCCGACACGGCGGTCGGCTCCTTGGCGTCGGGCAGCTTCAGGCTGAGCTGGCCGTCCTGGCGCACCGAGACGATCACCGGGTCCTGCTTGCTTTCCAGCGCCTTGGCGTTGGATTGCGGTAGGTCGACGTCGAAGCTCAGGGTGAGCAGCGGCGCGGTGACCATGAAGATGATCAGCAGCACCAGCATGACGTCGATGTAGGGAACGACGTTGATTTCCGATTTCAGCTTGCGGCGCTTGCGGCGACCGATGGCAGCGGACATGGCTTGGACTCCCGGGTCAGGCGCTTACTCGTCGCCAGCGCTCTGGCGCTGCAGGATGGAGCTGAACTCTTCGGCGAAGGTCTCGAACCGCACCGACATGCGCTCCACGCGGGTGGTGAAGCGGTTGTAGGCCCACACCGCCGGGATCGCCACGAACAGGCCGATGGCGGTGGCGAACAGGGCTTCGGAGATGCCTGGCGCGACGGCGGCGATACCGGCCTGCGCACCGCTGCTGATCATGTCGTGCATGGTCACCATGATGCCGAACACGGTACCGACCAGGCCCACGTACGGGGCAGTCGAACCGATGTTGGCCAGCAGTTCCAGGTTGCGCTCAAGCTGGTCCACTTCGCGGGTGTAGGTGGTGCGCATGGCACGCTGCGCGCCTTCCAGCTGCGCACGGCCATCCAGGCGGCGCTTGTCGCGCAGGCGGGTGTACTCGCGGAAACCAGCTTCGAAGATGGCTTCCAGGCCGGTCACGCTGCGGCTGCGGTCGGTGGCGGCGCTGTACAGCTTGCCCAGGTCGGCGCCGGACCAGAAGCGGTTCTCGAACTCGTCAGCTTCGCGGGTGGCCTGCTTGAACACGCGGGCCTTGCGGAAAATGATCACCCAGCTGACGAACGAGCCGACCAGCAGCAGCAGCACGATGATCTTCACCGGCAGGCTGGCCTTGGCCATCAGTTCGAGGTAGTTGATGCCGCCGCCGGTGGTGGCCTGGGCAAGGGTCTGTGTCGCGGCGTTGCTGACGTCGGCCGGCAGTGCCTCGGTGACCGTGGCCTGCAGGGCCAGGAGCGTTGCGATCATCCGTTGTTCCTCAGTGTTCGGATTCGGGGTGGAGGTGGGGTTGCAGCATGGCAAGGACGGCCTCGTCCATGCCACGCGGGCGGAAACTGGCCGCTTCCAGTGCGGCGATGCGGACCCGGGCCGACAGCAGCAGCTCGCCGTCGCGCAGGATCTGCTGGTCGAAGACCATGCTGGCCTTCTTCAGCTGGACCAGGCGGGCGCTCACCTGCAGGGTGTCATCCAGCCGTGCCGGCTTGATGAAATCCATCTGCATCGAGCGCACCGCGAAGACCATCCCATGCTCGGCGCGCATGCGCTCCTGGCCGTAGCCGAGCGCACGCATCCATTCGGTCCGGGCCCGTTCCATGAAGGCCACGTAGCGGGCGTGGTAGACCACGCCGCCTGCGTCGGTATCTTCCCAGTAAATGCGTGTCGGCCAACTGAATAGTGGCTCAACCGACATCGGGAACCTCCGCGAACAGATCCTGCGGCGGGTTCTTCGGCTTCAGGCCCATGTGCCGGTAGGCCTTGTGGGTGGCCATGCGGCCGCGCGCGGTGCGCACCAGGAAGCCCTGCTGGATCAGGTACGGCTCGACCACGTCTTCCAGCGTGCCGCGCTCCTCGGACAGCGCCGCGGCCAGCGACTCGATGCCGACCGGGCCGCCATCGAAGTAGTCGACCAGGGTCTTGAGCAGGCGCCGGTCGAGCTCGTCGAAGCCTTCCGGATCAACCTTGAGCATCTTCATCGCGGCCTGCGCCACGGCCTCGTCGATGTGGCCGCCCGCCTTCACCTGCGCGTAGTCGCGCACGCGGCGCAGCAGGCGGTTGGCGATACGCGGGGTGCCGCGCGCGCGCCGCGCGATCTCGCCGGCGCCGTCGGCGGTGCAGTCGATGCCGACGATGGTGGCCGAACGGCGCACGATCCGGGTCAGCTCCTCGACGCTGTAGAACTCCAGCCGCTGGACGATGCCGAAGCGGTCGCGCAGCGGCGCGGTCAGCAGGCCGGCGCGGGTGGTGGCACCGATCAGGGTGAACGGCGGCAGGTCGATCTTGATCGAACGGGCCGCGGGGCCCTCACCGATCATGATGTCGATCTGGAAGTCTTCCATCGCCGGGTACAGCACTTCCTCGACCACCGGCGACAGGCGGTGGATCTCGTCCACGAACAGCACGTCGTGCGGCTGCAGGTTGGTCAGCAGTGCGGCGAGGTCCCCGGCCTTCTCGATCACCGGACCGGAGGTCACCCGCAGGGCCACGCCCAGTTCGTTGGCGATGACGTGGCTGAGCGTGGTCTTGCCCAGGCCAGGCGGCCCGAAGATCAGCACGTGGTCGAGCGCGTCGCCGCGCCCCTTGGCCGCTTCGATGTAGATCTCCATCTGCTCGCGCACCGGGGCCTGGCCGAGATAGTCGGCCAGGCGCTTGGGGCGGATGCTGGCGTCGGCGGCGTCATCCTCGCGGGTGGCGCCGGCGCCGATGATGCGGTCGTCGGTCATACCGTGATTATGCGGTAAATGGTTGCATTCCGGGGCCGGAAGCACGGTAGTGCCGGCCGCTGGCCGGCAACCCCATGAACACCGGTGGTGCGGCGGATGCCCGCCAGCGGCCGGCACTACCAGACCTCAGATCTCGACCTGGGCCCCGAGTTCGACCAGGCGGTTGCCGGGAATACGGAAGAAGCCCGTGGCCGGCGCGGCATTCCGGTGCATCAGCGCGAACAGCTTGTCGCGCCAGATCGGCATGCCGCGGTTGGCGGTGGCCACGATGGTTTCGCGGCTGGCGAAGAAGGTGGTGTCCATCGGGTCGAAGTAGATGCCACCGTGGTCGCACGAGCGCATCAGCGCCAGCGGCACGTCCGGGGTTTCCATGAAGCCGAAGCGCACGTAGACGCGGTAGAACTCGTCGCCCACCGATTCGATCTTCAGCCGCTGCCCTTCCATCGCATACGGGATCGGCAGGGTCTCCACGTGCAGGAACACGTTGCGTTCGTGCAGCACCTTGTTGTGCTTGAGGTTGTGCATCAGCGCATGCGGGGCGACGGTCGGGTCGGCGGTGAGGAACACTGCAGTGCCCGGCACGCGCACCGGCGGTGCCAGCATCAGCCCAGGCAGGAAGGTATCCAGGCGGATGCCGTCCTTGCGGATCTCATCGCGCAGCAGTTCGCGGCCACGGCGCCAGGTGCGCATCATGGTGAACAGGAAGATCCCCAGTACCACCGGGAACCAGGCGCCCTGCAGCAGCTTGGCACCGTTGGCGATGACGAAGCCGAGGTCGATGATGAAGAACACCACGCACAGCGGCAGCAGCCAGGCGCGCGCCTTCGGCCACAGCGAACGGGCCACCAGGGCCAGCAGCAGGGTGTCGATCAGCATGGTGGCCGACACCGAGATGCCGTAGGCCACTGCCAGGTTGGACGAGCTGCGGAAGGCCAGCACCAGGCCGATCACCATTACCGCGATGCCCCAGTTGATGCCTGGGATGTAGATCTGGCCGATGGTGTCGTGCGAGGTGTGCTTGATGCGCATGCGCGGGATGTAGCCCAGCTGCATCGCCTGACGCGAGACCGAGAACGCGCCGGTGATGACCGACTGCGAGGCAATCACCGCCGCCATGGTGGCCAGGATGATCATCGGGTACAGCGCCCACGGCGGCACCGCCTCGAAGAACGGGTTTTTCAGCGCTTCGGGGTGGTTGAGCACCAGTGCGCCCTGCCCCAGGTAGTTCAGCACCAGGCACGGCAGCACGAAGAAGTACCAGGCGTGTCGGATCGGCTTGGCACCGAAGTGGCCCATGTCGGCGTAAAGCGCCTCGCCACCGGTCACCGCCAGCACCACTGCGCCGAGGATGAAGATCCCATGCCAGCTGTGCTCCATGAAGAAGCGGATCGCCCACCACGGGTTGAATGCCTTGAGCACTTCCGGCGCATCGACGATGTTGTAGATGCCGATCGCCGCCAGCGAGATGAACCAGACCGACGTGATGGGGCCGAAGGCCTTGCCGATCTTCTCGGTACCGAAGCGCTGCGCCGCGAACACCATCAACAGCACCACCACCGTGATCGGCACGATGAAGGCATGCAGGCCCGGCGCGGCCACCTCCAGGCCCTCCACCGCACCCAGCACCGATATCGCCGGGGTGATCACGCCGTCGCCGAAGAACAGCGAGGCACCGAAAATGCCGAGGATGCCGACCACGTAGGCCGAGCGCGAGCCGTTGCGCAGCGTGCGCTGGGTCAACGCCATCAGCGCCATGATGCCGCCCTCGCCGTCGTTGTCGGCGCGCATGATGATGGTCACGTACTTCAGCGTGACCACGATGTTCAGCGCCCAGAACGCCAGCGACAGCACGCCCAGCACGGTGTCGTGGTCGCTGTTGAGCCCGTAGTGTGGCGAGAACGCCTCCTTCAGCGTGTACAGCGGGCTGGTACCGATATCGCCGAACACCACGCCGATCGCACCGATGATCAGCGCCATGCCTCCTGCTGGAGGGGCGTGACCGTGGCTGCCGGGGGCAGCTGCGTGCGGGGTTTGACTGCTGGACATGGGACTCCTGGCGACGCTCAGGCGGTTCGTTGAAGGAAAGGGACGCGGCTCAGCGCAGCGCCGACTGCAGCGCCTTGCGGATCACGGTGGCCACTTCGTCGCCTTCATTGAAGGCGTCGCGGGCCATGCGTGCCGCTTCGGCCGGCTTGTAGCCCAGCTGCTGCAGGGCCACGGTGGCATCGGACAGCGGGTCGGCCGGGGCCGGGCCGCTGCCGGTGGGCAGCGCGCCGCCGGCACCGAACTGGGCGGCACGGTCACGCAGTTCCAGCACCATGCGCTCGGCAGTCTTCTTGCCGATGCCGGGAATGCGGGTCAGCGCGGTGATGTCACCGGCCTGGACCATGCGCGCGAACTCCTCGACGGAAACGCCGGACAGCACCGCCAGCGCGATCTTCGCGCCAATGCCACTGACCTTCTGCACGTCGCGGAACAAGCGCCGCTCCCCCTCGCGCAGGAAGCCGTACAGCGAAACGCTGTCTTCCTTCTGCGCGTAGTGGGTGTACAGCGTGACCTCGCGGCCGAGCTCAGGCAGGTCGTAGAAGGTGCTCATCGGCGCCTCCAGTTCGTAGCCCACCCCGTTCACGTCCACCACCAGCCACGGCGGCGCCTTGTAGGCGACGATGCCGCGCAGTCGACCGATCATTGCGTGCAGCTCCTCATTTGCGGCCCCACGCCTGGCGGGCACTGAGCCCCAGGCGGTTGGCCGTTGCCCGTACGTGGGCATGGGTGATCGCCACCGCCAACGCGTCGGCCGCGTCGGCCTGCAGCTTGGTTTTCAGGTTGAGCATGAGCCCGACCATGTGTTGAACCTGTTGCTTTTCGGCGCCACCACGGCCAACCACGGCGAGCTTGATCTCGCTGGCGGCGTATTCGTGCACCGGCAGGTCGCGCAGCACCACGGCCGAGATCGCCGCGCCCCGGGCCTGGCCCAGCTTCAGCGCCGAATCGGGATTACGGGCCATGAACACCTTTTCAATGGCCACTTCCTGCGGCTGGTACTCGCGGCACAGGTCGGCCAGGCCCAGCACCAGCAGCTTCATGCGCTGCGGGAAGTCGTCGGCGCCCAGCAGCACCAATGGCTGGTGGTGCACGTAGGTGACGCGGCCGGCGGCATCGACATCGATGATGCCGACCCCGGTCCGCTGCGAACCGGGGTCGATGCCGAGGATGCGGGTCATGCTGCACTCCTGGCGGGGCGGAACGGGATGCGCTGGCAGGCGTAGGGGGCTCATGGCTGTCCGCGGTGACCGTTCAACGGCCCGCGCCCAGGCCGTCGCAGACGGCTCAGGCGTAGGCGTCGGCGCCGAGTTCGGCGTTGGAATACACGTCCTGCACGTCGTCCAGGTCTTCGAGCATGTCCAGCAGCTTCTTGACCTGCAGGGCGACGTCGCCTTCAACCTTGATGTCGTTGTCCGCGCGGAAGGTGATCTCGGCGTGGTCGGCGACATGGCCGGCGGCGGCCATCGCATCCTTCACCGCGTTGAACGCGTCAGGGCTGGTGACCACATCGATCGAGCCGTCATCGGGGTAGACCACGATGTCATCGGCACCGGCCTCAATGGCCGCTTCGGTGATGGCTTCCTCGTCGGCCCCTGCGGCGAAGCTGAGCACGCCCAGGCGCTTGAACATGAAGGCCACCGAGCCTTCGGTGCCCATGTTGCCACCGCACTTGCTGAACGCATGGCGGACGTCGGCCACAGTGCGCACGCGATTGTCGGTCAGGCAGTCGACGATCACGGCCACGCCACCCGGAGCGTAGCCCTCGTAGCGGACTTCCTCGTAGTCGACGCCTTCCAGCTCACCGGTCGCCTTCTTGATGGCACGCTCGATCACGTCCTTGGACATGTTCACGGCCAGGCCCTTGTCCACGGCCACGCGCAGGCGCGGATTGTTGTTGGGGTCGCCTCCACCGCCGCGCGCGGCAACGCCGATCTCGCGGATGATCTTGGTGAAAATCTTGCCGCGCTTCGCGTCGGACGCGTTCTTGCGGGCTTCGATGGAGGGGCCTCTACCCATGGGTGCTACCGTCTGGCTGCTTCAGGATCAAGGCGCGGATTCTACCTGATCGGGCGCTGCAACCGTGTCTAGGCCCGTATTGTTGTAGAGCCGAGCCAATGCTCGGCTCAATGGGCCCGACGGAATGCAGCCGAGCATGGGCTCGGCTCTACAGGGCGGCCTGCCTCCCCTGCCCCTATGCTGCCGCCGCGTCGCGGCTGTGGTCGAACTTGCCATGGCGCAGGAAATGCGCGGTCTGCCGCGCAGCGTCGGGCGACACCACCAGGCCGCTGTGGCTGGTGCGGACCACGCAATGGTCGGCCAGGCCCGGCAGCCGGGTCTCGGCCAGTGCCACGGTGCCGTCGGAGGCATCGTCGATGGCACCCAGCAGGCTGCCCAGCCCGTGCGGCACCGAGCCGGCAATCAGGCCAACCTCGGCCCTGCCCTGCCAGTCCGGCAGGCCATCGAGCAGCAGCTCGCTGCTGCGTCCCAGCGCCAGGCCCCAGCCGTGCTCGGACAACGAGCGTGCGGTGCCACTGCCGCGCAGCGGTGAACCCAGGCAGACCACGCGCTGCACCGGCAGCTGCGGATTGCGCCGCAGCGCTTCCAGCGCCAGCAACCCGCCCAGGCTGTGGCCGACCAGCGACAACGGCCCGGCGTCGGCCAACCGTTCCAGCAGCTGGGGCACCGCCACGTCGGGACCACCGAACACCGAGGAGTAACCGAACGCATGCACCTGGAAACCACGCGCGCGCAGGCGCCAGGCCAGCGGCCCGACCCAGGCGCGGGCATTCCAGATGCCATGCAGCAGCAATACGGGGGGAGTCATGCAAACAGCCTGGCGGTCAGCGGGGCAGGAACGTGAGGTGATTGAACACGCGCGCGCAGCAAGCGGCGGTGAACGTCAGGCCGCGCGCGGTGCGCGGCGCAGGATGAATTCAAGATCGTTGGTATCGCCAACCGGGAACAGGTACTCGCCGGCCTTCTCGAAACCATAGCGGGCGTAGAAGCGTTGCGCGCCGAAGTTCTCCGACCACACGCCCAGCCACAGCGTGCGCGGGCCTTCGCGCTCCAGCCAGGCCAGTGCGGTTTCCAGCAGGCGGCTGCCCCAGCCGCAGCTCTGCTGCGTCTTGATCAGGTACAGGCGCTTGAGTTCGCCGTCACCGGGTTTCACATCCGGATGCGGCAGGCCACAGGGGCCGGCGGCGGCATGGCCGACCGCCTCCCCATCCAGTTCCAGCAGCCACACTGCGTAATCGGGGTGGGCCAGGATCACGCGCTGGCGCTCGACCGTGTAGGCCTCCTCCAGGAAGGCCTGCAGGTCCTGCGGCGGGTACAGATGGCCGAAGGTTTCGGTGAACGTGCGGGCGGCCAGCGCCGACAGGGTCGGCGCATCGTCCACAGTGGCGCGGCGGATCGAATACATGCAGGAAGTTGACGCCAGGGCGAAGCGGGGGTCAAGCCTTTTCAGGCGACTCCTCTTCTTCCTCGTCCTCTTCCTCGTACTCTTCTTCGTCCTCGTCCTCGTCCTCTTCTTCCTCGCCTTCCTCGTCCTCGTCGTACTCTTCCTCTTCGTCGTCCTCGTAATCCTCGACGCCGAAGTCTTCACCGTCCCAACGGCCTTCGCCGTCGGCGACGAAGGTCAGGGCCATCGCCGCCGGGTTGGTACCGACGCGGACCAGCCAACCACCGAACACGCGTGCACGCTCGGTGACCAGGTTGGCCTCGGAGCCTTCATTGCCCAGCTTTTCCCACTCCAGCGAAAACGCAAACTCGGTCATTGCCTGGATCTCCTGATCAGTTGGTCTTGGGGCGAACCTGGATGTGCACTTCGGCCAGCTGCGCGTCGACGATCGGCGACGGCGCGTCGGTCATCAGATCCTGTGCACCGGTGGTCTTCGGGAACGGGATGACGTCGCGGATCGACTCGGTGCCGGCCATCAGCGCGGCGATGCGGTCGATGCCGAAGGCGATGCCACCGTGCGGCGGCGCGCCGTAGTTCAGCGCGTCGAGCAGGAATCCGAACTTGGCGCGGGCCTCTTCGGCGCCGATGCCGAGCAGCTCGAACACTGCGCTCTGCATGTCCGGACGGTGGATACGGATCGAACCGCCGCCGATTTCATTGCCGTTGAGCACCATATCGTAGCCGCGCGAGACGGCGGTACGGGCGTTGGCGCGCAGGTCGGCGATGTCGTCCACGGCCGGTGCGGTGAAGGGATGATGCAGGGCGACGTAGCGCTGTTCTTCCTCGTCCCATTCGAACATCGGGAAGTCGGTGACCCACAGCGGCGCCCAGCCATCGGCGATCAGGCCGAAGTCCTTGCCGGCCTTCAGGCGCAGCGCACCCATGAAGTCGGAGACCTTGTTGTAGCTGCCGGCACCGAAGAACACGATGTCGCCATTGCCGGCGCCAACATGGGCGACCAGCGCAGCAAAGGAAGCCTCGCTGAAGAACTTCTGGATCGGCGAGCTGACTTCGCCGTTGTCGGCGATCTTGATGTAGGCCAGGCCCTTGGCGCCGTACTTGGCGGCGTGCGCGGCGTACTCGTCGATCTGCTTGCGGCTCAGCGCTGCACCGCCCGGGATGCGCAGCGCGGCAACGCGGCCTTCGGCATCGTTGGCCGGGCCGGTGAACACTGCGAACTCGCTGTCCTTGACCAGTTCAGCCACGTCGACCAGCTCCAGCGCGATGCGCAGGTCCGGCTTGTCCGAACCGTAGCGGCGCATCGCCTCGGCCCAGGTCATGCGCGGGAAGCTGGCATCCAGCTGGACGTCGACCACTTCCTTGAAGATGGCGCGGATCATGTCTTCGACGAAGTCCTGCACGTCGCGCTCGCGCACGAAGGCGAATTCCATGTCCAGCTGGGTGAACTCCAGCTGGCGGTCGGCACGCAGTGCTTCGTCGCGGAAGCAGCGCGCGATCTGGTAGTAACGGTCGAAGCCGGCCACCATCAGGATCTGCTTGAACAGCTGCGGGCTCTGCGGCAGCGCGTAGAACTCGCCCGGGTGCATGCGCGCCGGCACCAGGAAGTCGCGCGCGCCTTCCGGGGTTGCCTTGGTCAGGATCGGGGTCTCGATGTCCTGGAAGCCCTTTTCGTCCAGGTGGCGGCGCAGGGCCTGCACCAGCTTGATGCGGGTGCGCTGCATGCGCTGCATTTCCGGACGGCGCAGGTCCAGATAGCGGTACTTCAGGCGGGTTTCCTCGCCCGGGTTCTCGTGGGCGTGGAACGGCAGCGGCGCAGCCTTGTTCAGCACGGTGATGGCGGTGGCGATCACTTCCACCTTGCCGGTGCGCATCTTGTCGTTCACCGCGTGGCGGGCGCGCACGACGCCCTCCACCTGCAGCACGTCCTCGTAGCCCAGCGAAGCGGCCACGGCGAACACTTCGGCGTTGTCGACCTCCACGGTCACCTGCACGATGCCTTCATGATCGCGGAGATCGATGAAGCAGACGCCGCCCTGGTTACGGGCCACGTCGGTCCAACCGGCGAGGGTGACAGTCTGGCCAATCAGGGTCTCGTCGACCAGGCCGCAGAAGTGGGTACGCATTGGGGGAAGCTCCGCTGGAGAACGCCGGCACCGGATGGGGGCCGGAAAGCCCCGTATTCTGCGGCCGAGGCCCCGGCCGGGGCAAATCCGGCCAGTCACACCGGCTTGATCATCCCCCTCCCTATAGTCAGGCACCTGCCACCGTATGGGATGCCGCCATGAATCCGCTGTCCCTGGCCCGCCTGGCCGTGACCCTGAGCCTGGGCACCATCGCCACGCTCGCCCTGCCCTCCGCCCCGGCCGCCGCGCAAAGCGGGGTGATCCGTTGCGAGAGCCAGAACAACCGAGAACGCGTGTGCAATACAGGCTGGCGCAATGCGCAGCTGGTCCGCCAGCTGTCCGGCAGCGCCTGCGACGAGGGCCGCACCTGGGGCAGCCGCAATGGCAGCATCTGGGTCAGCAATGGCTGCCGCGCCGAATTCGTCGAGGCCCGTGGTGGCTGGGGCGGCGGCAACGGCGGTGGCTGGGGCGGCAACAACGGCCGGCCCGGCGAGACCATCCGCTGTGAGAGCCAGAACAATCGCGAACGCAGCTGCCCGGTCGGCTGGCGCAATGCCCGCCTGGTCCGCCAGCTGTCCGGCAGCCCCTGCGACGAAGGCCGTACCTGGGGGGTGCGCAATGGCGCGGTGTGGGTCAGCAACGGCTGCCGCGCCGAATTCGCCGAAGCTCGCGGCTGGGGCGGCGGGGGCGGTGGCTGGGGCGGCGGCAACAGCAACTACTCCATCACCTGCAGCAGCAACAACAACCGCACGCAGAACTGCGACTGGGATGAGCGCCAGGGCCGGCCGGTACTGCAGCAGCAGCTGTCCGGCAGCGCCTGCCAGGAGGGCCGTAGCTGGGGCTACGCACGGGGCCAGGTGTGGGTGAGCAACGGTTGCCGGGCGCGCTTCGGTACGCGTTGAGTTGAGGGGTTGGGGTCAGAGCCCTCCGCAGGAGGGGTCCGACCCGGGGATCACGGCGCGGGTGCTGTGTCGTCGCCCCACGGTGGCGGTGGCAGGTCGACCGGCTTGCTCAGGTCGAACTGCACGCGGAAGCGGCGGCCGTCCGGGCGCGTCAGTTCGTAGACGAACGTCTGATCCGGATCGATCTCCATCGCCCAGGTGTTATGCGTGGAAGCCAGCATGTCGGCGCGGCGGAACATCGCCACCGAATCGGCATCGGCCGGGAACTGCTGGCGCTCGGCGGTGCCCGGCGGCGTGCTGTCGCCACCGTACAGCGTGATCGCGTCGGGGCTGCCGTCTTCGTGGCGATGGTCGTGCTTCAGCCGCAGCCCGTTCGGCGTGCGGGTCAGCACCCAGGTCCGCGAGTGGTCATCACCGACATGGAACGGGATGCGCAGTTCGTGCGCCGGGTCGGCGCAGCCGCGCACATGCATGACCAGGCGCTGCCCGGCGAACGGATCCTTGGCGGTCGGTGCAGGCGTGTCCTCCACCACCTTGCCGACGTAGGCCTGGCCGCAATGTGCGGCGATGGCGGCCATGAACGCATCGGCCGGTGCGGTCGCCAGGTCATGGGCGACCGTGTCGGAGCGCTGCGTGCACGCAGCGAGGCTGAGCAGGAGGGCGGCGGTAGTGGCAACGGCAATCGGTCTCATACCCCAACCCTAACGGCCATGGACGATGGGCGCAAACCGCGCGCCAGTCCCGCTCAGCGCTCGGCAGACGGTGCTGCCGGCAGTGCTTCGGTCGCCGCCGCTACCGGCGCGGCCTCGCCCTCGCCGGCCGGCTCCTGCTCCACCGGATCAACGTCAAACGGTGTACGGAACACCAGCGACGGCAGCAGCGTGGTCAGTGCGGCGTACAGCAGCAGCGCGCCGAACAGCACCGCCGGAATCTGGAAACGCTCGCGCATGATCGCCGCCAGCACCAGGGTGAAGATCAGGGTCGGAGCCAGCGCCAGCGAGACGCGCAGGCTGCTGCGGAAGCTCTCGCCGAACATCACCCGGCGCTGCAGCCAGACCACGCCGATGCGCAGCGGCAGCACCACCAGGGTGATCACGATGCCCAGCCCCAGCGCCTCGAAGCTCAACGCTTCGCTGGGCACCTTGGTGCCGGCGTTGAAGAAGTAGAACGGCACGAAGAACGAGGCGAACAGGCGCAGCGCGTGCAGGTTCTCGTGCGAGGCCAGCAGCGGCATGCGCTGGTGCAGCAGGCGCGCAACCAGGCCGGCGATGAACGCGCCCACCAGGTAATACACGCCCAGCAGGTAGGTGATGTAGGCCGCCACCATGCCGACCATCACCAGCAGCGAGAACTCCGAGCCCGGCGCGTGCGGCGCCACCCAGCGGCCCAGCGCGATGAACAGCAGCGGCAGGCCGACCATCATCGCCAGCAGCGCCAGGCTGGACAGCGCCATGTGTCCCGGGTCGCCGGCCTGCAGCACGATGAACAACGCCGCCAGCGCCAGCAGCTCACCGGCGATGGCCTTGCTGGTCACCCAGAACCGTTCGTCCTCGCTCAGGCCCAGCCGCGACAGCGAGTCCATGATGAAACCGGTCGAGGGCGTCAGCAGCGCCAACGCCAGCAGCCCGGCGGCCTGCCACGGCAATCCTGCGTAACGCCAGGCCAACCAGCCGACGCCGAACAGCGTGCCGGTACGGATGACCAGATGTGCCAGCAGCGGCCACATGCCCCGGCGCAGCGCCTGCAGATCCACTTCCAGGCCGGCGAACAGGAACAGCGAGGAAATGCCCAGGGTGGCCAGCAGTCCGATCACCGCATCATGTGCCTGATCCCCCAGCCAGAGCATGCCGATGATGCCGAACAGCAGGCAGGTCAACGGGGCGGGCAGGCTGAAACGCTGCAACGCGCGTGGGATCACCAGCAGCGCGAAGATCAGCAGCAGGTAGATCAGTTCATGGCTCATGGGGTCTTCCGTGGGGTTGGAACGCGCGCAGGATGCGCGCGCTGAACCGATCCGGCAAGCCGTTTCTGGATGACTCCCGGTTACCTCAACCGATCAGGCGATCGGCAATGCGCCCCACCTGCGCCAGCACCCCGGCGCGCTGCTCGTTGCTGATCGCACTGGCCTGCAGATAGGCGGTCAGCACCCACGGTGCGCCGCCGGACAAGGGCCACAGGACGGCGATGTCGTTGCGCGCGTCTTCACCATTGCTGCCGGTCTTGTCACCCACCCGCCAGCGCTTGCCGAGTCCCGCGCGCAGGCAGGCATCACCGGTCTCATTGTCGATCAGCCAGTCGGACAACTGCTGCCGCGACGCCGGTTGCAGCACATCGCCCAGCACCACACGCTGCAGGGTGGCGGCCATCGCCGCCGGGGTGGTGGTGTCGCGCGGGTCGCCCTCGGCGAAGCTGTTCATTTCCGGCTCCAGCCGATCGCTGCGGCTGACCGTATCGCCGCTGGCACGCAGGAACGCGGTCACCGCGGGCGGGCCACCGACCACGCCGAACAGCAGGTTGGCGGCGGTGTTGTCACTGGTGATCACAGTGGCCCGGCACAGGTCACGCACGGTCATGTCCTTGCCGGCATGACGGCGGGTGACCGGTGCATGCGAGAGCAGATCGGCATCGCGCACCGGCACGCGCCGGTCGAGCAGCGCGGGCGCACGCTCGGCCTGGCTGAGCACGGTGGCCGCCAGCATGCTCTTGAAGGTACTGCACATCGGGAAGCGCTCATCCTGGCGATGACCCAAGCGGCGACCGCTGGCGGTGTCGAGCAGGGTCACGCCCAGGCGGCCGGCGCAGGCCATCTCCAGCGCTGCGAAATCGTTGGCGGTGGTAATGGCAGCCTCGGTCGGTGCGCGTGCGCTGGCCTTGCCTGCCGCACGCGCCAGCAACGGCAGGGCAAGCGAAGAAGCGGCGGCGGCACCACTGAACTGCAGGAATCGGCGACGGGCGAGCATACGGAATCTCCTGGCAACCCCTCGATTATTCAGGCCAGCACGATGGGCGACCAGCGCGAAATATCAGCGAGAGACATGAAAATTATTCATGCCTGTCGCATTCAACCCACTACTGTTACGAACAACTCTATCGACAGGGTAGGATCAGCCATCACTCCAGCTCACGACTGTACGATGCTGCACCCGACCCTGTCGCTGAATGCGCTGCGCGCGTTCGAGGCCGCCGCCCGCCATCAGAACTTCACCCGTGCCGCGCTGGAGCTGTGTGTCAGCCAGGCGGCGCTGAGCCACCAGATCCGGGGCCTGGAAGACCGGCTCGGCATCCGCCTGTTCCATCGCCTGCCGCGCGGCGTGGCGCTGACCGATGAAGGCGCAGCGCTGTATCCGGTGCTCAACGAATCGTTCGAACGCATCTCGGCCAGCATCGCGCGCTACACCGGCGGGCCGGCCCGCGAAGTGCTGACACTGGGGGTGGTCGGCACCTTTGCCACCGGCTGGCTGCTGCCACGGCTGGCCGCATTCGAGGCCGCGCATCCGGACATCGAGCTGCGCCTGCAGACCCACAACAACCGCATCGACCTGGCCGGCGAAGGGCTGGATCTGGCCATCCGCTTCGGTGATGGCGACTGGCAGGGCCAGGCCTGCACGGCGATCCTCGATGCGCCCTTCGCGCCGCTGTGCGCCCCGGCATTGGCGCGGCGGCTGAAGCAGCCGCGCGACCTGGCCACGCTGCCGCTGTTGCGTTCCTATCGCAGCGACGAATGGCCGCGCTGGCTGCAGGCGGCCGGCGTCAGCGGTGTGGAAGCACGTGGGCCGGTGTTCGATTCCTCGCTGACGGTGGCGATGGCCGCCGCCGGCGGTGCCGGCGTGGCCTTGCTGCCGCTGCGCATGTTCGAGCAGGAACTGGCCGAAGGCCGCCTGCTGCAGCCGTTCGGCACCACGCTGGAGCTGGGCCGCTACTGGCTGACGCGGCTACGCTCGCGCGCCGAGCGCGAGCCGGCCAAGCGCTTCCGCGAGTGGCTGCAGGCGCAGGCATGATGTAGCGCCGAGCCTACGCTCGGCTGCTCCGTGTCCAATGCCGCGCTACGCGCGAAAGCCGAGCGTGGCTCGGCTCTGCAGAAATGCCAGTCGGCCGCTGGCCGGCACGACCGGTCAGGACTCCAGCAGCTCCATCCACGCCGCTTCAGCCTTTTCCAGCTGCGCGGCGGCGGTTTCCCGATCGCGGCCAAGCACGGCCATGCGGCTGGCATCGGCGTAGTTGGCCGGGTCGGCCAGCTGGCGATCCAGTTCGGCCAGCGCACCTTCCAGCTCGGCCACCTTGGCTTCAGCGGCGGCCAGCTTGTGCGGGTTCACCGGCTTCTTCTGCACCACCTGCGCCACCGGGGCGGTCTTGACCACCACCGGCTCTTCCACCTGTTCCATGCGCGCCTTGGTGCCCTGTGCCTGCGGGCGGGTACGCAGCCACGCGGCGTAGGCATCCAGATCGCCGTCGAACGGCTCGACCACGCCATCAGCCACGCGCCAATAGGTATCGCAGACCAGGCCGATCAGGTGGCGGTCGTGCGAGACCATCACGATCGCGCCTTCGAAGGTGGCCAGTGCTTCGGCCAGCGCTTCGCGCATTTCCAGGTCAAGGTGGTTGGTCGGTTCGTCCAGCAGCAGCACGTTCGGCTGCTGCCAGGCGATCAGCGCCAGCGCCAGGCGCGCACGCTCGCCACCGGAGAAACCATCGACCGGCTCGAACGCGCGGTCGCCCGGGAAATTCCACTTGCCAAGGAAATCGCGGAACGACTGGTTCGGCGCATCCGGGGCGATCTCGCGGAAGTGCTCCATCGGCGACTGGCCTTCGTGCAGCGACTCCACCGTGTGCTGGGCGAAGTAGCCGATCTTCAGGTCCGGGTGCGCCATGCGCTCACCGACGATCGGCGCCAGTTCACCCACCAGGGTCTTCACCAGGGTGGTCTTGCCGGCGCCGTTGGGGCCGAGCAGGCCAATGCGCTGGCCCGCTTCCAGGCCGAAGCCGACGTTATGCAGGATCACCGCGTCCTGGCCATAGCCGGCCTCGACGTGATTCAGGCGGATCAGCGAGAACGGCAGCTTGGCCGGCGGCGCGAACTCGATGCGGAACTCGCGTTCGGCACGCACCGCTTCGGTGCCGGCCAGCTTGGCCAGGCGCTTCATGCGGCTCTGCGCCTGCGCGGCCTTGCTCGCCTGCGCCTTGAAGCGGTCGATGAAACTCTGCAGGTGGGCACGCTCGGCCTGCTCCTTCTCGTGCGCGATCTGCTGCTGGCGCAGCTGTTCGGCGCGCTGGCGCTCGAAATCGGTGTAGCCGCCCGGGTAGAGCTTGGCGCCGCCACCGTGCAGGTGCAGGGTGTGGGTGGCCACGTTGTCCAGGAATTCGCGGTCATGCGAGATCAGCAACAAGGTGCCTGGGTACTTCAGCAGCCACTGTTCCAGCCAGTACACCGCGTCCAGGTCCAGGTGGTTGGTCGGTTCGTCGAGCAGCAGCAGGTCGCTGGGCATCATCAGCGCACGGGCCAGGTTCAGGCGCACGCGCCAGCCACCGGAGAACGAGGACACCGCGCGGTGGTGCGTCTCGGCCGGGAAGCCGAGCCCGTGCAGCAGCTTGCCGGCGCGCGCTTCGGCGTCGTAGGCGCCCATCTCGGCCATCTTCGTGTGTGCGTTGGCCACCGCCTCCCAGTCTTCGCGGGCGGTTGCCTCGGCCTCTTCGGCCAGCACCGCAGCCACCTCGGTATCGCCGCCCAGCACGAAGCTCAGCGCCGGGTCCGGCAGCGACGGGGTTTCCTGGGCCACGCTGGCGATACGGACCTTGCCGGGCAGGTCGACGTCACCCTTGTCGGCCTCCAGTTCGCCCTTCACCGCCGCGAACAGGCTGGACTTGCCAGCACCGTTGCGGCCGACCACACCTACCCGGTAACCGGCGTGCAGGGTCAGGTCGACATTGGACAACAGCAGCCGCTCGCCGCGGCGCAAGGCGAAATTACGAAGGGAGATCATCGGGGAAGGGGTCCATATAACCGGATGGAATGTGCTGGTGAGCACTGTTCCTGCGACGCAATTCTAGCGTTAACGAATACTTGACGCGTCCCGGGATGCGCAGTGGCCGACGTTCCTCTCTCCCACGTCCTCGCCGCGCGCTTCCCGGGTCTCCTCCCCGCCGATGCCTGTCCGGGCTAAATGGTTGCTGCTGCAACGTTTTTTCCGATGACCGGCATTTGACAGGCACTGAATATCCCGTTAATTGCTGTATTGCGCACCGCAACAACCGCCGTCCGCCTCACCCCCGTGATGTCGATTCCGGTGCCGCCCCCGCCAACCGGAGCCCATCCCGATGACCCGCAAGACCAGCCTGATCGCCGCCGCCGTCGCTGTCGCACTCGGTGGCTCTCCGTTCGTCGCCGCCGCCCAGCAGGCCGGCACCGCCGCCAACACCCTGGACACCGTGATCGTCACCGGCACCCGCGTGGCCGACCGCACCGTCGCCGAATCGCAGTCGCCGATCGACATCATCACCCCTGAAGTGCTGCAGTCCACCGGCACCAGTGAACTGGCCACCGCCCTGTCACGCGCCCTGCCCTCACTGAACTTCCCGCGCCCTGCCCTGACCGACGGCACCAGCGGCGTGCGCCCGGCGCAACTGCGCGGCCTGTCGCCGGACCAGGTGCTGGTGCTGGTCAACGGCAAGCGCCGCCACACCTCGGCGATGATCAACGTCAACGGCAGCATCGGCCGTGGCTCGTCGGCGGTGGACATCAACGCGATCCCGATCGCCGCGATCGAGCGCGTGGAAGTGTTGCGCGACGGCGCGTCGGCGCAGTACGGCTCGGACGCCATCGCCGGCGTCATCAACATCGTGCTCAAGGGCAGCGGCCGTGGCGGCAGCCTGGCCGTGGACTACGGCCAGTACTCCGCCGGCGACGGCAACAAGTACCAGCTTTCCGGCGATACCGGCGTCGAGTTCGGCAACGGCCGTGGCCGCGTGCACGTGGCCGGCCAGATCAGCCAGCAGGACGAGAGCAACCGCGCCGGCCCGTACCGCGGCACCACGCCGAATACCGGCAACTTCCCGAGCATCGGCCAGAAGACCTTCATCGTCGGCGACCCGCGCGTGGACGCCACTGCCGCCTCGGCCAACGCCAGCTTCGATTTCAGCGACCACGTGACCGGCTACGCCAGCGCGCTGCTCAGCAACCGCGACATCACCTCGTTCGCGTTCTACCGTTCGCGCAACCATAGCGGGCAGAGCGCGCTGCTGGCGCAGACCTATCCGGACGGCTACGTGCCGGAGATCAACCAGTATTCCAAGGACCGCTCGCTGGTGGCCGGGGTCAAGGGCAACACCGACAGCGGCTGGACCTGGGACCTGAGCCTGAACCACGGCGAGAACACCCTCGATTTCCACACCCGCAACAGCATCAACTACAGCCTCGGTGCGACCAGCCCGCGCTCGTTCTACGACGGCACGCTGAAGTACCAGCAGGACATCTTCAACGCCGACCTGACCAAGTCGCTGGACTGGGGCCTGGCCTACCCGGTCACGCTGTCCTTCGGCGGTGAGTACCGCAAGGAGAAGTGGGACCAGAATCCGGGCGAACTGAACTCGTACACCGGCAGCGGCGCGCAGGGCTTCGCCGGCTTCACCCCGACCAATGAAGTGCATGCCGACCGCCACAACTACGCGGTCTATGCCGGCCTGGAAGCGGACCTGACCGAGAAGTTCTCGGCCGGCATCACCGGCCGCTACGAGGACTACTCGGACTTCGGCGACCGCTTCTCCGGCAAGCTGTCGGCGCGCTATGCGTTCACCGACAAGGTCGCGCTGCGTGCCACCGCCTCCAGCGGCTTCCGTGCACCGTCGCTGGCGCAGCAGGGCTACCAGGCGGTCACCAGCCAGTTCCTCAATGGCGTGTTCGTTGAACGCGGCACCTTCCCGACCACCAGCCCGGCCGCGCAGGCGCTGGGCGCCTCGCCGTTGAAGGCCGAAACCTCCACCTCCTACAGCCTGGGCCTGGTGCTGCAGCCGGTCGACCGCCTGTACATCACCGTCGATGCGTACCAGATCGACATTGATGACCGCATCGCGCTGTCGTCCAGCATCACCACCAACGCCGCCACCAGCGCGCTGCTGGGCACCCTCGGCCTGCCGCAGGTGACCGCGTTCTCGTACTTCACCAACGGCCTGGATACGCGCACCCGCGGCGTCGACTTCGTGTCCAGCTATACGGTGCCGTTCAACGCCAGCAGCCTGGAGCTGACCGCTGCGTACAGCTACAACGACACCGAAGTGCGCCGTGTCGGCGGCACCCCAGCGGTGTTCGGCACGCTGGGCCTGACCCAGTCGCTGATCGGCCGTGATGAGATCGGCCGCATCGAGGACAGCTACCCGCGCGACAAGGCGATCCTGAGTGGCACCTGGCGTTCGGATCACTGGGAACTGGGCCTGGCCGCCACCCGCTACGGCAAGTTCACCGTGCGCAACTCGGCCACCGCGCTGCGCGACCAGACCTACGGCGATGCCTGGGTGGTGGATGCCTCGGCCAGCTACAAGCCGAGCAGCAACTGGACTCTGACCGTGGGCGCCGACAACCTGCTGGACAAGTACCCGGACCGCACCGAAGACCTGCAGAACTCCACCTTCGGCATGCTGCCGTACAGCAACTACTCGCCGTTCGGCTTCAACGGCGCGTATGTGTACGGGCGGATCAAGTACACCTGGTAAGCGGTAGTGCCGGCCGCTGGCCGGCAACCCCGGGCCGCATCTGGAGGAGAGCCCCTTCTTGTTGAAGGGGCGCGCCGAAGGCGGGGGTAGAGGAGAAATGCGTGGCAAACCCGCCGGCCACGGCACGTGGACGGCAGGTTTGCCGTATCTGGCTTCATCGGTGAAAATCGGGGCACCCCCGATTTCCTGCGAGTGCCGATGCACCATGACACCGACCTGATCAACATCGTTGCCGTTGGCCTGGGGCTCGCCTTCATCTTCGGCGCGCTGGCCAACAAGCTCCGCTTGTCTCCCCTGGTCGGTTACCTGGTTGCTGGCATCTGCGTAGGCCCGTTCACCCCCGGCTTCGTCGCCGACCAGGCGCTGGCCAACCAGCTGGCCGAACTGGGCGTGATGCTGCTGATGTTTGGCGTCGGCCTGCACTTCTCGCTGAAGGACCTGATGGCGGTCAAGGCCATCGCCATCCCCGGCGCCATCGGCCAGATCGCGGTGGCCACCCTGCTCGGCTGGGGCGTGGCCTCGCTGATGGGCTGGCCGGCCATTCATGGCGTCATCTTCGGTTTCTCGCTGGCCACGGCCAGTACCGTGGTGCTGCTGCGGGCAATGGAGGAACGGCGCCTGCTGGAGACGATGCGCGGCAAGATCGCGGTCGGCTGGCTGATCGTCGAAGACCTGGCCTGTGTGCTGGCGCTGGTGATGATGCCGGTGATGGCCGGCGTGTTCGGTCCCGACGCGGCCAAGGAGTCGCACTCGCTGGGCAGCGTGCTGGCCGACATCGGCTGGACCTTCGTGCAGCTGGGCCTGTTCGTGGCGGTGATGCTGGTGGTCGGGCGCCGGGTCATCCCGTGGATCCTCGAACGTATCGCCGGTACCGGCTCGCGCGAACTGTTCACCCTGTCGGTGCTGGCAATTGCGCTGGGCGTGGCGTTCGGCTCTGCGATGCTGTTCGGTGTCTCGTTCGCGCTGGGCGCGTTCTTCGCCGGCATGCTGCTCAACGAATCGGAACTGAGCCACAAGGCCGCGCATGATTCGCTGCCGCTGCGCGATGCGTTCGCGGTGTTGTTCTTCGTCTCGGTCGGCATGCTGTTCGACCCCAACATCCTCGTCCAGCATCCGTGGCAGGTGCTGGCCACGGTGCTGATCATCATGTTCGGCAAGTCGGCAGCCGCGTTCTTCATCGTGCGCGCGTTCGGCCACCCGACCAGCACTGCGCTGACCATCTCGGCCAGCCTCGCCCAGATCGGCGAGTTCGCCTTCATCATCGCCGGCCTCGGCGTGGCGCTGCAGATCCTGCCGAAGGAAGGCCAGTCGCTGGTGCTGGCCGGCGCGCTGGTGTCGATCATGCTCAACCCGCTGGTGTTCGGCCTGCTCGACCGATGGCAGGCCAAGCAGGAAACACAGCCGCAAACGCCAGAGCCGGAAGAGGCGACCGGCCCGTCGCGCGACCTGCATGACCACGCCATCGTGATCGGCTATGGCCGGGTCGGCAGCGAGCTGGCACAGGTGCTGCGCGATCGCGGCGTGCCGGTGCTGGTGATCGATGACAACAAGGAGCACGTCGAGCAGGCGCACGCCAGGGGCCTGGCAGCGATCCGCGGCAGCGCCGCCGCCGACCGGGTGCTGGCCGAGGCCCATCCAGAGCGGGCCAAGATCGCAGTGCTGGCGATTCCGCAGCCGCTGGAAGCCGGTGAGGCGCTGGCCAAGCTGCGTGCGATCAACCCGGACCTGACCCTGCTGGCACGTGCGCACAGCGATGCCGAAGTGAAGCATCTGCTGGAGCATGGTGCCGATGGCACGGTGATGGCCGAGCGCGAGCTGGCCTATTCGCTGGCGGAGATGGTCATGTCCACGCCGCCATATCGGAATCTGGGGCAGCACAGCATTCCGGTGGTGTGAGGGGTGTGTTTGCGGCAGGGCTTGCAGCCCTGCACCTGCCAAGGCAACGGCAAAGGCAAAGGCAAAAGCTGACTATCCGTGGGATGGCGGGGTGGGTCCGCTTGCAGGGGCTGCTGCAAGTACGCCCATGTAAGCTCGGTCGCCGCTTGCTCGTGTGCGCAATCCTGCGCACACGGCAAGACC
>NZ_LXXZ01000036.1 GCF_003244875.1 Stenotrophomonas sepilia
TATGCCGCGAAGTTTCCTTCGTAGCGAGCCACCCATTATGCCAGACTTTTTCAGTCCGTCAACACCTTCGTTCGATTATTTCGTTCGACGGTGGTGGGCGCCCTGGTGTCGCTGAAGCCCCTTGGTGGCGACCCCTGCGACGGGGGAGGAGAAGTATGTCCCCATTCCCATCATTTGTGAAGGGGGTGTGGCGATTTTTTTCACCGGATGTTGCATCTGTTCATGCGCCGCGCTGCGGCAGGAACCCGTGAAGAGCAGCCGAGCGTGGGCTTGGCTCTACAAGAGCAGAAGGAAGGGCCGGCTGGCGCCGGCCCTTCCTTCTTCTCAGCCAGCAACCAGGCGCACGCGGGCGAAGGTGCGCTTGCCGACCTGCAGCAGGCCTTCGAAGCCCGGCTGCAGCACCTGCTGGCCGTCTTCAACCACTTCACCGTCCACCTTCACCGCGCGCTCCTTGAGCTTGCGGTTGGCTTCGGAGTTGCTCGGGGTCAGGCCGGCCGCCGTCAGCAACGCGGCAATACGCAGGCCTTCGGCCGGGATCGCCACATCCTGCAGCGGCAACTGGGTGATGTCGCCCTGCCCGGTCACCGCCGCTTCCCAGCCGGCAATCGCCTGCTCTGCCGCCACGGCGTCGTGGAAACGGGTCGCCAGCTCACGCGCCAGGCGCAGCTTGACCACGCGCGGGTTCAGGTCGCCATTGGTCACCTGCTCGCGCAGCTGCACGGCCTCCGCCTGGCTGATGTCGAAGGACAGCAGCTCGATCCAGCGCCACATCAGGGTGTCGTCCACCTTCATGGTCTTGGTGACGATGTCGATGGCCGGCTCGCTGATACCAATGTAGTTGCCCAGCGACTTGGACATCTTGTTGACGCCGTCCAGGCCCTCCAGCAGCGGCATGGTCAGCACCACCTGCGGCTTCTGGCCATGGTGTTCCTGCAGGCCACGGCCCATCAGCAGGTTGAACTTCTGGTCGGTACCGCCCAGCTCGACGTCGGCCTCCAGGGCCACCGAGTCGTAGCCCTGCACCAGCGGGTACAGGAACTCATGGATGGCGATGGACTGCTGGGCGGCATAGCGCTTGGCGAAGTCGTCGCGCTCGAGCATGCGTGCCACGGTGTGCTGCCCGGCCAGGCGGATCATGTCGGCCGCGCCCATCTTGCCGAACCACTCCGAGTTGAAGCGGACTTCGGTACGGCTGCGGTCCAGCACCTTGAACACCTGTTCCTCATAGGTACGGGCGTTGGCCAGCACGTCATCGCGGCTGAGCGGCTTGCGGGTGAGGCTCTTGCCCGAGGGATCGCCGATCATGCCGGTGAAGTCGCCGATCAGGAAAATGACCTGGTGGCCAAGGTCCTGGAACTGGCGCATCTTGTTCAGCAGCACTGTGTGGCCCAGGTGCAGGTCGGGCGCAGTGGGGTCGAAGCCGGCCTTGATCCGCAGCGGGCGGCCTTCCTGCAGGCGCGCGCGCAGATCCTCGAGCTTGAGGATCTCGTCGGCACCGCGGCCGATCAGGGCAAGGGCTTCTTCAATCGAGGACACGTGACTACTCCCGGCAACGCCGATTCTTGTGTGGGGTGTTAAAGCAAAGTTAACCCGATTGGCTTCACAAAAGCCAATGGGCACAAGGGTTTGACGCGGTTTTCTCAGGTGTCTATGGTAACCGCCGATCAGGCCCGCGCTCCCGGGCCGCCAGGAAAAGACCGCCGATGCACAATTCCGAACAAGGGCGCGCACGCAAGCAGCGCTTCCAGGAACGCCTTCACGTCCTGCACGACAACGCCCTGCATCGGAAGCTCAGGCAACACCTTCCCGCCGCCTTCAATGAGCGCTGGACCCGCCGCCATTGGATGCACGCCAGCCTGTTTGCGACCATCGGCGCCCTGGTGGCGACGATCGTCCCCGGTTTCTCGCACACCATTGATGCGCCTTACGCGGACAGCCACACCAGCCTGGCGCTGCCGCTGCCGCCGTTGACCATGGCCCGCCAGCAGCAGGTGCCGGGCGACAGCTGGCAGGTGCTGCGCATCCAGCGCGGCCAGACCCTGAGCGACCTGTTCGACAAAGCCGGCATTCCGGCCAGCACCCTGCACCGGGTGCTGGAGCACCCCGGTGCGCGCGAGGCGCTGACCAAGCTGCGCCCGGGCGCCGAGATCGCCTTCGACATGCCGCTGTCCGGCGACCTGCGCAGCATCCGCTTCGATCGCGACGCCGACAACCGGGTGGAACTGAGCCTGGCCGGCGATGACATCAAGGAGCAGGTGACGCGGCGCGAGACCTCCACGCGTACCGTGGTCACCAGCGGCGAGATCACCAGTTCGCTGTATGCCGCGGCCCGCCGGGCCGGGCTGTCGCCGTCGGCGATCGCGACGATGACCGACGACATCTTCAAGTACGACATCGACTTCTCCAAGGACCTGCAGCCGGGCGACCGCTTCAGCGTGGTGATGGACGAGACCTGGCGCGAAGGCGAGAAGGTGGACACCAGCAAGATCCTGGCGGCGACCTTCACCACCGGGGGCAAGACCTATTCCGGCTTCCGCTTCGACCGCAACGGCAAGTCCGAGTACTACGACATCAACGGCCGTTCGTTGAAGAAGAGCTTCATCCGCATGCCGATCCCGTTCGCGCGGCTGAGCTCGACCTTCGGCGCACGCAAGCACCCGGTGCTGGGCAAGATGCGCATGCACAAGGGCGTGGACTACGCCGCGCGCACCGGCACCCCGATCATGGCCGCCGGCGACGCCCGCGTGCAGTTCGCCGGCGTGCAGCGCGGCTACGGCAATGTGGTGATCCTCGACCACGGTCGCGGCCACACCACCCTGTACGGCCACATGTCGCGCTTTGCGAACATCAAGACCGGCCAGCGCGTGGCCCAGGGCACGGTGATCGGCTACGTCGGCTCGACCGGCCTGGCCACCGGCCCGCACCTGCACTACGAATTCCGCGTCAACGGCGAGCACCGCAACCCGCTGACCGTGACCATGCCGCCGCCGGAGCCGCTGAAGGGCGCCGAGCTGGTCGCCTTCCGCGCACAGACCGCGCCGGCGATGGCCCGCATCCAGGGCATGGAGAAGCTGATCTACGCCGATGCCAGCCCGGCACCGACCAGCCGCGACGAGGCCGCCACCGAGGTGGCCAGCGCCAAGGACAAGCAGGCAACCGGCCGCAAGCGCGGCTGAGCCCCTTCGTTGACGAAGAAGGACGCGGCAGCACAAGCTTGCCGCGTCCTTTTTTTATGCCTGCCATGAACACACCTGCCGACGCTGACGCCCCCCTGTACCTTGGCCTGATGTCGGGCACCAGCGCCGACGGCATCGATGCCGCGCTGGTGCAGTTTCCCGCGGGCGGTGGCTGCCGCTTCGTGCACGGCCTGACCGCCCGCTGGGAACCGGTGCTGCGCGCGCGGCTGGTGGCGCTGGGCGAAGGTGGCCCGTTGGATTCGCTGGAGGAGCTGGGCGAACTGGACGCGCGGATTGCGATCAACTTCGCCGAGGCTGCCAACCAGCTGCTGGCCGAAGCCGGCGTGGATCGCAGCCAGGTGCGCGCGATCGGCTCGCACGGCCAGACCGTGCGCCACCGCCCGCTGGCCGATCCGGCGTTCACCGTGCAGCTGGGCGACGGCAACCGCATCGCCGAGCTGACCGGAATCACCACGGTGTCCGACTTCCGTCGCCGCGACGTGGCGGCCGGGGGACATGGCGCGCCGCTGATGCCGGCCTTCCACCTCGGCATGCTGGGCGCCGCCGACGAGGACCGTGCCGTGCTCAACCTGGGCGGTATCGCCAACCTGACCCTGATCCCGCGCGAAGGCGCGGTGCGCGGCTTCGATACCGGCCCGGCCAACGCGCTGATGGATGCCTGGTGCCAGCGCCACACCGGCCGTACCTTCGATGCCGATGGCGCGTATGCCGCCAGTGGCGCGGTGGACGAGGGCCTGCTGGCCGGCTGGCGTTCGGACCCGTGGTTCGCGCTGCCGCCGCCGAAGAGCACCGGGCGCGAGCAGTTCCACCTGGCCTGGGCCGAGGCGCACATGGGGGAAGGCGAATATGCCGCTGCCGATGTGCAGGCCACCCTGCTGGAGCTGACCGCGACGACCGTGACCGACGCGCTGCTGGCGCAGCAGCCGCAGACCCGGCGCCTGCTGGTCTGTGGCGGCGGCGTGCGCAACCGGCAGCTGATGAAGCGGCTGGCGGCGCGGCTGCCGGAGGTGCAGGTGGAGTCCAGCGCGCTGCACGGGCTGGACCCGGAGTACGTGGAGGCGATGGGCTTTGCCTGGCTGGCGCAGCGGACGATGGACGGGCTGGCCGGCAACCTGCCGAGCGTGACCGGGGCGACGGGGCCGCGGATCCTGGGGGCAATCCACCTGGCGTGAGGTGGCGCCATCCACGCAGGGCGTGGATTCACCGGGCAGCCGAGCGTGGGCTCGGCTCTACCTCTACAAAGCCGCTAATCGAAGCCCTGCCCTGCGGGCAAGGCCTGCAAGGCGGCGATCGCATCGGAGAGGGCGTCCACTTCGGGATCGCCGAAACCGGAGCGGACCTCCAGTTCACTGCTGAACAGGCCCTGCTCCAACAAGGCGGCGCAGGTCTGTTCATGGGTCCAGCCGCGGGCGACCGCGACACGTCTGATACGTTCCAGCAGCAGCGGGTCCAGGTCCCGCAGCACAACGTCGGCCATGCTCACTTCCCCGTTCGCAAGGCACCGCCCCCTCGGCGCGTCGGGGGCGATGATCCCGCAGTCCGGGCGGGCAGGCAATCAGGCGACCGGTGGCGGCCCGCGGTCGGCGATCCGCGGCCACAGCCAGGCCAGCAGCAGCAGGGTCGGCACCACAGTGACCGAGCTGAGGATGAAGAACGTGCTGTAGGACGTCGCCTCAACGATGTATCCGGAGACACCGCCGATGAACTTGCCCGGCAGGTTGGCCAGCGATACCAGCAATGCGTACTGCGTGGCGGTGAAGTTGCGGTCGGTCAGCGACGACATGAAGGCCACCAGCACGGTGCCGGCGAACCCCTGGAACAGGTTGTCGGCACTGAGCGCGGCATAGAACGCCCACAGCTTGCCTGGGTTGTGCGCCATCAGCAGGAAGGCGAGGTTGGACATCGCCACGCCCAGTGCGGCCACCAGCAGCATGCGCCGGAAGCCGAATGCGGCCACCGCAATACCCCCCAGGAACGCACCGCCGATCCCCATCCATACGCCGAACAGCTTGGACACGGTGGCGATGTCGGCCTTGTCGAACCCCGAATCGAGATAGAACGGCCCGGCCATCACGCCGATCACCTGATCGGGGAACTTGAACAGGCCGACGAAGGCCAGCAGCACCAATGCCAACGCCACGCCATTACGGCTGAAGAAGCTGGAGATGGGCTGGACGAAGGCTTCGGCGATATCGATGCGACGCTGCACCGCCGTGGCCGGGCGCTCCGGCTCGGCGCACAGCAGGGTAGTGACGATCGGCAGCAGCATCAGCGCGGCCATCGCCAGGTAGGCGACGATCCAGCCTTCGAACTGCGCCAGGTACAGCGCGCCGGCGCCGGCCAGGATCAGGCCGATCCGGTAGCCCAGCGTATAGGTGGCCGCCAGCGCGGCCTGCGCGGTCTGCGGAGCGATCTCGATACGGTAGGCATCGACCGCCGAGTCCTGGGTGGCGCCAGCGAACGACGCCACCAGCACCCACATCACCAGTGGCCAGACGCCCTCTTCCGGCCGCACGAAGGCCAGTGCGACCAGGCCGACCAGCACCAGCACCTGCGATACCAGCAGCCACGAACGGCGGCGGCCGAGCGCGCCCAGCAGCGGAAATGCATAGCGGTCCAGCAGCGGCGCCCACAGGAACTTGAGCAGGTAGAAGAAGCTGGCCAGGCTGATCAGGCCGATGCTGCCCAGGTCCAGGCCGACGTCGCGCAGGCGCGTGGACAGCGTCTGCGAAGCGATCAGCAGGAACGGCAGGCCACTGCCGAAGCCAAGCATGGCCATGGTCAGCGCCGACGGGGTACCGAAGGCGCGCTTGATGCCTGCCCAGCCCTTGTAGCTGACCGGTGTGGCGGCCTCGGTCACAGGTCGTAGTCCACGGTGAACGGGGCGTGGTCGGAGAAGCGCTCGTCGCGGTAGATCGAACAGCTACGCAGTTTGTCGCGCAGGCCCGGCGTGATGAACTGGTAGTCGATGCGCCAACCGACGTTGTTGGCGCGGGCGGCGCCGCGGTTGCTCCACCAGGTGTAGTCCTCGCCGGTGGGATTGAGCAGGCGGTAGGCATCGGCCCAACCGCGGCCGGCGGCGACATCGGTGGCCTGGCCGTGGTCGGCGCAGAGGGCGTTGAGCCAGTCGCGTTCCTCCGGCAGGCAGCCGGAATTCTTCTGGTTGGACTTCCAGTTCTTGATGTCCAGCGCCGAACGCACGATGTTCCAGTCGCCGCACAGCACGTAGTCGCGGCCGCTGCGCGCCCACTCCTCCAGGATCGGGCGCAGCCATTCCATCACTTCGAACTTGAAGCCCTGGCGCAGGTCACCCGAGCTGCCGGAGGGAATATAGAAGGAGACCACGCTGAGGTTGCCGTAGCGCGCCTCGATGTAGCGGCCTTCGTCGTCGAACGGGGCCCAGCCCAGCGAGGTGATGACCTGGTCCGGCTCGCGCTTGCTGTAGATCGCCACGCCGCTGTAGCCCTTCTTGGTGATGGCGTCGCGGTAGAAGCAGTGATGGCCATCCGGACGGAACATCGGGTCGGTCAGCTGGTCTTCCTGGGCCTTGGTTTCCTGGATGCACAGGACGTCGGCGTCCTGGGCCCGGAACCAGTCCAGGAAGCCCTTGGTCGCGGCGGAACGGATGCCATTGGCGTTGAAACTGATGATGCGCATGCGGGGACCTGCGGCGGGAAACCGGGCAAGCATACCGGTTGCCCGTGGGGCTGCGCAGTCCGCCAGGCAACGCCGCGACAGGCTTCACGCGGGGCCGGACGAGCGCGAAACGCCCAGCTGGATTAGGATTTGTGCTCCAAATGAAGATGAATCGAGTTTTGATGAGCGACCACCGCCACCGTTTCCTGCAGCTGGCCCTGACCGCCGACGCCCTGCGCTTCGGCCAGTTCACCCTCAAGTCCGGCCGGCTGAGCCCCTATTTCTTCAACGCCGGCCGTTTCGACTCCGGTTCGCTGCTGTCCCAGCTCGGCGCCTGCTATGCCGATGCCATCGATGCCAGCGGGATCAAGTACGACGTGGTGTTCGGCCCGGCCTACAAGGGCATCCCGCTGGCCACCGCGATGGCCTGCGAGCTGGCCCAGCGCGGCCGCGACCTGCCGCTGTCATTCAACCGCAAGGAAGCCAAGGACCACGGCGAAGGTGGCCAGCTGATCGGCGCTGACATGAATGGCAAGCGCGTGCTGATCGTCGACGACGTGATCACCGCCGGTACCGCGATCCGCGAAGCGCTGGGCATCATCCGCGCTGCCGGCGGCACCCCAGCCGGCATCGTGGTAGCCCTGGACCGCCAGGAGATCGCCTCGGAAACCGACCGCCGCTCGGCGGCGCAGTCGGTGGCCGAAGAGGCCGGGATTCCGGTGATCGCCGTGGCGTCGCTGGCCGATCTGCTTGATTTCGCCTCCGGCAACCCGGAACTTGTGGGTTACCGCCAGCCGCTGGAAGCCTACCGGGCCCAGTACGGCGTCCGTTCGATCCGCTGACCGACCCAGGGGAAAGGTCATGTCCCGAGTTCCTGCCGTTCTCTTTGCCGGCCTGCTGCTGGCCGTGCCGTCCACCGTGCCGGCGCAGTCGCGCGACGGCGGCAAGGTGGAGAAGAAGCTGTATTGCTGGAACGAGGGCAAGGAGCGGATCTGCAGCGATTCGCTGCCAACCGATGCGGTCAATCACGCCCGCGAGGAGTTCAACGCGAAGAGCGGCCTGCGCAATGCGCAGGTCCAGCGCGCGTTGACCGACGAGGAGCGTGCCGCCGCCAGCACGGCGGCGCAGCAGCAGCAGCTGGACCTGATGGCCGAGCAGACCCGCCAGCGCACCGAACAGGCGATGCTGACCACCTATGGCAGCGAGGACGACCTGCGCCGGGTGTTCGCCGAGCGCCAGGAAGTGCTGGACAACAACCTGAAGACGGCCGAGTACAACGTCACCAGCCTGCGCGAGTCGCTGGTGGCGCTGCTGTCGGCCGCCGGTGACCGAGAACTGGCCGGCGGCAAGGTGGCCGACAAGCAGGCCGAGGCGATCCGTCAGCGGCACGTGCAGTTGCAGGCGCAGCAGCGCCTGCAGGCCGGGTTCCTGCAGCAGCAGCAGGCGCTGAAGGCGGAAATTGAAAGCACCCTGCAGCGTTATCGCGAGCTGAAGGGCGTGGCGCCAGCGAGCCAGGCGCCGTGATTCGCTTGTATAGTCGAGCCCATGCTCGGCTCCGCGTGGCCTTGGGAAAGAGCAGCCCAGCATGGGCCCGGCTGTGCAGTAGGCGGCGCCTGGTTACGGCTTGGCCCACGGAATTTATGCACTCTTTACGCGTCGGCACGGTCCGGCGCGTAGTGCGTTTATGGGCGGCAGGACGACGATGACGGCCTGAGGTGGAGGGGTTCCACCAGGACGCTATTGCAATGTCCCCCTGGCTGTCGTTGTTGTGTGGCGTGCTGGTGCTGGTCGCCGCCGCCTATCTCCTTTATGTCGTGCTGCGGCCCGAGTCGTTCTGAGCGGAGCCTGCCATGACCGAGATGCTTGTGATTATTGCCGCCAGCCTGTTGCTGGCGTGGCCGCTGGGCCTGTACCTGGCGCGGGTGATGCGCGGCACGCCGATGAGGGCCGACGTGCTGTTCAACTGGATCGAGAAGCCGCTGTACAAGGTGTTCGGCGTCGATCCCTCGCGCGCGATGTCCTGGCGCGGCTACGTGCTGGCCTTCGTGCTGAGCAACGTGGTGGTCGCCGTACTGACCCAGGCGGTGTTCATGACCCAGGCCTGGTTGCCGTTGAACCCGGACCAGATCCCGAACATGCGCTGGGACACCGCGCTGCACACGATGATCTCGTTCCTGACCAACACCAACCAGCAGCACTATTCGGGCCAGGCGCAGCTGTCCTACCTCTCGCAGATGACCGGCATCACCGGCCTGCAGGTGGTGACACCGATGATGGGCCTGGCGCTGGCGGTGGCCACGCTGCGCGCGTTGTTCTCGCGTGCGCCGCAGGCTGCGGCGGCCACCAGTACCGGCGATGACCGCCAGGTGGCGGTGGGCAACTACTACGTGGACGTGGTGCGCCTGTGCGTGCGCTTCCTGTTGCCGCTGTGCCTGGTGTGGACCCTGCTGCTGACCAGCCAGGGCGTGCCGTCGACGATGGCCGGTGGCCCGCAGGCCACGCCGATCGATGCCAGCGCCGGCATGGCCGGACAGAAGCTGCCGCTGGGCCCGGTGGCGGCGATGGTCGCGGCCAAGCAGCTGGGCGCCAACGGTGGCGGCTGGTACGGCCCGAACAGCAGCTTCCCGCTGGAAAACCCGACCCCGCTGTCGAACGCGCTGGAAATCGTCGGCATCCTGCTGGTGCCGATGGCGGTGATCTTCATGATCGGTGCATTCACCGGCCGGCGCCGGTTCGGCGCCCTGGTGTTCAGCTGCATGCTGGGCATGTCGCTGCTGTCCACCGGCGCGATGGTGTGGAGCGAAGGGCACAGTGCCAGCGCCGCCACGCCGCTGCTGATGGAAGGCAAGGAGGTGCGCTTCGGCGCCGACGGCACGGCGCTGTGGGCGGCGGTGACCACCCAGGTCTCCAACGGGTCGGTCAACGGCATGCATGACTCGCTGGCGCCGCTGAGTGGCGGCATCGCGATGGTCAACATGCTGGTCAGCGCGATCTGGGGCGGCATCGGCTGTGGCCTGCAGCAGTTCATCGTGTACCTGCTGCTGGGCGTGTTCCTGGCCGGGTTGATGACTGGACGTACGCCGGAACTGTTCGGCCGCAAGCTGGAGACGCCACAGGTACGCCTGCTGGCCCTGCTGGTGCTGCTGCAGCCGATCACCCTGCTGGTGTTCACCGCGATCACCCTGGCCGTGCCCGGGCTGGCCGCTACCTCCAACCCGGGCTTCCATGGCATCAGCCAGGTGTTCTACGAGTACGTCTCGGCCTACGCCAACAACGGCTCGGGCTTCGAGGGGCTGGGCGACGCCACGCTGTGGTGGAACCTGAGCTGCTCGCTGGTGCTGCTGCTGGGCCGCTTCCCGCTGCTGATCATCCCGCTGGTGGTGGCCGCGCAGCTGGCCGCCAAGCGCCAGGCGCCGGAGTCTGCCGGCAGCCTGCAGATCGAAACCCCGACCTTCGCCCTGACCCTGGTCTCGGTGATCGTCATCCTGACCGTGCTGCAGTTCATGCCGGCGCTGGTACTCGGCCCGATCGCCGACCACCTCAGCCTGGGACTGCACTAAGGACACCCCGATGAGTACCCACGCAAGTTCCACCCGTAGTTCCCTTGCCCCGCGCCCTGCGCTGCTTGATGGCGCCGGCCTGCGCCGTGCGCTGGTCGAAGCAGTACGCAAGCTCTCGCCGATGCACCTGGTGCGCAGCCCGGTGATGGCGGTGGTGATGGCCGGCACGATCGTCGCCGCCATCGTCACACTGACCGGCAATGCGCCGCTGGGCTTCGGCCTGGCGGTGACCGCGATCCTGCTGGTGACCGTGTTGTTCGGCAATTTCGCCGAAGCAGTGGCCGAGGCGCGTGGCCGTGGCCAGGCCGCATCGCTGCGCCGCGCTCGCCAGGATCTGGTGGCGCGCCGTCTGGCCGCGCCGCAGCCGGGGGCTGCGGAAACCCAGGTACCTGCCGCCGAGCTGCGCCCGGGCGACCATGTGATCGTCAGTGCCGGTGAGCTGGTGCCGGCCGATGGCGAGATCGTGCAGGGCCTGGCCACCATCAACGAGGCGGCGGTGACCGGCGAATCCGCCCCGGTGCTGCGCGAGGCCGGTACCGACCGTTCCGGCGTGATCGGCGGCACCAAAGTACTGTCCGACCAGATCATCGTGCGGGTGACCGCCGAGCCGGGGCACAGCTTCCTGGACCGGATGATCGCGCTGGTGGAAGGTGCCAACCGTCAGAAGACGCCGAACGAGATCGCGCTGACCCTGTTGCTCGCAGCGATGACGCTGACCTTCCTGGTGGTGGTGGCGACGCTGCCGGCGATCGGTGCGGCGGTAGGCGTGCAGGTCGATCCGCTGCTGCTGATCGCGCTGCTGGTATGCCTGATCCCGACCACCATCGGCGGGCTGCTGCCGGCCATCGGCATCGCCGGCATGAACCGTGCGCTGGCTGCCAACGTGCTGGCCAAGTCGGGCAAGGCGGTGGAAGTGGCCGGCGACGTCGACGTGCTGCTGCTGGACAAGACCGGCACCATCACCTACGGCGACCGCCAGGCCAGCCACTTCCATCCGTTGGCCGGCATCGACGCCAGCCAGCTGCGTGAAGCGGCGCTGCTGTCCTCGCTGGCCGACCCGACCCCGGAAGGCAAGTCGATCGTACGCCTGGCGCGCGAGCAGGGTTGCGCCACCGCCGAGCCGGACCATGCCGAGTACCTGGCGTTCAGTGCACAGACCCGCATGTCCGGCGTGGACCTGGAACATGGCCGGCAGATCCGCAAGGGTGCCGCCGATGCGATCCGCGCCCACGTACAGGCGCTGGGCGGCAACGTGCCGGCGGAACTGGCCGGTCGCGTCGAGCAGGTGGCGCGCAATGGCGCCACCCCGCTGGTGGTGGCCGAGGGTCGCCACGTGCTGGGCGTGATCGAACTGTCGGACGTGGTCAAGCACGGCATGCGCGAGAAGTTCGCGCAGCTGCGCGCGATGGGCATCCGCACGGTGATGATCACCGGCGACAACCCGCTGACCGCCGCTGCCATCGCTGCCGAAGCCGGCGTCGATGACTACATCGCCGAGGCCCGCCCGGAGGACAAACTGGCGCGCATCCGCCAGGAGCAGGCCGGCGGCCGGCTGGTGGCGATGGTGGGCGATGGCACCAACGACGCTCCCGCGCTGGCCCAGGCGGACATCGGCCTGGCGATGAACTCCGGCACGCAGGCGGCGAAGGAGGCCGGCAACATGGTCGACCTCGATTCGGACCCGGCCAAGCTGCTGGCGGTGGTGGAGGTGGGCAAGCAGCAGCTGATCACCCGTGGCGCGCTGACCACCTTCTCGCTGGCCAACGACGTCTCCAAGTACTTCGCGATCCTGCCGGCGCTGTTTGCCGCTGCGGTTCCGGCCATGGCTGCACTGAACGTGATGCAGCTGTCGAGCCCGCGCAATGCGGTGCTGGCAGCGCTGATCTTCAACGCCCTGGTGATTCCCGCCCTGATTCCGCTCGCCCTGCGTGGCGTGCGCTTCCGCCCGGCCACCGCAACGGCGCTGCTGCGCCGGAACATGCTGGTGTACGGCCTCGGCGGCGTGCTGCTGCCGTTCGCGGCGATCAAGGCGATCGACCTCCTTCTTGTCCTGGTATTCGGCGCATGAACCGTACTGTTTCCACTTCGTCTTCCCTTCCCCGCGGACAGAAAGCCGAGGCCCGCGTGGCGAGCCTGCAGGATGGCGCAAGCTGGCGCCCGGCGATCGGCCTGGGCCTGGCTACCCTGCTGCTGGCCGGCGCGGTCTACGCCGGCATCGCCACCGGCTTCGCCGGCCTGGCCTACCCGACCCAGGCCGAGGGCAGCCTGCTGCGCGACGGCAACGGCCAGGTGCGCGGCTCGGCGTGGCTGGCGCAGCCGTTCACCGGTGATGGCTACTTCCAGGCGCGTCCGTCGGCGGCCAACTACGACCCGATGGCCGCGGCCGGTTCCAACATGGCGCGCAGCAATCCCGCGCTGGCCGAGCGCGTCGCTGCCAGCACCGCTGCGGTGGCTGCACGGGAAGGTGTCGCGCCAGCGCAGGTTCCGGCCGATCTGGTAACCCAGTCCGGCGGCGGTCTCGATCCGCAGTTGTCGCCGGCCGCCGCACAGCTGCAGGTGGCGCGCGTAGCGCGTGCCCGTGGCCTGCCAGTGGAGCGCGTGCAGGCACTGGTGCAGGCCCATACCGAAGGGCGCCAGTGGGGCCTGTTCGGCCAGCCACGGGTGAACGTGGTGACGCTGAACTTCGCGCTGGACCATGCAGCCAAGACGCCGTGATGCCGGGCTGTACCCGCTGCGCGCACAATGGTGGCCATGACAGCGGCCCCCATGACTGATGCACGTACCCGCCAGGCCGATGCCCTGGTTGAAGGCCTGCAACGCGAAGCCGGCGGCAAGCTGACCGTGTTCCTCGGCGCGGCGCCGGGCGTGGGCAAGACCTACACCATGCTGACCCGCGCGCAGGAACAGCTGCGCCGCGGCGTCGACCTGGTGGTGGGCCTGGTGGAAACCCATGGACGCACCGATACCCAGGCCCTGTTGGAGGGCCTGCCGCAGCTGCCGCTGAAGGACGTGGCCTATCACGGCCATGCCCTGCAGGAGATGGACCTGGATGCCGTGCTGGCACGGCATCCGGCGCTGGTGCTGGTGGATGAACTGGCCCATCGCAATGCGCCCGGCAGCCGCCATGAGCGGCGCTGGCAGGATGTGATGGAGCTGCTGGACGCCGGCATCGACGTCTGGACCACGGTCAACATCCAGCATCTGGAAAGCCTCAACGATGTGGTGATGCGCATCACCGGCGTACGCGTCAGCGAGACCGTGCCCGACGGCGTGCTCGACCGCCTGCACGACATCGTGCTGGTCGATCTGCCGCCGCGCGAACTGATCGCTCGCCTGCAGCAGGGCAAGGTCTATGTGCCCGAACAGGCCGCACAGGCACTGCAGGCGTTCTTCTCACCGGCCAACCTGACCGCGCTGCGCGAACTGGCGATGCAGGAAGCCGCCGACCGCGTCGACAGCAGCCTGCGCGAAACCCGCGCCGCGCGTGGCGAAGGCAATCTGCCCCTGCGTCGCGGCGTTCTGGTGGCCATCGACGGGGGCGGCCAGAGCGAATACCTGGTGCGCGTGGCGCGGCGCATCGCAGAGCGCCGTGACGCGCCGTGGACGGTAGTGACCGTGCAGGGCCGGCGCCAGGACGAGGCGACCCGGCGCGAGATCGATGCGGCCTTTGCGCTGGCAAGGCGGCTGGGCGGCGACGCCGAACTGCTGCATGGATCGAGCATCGCCGATGCCCTGCTCGACCATGCCGCACACAACGGCGTGTCGACCCTGGTGCTGGGCCGGACCCGCGAACGTCCACTGGCACGGATGTTCAACCGCACCCTGACCCAGCAGCTGATCCAGCGTGGCGCGCATTACGAGATCACCATCATCAGCACGCCACAGGCACGCGCACGCTCGCGCCGCGAGAGCCTGCTGCCGCCAATGCGCGGTATCAGTCATGAACCGGCACAAGCCCTGATCGCTACCGCGCTGGCCTGTGCGGTGGCGTGGCTGGCCGAACACTGGGTGGGCATGGCCGACCTGTCGATGGTGTTCATCGTCGCGGTGGTGCTGGTGGCTGCACGCACGCGCGCCAGCGTGGCGGTGATGGCCGCGATCCTGTGCTTCCTGGCCTACAACTTCCTGTTCATCGCGCCGCGCTTCACCTTCGCCATCGGTGCACGCCAGGGCGTGATCACCGTGTTCCTGTTCCTGGCCGCGGCACTGGTGGCCGGGCGCCTGGCCTCGCGCCTGCGCATGCAGGTGATTGCGCTGCGTGCGGCCAACCGCCATGCGCGTGCGCGCCAGCAGCTGGGCCGTCAGCTGGCCAGCGCGGCCGGCAACGGCGAGGTGGCACAGGCGGGCCGGCATGCGCTGGAGCAGGCCCTGGACGTGCCGGCGTGGCTGCGGATCGGCACCGATACCGCCGCCGGTGGCCGCAACCAGCCTGGCGATACCGACCTGGCTGCCGCCGACTGGGCACTGCGCCACGGCCAGCCCAGTGGGCGCTTCACCGATACCCTGGCCGGTGCGCAATGGTGGTTCCTGCCGTTGCTGGACGGCGAAGACCGTGCGATCGGCGTGGCCGGCCTGTACCTGCCCGGCGCACAGGCGCGCCTGCTGCCCGAACAGCGGCAGCTGGCCGAAGCGATGGTCGATGACATCGCACAGGCCGCGCTGCGTACCCGGCTGGTGGCGGAACTGGAGCAGGCACACGTCAGCAACGAGACCGAGCGGCTGCGCTCGGCGCTGCTCTCCTCGGTGTCGCACGACCTGCGCTCGCCATTGGCGGCGATGATCGGGTCGGCCGACAGCCTGGCCAGCTACGGTGCGGCCATGGATACAGCCGATCGCCGTGCTTTGCTGGACACCATCCTGGTCGAGGGCGAACGGCTGGACCGCTACATCCAGAATCTGCTGGACATGACCCGGCTGGGTCATGAAGGGCTGAAGATCAACCGCGACTGGATCGGCGTGGACGAGCTGATCGGCTCGGCGGCACGGCGCCTGCAGCGCTACCAGCCAAAGGTGCGGCTGGAGCTGGACATCCCAGCCACGCTGGCACCGATCTGGGTGCACCCGGCGCTGGTCGAACAGGCCGTGTTCAACGTGATGGAGAACGCGGCCAAGTTCTCGCCGCCCGACGCCGCCGTGCAGGTACAGGCGCGCGAGCTGGACGGCCAGCTGCGCATCGACGTGATCGATGCCGGCCCCGGCATTCCCGATGACGAGCGCGCGCGCATCTTCGACATGTTCTACAGCGTCGAGCGTGGCGACCGGGGCCGCCACGGCACCGGCCTGGGCCTGACCATCTGCCAGGGCATGATCGGCGCACATGGCGGCAGCGTGCAGGCGCTGCCCGGACGCGACGGTCGCGGTACCCTGATCCGCATCACCCTGCCCCTGCTCAAGCCAGCCTCCCACGATGAGCCCGACCCCGATTGATGCCAGCGTGCCGGCCGCACGCGTGCTGGTGATCGACGATGAAACCCAGATCCGCCGGTTCCTGGACATCAGCCTGCGCGCGCAGGGCTACCAGGTGCGGCAGGCCGCCACCGGCCAGGAAGGCCTGCAGCTGGCCGCCAGCGAAGACATGGACCTGGTGATCCTGGACATTGGCCTGCCGGACATGGAAGGCCATGAGGTCCTGGAACAGCTGCGCCAGTGGAGCCAGGTGCCGGTGATCATGCTGACCGTGCGCGCCGGCGAAGCCGAGAAGGTGCGCGCACTGGATACCGGCGCCAACGACTATGTGACCAAGCCGTTCGGCACGCAGGAGCTGATGGCGCGCGTGCGGGCGCTGCTGCGCACGCGCAGCGTGCCGACCGATGGCACGCCGCCGGTGTTCGACGATGGCCACCTGCACGTGGACCTGGTGCGTCGCGAAGTCGCCCTGCAGGGTGAACCGGTGGCGTTGACCCGCAAGGAATACGCGCTGCTGTCGCTGCTGCTGCGCAATGCCGGGCGGGTGGTGACCCAGCCGCAGATCCTGCAGGAGATCTGGGGGCCGACCCACCAGCACGACACCCACTACCTGCGCATCCTGGTCGGCAAGCTGCGGCACAAGCTGGGCGATTCGGCGCTGGATTCGCGCTACCTGTTCACCGAGCCGGGCGTGGGGTTGCGGTTCAAGGGGTAGTGCCGGCCGCTGGCCGGCAACTGCAGGGTGTGTGAGGTTCATGGGCTTGCCGGCCTGCGGCCGGCACTACCCATTCTGCTGCAGCTTCCAAAGGGGTCAGAACCCCAGCGGGGTGTCGCCCAGCACTGGTTGCAGCTGGCTGCGGAACAGGGCCTGGATGCGTTCCAGTGCGGCCTCGTCGTTGCCTTCGAACCGCAGCACCAGCACCGGCGTGGTATTGGAGGCACGCACCAGGCCCCAGCCATCGGCGAAGTCCACGCGCAGCCCATCGATGGTCGACAGGCGGCCACCCACATACGGGTTGTCCGGCGACTGCGCCGCCGCCACCAGCATCGCCACCAGGGCATGCGGCGTCCCGTCGGCCACCGGTACCTTCAGCTCCGGCGTGGCGACCATTTCCGGCAGTTCGCCCAGCACCTCGTCCGGGGTTTCCTCGCGCTGGGCCAGGATCTCCAGCAATCGCGCAGCGGCGTACAGACCGTCGTCGAAACCGAACCAGCGTTCCTTGAAGAAGAAGTGGCCGCTCATCTCGCCGGCCAGCTCGGCATCGGTCTCGCGCATCTTCGCCTTCATCAGCGAATGCCCGGTCTTCCACATCAGCGGGCTGCCACCGTTGCGCAGCACATGGTCGGACAGCTTGCCGGTGCACTTCACGTCGTAGATCACCATCGCGCCCGGATTGCGCATCAACACATCGGCAGCGAACAGCATCAGCAGGCGATCGGCGTAGATGATCCGGCCTTCGCCGGTCACCACGCCCAGCCGGTCGCCGTCGCCATCGAAGGCCACGCCGAGATCGGCGCCAAAGCGCTTGACCGTCTGCACCAGGTCTTCCAGGTTGGCCGGTTCGCTCGGGTCGGGATGATGGTTGGGGAAGGTGCCGTCGACATCGCAGTACAGCGGAATGACGTCGGCGCCGATCGCTTCCAGCAGCTGCGGCGCCAGCGCGCCGGCCACGCCATTGCCGGCATCGGCCACGACCTTCAGCGGGCGGTCCAGCTGCACGTCATCGGCGATGCGCTGGATGTAGTCGGCACTGACATCGCGCTGCTGGTAGTCACCGGGCTCGGCGGCCTGCGCCAGGCGGCCCTCGACGATGCGCTGGTAGAGATCGGTGATGGCATCGCCGGACAGCGTCTCGCCGCCAATGACCACCTTGAAGCCGTTGTACTCGGGCGGATTGTGGCTGCCTGTGACTGCCACGCAGGTGCCGGTACGCAGATGGAAGGCGGCGTAGTACACCAGCGGGGTCGGCGCCAGGCCGATGTCGATCACCGCGCAGCCGGCACGGCGCAGGCCCTCGGCCAGCCCGGCCGTCAGCTCGGGACCGGACAGGCGGCCATCGCGACCGATCACCACCTCGCGCAGGCCCTGCTCCAGTGCCACGGTGCCGATGGCCTGGCCGATCTGCGCCGCTGTCTTCGGTGTCAGTTCACTGCCCACCACGCCGCGGATGTCATAAGCGCGGAAGATGCCGGCGGCCAGCTCCTCGGCCGGCACCGGCGGTGGCGGCGGTGGCGCGGCATCGCCACTGCCGGTCACAGCGGCCACGGGTGGCGGCGCCTGCTGCAGGCTCTCGCTCAGGGTCGGGCCATGGTCGGCCTCGGACGCTGCGGCGCGGCGTGGCAAGGGCAGCGACTTCGGCAGTCGGTCACGTCCCACCACCAGCAACACGGCAATGAACGCCAGCAGCAACGCCACAATGGCGCTGGCCAGCGCGCCCAGGCCCAGCGGACCGGCGTCGACATTCGGTACCGACGCGACCAGTCGCAGCGGCGTGCCTGCAACCGGGCGCGCCAGCGCTTCGGCGCTTTCGGACAGGCCCGCGTCGCCCTGGGTGACCAGATCGAAGCCACCCTGGCGCAGGCCAAGGAAGCCTGCGGACGGCGCACGCACCTGGTCCAGCGGCGAGGTCAGCCGCAGCAGCGGTTGGCGGACATAGATCACGGCCGGCCCCAGGCTGCCCAGCTGCACTGGCGCAGCCAGGCCCAGGCGATTGCTGCCACCATCGCGGACGACGCGCAGGCTGGGTTTGCCCTCAGCCACCGCCGCTTCCAGCAGGGCCAGGCGTGCATACCCGAAGGTGGCCGGATCGGCATAGGCGTTGGCCAGATCGGCCGTCAGCACCTCGACCTGCTCAACCCCGGTCCAGCTCTCGCGCACGGCCAGCGCCGCTGCAGCGGCATCGCCGGCCTGCAGCGCCTGCTGCACGCGATCGTTCTTCAACTGCTGCTGCAGCTGCTGCAACTGGCCAGCAGCGGCCTGCTGCAGGCCCTGCACGGCCTGGTCGCGCGCTTCTTCCAGCGCCTGGCCGTTGGCCTCCTGCCGCCATTGCTGCACCGCGCTCCATCCGAACCAGCCGGCCAGCAGGATCAGCAGCACCCCCAGTAGTGGTGCACTGCGACCCAACGACCGTCCCCGCTGTCCTTCCCCGATGCCGCTCATCGATGTCCCCTGTCAACGCACCCCGGTATGGCCGAATCCACCCGTGCCCCGCACGCTGTCGGTGAAAGTATCCACCACCTGCAGGCTGACGCGGGCAATCGGAACCACCACCAGCTGCGCGATGCGATCGCCGGGCTCGATGGTGAAGGCCTCGCGGCCACGGTTCCAGACGCTGATCAGCAGCGGCCCCTGGTAGTCGGCATCGATCAGGCCGGTGCCATTGCCCAGCACGATGCCGTGCCGATGGCCCAGCCCCGAACGCGGCAGGATCACCGCGCACAGGTTCGGGTCGGCAATGTGGATGGCCAGGCCGCTGGGCACCAGCGCGGTGTCGCCCGGCTGCAGGGTCAGTGCGGTATCCAGCGCCGCGCGCAGGTCCATGCCGGCGCTGGCTTCGGTGGCGTAGGCCGGCAGCGGCCAGCTGTCGCCAAAGCGCGGATCGAGCAGCTTGACCTGCAGCGGCCGGGAAAGGGATGCCTGGGTCATGCCTGGAGTCTCCGCGCGATCAGCGCCAGCAGTTGTTCGGCCAGTTCGCGCTTGGACGTGGCCGGGAATACCTGTTCACCGTCCTGCCAGAAGGCCGTGGCGGCATTGTTGTCGCTCTCGAAACCACCGCCACTGATGCCGACCTGGTTGGCGATCACCAGGTCCAGGCGCTTGTCGATCAGCTTGCCGCGTGCATATTTCTCCACGTCGTGGGTCTCGGCGGCAAAGCCGACCACCAGCTTCAGCGACTGCGTCTGCGCGGCGACTTCGGCCAGGATGTCCGGCGTGCGCACCAGCTCGATCACCAGCGACTGGCTGTCGGCGGTCTTCTTCAGCTTCTGCGCGGCGACCTGGCGCGGGGTGTAGTCGGACACTGCGGCGGCACCGATATAGATGTCGGCGGGCAGCGACTTCAGTACGGCATCGCGCATCTGCGCGGCCGAGCGCACGTCGATGCGCTGCACGCCCGGTGGCGTCGGCAGCTGGACCGGGCCGCTGACCAGCACCACGTGCGCACCCAGCGCGGCGGCGGCAGCGGCCAGGGCAAAGCCCATCTTGCCGCTGCTGCGGTTGCCGACGTAGCGCACCGGATCGATGTCTTCGTAGGTCGGGCCGGCACTGATCAGCAGGCGCAAGCCCTGCAGGGCACGGGTTTCCGGCGCGGCAACCGTCGCAGCGGTACCGCCATTGGCCACCAGCGCGGCCACGATGTCGCCCGGTTCAGCCAGCCGGCCGGGACCGGATTCACCTTCGGCCAGCGGGCCATCGACCGGGCCGATCACCTGCGCACCGCGCTGGCGCAGCAGGGCGATGTTGGCCTGGGTAGCCGGATGCAGCCACATCCGGTGGTTCATTGCCGGGCAGATCGTCAGCGGTGCGGTGCTGGCCAGGCACAGGGTGCTGACCAGGTCATCGGCATGGCCCTGGGCCAGCCGCGCCAGCAGATCGGCGGTACCCGGCGCGACCACGATGCGGTCGGCCCAGCGGGCCAGCTCGATGTGGCCCATGGCCTGCTCGGCGGCGCTGTCCCACAGCGTGGTGCGGGTCGGCTGCCCGGACAGGGCCTGGAAGCTGAGCGGAGTGACGAACTGCTGGGCACCGGCGGTCATCGCCACCTGCACCTGGGCACCGGCATCGCGCAGGCGCCGCACCAGCTCCAGGGCCTTGTAGGCCGCGATCCCGCCTCCGACGCACAACAGCAGTTTCTGGCCTTCCAGCGCGCGGGCCGGCGCGGGGGAAGCGTTGGGGGAGTCAGCCACCTGGAATTCCTGTGCAAACGAGGGCATTAGCTTACCCGATGGTCGGCAATGTCCCGGTACACGGCACACATAGCGGGCGGCTATCAGCAGATGGGACTTGCGCCACAACGCTTCCGGGGTTCAAGACACTGCGATTCGGAACTTTCCTATACCTGTTGGCCGGCCACGTTTGCAGAATCGTCAGTGGCCACCGCAGGTGTGCCGCTTCGCTTTTCGAGGATTCCGCGTGCACCCGCGCATCATCATCGCCGACGACCATCCCGTCGTCCTGCACGGCATCCGCATCGTGCTGCAGACCCATCTGATGGAGGTCGTCGGCAGCGCGCGTGACGGCGCCCAGCTGCTGCAGCTGGTCGAGCACCACGGCTGCGACGCGGTGCTGACCGACCTCTCCATGCCGGGCACCGGCCCGGATGGCCCGGAACTGATCGCTGAGCTGCGCGAACGCCACCCGGGCATGCCCGTGGTGGTGCTTACCGGCGCCCGTCACCCCGGCCTGCTCGATGGCCTGCTGCGTGAAGGTGTCAGTGGCCTGGTCGACAAGTGCGCCGATTTCGGCGAGTTGCCGCAGGCCCTGAACGCGGCCATGGCCGGGCAGGTGTTCGTCTCGCAGCAGCTGCGCGACCACCTGCAGGCGCGCGACCTGATGTTCGCGCGTGAGCCGGCGGCGCTGTCGGCCCGCGAACAGGAAGTGCTGGACCTGTTGGCCGCCGGGCTGAAAGTGAACGCCATCGCCGTCCACTGCGGCCGCAGCCCGAAAACGATCAGCCGGCAGAAGGCCGAAGCCAAGCGCAAGCTGGGGCTGCAGAACAACCAGGAGCTGTTCGCCTATCTGCAGTCGCGACGCGACTGAGGCAACAGCCTACCCGGGCGTGCGTCCTGCCCTGATGGGACGCATCACCCGCGCTGGCGATGATGCAGGCATGCCCATCCATGACTGGCCCGAGCAGGAACGTCCCCGCGAGAAGCTGATCGCCCGCGGCCCCGCCACGTTGTCCGACGCAGAGCTGCTGGCGCTGTTTCTCGGCTCCGGCTTCGGTGGACGCGACGCGGTGCAGACCGCCCGCGACCTGCTGCAGGCGCATGGCCCGCTGCGCGTGCTGCTGGACCGCCCGGCCCGCGAGCTGGCCCGGTTGCCGGGGCTGGGGCCGGCACGAAGCTGTGCACTGGCCGCCGGCCTGGAACTGGCCCATCGCTACCTGGCCGCCGAGCTTCAGCAGGGCGAGGCGGTCGGCAACAACCCGGCCGCGGTCGGCCGCTACCTGCAGCACCGCCTGCGCGGCCAGGCCCGCGAGATCTTCATGGCGCTGTTCCTGGACAACCGCCACCGGCTGATCGCCTGCGAGGAACTGTTCCAGGGCACCATCAATGCCGCCCCGGTCTACCCCCGCGAGGTGGTGCGGCGAGCCCTGCTGCACAATGCGGCAGCGGTGATCCTCAGCCACAACCACCCCTCCGGCGACCCGGAACCCTCCGGCGCCGATACCCGGATCACCGATGAACTGCAGCAGGCGCTGGCACTGGTGGACGTACGCCTGCTGGACCACTTCGTGGTCGGCGAAGGCCGCCCCGTTTCGTTTGCTGAACGGGGCCTGCTGTCCCCGCCCCAGCCACGCCTGTTCGGCTGAGCGGGCCTGACCAGGGCCGGGCAGGTACCCCCGCAGGCATGTTCTGGTCAGCGTGGGCGCGGGTATCTGCGCTAAAATGGGCGATTCCGCCGCTCATTCTCACAGCAGGCCTCGTGAAAAATCTCCTCCGCGCCCTGATCAGCCAAGGCATCGAAGCCTTGCGCGCCAATGGCACCCTGCCCGCCGACTCCCTGCCGCCGGACTTCGTGGTCGAGCGCCCGAAGACCCGTGACCATGGCGACTTCGCCACCAACGCCGCGATGCTGCTGGCCAAGGCCGCGCGCAGCAATCCGCGCGCACTGGCTCAGGCGCTGGTCGAGGCGCTGCCGCGCAGCGAGGACGTCAGCAAGGTCGAGATCGCCGGCCCCGGCTTCATCAACTTCCACCTGGCTCCGGCTGCGTACCAGCGCGAAGCCGCGTCGGTCATCAAGGAAGCCCACGACTACGGCCGCAACCTGTCCGGCAACGGCCGCACGGTGGGCGTGGAGTACGTGTCGGCCAACCCGACCGGCCCGCTGCATGTCGGCCATGGCCGCGCGGCGGCGATCGGCGACTGCGTGGCCCGCGTGCTCGATGCCAACGGCTGGAACGCCAAGCGCGAGTTCTACTACAACGACGCCGGCGTGCAGATCGAGAACCTGGCGCTGTCGGTGCAGGCCCGCGTGAAGGGCATTGCGCCGGACCAGGAAGGCTGGCCGGAAGGCGGCTACCGCGGCGAATACATCGCCGATGTTGCCCGCGCCTACATGGCCGGCGCCAGCGTTGACCTGGAAGGCACGCTGGTGGTCGGCGCCAAGGACCCGGACGACATGCAGTCGATCCGTCGCTTCGCCGTGGCCTACCTGCGCAACGAGCAGAACCTGGACCTGGCCGCCTTCGGCGTCGACTTCGACATCTACTTCCTGGAAAGCTCGCTGTACACCGATGGCAAGGTCGCCGAGGCCGTGGCCAAGCTGCAGGCCTCCGGGCACACCTACGAGGAAGGCGGCGCGCTGTGGCTGCGCAGCACCGATTTCGGTGACGACAAGGACCGCGTGATGCGCAAGTCCGACGGCACCTTCACCTACTTCGTACCGGACGTGGCCTACCACCTGTCCAAGTGGCAGCGCGGCTACGAGCGCGCGATCACCGAACTGGGTGCCGATCACCACGGCTCGCTGGCGCGCGTACGCGCCGGCCTGCAGGCGCTGGAAGTGGGCATCCCGCAGGGCTGGCCGGAATACGTGCTGCACCAGATGGTCACCGTCATGCGCGGCGGCGAGGAAGTGAAGCTGTCCAAGCGTGCCGGCAGTTATTTCACCCTGCGCGACCTGATCGAGGAGGCCGGCCGCGATGCGACCCGCTGGTTCCTGATCGCGCGCAAGCCCGATTCGCAGCTGACCTTCGACATCGACCTGGCCCGCCAGCAGAGCAACGACAATCCGGTGTTCTACGTGCAGTACGCGCACGCCCGCGTCTGCAGCCTGCTGCGCCAGGCCCAGGAAAAGGGTCTTGTGTACGAGCAGGGCAATGGCCTGGCCAATCTGGGCCGCCTGGCCGACGATGCCTCGCTGGGGCTGATGAACGAGATCTCGCGGTATCCGGAAGTGGTGGAAGCGGCCGGCGTGGCGCTGGAGCCGCACCTGGTGGCGCAGTACCTGCGTGAATTGGCGCATGCCTTCCACACGTGGTATCACGGGACGCCGGTGCTGGTGGACGACGCCACCGATCGCAACGCCAAGCTGACCCTGGCCTGCGCGGCGCGCCAGGTGCTGGCCAACGGCCTCGAACTCCTGGGCGTGAGTGCCCCGGAAAAAATGTAAGCATCAGGAGACGCAGTACACATGGCAGCACGACGCGGCAAAACCCAGGCACGACGCAACAGCAGCAGCCAGGGCACCCCCGGATGGGTGTGGCTGGTGGCCGGTGTGGCGATCGCCGCCGTGGTGTTCCTGGCGGCGCCGAACCTGTTCAAGGGCGAAGGCGATGGCTTCCTGCGTGCCGGTCCGCAGCCGAACCCGAACGCGCAGCCGGCCCCGGTCGCTGATGCCGACAGCGATGTCGGCAGCCAGCCGGCCGCGCAGCCGGCCACGCCGAAGCCGGCCGAACCGGAGAAGCCCGCCGCGACGCAGTACGACTTCTACACCCTGCTGCCGGGCAAGGAAGTGGAAATGTCCGACGCCGAACTGGCCGCCAGCGCGCGCGCCGAGGATCAGCGCCGGGCCAAGGCCGAAGCGTCGCGCGCGCAGGCCGCGCTGGAGGGCAAGCCGGTACCGCCGGCCAGTACGGCCACGCCGGCACCGCCCGCAACGGCCAGCGTCGCAAGCACTGCGCCGGTAACCGCGACCAACCGTCCGCTGCCGGCACCGCTGAACGAGCGCCCGACCGCGGCAACCCCGTCGGCCAGCACGGCGGCCGCCACTCCAGCGCCGCGCGCGGAAAGCGCGCCCGCCGCGTCGGCACCGCCGGCATCCGCTGCTGCACCGGCGGCCGCCGACAACGCCCGCTACATCCTGCAGGCAGGAGCCTTCGGTGCTTCCGGTGACGCCGAAGCCACCAAGGCCAAGCTCGCCATGATGGGCCTGGCGGCACGCGTGGAGTCGGCGCAGATCAACGGCAAGACCGTGTACCGCGTGCGCATGGGCCCGTACGGCAGTGCCGGCGAGTTGTCCGAAGCCAAGCAGAAGCTGGATGGCACCGGCCTGCAGGCGATGGCGATCAAGGCGCAGTAAGCCTGCCGATGTGAATGAAAAAGCCGGGCAGTGCCCGGCTTTCTTGTTTCTGTAGAGTCGAGCATGGCTCGACTCTACAAAAAGCGATTACGACTCCGGTCAGCCCTCGCGGGCGACCTGGAATCCGGCGAACGACTGGCTGACCGGCATCAGCTCCAGCCGGTTGATGTTCAGGTGCGGCGGCAGGCTGGCCACCCAGAAGATCTGCTCGGCGATGTCTTCGGCGGTCATCGGGTTGGCGCCGCTGTACAGCTTGTCCGAGGCGTTCTGATCGCCATGGGTACGTACCACGGTGAATTCGGTTTCGGCCATGCCCGGCTCGATCGTGGTCACGCGCACGCCGGTGCCGTGCAGGTCCGAACGCAGGCCCAGCGAGAACTGGCTGACGAAGGCCTTGGTGCCACCGTAGGCGTTGCCCCCCGGGTACGGGTAGACGCCGGCCACCGACGAGATGTTGATGATCGCGCCCTTGCGCTCCACCAGCTGCGGCAGCAGGCGATGGGTCAGGGTCACCAGCGCGGTGATGTTGGTGTCGATCATCGTGGTCCAGTCCGACAGCGTGGCGCTCTGTGCCGGCGCGGTGCCCTGCGCCAGGCCGGCGTTGTTGACCAGCAGGTCGATCTCGCCAAAGGCCGGCGGCAGCGCCAGCAGGGCCGCCTCCATCGCCACCGCATCGCGGATGTCGAAGGCGGCGGCGTGCACCACGTCCTTGCCGTAGCGCTCGACCAGCGGCTGCAGGCGTTCGCTGCGGCGGCCCGTGGCGATCACTTTCCAGCCGGCCTGGGCGAAGCGGTGGACGGCGGCGGCGCCGAAGCCGGACGTGGCGCCGGTAATCAGGACAGTGCGGGTCATCAGGCAACTCCAGGGGGAAAAACCGGACGCCCATTCTGGCATTCCCGGCCCGTCCTGAGGTGCCCGCCGTCCAGTCGTCCCCCCGGCTCAACGCACGCGAAACACTCTGGCCTTGGGCAGGTCTTCGTCGACCTGCAGGAACCAGCGCCCGGCAATTCCTGGAACAACGGCGATCTGCGGCGACTGCAACACCGTGCGCAGCTTCATCTGTCCCTTCATCACCTGCCATTGCTGGCCGTTATCAAGGGTGAACAGCGTGCCGGGCTGCCAGCCTGCGACCTCTCCGACCACACGGGCACTGACCGGTTCGTCATCCAGGCCCAGATGCATTGCTGGCGGTGCCGGCACATTGGCAGGCAGCGGCGCAGCGACCGGGGCCACCGCTGCCGTCGACGCGGCGGCCGTGCTCTCTGCCTCGCGCAGTACCCGGTTCAACGCCTGCAACTGCGCTGGACTGAGCCCGACCTCGGCCAGTTGGGATGCACTGAGGCGCCGCTCGACGGGTACGAAGCGGTCCTGGGCAAAGGCAGCGAAGCTGCCGGCGAGCAGTAGTGCGGAAAACAGATACCGGCGCATGCAAGGGTCCCAGCGAACGAGTGCTCACGATGCTGCAGTTCGATGACAGTCCGGTGACACGCCAGGGGCCGGTACAATGGGCCATGATCAACAATGATGTCCTGCGCAGCGTGCGCTATTCCCTGGACCTGGGTGACCAGCACGTGGTCGCCCTGTGCCAGATGGCCGACCCGGCCTTTGCCGTGGATACCGGGCAGGTGAAGGCCTGGCTGCGCCGCGAGGACGAAGCCGGTTTCGAGGCGATGAACGACAGCGCGCTGGCGCACTTCCTCGACGGCCTGATCGTGCACCTGCGTGGCCGCGACGAGAGCCAGCCGCAGCGCGCAGTGGAAACCCGCATCGACAACAACCTGGTGCTGAAGAAGCTGCGCGTGGCGTTCCAGCTGCGCGACGTGGACCTGATGGAGATCTTTGCCAGCGCAGGTTTCAATGTCTCCAAGTCGGAAGTGGGCGCGCTGTTCCGTCAACCCGGGCACGCCAACTACCGGCGTTGCCTGGACCAGATGCTGCGCAACTTCCTCAAGGGCCTGAGCCTGCGCCTGCGCGGCTGAGCACGGCGTCGACGAACGCCCGCGCCGCTGGTGTCGGCAGGCGCTGCCAGATCAGGTGCACGCGCCGGGTCGGGGTCGGCTGCAGCGGAATCTGCACCACGCCCTGGAACCCATCGGCGATCAATGCCGGCACGATGCCGACCGCCAACCCATGGCGGACGAAGCGCTCGACCAGTTCCATCAGGTTGACCTCGAAACGGACCGTGTGCGGCAGTCCGGCTGCGGCAAAAGCATCATCGGTCTGACGGCGTGCGCCGGTGCCGCGCGGGAAGTCGACCAATGCTTCATCCTGCAGTGCGGCCAATGGCAGCCGCTTGCGCCCGGCCAGCCGGTGCGATGGCGCCAGTACCGCTACCAGATCCTCCTCCTGCAGCACCTGATGGCAGACACCGTCCAGCGCTGCCGAAGGCGCCAGGCCGACCAGTGCCACATCCAGCGCGCGCGAATGTACCTGCGCGATCAGGTCCTCGCTCTTGTCCACGCGCAACTGGAACTCCACCTGCGGGTGCACGCGCTGGAACGCCGCCAGCATCGCCACAACGTCGATTCCGGTCAGCGAGGAAATCTGCCCGATGGCCAGCAACCCACGCACTTCGCCACTGACGGCGGCCACGTCGGCGCGCAGGTGGCGCAGGCTGGCCAGCACCTGGCGTGCGTGCACCAGCAACGCCTCGCCGGCGGCGGTGGCCCGCACCTGGCGCGGCAGGCGCTCGAACAGCGTGGCACCCAGTTCCTGTTCCAGGTGGGCGATCTGGTGGCTGAGCGCGGACTGCACCACGTGGCAGCGCTCGGCGGCACGGGTGAAATTGCCCTCTTCGGACAGCGCCACGGCGAACTCGAGCTGCTTGAGGTTCATACAACTATCTTGTTTTCAGATGGCATGGATGATGATGATTCATTTCCATCATGCTCGCAGCAGGCGGACACTGTGCCCCCGCTTCCTGGAACATCGCGTGAGCCCGTCCCTTCCCCCTCTGCACCGTTGGCAGGTGCTGCTGATGTCGGTCGCCACCGGTGTGGCCGTGGCCAGCAACTACTACGCGCAACCGCTGCTGCACACCATCGCCGACGCCTTCGGCGTGCCGTTCGGCCAGGTCGGCATGGTGGTTACCGCCGCGCAGCTGAGCTATGCCGCCGGCTTGATTCTGCTGGTGCCGCTGGGTGACCTGTTCGAACGCCGCCGCCTGATCGTGGTGATGAGCCTGCTGTCGGCGGGCGGACTGGTGATCAGTGCCTGCGCACCGTCGCTGACCTGGTTGCTGGTGGGCACTGCGATCACCGGCCTGTTTTCGGTGGTGGCCCAGGTACTGGTGCCGTTCGCCGCCACGCTGGCCGCGCCGGAACACCGCGGCCGCGTGGTCGGAACATTGATGAGTGGCCTGCTGCTGGGCATCCTGCTGGCGCGTACCGTGGCCGGCCTGCTTTCCAGCCTGGGCGACTGGCGCCTGGTGTATGCGATCGCCGCTGCCACTCTGGTGCTGACCGCACTGGCATTGCAGCGCGGCCTGCCGCGATTCCACCACAGCGCCGGCCTTGGCTATTTCGCATTGCTGCGCTCGATCGGCGTGCTGTTCGTGCAGGAACCGGTGCTGCGCCAGCGTACGCTGCTGGGCGCCTGCAGCTTCGCCATGTTCGCGATCTTCTGGACCCCGCTCGCATTCCTGCTGGCACAACCGCCGTACGCCTACAGCGACGCCACCATCGGCCTGTTCGGGCTGGTCGGTGCGGCCGGCACGCTGGCGGCGGGTCTGGCTGGTCGCATGTCCGACCGTGGCCAGACCGGGCGTGCCACCGCCATTGCACTGGCGCTGTTGCTGCTGTCGTGGCTGCCGCTGGGGCTGTCCGCACACTCGCTGCTGGCATTGCTGCTGGGCGTGGTGGTGCTGGATCTGGCCGCGCAGCTGTTGCACGTCAGCAACCAGAACCTGATCTACGCGCTGCAACCGGCAGCACGCAACCGCCTCAATGCCGGCTACATGACCGGCTATTTCATCGGCGGCTCGCTGGGCTCGCTGCTGTCTGCACAGGTCTACCAGCGCTTCGGCTGGACCGGCGTCTGCGTGGCCGGTGCCGCCGTGGCCGTGCTGGCCCTGCTGCTGTGGCTGCCCGGCGCGCTGCGTGCGCGCCAGGCGTCGCTGGCCGACTAGAAGCTGCCCTGCAGCGCCAGCTCCCATCGCCCACCGGCGTTGCCGGGGAACAGGCGCTTGGCTGCGTTGTCCGTGCCATGCACGGTGGCGCGCAGTTCCCATGCCGGGGTAAGCGAGGCGATGGCACTGAGCTGCCCATGCAGGTAGTCCGGGCCCTGCGCGGTGGCCAGCCAGTACTGGCCCACCGCTGCTTCCAGGCGGAGGCGTTCGTGCAACGGCACACGCACACCAAGCTGGGCATAGGTACCGCGATGGCCACCGGCCAACGCATCGTTGGAATGGGCGACCTGCAGCCAGGCGCGCTGCTTCCAGGTCAACGTGGTGTTGAGCTCGGTCCAGTCCAGCGCGCGGCCGGTGCCCGGGTACACGTAACGGGTCAGGTTGGCATCCAGGCTCCAGTCCGGTGCCAGTGCGCCGGACCAGCCCGCCACCAGGTCGAACTCGCTGCGCGCGCCATTGTCCGGTTTGAACGAAACGTTCGAACCCCACACGCTGGCGTACCATCCCGACGGGATCGAGACCTTCGCGCCGGCCTGCACCGCCGGGTCGCCATCGCTCTGCGAGCTGCCACGCCACACGTAGTCGCTGGTCAATGCAGCACTGCCACTGGCCTGCACCTGTGCCTGCGCGCTGCCGATCCCGAGCAGCCCTGCCAGGGCGGCCACCAGCGCCGCCATCATCCCCTTGCTGTTCACTGCACTGTGTTCCTCGTCGAAGGCGGTCGCGCCGCCGGGACGGCAGTGTCGGGTGCGCCGCCGTAACGGATCGAGGGCGCTGCCCGGCCTGCGGCGCAAATTCGGCGTAAATCCCGTCGATGAAGGCTACGTGCCAGCCGCGCGGTATCATGGCGCCTTGTTTCCAGGAACCAACCACGTGGACGCCATCCTGACCCCGGTATCGATCGGCGAGCTGATCGACAAGATCACCATTCTCGAGATCAAGGCCGAGCGCATCGATGATGCTGCCAAGCTGGCCAACGTGCGCACCGAACTGGATGGCCTGTTGCCCTTGCTGCAGCAGCAGCTGCAGGCGCAGCCGGCATTGGACGCGCTGAAGCAGCAGCTGAAGGCGATCAACGAACGCATGTGGGACATACAGGACCAGCTGCGCGACAAGGAAGCGGCCCAGGTGTTCGACGATGCGTTCACCCAGCTGGCACGCGGTGTCTATGGCACCAATGGCGAGCGCGTGCAGGTGAAGAACGAGATCAACCGCGTGGCCGGTTCGGCGCTGGTGGAAGAGAAGCAGTACCAGGGCGAGTAAGGCCGCTCAGCCACATTCGAGCAGGTGGCGGAAGCGGAACAGGTCACCATCCCCGCGGATGCCGAGCTTGCGGTAGGCCGACGTTTTCTGCGAGCTGATGGTGCTGGCCGAGCGCCCTGAGCGCAGGGCCATTTCACTGGTGCTGACGCCCTTCAGCACCAACCCGAGCACTTCACGCTCGCGCTGGCTCAGCGGCGTCAGCACCGGTGCAGATACCCGGCGTGTGCGTGGCAGCTTCAGCTCCTCACGCAGTTCCGGTGGCACGAAGCGGCCGCCACGGGCGACCACGTCAATGGCGCGCAGCAACGTCTCCGGTGGCATCGACTTGGACAGGAAGCCGCGCGCGCCGGCTCGCATCGCGGTGGTCACCGTACTGGCGTTGCAGTGCGCCGAGAGCACCAGCACCGGCAGCGCCGGCCAACGCTGCGACAGCACGCGCAGCAGGGCCAACCCATCGCCCAGGTCGCCCATCGGCAGCGCATCGATCAGCAGCAGGTCGACACACCTCGGGCTGCGCTCCAGCAACTGCAGCAGGCGCGCCTCGTTGGACAGGCTCACGCGCACCTGCACACCACTGTGTTGGCGGAGCAGAACTTCCACGCCCAACCGCAGTACCGGGTGCGGATCAAGCAGCGCCAGGCGTCGTGGCCGATCAGGCCGCAGGGGCGGGAGTGTCGGTGGCATCGCGGCCTGTCCAGGCAACATGGAACATCCACCGTAGGCCGGTGCCCGCAGCGGCGGAATCCAATTCCTTGCAATGCTCGGCCCGCGTGCACCACCAGTCAGACGGCATTTTGTTTCGCGCCGCCACAAACGCAACAGGCCCGGCAAGAGCCGGGCCTGTCGAGACTTCTCCAGCGCGCAGGCGCGCCGGAACAGCAATTACCAGCTGAAGCGCGGGCCGACGGTGTATTCCTTGTCGCCGTCGCGGTTCATCTTCAGTTCGCCGTTCAGGCCCCAGTTCTGGTTCAGCTTGACCTGACCACCCAGGCGGCCGTACCACTGGCCTTCCGGGTTGACGCCGTGCTTCTTCGAGAAATCTTCGTAGCCGACCATGCCATAGACCTCGGCGTGGGCACCGAAGGCGGTGCGGATACCGGCTTCAGCGCTGTAGCCGTTGAAGTCCAGGCCGTGCTTCGGGTCGAGCTTCTGGTAGGCAACGCGGGCAACGAAGTCGGTGCTCGGAGCGATTTCAACGTTGTAGCCTGCACCGATCTTCCACTGGTCCAGCTTGACGTTGGTGTGGTCGAATTCCTGACGGCTGTACTCACCGAAAGCGTGGAAGTTCGGCAGGAAGCCGTACGAACCCTTCACGCCCCAACCGTCGGACTTGAACGCGTCGTTGTCGGTCTTGGCGTAGTTGGCTTCGGCGTAGTTGTAGGACAGGTTTTCAGCAGCCGAGGCGGTGAACGGCAGGGCAGCGGCCAGGGCCAGAGCAATCAGCGAATTCTTCATGGGGGTACACCTTTACTTTCTTATGGTGTGCAGCAGCGCCAGGGCGCCATCGCATCGGGAATGTAAATTCTCCGTTATTCGCCACAACGCTCCCTGAAAACAGCAGTCTTCGCATTGCTGAATTTTCTGGCTTGATTCAGGCTGTATCTGGCATACGCGCGCGGCGCGCGTGCATTTTCAGGTTTCTTCACGATCCAGCGCTGTCGATCCCCGATCCCCTGGTTCGTCGTGTACTTGAAGGCCGTGCATGTGGCACGGTCCATCCGGAGGCTGGCAATGAGCTACATCGATGGTTTCGTCCTGGCGGTGCCCACCGCCAACAAGGAGAAGTTCCTCGCCCATGCACGCACAGGAGATCCGGTCTTCATCGAGTACGGGGCACTGCGCGTGGTCGAGTGCTGGGGCGATGACGTGCCGCACGGCAAGACCACCGACTTCTTCGGCGCGGTGAAAGCCACGCCGGACGAGACGGTGGTGTTTTCCTGGATCGAATGGCCCGACAAACCGACCCGCGACGCCGGCATGAAGAAGATGATGGAAGACCCGCGGTTTGACCCAACGAAGAATCCGATGCCGTTTGACGGTGCGCGGATGATCTACGGCGGCTTCGTGCCGATCTACGAGCTGACCCGCTGAACCCGGCGGACGTGCTCAGCGCGCGTCCGTTTCATCGCTGGCAGTGGCATGGCCGGCGCCCAGTGCGGCGCCGGCACCGAGGCCCATGCCGCCCATGCCAGCGCCCATTCCGC
>NZ_LXXZ01000037.1 GCF_003244875.1 Stenotrophomonas sepilia
ACCTGCACCACGTCGGCGCCGACGTGGTGCAGGTGGCGCCGGACGTGTCCGGGCTGGTGGAAACGGTGAACGTGGCCGACAACCAGGCGGTGAAGAAGGGCGACCTGCTGTTCGTCGTCGATCGCGCCCGCTACCGCATCGCGCTGGAGCAGGCCAAGGCCAGCCTGGCCGAACGCCAGGCCTCGGTGGCACAGCTGCGCCGCGAGATCGGCCGCGACCGCAGCCTGCAGGACCTGGTCGCCGCCGAGGATGCCGAAGTGCGCCGCGCCAAGCTGCAGGCCGCACAGGCGGCGCTGGCCACCGCACAGGCCGCGGTCGACCTGGCCGAGCTCAACCTGGGCCGCACCGAGGTGCGCGCGCCGGCCGATGGCCGCGTCAACGACCGCACGATGCGCGTGGGCGACTACGTGGTGGCCGGCAAGCCGGTGCTGGCGTTGCTGGATACCGGCTCGTTCCGCATTGATGGCTATTTCGAGGAAACCCGACTGCGCGGCGTGGCGCCGGGGCAGCGCGTGGACATCCGCCTGATGGGCGAATCGGCACCGCTGCACGGCCATGTCGAGAGCATTGCCGCCGGTATCGAGGACCGCTACCGCAGCAACGGCAGCACCCTGCTGCCGAACGTGACCCCGGCCTTCGACTGGGTGCGGCTGGCGCAGCGCATCCCGGTGCGCATCGCCATCGACGAAGTGCCCAAGGGCGTTGAGTTGATTGCCGGCCGTACCGCCACGGTGACCGTGGACACCGGCCGCCATCCGCACAACGACAAGGCCGGCACTTCGCCGACACAGGCGGGCCTGTGAACGCCGCCCTGCCCCGTCTCGGCCTGATCGTCGCACTGGCCAGCCTGGCCGCGTGCAGAACCGTCGGCCCGGACTATGCACTGCCGGAAGGTTCGGCGTTCAAGCGCCCGGAGGCCAATGCGGCCTTCATCGATACGCAGAACCCGCAGGTGGCTGCCAACCAGGCGCTGCCCGACCGCTGGTGGTCGCTGTACAACGACCCGGTGCTGGACGGGCTGATCACCCAGGCACTGCGTGACAACGTGGAACTGAAGGCCGCCGATGCGCACCTGCGCCGCGCCGCCGCCGTGTACGAACAGGCGCTGGACGCGGGCGGATTCGAGTACGAGGCCGAGGCCGGCGTCAGCCGCGCGCAGCTGTCGGCCGAATCGTTCCTGCAGGAGCACGAGCTGCCGGTGATCAACCTGGCCGATGGCAAGTTCGCGGTCAGCTACCAGTTCGACCTGTTCGGCAAGCTCAAGCGCGGCGCCGAGGCAGCGCGTGCCGACGAGCAGTCCGTCGCTGCGGCGCGCGACCTGGCCCAGGTCAGCGTGGTCGCACAGGTGGCCGACAGCTACCTGGAAATCTGCCACGCCAACCACGAGCTGCACGTGGCCGAGCATTCGCTGCAGCTGCAGCAGCGCAGCCGCAGCGTCATCGAGCGCCTGATCGCGGCCGGCCGCGGCACGCCGCCGGAACTGGCCCGCGCCAATGCGCAGGTGGCACTGCTGGAGGCGGCACTGCCGCCGCTGCGCGCGCAGCGTTCGGCCGCGGCCTATTCGCTGGCCGCACTGCTGGGCCAGACCCCAGGCCAGTTGCCGGCCGGCGTGATCGACTGCGCGCACGCGCCCAGCCTGGCGCAGCCGCTGCCGGTCGGTGATGGCCGTGCGCTGCTGCAGCGCCGCCCGGACGTGCGCCAGGCCGAACGCAAGCTGGCCTCGGCCACCGCGCGGATTGGCGTGGCCACCGCCGAGCTGTATCCGGACATCCGTCTGGGTGCCTCGGTGGGTGCCGCCGGCCTGCTGGAAGACTTCGGCACGCCGATGACCCAGCAGTGGTCGATCGGCCCGCTGATCTCGTGGACACTGCCCTCCTCGGGCACGCATGCCCGCATCCACGCCGCCGAAGCCGGTGCCGACGCGGCCCTGGCCGAGTTGGACCACACCGTGCTGCAGGCACTGCGCGAGACCCAGACTGCGCTGGAACGCTATGCGCAGGACCTGCGCCGACTGCAGTCGCTGCGCGTGGCGCAGGAGCAGGCCGCGCTGGCCGCCGAGCAGAACCGCCGGCTGTACCAGGGCGGCCGCACACCCTACCTGTCCAGCCTGGATGCCGACCGCAGCCTGGCCACCAGCGACGCCACCCTGGCCGCCGCCGAAGCGCAGGTCTCGCGCGACCAGATCCATCTGTTCCTGGTGCTGGGTGGCGGCTGGCAGGCAACGGTTGCCCCGACGGCGCGGCCACCGCACAGGCCTCGGCGAAGTAAGCCATGAACGCGCTGACCGACCGCCAGGCGTGGCTGTTCTCGATCAAGACCTACCTGGCCGCGGTGGCCGCGCTGTACATCGCCATGGCCGGCAACCTGTCGCGCCCGTACTGGGCGATGGGCACGGTGTACATCGTCAGCCAGCCGCTGCTGGGCCCGACCCGCGCCAAGGGCGTGTACCGGATCGTCGGCACACTGGTGGCCGGGCTGGCCACGCTGCTGGCACTGCCGGCGCTGGTGGAAACCCCGCTGGTGCTGAGTGCGGCAATGTCGATCTGGCTGGCCGGTTGCCTGTTCATGGCCCTGCTCAACCGCGGCCCTCGCGGCTACGCGTTCCTGTTGGCCGGCTACACCACCGCCTTCATCGGCTTCCCGGCAGTCACCTCGCCGGAGACCATCTTCGACACCGTGGTGGCGCGCAGCGAGGAGATCATCCTCGGCACGGTGGTGGCCGTGCTGTTTGCCTCGCTGCTGTTCCCGGCGTCGGTACGCCCGATGCTGCGCGCCCGCATCGGCAACTGGATGGAGGACGCCGCGCAGTGGTGCCGGCAGATCCTTGAGCGTGGCCGCGCACACGCGCCGCGCAACCGGTTGGCCGCCGATCTGGTGCAGTTCGAGGCGCTGATCGAATTCCTGCGCCGCGATGATCCACGCCATGCAGGGTCGGCGGTGTCGATGGAGCGCCTGCGCGAGCGCATGCTGCTGCTGTTGCCGGTGTTGTCGTCAATCGCCGATCGCCTGAGTGCGCTGCGCAGCGATGGCCAGGCCCTGCCGGATGGGCTGCCGGCGCTGGTCGACGACATCCGCGATTGGCTGGATCGCCCGACCAACGCCAGCGAGTACGCCCGCCTGCGCGCGCGCATCAGTGCGCTGAAGCCGCAGGTGGACCGCGACCTGAAGCACCTGCAGCTGGCCAGCCTGCTGCTGCGCCTGGAGGAACTGGTGGACCTGTGGCAGGACTGCCGCACCCTGCAGCACGCGATCGACCACGGCACCGCGCCGTTGGATCGCGCGCACTACCGCATCCGCACCGAACGGGTGGCCGCCGACAAGCATGTCGACTACGGCATGGCGCTGTTCTCCGCGCTCAGTGCCGGCGTGGCGCTGATGAGTTACTGCGTGCTGTGGATCGCGCTGGGTTGGGAAGGCGGCGGCAACGGCGCGATGATGGCGGCGGTGACGGCCGCATTTTTTGCCGCACAGGACGATCCGGCTCCCAGCATGGTGCAGTTCCTGGTGTGGGCGATGGTCGCCTCGGTAGTGGCGGGCGTGTACCTGTTCGGCGTGTTCCCAGCCGTGCACGACTTCGGCCTGCTGGCACTGGTGCTGGCGGTGGCCTTCCTGCCACTGGGACTGCTGCTGCATCATCCGAAGAGTGCGCTGTTCGCGCTGCCGCTGACAGTCAATCTGGCCGCGCTGCTGAGCCTGCAGAACACCTACAGCGCCAACATCCAGACCTTCCTCAACTCGTCGATCGCGATGTTCATCGGCATTAGCTTTGCAGTGGTGATGACCCGCCTGTTCCGTTCGGTAGGTGCCGAGTGGACCGCGCGCCGGCTGGTGCGGCAGGGCTGGACCACGCTGGCCGAAGCCGCCGAAGGACGTGGCCAGCAGGATCGGCAGCGCTTCGCCGCACGCATGCTCGACCTGCTGGGCCTGCTCGCACCGCGCCTGGCAGCGACGCCGGAGGGCAGCGACATCGCCTCGGTGGACATGCTCAACGAGGCGCGCATCGGCCTGAACATCTTGCAGCTGCGTCGTGCACGGCTGGAACTGCCCGAGCGCAGCCGCGAAGCCGTCGAGCACATCCTGGAAGAGATCGCTGGGCACTACCGGCGGCAGATCGCGGCGCGCAAGCCGATTGCTGCAGACCAGGCGCTGCGCGAGCGGCTGGATACGTCGCTGGGCCGGGTCGGCAGCGTGGCCGCCTGCAAGGCCCGCGACGAAGCGCTGATGGGCCTGATCGGCCTGCGCTTCGCGCTGTTCCCAGAGGCCAAGGCGCTGGCGCCGGGCTTGGCGATGAGTGCAGCCGAACAGCTCTAGCGGGATACCCTGTGCGTCCACAGACCCCGTTGCCGGGGTCGGATCCTTCGCCGCGGGCGAAGGCGCTGACCCCTGCTCTGCACAGGAAGATCCAATGAGTTACGACATGATGGTGTTCGAGGCCAGCACCGCGCCACGCGAGGCGGCGGCTTTCATCGCCTGGTTCGAAAAGCAGACGCAGTGGAACGAGCGCCACGAGTATGACGACCCGGCCGTCAGCAGCCCGGCGCTGCAAGCGTGGTTTGCGGAGATGGCGCAGGAATTCCCGCCGTTGAACGGACCACTGAGCAACGACGATGACGACCGCGCCGAGGTGACCGAGTACAGCATCGGCCGGCAGGTGATCTACGGCGCGTTCGCCTACTCGGTGGCCGAGCGCGCGCACGGGCGGGTGCAGGATCTGGCCGAGAAGCACGGCGTGGGCTTCTTCGACGTGAGTGCGGATGAAGCGGCGATCGTGTTTCCGGATGGGTTGGTGCTGATCGCGTAGATCCACGCCATGCGTGGATGACCACCAGAACGATCGAAGCGCGCTTTTGTAGAGTCGAGCCACGCTCGGCTTCGTGGCCCATCAGCCGAGCATGGCCCGGCTCTACAGGCAGCGCATCACGCCCGCGTCAGAACAACGTGCCCTGCACCGTGGGCTGTTCGATGCGCGCTGGTTGTTCGGCCACATCTTCGGCACCCAACCGCCAGGCCAGGCCGCCCAAGCGGCTGGCGTGCCGCTTCAGTGCGGCCTGCAGCACGTCGGCGCTGCCGGCCACATGCAGTACCTGGCGGGCGCGGGTCAGGCCGGTGTAGACCAGTTCGCGTGACAGCACGCGGCTGTCCTGGCGTGGCAGCTGCAACCACACTTCATCGAACTCCGAGCCCTGTGCCTTGTGCACGGTCATCGCAAAGGCGCTTTCGTGCGCGGGCAGTGCTGCGGGGTGGAAGGCGCGTGGTTGGTCGACGCTGTCGCCGGGGAACCAGGCCACCATCGCGCCGCTGCCATCGCGCAGGCAGATGCCGATATCACCATTGAACAGGCGGTGCCGGTAGCTGTTCTCGGTGACCAGCAGCAAGCGGCCCTGGAAGTAGCCCGGGGTGTTGCCGGCCAGCAGCTGTTCGATGCGGCTGTTGAGCCCACGCGCACCTTGCGGGCCTTCGCGCAGCGCGGTCAGCACGCGCAGGCGACCGGCCTGCTGCAGGGCACGTACCGGATCCGCGGCCTCGGCCAGTGCACGCCAGTGGCCCAGCAGGTGCTCGCGCTGACCGCGCAATGGATCGGCTTCGCCTTCGTGGAAGTGCACGCCGGCCAGTTCACCACTGCGCAGCAGCTGCAGCGCGGTGCCGCTGTCGCCTTCACGCACGGCATGCGCCAGCGGTGCCAGGTCCAGCGCATCACTCTGCCGGTAGCCGCGTTGCAGCTGTACGCGACGGCCGGCGAAGGCGCGTGGTGCGGCCTGCGGCTGCAAGGTGGCCGGTGCCAGCAGGCCATGCAGCGCCAGCGCATCGTCGGCGCGGGTGCCGATGCCATCGCCGCTGGCGCGCAGGATCGCGCTGAGCACATCACCGGCTTCGACCGACGGCAACTGATCGGGATCGCCGAGCAGGATCAGGCGGGTGCCGCTGGCAATTGCATCGACCAGCTTGGCCATCATCGGCAGATCGATCATCGACGCTTCGTCGACCACCACCACGTCCACCGCCAGCGGATTGTCGGCGTGGTGGCGGAAGCGTGGTGAGTCGGGAATCACGCCGAGCAGTCGATGCAGGGTGGTGCCGCTGCTGGGCAGTGCCGCGCACAGTGTCGGATCCAGTCCCTGTTCCTGCAAGCGTTGCACGGCCATGCGCAGGCTCTCGGCCATCCGCTCGGCGGCGCGACCGGTGGGCGCGGCCAGCGCCACCTCGGGCAGCGGCTGGCCGGCGTGCCGGGCCTGCGCGGCCAGCAGCAGCAACAGGCGTGCGATGGTGGTGGTCTTGCCTGTGCCGGGGCCGCCGGTGACCAGCGCCAGCGGATGGCGCAGCGTCACGCCGGCTGCGCGTGCCTGGTGATCTTCGCCGCACGATGCGTGCGGGAACAGCTGCGCGAACAACGGCGCCAACGCTGCCATGTCCGGCGCCGGCAGCGGATGCCGGCCGATGCGCTGCAGACCGGTGGCCAACTGGCGCTCGTACTCGCGGTAGCGGCGCAGGTACAGCAGCCCGTTCTCCAGCACCAAGGGGGCATCCCCGGCGATGGCGTCAGCCTGCTCCGGTGTGGCCACCCAGGGCGATGCGCGCAGCTGCGCCAGCCAGGCCTGCGCGGCGGGCCACTCGGGCACGCCTTCCAGCAACCGCTGCGGTTGTGCCGGATCGAACGCGGCGTGGCCCTGCGACACCGCCAGCGAAGCCAGCGCCGCCGCCAGTGCCACATTGTCGGGCGTGTCGTCGCGCAACCGCTGCAGGCTGGTCGCCAATGCGTGGTCGAGGGTGCGCAGCAGGCCCTTCTGGTGCAGTTCCTTCAGCAGGCTCATGCGCTGGCTCCTCGGGCACGCGCGGCGAGCTGGGCCTGGGCCTGCTCGCCGCCGGCGAACAGCGCGTCGAGTGCATCCACCAGCGCGAACGGGAAACGATCCACGTGCACGCCATTGCCCTTGCCATCCAGGCCGCGGCAGAACAGGTAACGGATGCCGCCCATGTCGCGCTCGTAGTCGTAGGCGGCGCCCAGGCGGAAGCGCAGCCAGCGATGCAGGGCCACGGTGTAGATCAGCGCCTGCAGATCGTATTCGCTGTGGCGCATGGCAATGGCCAGCAGGTCCGGGCTGTAGCCGGGCAGGCGGTTGGACTTGTAGTCGAGCACGTACCACCGGCCATCACGCACGTAGGTCAGGTCGATCATGCCGGTCATCAGCCCCTCCAGGCGGCGGCGCTGGCCGAAGCCGCGGCGGCCACTGGAAACACCGTGCGCATGCAGCACCTGCAGCAGCGCCGGCACCGTGGTCGCCTCGATGGCGAAATGGAAGTCGATTTCGGCGCGGCGCTCGCCTTCACCGAGGCTGTACAGCGCACCGCCTTCGGGCAGCGGTTCGGTCAGCGTGTGGCCCACCAGCGGCACCAGCACCGCTACGCCATCGTCCAGATCGACGTCGGCATAGCCCTCATCGTGCAGCGCCTTGCGCAGCACCTCGACCTGGCCCTCGGGAGCTTCCCGGCCTGGTTGCCAGTCAGCCCATGCGGCGAAGTCGACGTTTTCCATTGCCTCGTGCAGCACGTTGCCGAAGCGGCTGCCCATGAAACGCGGGTCGAGCGGCGCGCTGTCCTCGGCCTCCGCGGCGGCTTCCGGCAGTGCCGGTTCCAGCGGCAGCTCCGGGCCGGTGGGTTCGTCGGCTGCCGGCGCCGGCAGCGCGGTGGCAGCGGCTTCGATGTCACTGCCCGCGCCGGCATCGGCGTGGGCCAGCTGGGTGAAGCTGTACACCCACCAGTCGTGCGGAACGCGCCGGGTCAGTGCACGCACCGCCGGAAGATCCCCTTCCACTTCGGCCGCCAGCTGCGGCAGCGCAGCCGGTACCTCACTGTCATCGATGCGCACATCGGCATGCGTGCGCAGCGCCTGCAGGTCACCCAGCAGCGGTGCCAGCCGCGTCCTGCCGAGCCCGGCCAGATCACCCACGGCGATCCACAGCGCGTGCTCGGCGCGGGTCAGGCCGACATACAGCAGGCGCGCATCCTCGGCACGCTGCTCGCGCTCGCGCTGCGCAGTGGCCGCTTCCCAGGCCTCGTCCTTGCCCAGCTTCCAGTGCAGCTGGCGCTGGCCGCCCACATGCACCGTGCAGTGCGAGGCGGTGTTGGGCGCACCGCCGTCGATGCCCACGAAGGGCAGGAACACCAGCGGGTACTCCAGGCCCTTGCTCTTGTGCAGGGTGATGATCTGCACGCGGCGCGCATCCGATTCCAGGCGCAGCAGCTGCTGCTCGTCATCCTGGTCGGCGCTGGCCATCTGGCCCTGCAGCCAGTCCAGCAGGCCGTGCATGCCCAGCGCCTGCGCCGAGGCTTCCTGCAGCAGTTCGCCCAGCTGCAGGTAGTTGGTCAGGCGGCGCTCGCCATCGATCAGCGCCAGCAGGCGTTCGCCCTGCGCGGCGCAGACGTCGGCGATCACCGCGAACGGGCCGCCGCGCTGCCAGCGCTCGCGCCAATGCAGAAGCTGCGCCTGGAACCCGCGTTGCAGGTCGCCCTCGTGCTCCATCGCCGCGATCGCACTGGCGCGCTGGCCGAGCAGCACCGTCGCCAGCGCCGCGCGCAGGCGGCCCTCGTCAGCCGGCTGCAGCAGCGCCAGCAGCAGTGCACGCAGATCACGCGCTTCGCTGGTGGCGAACAGGCTCTGCTTGCCCGCTGCCACGGCAGGAATGCCGACCACGGCCAGCGCGCGCTGCACCAGTGTGGCCTCGCGATGCGAACGCACCAGCACCGCGATGTCGCCCGGCTGTACCGGGCGCCCACGCAGCACCGCATTGCCGGCGCGCGCCGCGACCAGGATCTGGTGGATCGCCGCCACACAGGCCTGGGCGGCTGCTTCGCGCGAGGCATCGGCACTCATCGCCTTGTCACCGCCACTGCGCAGCACGCGCAGAGTGAGTGCCGGGGCGGCATGGCCGTCGCGCTGGTAGTCCGCATCGCTGCGCACGCCACCGGGCCGCACCGGCTCGAACTGGATGCCACGCTCGAGGAAGGCGTCTTCGCCACCGTTGTCGTACAGCGCCTGCAGCGCGCGCAGCACGGCCGGTCGCGAGCGGAAGTTCTGGTCAAGCACCGGCGCCTGTTGCGCCGCCCGCTTGGCCTTCAGGTAAGTGTGGATATCACCGCCGCGGAAACCGTAGATCGCCTGCTTGGGATCGCCGATCAGGAACAGCGCCGGTGCCAGGCCGAGCTCGCGCACTTCCGGTGAATCGCCGAACACGGTGTGGAAAATGCCCCACTGACGGTCGTCGGTATCCTGGAACTCATCGACCAACGCGATGCGGTACTGCGCGCGCAGCTGCTTGACCAATGCCAGCCGCTGCGGGCCTTCCAGGGCCAGTGCCACGCCATCGATCAGATCGTCGTAGGTCTGCACCCGGCGGGTGCGCTTCAGCGCCTGCAGGCGCTGTCTGGCTTCAGCGCGAAGCACGTGCAGGAAGTTCAACGCGGTGGCACGGAGCCAGGCATCGCGTTCGGCCAGAAGCGCGACATAGCGGGCCAACGGCGCCTGCAATGGCGACGATGGCGTGCGCTCGGCGAATTTCTTGTTGGTCTTGGCTGCCAGCGCCTCCGGCAGCAGTGCCGGCAGGCGCTCGCTGGTCAGCAGCTCGCGCGGGTCGGCGCGTTCGGCCCAGCCCAGCAGTTGCCGGCCCAGCGGGTGCAGCCAGCCCAGCTTGTACGACACGCCGTTGATCCATTTGTTGTCGACCGCATCGCAGAGGTCGATGAAGAACTGCTCGCCATGCTCGCGCACGCTTGCGGACAGCTCTTCGGCAACACTCTGCAGGGCGGCCTGCGGATCGGGCAGCGCCACCGCCTGTGGCAACGGGTGCAGCGGCGGCGCGGCCAGCAACGCGCGCAGATCGGCGACCAGTGCGTCCGGGGTGGACCACAGCCAGGTCAGCGGTTCCAGCGTGGCCGGGTCATTGGCATATACCCGCCACAGGTCTGCCGCGAGCGCTTCCAGCAACTCACGGTCGCTGGCCAGCAGCTCCGGCGGATCAAAGGTGTGGCCGCTCTCCAGCGCATGCTCGCGCAGCACGCGGGTGCAGAAGCCATGGATGGTGAAGACGGACGCAAGGTCGATCTCATCGGCGGCGACCTGCAGGCGGCGCTTCAGTGCAGCGGCGCGCTCGGTACCTCCCTGCAGATGGCGCTGCAGCACCTCGCGGGTCAGCCGCACGTCCGGTGCTTCGCCTTCGACCGGTTCCAGATCGACCAGTCGCGCCGCCAGCGCCAGGCGCTCGCGGATGCGCTTGCGCAGTTCCTGGGTAGCCGCATCGGTGAAGGTCACCGCCAGGATCTGTCCGATGCGCAGGCCCTGCTCTACCACCAGGCGGGTAAACAGCGTAGCCAGGGTGAAGGTCTTGCCGGTACCGGCGCTGGCTTCGATCAGGCGGATGCCATCCAGCGGCAGGGCCAGATAGGGATCGACCGCCATGCACTGGGCTCGCTCATCGATGAAGGCGGGGCTCATGCGCTGCCCTCCTGGCGCGTTTCGGCGCCGAGGGTGCGGCCTTCGCGCACCGCGCTGAAGACCACCTGGCTGTTGCGCAGCAGCTCGGCATAACTGGCATCGGAGGCGAACGGGTCGGCACCCCGCAGCAGCAGCTGCCAGGCGTCGCTGCTGGATTCACCCCAGCTGCGGTCGCTGCCGTGCCACTGCTTCCAGCCCTCGCTGCGCTGTTTTTCTGCCGGCGCGTTGTACAGCACCCAGCCGGTATACGGGGCAAAGCGCAGCGGCTCACGCAGGCCGCGCTGGCGCAACTGCAGCAGCGCGCGCAGCGCCGCGCGTGCAGCAGGCGCGCTCAGTGCCGGCAGTACATGCGGGCCGGGACCGGCGTCGCCGCCATCGTGGAACTGCACAAGGGGCAGTGCGTCGCCGGCGGCGTTGGCCAGCAGCCAGTCCAGGCCCTGGCGGATCACTGCATTGCCATTGAGCGTGCCGGCGCGCAGCCGCACCAGGCCTTCGGGATGCCGATCGGCCACGCGGCCGTGCAGGCGCACGCCATCGATGTCCACTTCGTAGCGACGGCTTTCCAGCGGCTCGCCCTGCATCCAGCCCAGCAACGCACTGGCATACGGACGGGTCTTCAACTGCTCCACCTCGAACTGGCGCTGGCCCAATGGACCGGACGGCAGCAGGCCACGCGCGCGCAGCCGCGGGTACAACGGTTCGGTATCGCCACTGAGCGTGGCGCGCACCACCGCCGCCTGCACGCTGCGCTTTTCCGGGCCGCGCGATGACAGCACCAGCGGTTCCAGGTCATCAACTTCCCCGGCATCGTCGGCCAGGCGCAGGCCCATCGACTGTGCGAGGAACTGCCCGGCCGGGTCGCACAGGAAGCGGCGCAGGGTGTCGAGCGCGAGCTCGTCTTCCACCGCATCGTCGAGCGGCGGCGGCAGCGGGGCATCGAACCACGGCTGCAGGCCCCCACGCTGGCCGGTGAGGCGGCCGGCAGCGGGATGCCATTGCCGCCGATAGCTGAAGCGGCGTGGATCGCCATCTCCGAACGCCGCCGGTGAGAACGGCTGCAGTGCATGGCGAACGGTAAAGTCGCGGACCGCCGCAGGCGGATCGAGGTGATACGCGGCGGCGGCATCGATCAGTTCACTGACCAGCACCGACGGCTCACGTACGCTGCCATCGCGTGGATCGGCGCCGAGGTAGCTGAGGTAGAACACCTCCTGCGCGGCGGCGAACAGCTGCAGGAACAGGAAGCGGTCGTCTTCGCGGGTGGAGCGATCGCCCGGGCGGCGGCGTGGCGTGTCCAGCTCGGCGGTGAGCTGGTTGAGGCCCGCGGCCGGGTCACGACGCGGGAAATCGCCATCATTGAGACCGAGCACGCAGATCACCCGGAACGGCAGCAGGCGCATCGGCACCATGCGGCCGAAACTGATGCCACCGGTCAGCAGCGGCGCGCGCGTATCGGCCTCACCCAGTACACCGGCGAAGTGCGAACGCACCACCTCAGGCGGCACGCCGTCTTCGAACCCGGCCTTGGCAGCATCGTCGGCGAACTGATTCAGCAGCTTGCGCAGGCGCTCGAGGGCACGCTGGCTGTTGGGCGAGCTGGGCGCGGTCGGCAGCAGCGCGTCCAGCAGCGACAGCAGCCGTTGCCGCCACTGCGCCGGGGTCAGCAGCTCGCCGAGGCGACGCTGGTAGACCGCCAGCACGCGCAGCAGCCGCAGCAGCCGGTCCAGTGCTTCCAGCGCGCCGCCTTCAAGCTCGATCCACGGCGCCACGCCGGCCAGGTCCGCCTCGCTGCCGGTGGCGTGACCGAGCACCAGGCGGTCCAGTGCGAACTGCCAGGTGTAGGCGTCGTCGGCCGGCGCCTGGTGCTGGTTGCGGTGCTTCGCATCCAGGCCCCAGCGTGCGCCGGCCTGCTGCAGCCAGCCATGCAGGCGATCGAAGTCCACCGCCTCCAGCCCGGCCGCTTCGGCCAGCGGCGCGCTGGCGAGCAGGTCCAGCACCTCGTTCAGGCCGAAACGCGAGACCGGCAGGCCCAGCAGGTGCACGAACACATCGGCCAGCGGCTCTCCTGCCAGTGGGCTGCTGTCGGCCAGCGCGTAGGGAATGTGCTCCTCCTCGCCGCCGCGGCCGCCGAACACCGCCTCCAGGTACGGCACATAGGGATCGATGTCCGGCGCCAGCACCGCGATCTCGCGCGCCTGCAGCGGCGGGTCGAAGCGAGGGTCCTGCAACAGGCTTCTCAGCTGGTCGTGCAGCACCTGCAGCTCGCGCAGCCGGGTGTGGCAGGCATGCACCTGCAGGCTGGGGTCGTCGCTGCGCAGCCCATCGCGCAGCTCGCCCGAGGGCAGTGCGCGGCGGTGGAACAGATCGCGCTGCAGGCGATGCAGCAGGCTGTCGGACAGGCCGCCTTCGTCCAGGGTCGGCCGGGTGTCTTCCTCCGGATCCGAATACGCGGCAATCTCGCCGGCCGGGTGCACCACCTCGTAGCTGCCCAGCACCGCCATGAAGTCGCGGCCGGCCGCACCCCAGGCTTCCAGCAGGCGGTTCTCACCAGCCGCTTCACCGAAGGGATCGGGTGCGCCGCTGCGCAGGCGCTCGGCCAGCGTCTGCAGGTCACCCCAGTACGACTGCACCGGAGTGGGCATATAGAAGTGCAGCTCGCCCACCCGCGCCTGGGTGGCCATCACCCGCAGCACGTCGGGCGAGATGTTGAGCGTCGCGAACGCGGACATGCGCGGTGGCAGGGCCTGTGGCAGCGGCTGGCCGGCGCCCTCGAAGCGATCCAGGTACGCCTGGATGCGGCGCGCGCGGTAGTCGCGGCCATGGGCGATGGTGCGCCAGAGGATCGCCTGCGGGTCGGCCGGGTCGGCGCCGGCCTCCCAGCGCAGCAACCAGTCGCGGCGCCAGGCCTGGTACTTCTCGAACACCGACGCCAGTTCACCGGCCAGTGCCCACGGCTTCAGGGCATCGCCGCCGGCAAGATAGGACTGCAGCGCGCGCATCGGTGGCTGCGCCAGCAGCGCCGGGTCGCGCAGTGCCTGGTACAGCTTCCAGTGCAGGCCCGCCGCGTCCAGGTCGTCGCGTTCGCCCGGCACATTGGCATTGAGTGCACGGGCAACGAACTCGCCCGGGGTCAGGAACTCGAGGTTGGCGGCCACGCCATATTCGGCAGCGAGTGTCGCTTGCAGCCAACGCCGCATCGCCACCTGCGGGATCAGCACCACCTCCGGCGCGAGCAACGGCTGGCCCGGAACCGGCACACGCACGTTGCGCGCCAGCAGCGCAGCCAGCACGTCCAGGGAGTTGGAATGGTAGAGGCGGAAATCGCTGCCCGGGTCACTCATCATGCACAGTGTGCAGCACGGCAGGCAGTATTCAATGGCCCGCCCATCGCCGGTACGGATTGTTCCGCGCTGCCAGCCGATTGTCCCGGCCTGGCAAGGGTCTTGCCGTGCCACAATACTGGACCGTCCAGTCTGCTTATGTTCAGCCGACGGGCCCGATCCTTCGATGTCTAAAAAGCGTTAATGGTGCCCATGTCGGCTTCCACCTCCAGTCTGGTGCAGTTATCCAACGTCCGCATCGACCGGAGCGGGCGCACGATCCTGCGCGACGTGTCGCTGCAGGTGCCCAAGGGCAGCATCACGGCCGTGCTGGGCCCGTCCGGCAGTGGCAAGTCGACCCTGCTGGCGGCACTGACCGGCGAACTGCGTCCGGTCGCCGGCGAGGTCACCCTGTTCGGCAAGCCGGTCCCGCATGACAGCGGCGCGCTGCTGGAAATGCGCAAGAGCGTGGGTGTTCTGCTGCAGGGCAACGGGCTGCTGACCGATCTGACCGTCGCCGAAAACGTCGCGCTGCCGCTGCGCACGCATACCCGCCTGCCGTCCGCCGTGCTGCGCCGGCTTGTGCAAATGAAGCTGCATGCCGTGGGCCTGCTGGCCGCTGCCGATGCCTGGCCGCGCGAACTGTCCGGCGGCATGGCGCGCCGCGTCGCGCTGGCCCGCGCGCTGGCACTGGATCCGCCACTGATGATCTACGACGAGCCGCTGACCGGGCTGGACCCGATCGCCTCCGGCGTGATCATGAGCCTGATCCAGCGCCTCAACCACAGCCTGGGCCTGACCAGCATCATTGTCAGCCACCACGTGCACGAGACCCTGCCGATCTGCGACCAGGTGATCGCCATCGCCAATGGCGGCATCGTGTTCCAGGGCACGCCCGAGGCGCTGCAGTCCAGCCAGGACCCGTTGCTGCGGCAGTTCCTGCACGGCCAGCCCGATGGCCCCATTCCGTTCGATGCCGCGCCGCGCGCGAGGGTCGCCTGATGCCGTTCGTCCAAGCCACCCGTTCGCTGGGTCGCGCCGGCCTGTTCTCGCTGACCGTGCTGCGTGGTTCGCTGCCGACCCGTGATTTCCTGGCCGAGCTGACCCGCGAGATCTACAAGATCGGCGCACGCTCGCTGCCGATCATCGCCGTCGGTGGTGCCTTCGTCGGCCTGGTGCTGACCCTGCAGGGCTACCGCACGCTGACCACCTTCGGTGCGGCCGACGCGCTGTCGACCCTGCTCGGCCTGTCGCTGTACCGGGAACTGGCGCCGGTGCTGACCGCGCTGCTGTTCATCGGCCGCGCCGGCAGCTCGATCGCCGCCGAACTGGGCCTGATGCGCGCCACCGACCAGATCAAGGCACTGGAGCTGATGGCGATCGACCCGGTGGCCAAAGCCGTCGCGCCGCGGTTCTGGGCGGCGGTGCTGACCGTGCCACTGCTGACCGGCATCTTCTGCTCGCTGGCGATCAGCGCCAGCTACTTCGAAGCGGTGCATGTGCTGGGCCTGGACAATGGCGTGTTCTGGTCGGCACTGCGCAACAGCGTCGATTTCTGGGATGACTTCGGCGTGGCGATGCTGAAGTCGGCGATCTTCGGCGGCACCGCAGCGCTGGTCGCCGCCTATGTTGGTTTCCACGCCGAGCCGACCATCGAGGGCACCTCGGTGGCGACCACCCGTGCGGTGGTCAATGCCTCGCTGCTGGTGCTGATGTTCAACTTCGTGCTGTCGGCAATGTTGTTCACCTAACCCCTCCACCGGCGGTGCGCAGGCGCGCGCGGCCACCACGACTCGATCAGGTAATCCACATGGCCATCCGCGGTCCCAGACTCGAATTCTCCGTCGGCGCATTCCTGCTGCTGGCCCTGGCCTCGCTGATGGTGCTGGCCGTGGCCTCGACCAACCAGCGCTGGAGCTGGGGCAGCCAGGGCTACGAGCTGAAGGCGCGCTTCTCCCAGGTCGGCCAGCTGCGCAAGCAGGCGCCGGTGAAGATCGGCGGCGTCACCGTCGGCCAGGTCGCCTCGATCGACCTGGATCCGGTGAAGTTCGAATCCATCGTGACCCTGCGCATGGACAGCAAGGTCAAGGACCTGCCGGCGGACACCTCGGCGGGCATCTTCACCAGTGGTTTGCTCGGCGAGAGCTATATCGGTCTGCAGCCGGGCGGCGACCCGGACGTGCTGAAGGCCGGTGACGAGATCGTCTTCACCCAGCCGGCGGTGGACCTGATCCAGCTGGTCGGCAAGTACATGTTCAGTGGCGGCGCCGGTGGCGGCGCTGCTCAGAAGCCCAACGATGGCGCGCAGGCGCCTGCAACGGAACCGCAACCATGAAAATGAAACTGATCCCCGCCCTGCTCGCCTCGGCGCTGCTGATGGCCACCCCGTTCCTTGCCCAGGCCCAGGCGGCCGCCCCCGCCGCTGCCGCAGCGCAGGGCCAGGCCGGCAAGGTGGTGATCGATGCCAGCACGCGCATCCTCACCACGCTGCAGCAGCGCCGCAGCGAGTTCAGCAGCAACCCGGCCAGCCTGCGCAGCTACATCGACAGCGAACTGAACCGCACCTTTGACCGCGACTATGCGGCACGCCTGGTGCTGGGCACGCACGCCCGCGGCGCCTCGGATGCCGACATCAAGCTGTTCGCCGATGCCATGGCCGACAGCCTGATGCAGCGCTACGGTTCGACCCTGCTCAACATCCAGGGCAAGCCGAGCTTCCGTCTGAAGGGTGAGAGCCCGCTGCCGGGCAACCGCGGCGTGCGAGTGACCACCGAACTGGTGCGCGCCGGCAGCGAACCGACCCCGGTCGAGTACTGGATGCGCAACGTCAACGGCCAGTGGAAGATCTTCGACGTCAACATCGAAGGCATCTCCTACGTGCAGACCTTCCGCAACCAGTTCGATACTCCGCTGCGCCAGAAGGGCATCAAGCAGGTGGCCAGCGAGCTGCACAGCGGCAGCATGCAGGCCGGGCCGGCGGGCAATGGCAAGTAACGCACTGGCGCTGCTGGAAGGCGACACCCTGCGCCTGCGCGGGGTGCTCGACCGTGCCGCGGTGATTGCACTGTGGCCGCAACTGCAGGCCCTGCCAGCCAAGCTGGCGCGGCTGGAGCTGGGCGAGGTCGAGCGCGTGGACAGCGCCGGCCTGGCCCTGCTGGCCGAACTGGCCTCCCGGGCACGCAAGGCGGGCCATGCGCTGGCCATTTCCGGCGCGCCGGCCGGCTTCAACGAGCTGAGCGCGGCCTACCGGCTGTCGCCCGACCTGGACTTCAACGCTACTTCTGCTGCGAGCTGACATGAACGTCGTACGCACTTTCCCCCTGATCCTCCTGGCCACCGCCCTGACCGCCTGTGCCGGCAAGCCCGCGCGCAGCGATGCACCGGTCGCCAGCACCGTGGTCGCGCCCGGCCCTGCTGCCGAAGCGCCGGCCGCAACGGCCGATACCGGCGTGGTCGGTACTGCTCCGGTCGCTGCCGTGGCCAACCCGGCGACGCCTGCCGCTGCGGCGCCGACAGCTGCGCCGCAGGGCGCAGAGGCCAGCCCACCGACGACCGCAGCATCCTCCGCCGCCAGCGACGATGATTTCGACGCCCTGTACGGTGGTACCGGCGACACCGGCAGTGCGGCCGCCTATGACCCGTGGGAACCGTTCAACCGCAAGGTGCACAAGTTCAACAACGCGGTCGACCGTGGCATCGCCCGCCCGCTGGCCACGGCCTACACCCACGTGGTGCCACGCTTCGCGCGTACCGGCGTCAGCAACTTCTTCAGCAATCTGCGCGCACCGGTGACCATCACCAACCAGCTGCTGCAGGGCCGCGGTGCCGATGCGTGGGACAGCCTCGGCCGCTTCCTGATGAACAGCACGCTGGGCATCGGTGGCCTGTTCGATCCGGCCAGCAAGGCGATGGTGCCGCGTCGCAATGAAGATTTCGGCCAGACCCTGGGTGCCTGGGGCTGGCGTCGTTCGCGCTACGTGGAACTGCCGTTCTTCGGCCCGCGTACCGTGCGCGATGTGTTCGGCCTGGCCGGTGACATCCCGTTGTCGCCGATCCGCCGCATCGAGGAAGACAAGGTCCGCATCGGCCTGCAGGGCCTGCAGCTGGTCGACACCCGCGCACAGCTGCTGGCGATCGATGATCTGCGCGACACCGCCGTGGACGAGTACTCGCTGGTGCGCGATGCGTGGATGCAGCGCCGCAACTACCAGATCGAGAACGACCTGCGCAGCAAGCGCGACCGCGGCCATGACGATGCCAATTCGCCGATCCCCGTGGATGCGATGCCGATGCCGAACTGGAGCAACTGATCGCTGCAACCCGTGCATGAAAAAACCCCGCCTCGGCGGGGTTTTCTTTTCCGGCAGGTGCCAACCCGGATTGGCACGCTTTGCTCAGGCCACCAGCGCGGCCTCGATGGCGTCGCGCAGGCGCACGTCATCGGCCGCCACGTCCGGGGCAAAGCGTGCAATCACCTTGCCATCACGGCCGACCAGGAACTTCTCGAAGTTCCACAGCACCGCCGGTGCCGGATGGATCGGGATCTCCTTGCTGGCCAGGCGCTCGCGCAGCGGGCCTTCGCCGATCGACTGCGGCTGGGCGGCGGTCAGCTGCTGGTACAGCGGGTGGGTGTCATCACCGGCGACACTGATCTTGGAGAACATCGGGAAACTGACGTCGTAGGTGAGCTGGCAGAACTGCTGGATCTCCGCCTCGCTGCCCGGCTCCTGGCCAAGGAAGTTGTTGGCGGGGAAGCCCAGCACTTCCAGGCCCTGCGCATGCTTTTCCGCATACAGCGCCTGCAGGCCTTCGTACTGCGGGGTCAGGCCGCACTTGGAGGCGACGTTGACCAGCAGCAGCACCTTGCCCTGGTAGTCGGCAAGCGAGGACGGCTGGCCGTCGATGGTGGTGAGGGGAATGTCCTGGATCGGGGTGCTCACGCGGGGCTCCGGCTACGGCGGGAATGGCCCACCAGCATAGCGCCGCGCGCGCTGTTGTAGAGCCGAAACCATGCTCGGCTGATGGCATGGCAGCCGAGCATGGGCTCGGCTCTACAGGACATCCTCAATCCACGCAGATCGTACCCTGCGCCTTGCCGTCCTCGATACGCTGGCGGCAACCGAAGTTCTGGCTGGCATCACGCTGGCAGGTACCGGACGCCGCATCACCGGCCACTGCCTCGCCTGCGGCCAGGCACTGGCCCGTGCAGTCGCTTTTGCGGCTGCAGGCCTTGCCGGCGTCGGCATAGGGAATCACGCATTGCTCGCGCTGCAGCCGGCCGAGCCGCTGCAGGGTGCCACCGGCGGCCTGGCAGTCGACGTCGCGTGCTTCGCGGTAGGCCTCGACCGCTTCGGGGGTGCTGGAGGCGGCCTGCGTGGTCGTGCCCACGGTCGTTGGCGCGCTGCCGCAGGCGGCGAGCAGCGCGGTCAGGACAAGGCTGGTGAAGCGGGGCAGGCGCATGGCGGTACCTGGTCGAAGCGGACAGGCCGCCAGCATACCCATCGGCGATGCAGGCGGCGTGTCAGCGTGGCTCAGGCCTCGTCGCCTTCGCCGTCACTGCCTTCCTCCTCGGCCACCGCATCACCCTCGGCCAGGTCGCCGAGCAGCGACTGCGCCTGTTCGGACGCCAGCGACTCCACGCCACGCAGGCGGCGTTCGATGGTGCGGGTCTTGCGGCTGGCCTCGCCGATGCTGCGGCCAACGGTAGTGATCTGCTTCTCGGCCTTTTCCAGGATGCCGGCGAACTTGCCGAACTCGCTCTTGACCGCACCCAGCAGGCTCCACACTTCGCTGGATCGCTTTTCAATGGCCAGCGTGCGAAAGCCCATCTGCAGGCTGTTGAGCAACGCAGTGACCGTGGTCGGTCCGGCCACCACCACACGGTGCTCGCGCTGCAGCAGGTCAACCAGGCCCGGGCGCCGGATCACCTCGGCATACAGGCCTTCGGTGGGCAGGAACATCACCGCGAAGTCCGTGGTGTGCGGTGGCACGATGTACTTGTCGCAGATCGACTTGGCCTGCACGCGCACCGCGCGCTCCAGCTGGATGCCCTGCAGGCGCACGCCTTCGGCATCGCCCTGTTCCTGTGCGTCCAGCAGGCGCTCGTAGTCCTCGCGCGGGAACTTGGAGTCGATCGGCAGCCACACCGGCGTGTCGTCGCTGCTGCGGCCCGGCAGGCGCACGGCGATATCGACCATCTCGCCACTATCCGGGCGCACCCTCACCGCACGCGCGTACTGTTCCTGGGTGAGTGTCTGCTCGAGGATGTTCTCCAGCTGCACTTCGCCCCAGCTGCCGCGGTTCTTGACGTTGGTCAGCACGCGCTTGAGGTCGCCCACGCCGGTGGCCAGCTGCTGCATCTCGCCGAGGCCACGCTGCACCTGTTCCAGGCGCTCGGAGACGAGCTTGAAGGAATTGCCCAATCGCGTTTCCAGCGTCGACTGCAGCTTCTCGTCCACGGTGTGGCGCATCTGCTCCAGCTTCTGCGCGTTGTCGTTCTGCAGCGCGCGCAGCTGTTCCTCCAGCGTGGCACGCATCTCGGCGATGCGCTGCTCGTTGCGCTGTGTCAGTTCCTGCAGGCGCAGGCCCAGACTGTCGGTCAGGCGCTGCTGCGACAGCGCGCCCTCCTCGCGGCCCTTGCGTGCATCGTCCACCAGGGTCTGGCGCAGCGCCCCGAGCTGGGTATCGGTGCGCGCAGTGAGCTCCTGCAGCTGCTGGCCAAACGCATGGATGCGTGCCTCCTGCTGCTGGCCGAAGGTCTCCAGCTGACCGCGCAGTTCCTGCAGCCGCTGCCCCATCAATGCTGCGCCGCGCTGCTGGCTATCGGCCACTTCAGCGCGCGCTTTGCGGGCATCTTCGCCCAGCGCTTCGCGCAGCAGGTCCAGGCGCTGATCGGTGCGGGTGGACAGATCGGTCAACGCGCGGGCGAAGCCATCGAGCTGTTCGCGCAGTTCGCTGCGCCCGGCGCGCGCCTCCTCGCGCACGGCCTGTTCCAGGCGGTCATGCGGCGGGCGGCGCAGCAGGGCGACCAGCTGCAGGATGAGCACGGCCAATAGAAGGCCGGCAATGAGCAGGTATTCGGTTTGCATGGGGCAAGTGTAGGCTGGCCGAGTCTCAGCTGCTGCGTCAGGACCATGCTCGCTCTGTACGGAAAGCCCACCTCCATCAACGTGCGCAAGGTGCTGTGGCTGTGCGCCGGCCTCGACCTGCCACTCCAACACGAGCCAGAACCACCGGCGGACCTGCTGGCCACGTTGAATCCGAACCGGCAGGTGCCGGTCCTGCGCGATGGCGGCTTCGTGCTGTGGGAATCGAACAGCATCTGCCGCTACCTGGCCGTACGTGCTGGCCGTGATGACCTGCTGCCCGGCACGGCGCAGGGCCGCGCCCGGGTCGAGCAGTGGATGGACTGGCAGGCCAGCGACCTCAACAGCGCCTGGCGGCACGTGTTCATGGCGCGCGTGCGGCGGCACCCGGACTACCCGGACGATGCCCGCGCCGAGGCCAGCCTGGCGCAGTGGAACCACTTGATGGGCGTACTCGACACACAATTGGCCGGTGGCCACTGCCACGTGACGGGCAACGCCTTCACCCTGGCCGACATCGTGCTCGGGCTATCGGCCCAGCGCTGGCGCAGCACGCCCGGCAACAAGCCCGTGCTGCCACACCTCTCGGCGTGGTTCGAACGGCTGCGCGAGCAGCCCGGTTTCGCCACCCACGTCGACAACGGCGTGGCCTGAGGGGAAGTGCCGGCCGCTGTTAGCAGGTGTCGACCTGGGTCGACACGGTGGATCCATGCCATTCGTGGATGAATCTCTGTAGAGCCGAGCCCATGCTCGGCTGAGCGGCGTGCGCTGACGGCAGCCGAGCGTGGGCTCGGCTCTACAGGAAAAACCGGGCCTTACCAGCCTTCCAGCACGATCTTGCCCTTGGCGCGCTGGCTTTCCAGCAGCGCGTGGGCGCGCCGCAGGTTGGCCGCGTCGATGCGCCCGAAGTGCTCGCCCAGGGTGGTCTGCAGCACGCCCGTGTCGATCAGCTCGGCCACACGGTTCAACAGGTCGTGCTGGCGCTGCATGTCGGCGGTGCGGTACAGCGGCCGGGTGAACATCGACTCCCAATGCAGTGACAGCGCCTTGCGCTTGAGCGCCATCACGTCCACCTGGCCCGGGTCATCGATCAGCCCCAGTTGGCCCTGCGGTGCCAGCAGTTCCACGATCTGCGCGTAGTACTGGTCGGAGTGGGTCAGGCTGGCGACATGCTGCACCTCGCTGATGCCGAGCCGCGCCAGTCCCTCGGCCAGCGGCAGGCTGTGGTCGATCACGTGGTGTGCCCCCATTGCGTACGTCCAGTCCTGGGTATCCGGGCGCGAGGCGGTGCCGATCACGGTCAGCCTGGTCAGCTTCCGTGCCAGCTGCACCAGGATCGAACCGACACCACCGGCAGCACCGATCACCAGCAGGGTCTGGCCTTCGCCACCACCCTCCGGGATGCGCAGGCGGTCGAACAGCAGCTCCCAGGCGGTGATTGCAGTCAGTGGCAACGCTGCGGCGGCGGCATCGTCGAGACTGGCCGGCTTGCGCCCGACGCTGCGCTCATCCACCAGCTGGTACTGCGCATTGCTGCCCGGGCGGTCGATGACGCCGGCGTAGTAGACCGCGTCGCCGGGCTGGAACAGGGTCACCTCGCTGCCCACCGCATCAACAATGCCGACCGCATCCCAGCCCAGCACGCGCGGGCCATCGGTGGCCACGCCGCGGCGGACCTTGGTGTCGACCGGGTTCACCGCCACCGCGCGTACCGCCACCCGCAGGTCACGCGGGCCGGGCTGCGGCAGTTCCAGTTCAATATCGATCAGGGCCTGGGCATCATCGATCGGCAGGCCGGCTTGGGTGTAGGCAATGGCGCGCATGGCAGCGGTCCAGTGGGGAAGGAGGCGACAGGTTGCGCCGCACGCGGTCCCTCGGAAAGGCGCAGAATCGGGCAGCACTTTCACTCTGGCGATGAAGATGATCCGCTTCGACGATCTGCAGCTGTTCGTCCGTACTGCCGCACTGGGCAGCTTCTCGCAGGCGGCCCGCGAAGCCGACCTGCTGCCGGGGCAGGTTGCTGCGGCGGTGGCGCGGCTGGAACGCGAGCTGGACCTGCGCCTGTTCGTGCGCACCACGCGCAGCCTGCGCCTGACCGGCGAGGGGGCGCTGTACCTGCCGTATGCGCAGGAGGTGCTGGCCACCCTGCGCGAGGGCCAGGCGCGCGTGCAGGGCGAAGACACCGAACTGCACGGCACCCTGCAGCTGTCGGCGCCGTCGGACTTCGGTCGAAATCTGCTGCTGCCCTGGCTGAGCGCCTTTCGCGCCGCGCACCCCCGGCTGCGCCTGCACCTGCGCCTGTCCGACGAAGTGGCCGACGTGTTCCGCGACCCGGTCGACGTGGCCATCCGCATCGGCCACTTCGACGACGCCAACTACGTCGCCCTGCCCCTGCTGGAAGGCAATCGGCGCGTACTCGCGGCGTCACCCGACTATCTGCAGCGGCGCGGCACGCCCACCCGCCTGGAAGATCTGCGCGAGCATGATTGCCTGGTCTACCAGCTCAGTGGCCGCGCCTATGATCGCTGGTCGTTCGAGGTCGACGGGCGCCGCAGCGTGATTCCGGTGCGCGGCCCGCTGGTCTGCGATGACGCCGATGTGGTGCGGCGCTGGGCGGTGGCCGGCGAAGGCATCACCTACAAATCCTGGCTGGACCTGCGCGAGGATGTGCTCGCAGGGCGCCTGCAGCTGCTGCTCGACGGCATCGGCAGCCACATACCGTTGCAGCTGGTCTGCCCGCACCGCAAACAGTTCTCGCCGGCGGTGCGGCAGCTGCACGCGCAGCTGCGCCAGCACCTGCAACCTCTGCTGTCTGGCATGCCCGAGGGTCCTGCCGGCCCCCTGTCGCCAGTCCCGGCGCTGGCCGACAATGGCGGCCCCCCGTAAGAGAGAACGCCGCCATGCCGTGGATGGGCATCCAGGACCTTTGGACGTTTCTGGTCGCCGTGCTGGTGTTTCTCGCCCTGCCCGGCCCCGGTACCTTCACCCTGCTGACCGCCACCGGCCGTGGTGGCGTGCGCGGCGGTTACACCGCACTGGCCGGCCTGCTGGTCGGCGACCAGATCCTGATGTGGCTCGCGCTGGCCGGCGTGGCCGCGCTGCTCAAGGCCAACCCGCTGGTGTTCCACGCCGTGCAGTACCTGGGTGCGGCCTACCTGGTGTGGGTCGGCATCAGCCTGCTGCGCACACCGAAACACGAGGGTGGTGACGCCGGCCCGATCCGCATGCAGCCGGGCCGCTACTTCCAGCAGGCGATCCTGGTCAGCCTGCTCAACCCGAAGGCGATCCTGTTTTACATGGCCTTCCTGCCGTTGTTCATCGATCCCAAGGCACACCAGGGCATCGCCACCTTCGCGGCACTGGCCGGGATCATCCTGGTGGTCAGCATCGCCTACTGCTCGATGCTGATCGGTGTGGGCAACCTGGCCCGTCGCCGGTTGATCCAGCACCCGCGGATCAGCGACGCGCTGCGCCGCGTGGCCGGCCTGTTCCTGGTGGGGTTTGGCATCCGGTTGGGGCTGAACGGATGAACGGGCGGCTGCCGCTGCTCGGCCTGGCCCTGCTGTTCGCCGGCACCGCCTCTGGCGCCACCGTACAGGACCATCGTTGCCTGACCGGCGGTCGCAACGGCAGCATCCACCTGGAATGGCGCTGGCTGGAGGACGGACAGTCCGACGTGCGCTACGCCGGCCAGCGCAAGCGCCTGCCCCTGCGCCGGATCTCGATGGAAACCACGGTGCTGGCCGAAGATCGCCCGTACCAGTTTGACAGCGTCTGGGAAGAGCGCATCGATGGCCGCCTCAACGGCCGCTACCTGTTGAGCACTCAGGGCGCGCTGGTGCTGGATCTGCGTTACGAACGCGCCCGCGACGGCCACAGCACAACCTTCCACGACGACCCCGAAGCTTGGCAGGAGGATGGCTGCCATTGGCCGCGATCACCCTGACCCTCGGTTTGCCCTGCCAGCTGGACGATCGTAGGACGAGTTCGATTTGTTGCTCAGATTGTGCTGATTTCGTCATCATTGACGGCGTTCAGCCTCCATCAGTGACGCATCCAACCCGGGTATGACCCCCGTCAGTGGTAATGCTGCGCTGCGTTCGGTCACACTCGGGAACTTGTCGTTCTTAGTCACCCCTTCCGAGGCCTGCATGTCCCTGTTCCGGCGCAAGTCCCTAGATTCCGTCACCGTCCACGAAGCCGGCAGGCGCCTGGTTCCGACGCTCAGCTGGCCGCACCTGATCGCGCTGGGCATCGGTGCCATCGTCGGTACCGGCATCTACACGCTGATCGGCGTGGGTGCAAACCTGGCCGGCCCGGCCGTGCTGATCTCCTTCGCCATCGCCGGTGCGGTCTGCGCCTGCGCGGCGCTGTCCTACGCCGAGCTGTCGACGATGATGCCGGCCGCCGGCAGCGCCTACACCTACAGCTACAGTGCGCTGGGCGAGGTGTTCGCCTGGGTGGTGGGCTGGAGCCTGATCCTGGAGTACTCGCTGGTGGTGAGCACGGTGGCGGTGGGCTGGTCCGGCTACTTCGTCGGCTTCCTCGAATGGGTCCACACCCAGTTCGGCTGGAACGTACACCTGCCGGCCTGGCTGGCCGCCGGCCCGCATGTGGAAGGCGGAATGATCAACCTGCCGGCGATCATCATCACCTGGCTGGTGGCCGGCATGCTGATGGCCGGCACCAAGGAGAGCGCCACCCTCAATGCCATCCTGGTGGTGTTCAAGCTGATCGCGCTGGCCATCTTCGTCGCCGTAGCCCTGCCCGCCTTCGACAGCGCCAACCTGCAGCCGTTCATGCCGTACGGCTTTGCCAAGTCGATGGGCCCCGATGGCGTCGAGCACGGCGTGATGGCGGCGGCAGCGATCATCTTCTTCGCCTTCTACGGCTTCGATGCAATCTCCACCGCCGCCGAGGAGACCAAGAACCCGGGCCGCGACCTGTCGATCGGCATCATCGGTTCGATGATCGGCTGCACCATCGTCTACGTGCTGGTGGCGCTGGCGGCCGTCGGTGCGATGAGCTACGCGGTGTTCGGCCACAGCGCCGAGCCGCTGGCGCTGATCATGCGCCAGCTGGGCCATCCGACCGCGGCAATGGTGATCGGCGTGATCGCGATCATCGCCCTGCCGACCGTGCTGCTGGCCTTCCTGTACGGCCAGAGCCGCATCTTCTTCGTGATGAGCCGCGATGGCCTGCTGCCGCGTGGCCTGTCCAAGGTCAACGCACGTACCGGCACGCCGGTGGCGACCACGTTGTTCACTGCGGTCGTGGTGTCGGCGCTGGCCGGCGTGGCGCGCCTGGACGAGATCGCCGCACTGGCCAACGCCGGTACCCTTGCCGCGTTCACTGCGGTGGGTGTCTGCCTGGTGGTGCTGCGCCTGCGCGAGCCGAACCGCGAGCGCACCTTCCGCACGCCGCTGGCTTTCGTGGTCGGCCCGCTGGCTGCACTGGGCTGCATCTACCTGTTCATCAGCCTGCCGCACACCACTCAGCTGTACTTCCTGCTGTGGAACGTGGCCGGCCTGGTGTTGTACTTCCTGTACAGCCGCCGCCACGCACTGATCGCGAAGTAACCGGCTCGCCGGTAGTGCCGGCCGCTGGCCGGCACCTCGCATCCTGTCGATACGAGCAATGCCGGCCAGCCGCCGGCACTACCGCAGGGCGTTTCAACCGCCCTGCTTTGCGGCGTAATCCTGCGCCTGGCGCATCACCCGCAGCAGGTTGCCGCCCCAGATGCCGGCAATCTGCTTCTCGGTATAGCCCTTGCGCAGCAGCCACGCGGTGATCTTCGGCAGCTGGCTGACATCGGGCAGGTCACTCAGTCCGCCACCACCATCCCAGTCCAGGCCGATGCCCACATGTTCCGGGCCGACCACCGTGAGGATGTGCTCGAAGTGGGCGAAGAAGTCGTCCAGGCTGGCGTGGCGCACCGGGTGCTCGTGGTCCAGCGCCTGCTCGGCCTTCAGCAGCGCAACACCCTGCTCGATGCCCATGCCTTCCCAGCCGCCCAGCTGCTTGCTCAGCGCTTCCTCGGCCTGCTTGCGCTCGGGTGTCTTCGCCGTATCGATCAGGTAGCCGCCATAGGCGTTCACCTGGATCACGCCACCGGCCTTGGCCAGTTTGCGCAGGCGCGCATCGTCGAGATTGCGCGGATGGTCATAGACCGCCTTGGCCGAGCTGTGCGACAGCACGAACGGCACCGGCATCATTGCCAGCAGGTCGTCGAACACCGCGTCCGAGGCGTGTGACTGGTCGATCACGATACCCAGCTTCACCGCCTGCCGCACCAGCTCCTTGCCGGCCGGGCTAAGCCCTTTCCATTCCGCGCCCTTGGGATCGGTGGCCGAATCGGCGAACTCGTTGTTGGCGAAGTGCACGGTGCTGAGCAGGCGCAGGCCGGCGCGGTGATAGAACGACAGCAGGCTGGGGTCGGCCACCAGCGGGCTGGCGTTTTCCATGCTGATGTAGACCACGCGCTTGCCGGCAGCCTTGATCCGCGCTGCGTCATCGGCGGTCAGCGCCAGCGCGAAGCGCTCGGGATTGGCCGCCAGCATCTCGCGGATCTGCATCAATCGCTGCAGCCCATGGTCACGCTCGGCCAGATGCGCGGCGGCGCTGCGGTCGCCCTGATCGGTGTAGATCGCCCAGAAGCCGCCGTCCAGCGCGCCTTCGACCATGCGCGGGTAGTCGACCTGCGAAAGGGCGTTGCGGTCGTGGCGTTGCTCGATGTCGAAACCGCTGCGACCAAAGTTGGCCGGCGTATCCAGGTGGCTGTCGAGGGTGACCAGGCGCTGCTGCAGCGCCTTGGCGCGGGCCAGCTCCTGCGCGCTGAACTCGATGGCGTGGACGGACAGCGGCGCGCACAGCGCCAGGGCGAGCACGACGGACAGGTGGCGCAACGAAGGCATGGGCTCTCACCGGCATGGGGAAGAGCCCGACCATAGCGCCGTGGCCGCGCATTGGGTAGCGCCGGGCCACGCCCCCTGAACAGCGGGGCGCCGTTTTCACGAACGCATCGCAATGCGCGGAAAGCTGACCGCCGGGCAGTGGACATGATTCATGCCCGGCGAACGCAGAAGCCGACCGTCAATCCACCACGCGGCAGAACACGGCCTTGAGGTAACGCGATTCCTGCACGTGGGCCATGAACGGATGGTCCGGACCAGCGCCGGCCACCTTCAGGATCTGGATCGTGCGGCCGGAGAAATAGGCCGCACGGCGCAGCATGTCGAGGAACTGGTCCTCGGCCACCAGGCCGGTGCAGGAGAAGGTGGCGAACAGGCCGCCCGGCTTGACCACGCCCAGCGCCAGCTTGTTCATGTCCAGGTACTTCTTCAGCGCGGTGATGACCTGGTCGCGGTCGCGGGTCATCTTCGCCGGGTCCAGGATCACCACGTCGTACTGCTCGCCACGGTTGGCGGCGTCGCGCAGCCACGGGAAGATGTCGGACTGGATGAACTTCGGACGCACGTTGTTCAGGCGCGAATTGCCCTTGGCGATCTGGATCACGTCCTCGTCGATGTCGATGCCGATCACTTCCGAAGCACCACGCGCCGCCGCGTACACGGCAAAACCGCCGGTGTTGCAGCACAGGTCGAGCACGCTCTTGCCTTCCACCTGCTGGCTCAGCCACTCGCGGTTCTCGCGCTGGTCGGCGAAGAAACCGGTCTTGTGCGCACCGGCCGGGTCGGCGCGGAACTTGATGCCGTACTCGGTGATCACCGACGCTTCGGTGGTGGTGTTGCCGTGGAAGTCGAAGCTTTCCTGCTTCTGCACGTGCTCGTCGGCGAAGCTGTGGAAGCGGCAGCCGGGGAACTGCTCGCGCAGCGCATCGTAGATCCATTCGCGGTGGCGGAACATGCCGGCGGCGAAGAACTCGACCACCACGAGGTCGCCGTAGCGGTCCACCACCAGGCCGGACAGGCCGTCGCCTTCACTGTGCACGACGCGCCAGGCATCGGACACCGTATCGAGCTTCAGCACCTCACGGCGCAGCGACACTGCCTGGGCGATCTTGCGCGAGAACCAGCCGGCATCCACCGGTACGTTCTGGTCGGTTTCAAGGATGCGCACGGCAATGCGCGAGTGCCCGTTGTAGAACCCGCGGCCAATGAACTCGCCATCGATGCCGACCACGTCGACGATGGAACCGGGCTTGGGCCGGACGGTCGGCTTCTCGACCAGTTTCTGGAAGATCCACGGGTGGCTGGAGCGCCACGCATTCTTGAGGCGGACAATCGGAAGGGGGGTATTCATCCACCCATTGTAAACCGGGCGCCGGGGTCGGATCCCCGCAGGGGCTCTGACCCCGGCAAACCGGCATTTGACGGCGGCGGGGCCAGACGGCAGAATCGGCGCCAGAAGGGGAGTAGCTCCCAGACGTTGTCGCCGTCATTTCGAGCCCGCAGGCTCCGGTGCAACGGTAGTTCCGGCCGACTGGAACTGCGAGCGAGACCTTCGCCGTACTGGCGAAGCTCTGTCCCTGGATCCCCTCCCGATCCTCCGTTGCAGATCCTCGCCGTCCGGCCTGGCATTCATCTTTCCAACGGACATTCCCAATGCAGACGATCGGTAACGTGTGGTTGTGGGGCGGCTTCGCAGCGGTGGTGGTCATCGCCCTGCTGGTCGACCTCGTGTTGATGCGCCATGGTGGACCGCACAAGGTCACCTTCAAGGAGGCCCTGTGGTGGTCCATCGGCTGGGTCGCGCTGGCCCTGCTGTTCAACGCCGGCCTCTGGTACTACCTGAATGAGACCGCCGGCCAGGTCGTGGCCAACAAGGTCGGCCTCGAGTTCCTGACCGGCTACCTGGTCGAGAAGGCGCTGGCGGTCGACAACATCTTTGTCTTCCTGATGATCATGAGCTACTTCGCGGTGCCGGAAGAGCAGCGCCAGAAGGTGCTGATCATCGGCATCCTGGGTGCGATCGTGCTGCGTACGATCATGATCTTCGCCGGTAGCGTGCTGATCAGCCAGTTCCATTGGCTGCTCTACGTGTTCGGCGCCTTCCTGCTGTTCACCGGCTGGAAGATGTGGTTCGCCGCCGGCCAGGAGCCGGACCTGGAGACCAATCCGGCCCTGCGCTGGATGCGCAAGCACCTGCGCCTGCTGCCGGACTACGCCGGCAACGCGCTGAGCGTGAAGCGTGATGGCGTGCGCTGGTTCACCCCGCTGTTCGCGGTGCTGATCCTGATTGCGGTCACCGACGTGATCTTCGCCGTGGACAGCATCCCGGCAATCTTCGCGATCACCACCGACCCGTTCATCGTGCTCACCTCCAACGTGTTCGCGGTGCTGGGCCTGCGCGCGATGTTCTTCCTGCTGGCCGGCATGGCCGACCGCTTCCACCTGCTGCCGTACGGCCTGGCGCTGGTGTTGGGCTTCATCGGCATCAAGATGATGATCATCGATCTGTTCAAGATCCCGACCCCGGTCTCGCTGGGCGTGGTCGCGGTGATCATCGCCGCCACCGTGGTGCTGAGCCTGAAGTACCCGCCGAAGGAAGGCGAAGGCCAGGCCTGAGCCTGACCCGTTGAACGGTGCGGCCGGTGGGATTGTCCCGCCGGCCGCCTCCACTCTCCCGTTACGGTGGCCTTGGTTTCGCGCCAGTCACCGCCATTGCTGAGGTATGGACAACAACGCGCCCCTGCCCGCCGACGACGTGCCGGCCCCCCGCAATGATCGCTCGCGCATCCTGCGGGCGTTCAATGTCAGCCTGGCCGCCGTGCTGGTGCTGGTGGCCGTGTTCGCCCTGCAGGGCACGTTCGACTGGCGACCGTGGGCGGTCGCACCGCTGGAAGCCAAGGGCCTGCTCGGCCTGATCGGCGGCCCGATGCTGCATGCCTCGGTCGAGCACATCGCCGCCAACAGCATCGCGATCCTGATCCTCGGCACCCTCGCCGGCAGCGTGTATCCGAAGGCCACCGTACGTGCGCTGCCCCTGCTGTGGCTGGGTTCGGGCCTCGGCGCATGGATGCTGGGCAATCCGGGCAGCGTGCACCTGGGTGCCAGTGGCGTGACCCACGGCCTGATGTTCCTGCTGGCCAGCCTCGGCCTGCTGCGCCGCGACCGTGCGGCGATCGCCACCGGTCTGATCGGCATGCTGTTCTACGGCGGCATGCTGATGACCATCCTGCCGCACGCCGATGGTGTGTCCTGGCAGTCGCACATGGGCGGCGCCTTCGCCGGCATCATCGCCGCGCTGCTGTTCCGCAACGCCGACCCACTGCCGCCGCGCCAGCGCTACAGCTGGGAAGACGAAGAAGACGAGGCTGAGCCGCTGTCCGACGACGAACTGGAGCCGCCGTCACCGCAGCGCGTGCCGGTACTGTGGCAGCCGCGCGAGGGCCAGGACTACGTGGTGATCCCGTTCCGCCGCCCGGACGAACCGCGCGGTTGAGGTGAGGGTGGTACCGGCCGCTGGCCGGCAACCTCATGAACCTTCGTTGGCAGTCCTTGCGTTGCCGGCCAGCGGCCGGCACTACCAGGAGAATCAGTTCCCTGCCGCGCCCATCCCATCCACCGCCTGCCGGCCGAGCGCCGGGTCATCGGTGAAGAACGCATCGATGCCCGTCGCCAGGTAAGCCCGCATCTCGGCAATCGATCCCTCGGCATTGCGCGCGCTGTCGGCACCCTTGCGCAGGTTGCTGGGCTGGAAGTGGTTTTCCGGGCGGAAGGTGTACGGAATCACCATCAGGCCAGCGGCGTGCGCGTCACGTACCAGCGAGGTCGGCGTGCCCAGCGCCCCCTTGGCATCCAGTGGAATGATCGAACGCAGCTCGGGGCCGATACCATCGGCGTAGCCGGCAATGTCCTTCAGGCCGGCCGGGGTCATCATCTGCGCATAGGTCAGCGCGCCGCCGGCCTTGACGATGTCGGCCGGCTGGGTATCGCCCTTCCACAGCAGCTGCAGCAGCCGGATGTTGCTGCCCTGGCCGATCCTGCCGCGCAGGTAGCGCAGGTTGGCGGTCTCGAACGACTGGATGGTGACCGGCCCGACATTGGTGTACGCGTTGCCACGCAACGCAGCCAGCAACTTGTCCTCCATCGGCAGGCCGATGGACTGGAAGTAGGTCGGGTGCTTGATCTCCGGCACCAGGCCGATGCCGCGGTTGGCACGCCCGGCCTGCTGCACCAGGAAGGCCAGGATCTCGTCCAGGCTGGCGATGCGGAACTGGCCGTCGTAGGCAGTACTGCGCAGCTCCGGCAGGCGCTCACGCGCGTACAGGGTCTTCAGCTCGGCCAGGGTGAAGTCTTCGGTGAACCAGCCGTCGACCTTCTGACCGTCGATCACCTTGCTCGTGCGGCGGCTGGCGAACTCCGGATGCGAGGCGACGTCGGTGGTCCCGCCGATCTCGTTCTCGTGGCGGGCCACCATCACCCCGTCCCTGGTCATCACCAGGTCCGGTTCGATGTAGTCGGCGCCATCGGCGATCGCCTGCGCGTACGACGCCAGGGTGTGCTCGGGCAGCAGTGCGCTTGCGCCGCGATGACCATAGACCGACACCTTGGGTGCGGCCGGGGCGGAGGATTCAGCACTCATGGCCACCGATGGTGCCACGGCCAGCGACAACAGCAACGCACAACCCCACGACTTCACTGCGACTTCCCCCAAGCGGTATGTGATGGCTGTCAGTATGCGGCGGCAATATGACAGGTGGGGGAAGGGGGGGGG
>NZ_LXXZ01000038.1 GCF_003244875.1 Stenotrophomonas sepilia
CGCTCTGTCCATCGTTGACGATGCATTGACTTCGGTGAACTCCTCGCGTGCCGACATGGGTGCGATCCAGAACCGCTTCACCTCCACCATCGCCAGCCTGAACACCACCTCGGAAAACCTGTCGGCCTCGCGCAGCCGTATCCGCGACACCGACTACGCCAAGGAAACCGCTGAACTGACCCGCACGCAGATCCTGCAGCAGGCCGGTACCGCGATGCTGGCCCAGGCCAACCAGTCGCCGTCCAGCGTGATGAGCCTGCTGCAGGGCTGATCCCCCGCACCGGTTCAGGCAGTACAGAAAGGCCGCCTTCGGGCGGCCTTTCTGCGTCTGTGACCGCGGCCGGCGTCCAGCGCCCCCCCCGGCTGGCACAGGCCTTGCAGCGGCGCATGCATCGGCGCACGCATGTGCGCTCAAGCTTCCATTCCGGCGGCCGATAGCCATTGCAACGGCAGTGGCTTCGCCCGCCCACAGCACAAGGACTTCTCATGGCCATCGGCACCATCGGTACCGGTCTCGACATCCCCACCCTGGTTGCGCAGCTGGTTGCCAAGGAGCGCGAGCCGCAGGAAAACCAGATCAACGCGCTGGGCACGGCGGCGACCTCGAAGCTGTCGGCCATCAGCACCATCAAGAGTGGCCTGTCCAATCTGCAGACCGCGCTGGCCGCTTTGGTCAAGAGTGCCGACAACCCCGGCTACAAGACCACCCTGGGCACCGATGTCACCTTCACCGCCGCCGTCGATACCGGCGACAACGCCACCAGCCCGGTGGCCGGCACCCACCAGGTGCAGGTGCAGCAGCTGGCACAGAACCAGAAGCTCAGCTCCAAGGCATTCGACAAGGATGCGGCGATCGGCGGCGGTAAATTGACGATCGGCTACGGCGACACCAGCCTGGACGTGGACATTGCCGCCGACAGCAAGCTGGCCGACGTGGCCAAGGCGATCAACAAGGCCTCCGGCGGCAAGGGCGTGGTCGCCTCGGTGGTGACCGCCGACGATGGCCAGCACCTGGTACTGACCGCGGTGGATTCCGGCGAAGCCGGCGCGATCACGGTCACCCCGTCCGGCGGCAACGGCACCCTGGATGACCTGGCTTACGACGGCACCGCCTCCTCGAAGATGGAAGTGATGGTGGAAGCCAAGGACGCGATCGTGATCGTGGACGGCTTCACCCGTACCTCCAGCTCCAACACCATTTCCGACCTGGTGCCGGGCGTCACGCTCACGCTGACCAAGGCCAACCCGGACGTGAAGCAGACCCTGACCGTCGGCCGCGACAACAGCGCGCTGAAGGCCAACCTGACCGCCTTCGTGACTGCCTACAACGCGATCAACACGCAGCTGAAGGCCGCCACCGCCTACAACAGCACGACCAATACGGCCTCGGCACTGACTGGCGATGCCATGGTGCGTGGCCTGCAGCAGCAGCTACGCGGGCAGCTGAGCCCCAACGTGAATGAACTGAAGGCGCTGGGCATCACCCTGGCCACCGACGGCACCTTGACGCTGGACAGCACCAAACTGGACGCGGCCATCGCCAAGGACCCCGAATCGGTCGCCAACATGTTCGGCGCCGACGGCAAGGTCGGCAAGTCGATGACCGACATGCTGAAGAGCAACCTGGACGCCACCACCGGCACCATCACCCAGCGCACCAACACGCTGAACAAGCAGATCAAGGATCTGGAAAAGCGCCTGGACGATCTGGATGCGCGCATGGAACAGGTGTCCACCCGCTACACCAAGCAGTTCACCTCGATGGAGTCGCTGGTCAGCCAGATGCAGACCACCAGCGACTACCTGACCCAGCAGCTGGCCAAGAAGACCAGCAGCTGAACCCGCACGGCGGCGCTCAAGTTTGGCGCCGCCGGCGCCGATACAAACAGCAACACAATGCAGGGCCCGTGGCGGGCCCTGATGCCACCGACAGGCCATGCGCCGGGTGGCCAACCAGGAGACTCATTCAATGTACGGTTCCAGCCGTCAGTACGCAGAGCAGTACCGCAAGGTCGGGGTGAACACCGCCGTGTCCGACGCCGACCCGCACAAGTTGGTTGCACTGCTGCTGACCGGAGCGTGCGAACGCATCCGCCTGGCCGAAGCCTGCATCGAGCGCAACGACCAGGCGCGCAAGGGCAAGGCCATCGGCGAGGCCTGCGCCATCGTCGGCCACCTCAATGGTTCGCTGGACCATGAGGCCGGCGGCGAGATCGCCGGCAATCTGTCGGCGCTGTACGACTACGTGCAGCAGCGCCTGACCGAAGCCAACCTGCACAACGATGTGGTGGCCCTGCAGGAAGCCCTGCAGCTGCTGACCGAGATCGACGCGGCCTGGAATGCGATTCCGCAGGACCAGCGCCAGCGCGCCGCCGGGGCTCCTGCCTGATGGACGCCGTGCTTGCCCCGCTGCACGCCGAACTGGACGCCCTAGACGCTGCGCTGACCACCGTTTCGGGCGAAGACTGCGCCGCGCTGCTGGGCCAGTACGATGCCAACCTGCGCAAGGCCATGGACGTGCACGGTGCGATCCTGGGCGCCGATGCGCTGCAGGGCCTGCTGCAGCACCAGCACGACCTGAGCGCGCGCATGCGCCTGCTGCGCGATGAAGCGGCCAGCCACCTGCAGCAGGGCCGCACCTCCCTTCGCGCAGCCCATGCATACCTGCAGGCAGAATCGCTGGCATGACCCTGCTGCCGACCACCTCGCTGCACCACCCGGCCGAAAGCGAGCTGTTCGACGAAACGCTCAGCTGCGAACTGGCCCTGCCTGCCGAGTACCAGGCCGGCAGCGCGCTGGGCCGTACCGGCAATGCCGAAGCCCTGCTGCGCAGCCTGGCCCTGGTGGAAGACAGCAGAGTTGACGAGCACGAGGAGCGCAGCGAAGCCACCCTGCAGCTGCAGCGCCTGGAAGCCAAGCTGGACCTGACCATGGTGCTGCTGGGCCGGCTGGTGCGCCAGCAGGGCCACGACCTGCCCCTGCGCCCGGTACGCTGGTCGCGCCGCGGCATCCGCCTGCAGCTGGGCCCGCGCAGCGGCGCCAGCCCGGGCCAGGCCGGCGTCGTCCGCCTGCAGCCCAGCGACTGGCTGCCCGACCATATCGACCTGCCGGTGGAAGTGGTGGCCGAAGCCGCCGACGGCAGCGGCGGCCACTTCCTGTGGCTGCGCTTCAGTCATCTGGGCGATGGCCTGGAAATGGCCATGGAACGCCACCTTTTCCGTCTACACCGTCGACAGGTTGCCGAAGCGCGCCGGGCGCGCTGAACGCCGTCACCGTAGTGCGTGGCCGACGGGCCTTGGCGGGCCCGTTCAGCTAAGTTAAGGTGGACTCCCCTCACGGACCTGCTGCGTGCCTGTGCGAGTTCTCATCGTCGACGATCACACTCTGGTTCGCGCCGGCCTGGCGCGGCTGTTGCAGGGGTTTGCCGACGTGCAGCTGGTGGCCGAAGCGAGCAACGCCGAACAGGCGCTGCAACTGGCCCTGCAGCATGCACCTGACGTGGTGCTGATGGATCTTTCCCTGCCCGGCCGCACCGGCCTGGAAGCGCTGAGCGACATCCGCCTGCGCGCACCCGGCACCCGGGTGGTGATGATGACCATGCATGACGACGCCGCCCATGTGCGCGATGCACTGGACCGCGGCGCCGTGGGTTTCGTGGTGAAGGATGCCGCGCCGCAGGAACTGGAACTGGCCCTGCGTGCCGCCCATGCCGGCCAGGTGTTCCTGAGCCCGCAGATCTCGGCCAAGATGCTGGCGCCCATGCTGGGCCGCGAAAAGCCCACCGGCATTGCCGCGCTGTCGCCGCGCCAGCGCGAGATCCTGCGGCAGATCGGCAAGGGCGAAAGCAACAAGGAAATCGCCGCCGACCTGGGCATCAGCGTGAAGACGGTGGAGACCCATCGCGCGCGCATGATGGAATCGCTGGGCTGCCGCCGCGCCAACGATCTGCTGCTGCTGGCCGCCCGCCACCAGCACGAGTTGGAATGATCGTCCGCCGGAAACCCCGCGCATTGCGCGTTGGTCGACCAACGGTCGACCCTACCGACCCGGGCCCTGCATCGGCGACGACTTCCCGTCACCCCGACAGACCCTGACAGGTTTCCGTACAGCCCGACCCACCTTTGCCCGGCTTTGCTCACCAGCAATCAACGATTTAGCCGCGGCCATCGTCAACTTCCCGCGCTTTCGTAGGGATTTCCCCTACAGCGTGTCGGGAACTCAACCAAGCGCCTCAGGAACCCCCCGATTCCGGACCTGCCGGATCAAAAGCAAGATGCGTTCCACAAGGCGCCGGGGAGCGGCGCCGGGGAACCACGATGAAGGCTGCACTCTCGACCCAGCTGGGCCAACAACTTCACCTCACCCCGCAGCTGCTGCAGTCGATACGGCTGTTGCAGCTTGATGGCCTGCACCTGGAACAGGAAATCCAGCGCCTGCTGGACTCCAACCCGCTGCTGGAGATCGAAGAGGCCGAAGCGCCTGCCGCTGATGCCACCGAGGTCAGCGCCACCACGCTGGACACCGCTGCGTTCGACGAGCTGCCGGAGTCTTCGATGTGGGACGTGGCCGGCGCCAGCTGGCAGGACGGCGACGACGACCGCATGGCGCGCATTGCCGCCGGTGAGTCGACCGACCCTCAGCTGCGCGTGCTGCAGCGCCTGGCGCTGGACATGGACGACAGCGAACTGGCGGTGGCCGCGTTCTGGCTCGACCACTGCGACGAGGCCGGCTACCTGCAGGCGCCACTGGCGCAGCTGCAGCTGCTGGCCAGCGCCCAGTTCGACATCGCCGCCGAAGGCGTCGAGGCCATCCGCCAGCAGCTGCTGCACGGTGAACCGGCTGGCATGGCTGCGCAGGACCTGCGCGAAGGCCTACAGGCACAACTGCGCAGCCTGCACGGCGTGGTCCCCGCGCGTCACCTGGCCGCCCGCATCCTCGATGGCGCGCTCGAGGCACTGGCCGCGCACGACTACCCCGCCCTCGCCCGCCAGCACGACGCCGAGATCGACGACGTGCGCGAGGCGGTGCGCCTGATCCTCTCGCTGCAGCCGCGCCCCGGCGACAGCCTGCTGCCCGAACGCAATGCGGTGGTGGTACCGGACGTGGTCGCCTGGCATGCCGATGGGCAGTGGAAGGTGGCACTGAACCCGGCCACCAGCCGCCGCGTCTCGATCAACAGCCAGTACGAACAGGCGCTGGCCGAAACCAGCGAAGCCGCGCCGGCACTGCGCGAGATGCTGCAGGAGGCGCGCTGGTTCAGCCGCGGCCTGTCGATGCGCTACGACACCCTGCTGCGCACCGCGCGTGTGATCGTCGAGCGCCAGGCCGCCTTCCTGGTGCGTGGCGAAGAGGCGATGGCGCCGCTGACCCTGAAGGAAGTGGCCGAGGAAATCGGCATGCACGAGTCCACCGTCTCGCGCATCACCACCGGCAAGTTCCTGCAGACCCCGCGCGGCACCTTCGAACTGAAGCACTTCTTCGCCGTGCGCCTGGAAGGCGCCAGCGTCTCCGGCCAGGCGGTGAAAGCCATGGTCCGCCGCCTGATCGACGCCGAACCCGCCGGCCGTCCGCTGGCCGACGAGGCCATTGCCGGCCTGCTGTCACGCCAGGGGGTGAACATTGCCCGCCGAACCGTCGCAAAATACCGAGAACAACTGGATATCGCCCCGGCCCGCGAACGGCGCCGGCTCAGCGCCAGGCAACCGCAGCTGGCCCGGGTGGGCTGAAAAGGATGTTGGACATGAACAAGCTCACGGTCCTGCTGGTCGATGACCACGAGGGCTTCATCAACGCGGCGATGCGGCATTTCCGCAAGATCGACTGGCTGCAGATCGTCGGCAGTGCCGGCAACGGCCTGGAAGCGATCGAGCGCTCGGAAACGCTGCGCCCGCAGGTGGTGCTGATGGACCTGGCCATGCCGGAGATGGGCGGCCTGCAGGCCACCCGCCTGATCAAGTCGCAGGACGATGCACCGTACATCGTGATCGCCAGCCACTTCGACGACGCCGAGCACCGCGAACACGCGCTGCGTGCCGGTGCCGACAACTTTGTCAGCAAGCTGTCCTACATCCAGGAAGTCATGCCGATCCTGGAAGGCCTCAGGGAGGAACAGTCGTGAGTGAATCGCGCATCCTGGTGCTGGACAACGACGCCGTGCGCGCAGAGCGCACCGTTGCCCTGCTGGAATTCATGGACTTCAATCCGCGCTGGGTCTCCGACGCGGCCGACTTCGACCTGGGCCGGCAGCGCCAGAACGACTGGATGGCGGTGATCGTCGGCAGCCTGGACGACAGCCCCGCCAGCACCGCGCTGTACAACTGGCTGGGCGGCAGCAGCCTGCCGCCTCCGGTGCTGCTGGCCGATGGTGATGCCGCAATGTTTGCCCAGCAGCACGGGCTGCATGAAGCGAATATCTGGCCGCTGGAAACGCCGCTGCGCCACGCGCAGATGGAAGCCCTGCTGCGCCGCGCCAGCCTCAAGCGCCTGGATGCCGAGCATCAGGCCGGCGCCGCCCAGGACCAGGGACCCACCGGCAACGGCCCGGCAGTGAGCGCCCTGCGCACCATGATCGAGCAGGTGGCCGCATTCGATACCACCGTGCTGGTGCTGGGTGAATCCGGTACCGGCAAGGAAGTGGTGTCGCGCGCCATCCACCAGCGTTCGCCGCGCCGTGACGGACCGTTCGTGGCGATCAACTGCGGCGCCATTCCGGCCGACCTGCTGGAAAGCGAACTGTTCGGCCATGAGAAGGGCGCCTTCACCGGCGCGCTCACCGCGCGCAAGGGCCGTTTCGAAATGGCCGAGGGCGGCACCCTGCTGCTCGACGAAATCGGCGACATGAGCCTGCCGATGCAGGTGAAGCTGCTGCGCGTGCTGCAGGAGCGCAGTTTCGAGCGCGTGGGTGGCAACCAGACCATCCGCTGCAACGTGCGCGTGGTGGCCGCGACCCATCGCGACCTGGAGACCCGCATCGCTGAGGGCAAGTTCCGCGAGGATCTGTTCTACCGCCTCAACGTGTTCCCGATTGAAGTACCCGCGCTGCGCGAGCGTCGCGAAGACCTGCCGGCCCTGGTGGAAACCATCGCCGCGCAGCTGGCCCGCACTGGCCGTGGCGAAGTGCGCTTCACCCCGGAAGCCCTGCAGGCGCTGGCCGGCTACGAATGGCCGGGCAACGTGCGCGAGCTGACCAACCTGGTCGAGCGCCTGGCGGTGCTGCATCCGGGTGGCTCGGTGCGCGTGCAGGACCTGCCGGCCCGTTACCGTGGCGATGCGGCACTGGCCGCCGCCACGCCGGCACCGGCACAGCCGGCCGCCAGCGAAGAACGCCTGGACCTGCGCAGTTTCTCCTTCCACACCCCGGGCAGCGGCAACCAGCCGGCACTGGAGCACGGCATTGCCGTCAATCGCCCGGCGGCACCGGCAGCGCTGCCCGACGAAGGCATGGACCTGCGCAACCACATGGCCAACATCGAACTTGGCCTGATCAACGAAGCACTGGAACGCACCCAGGGCGTGGTCGCCCACGCCGCCCAGCTGCTCGGCCTGCGCCGCACCACCCTGGTGGAAAAGCTGCGCAAGTACGGCATCGAACGCGAGCAGGCCGAACTGGCCGGCTGAACCGCGCCACCAGCATGAAGGGGGCACGAACGCCTGGGCTCGCCCGGGCGTTGGTGCTTCTGGCGCCTGGGCTCACATCCCTTTGCTGCGGAACGCGATCTGAGCCCATTGCTTTTGCATGTTTTCCTAGAGACAACACGGCCGCAGTGCGGAGCATGGCAAGGACACACCCATGGAGGTTCCACCATGCATCGCCTTGCCCTGCTCGCCAGCCTGCTCTACCCGGCCCTGGTCACTGCCGCCAACTGCACCCTGCCCGCAACGCTGGACCAGCGCCAGTTCACCAACCTCAGCGACCCGCTGTACGCGCCGGACAACCCCAACGCCGGACGCATGGTGCAGCTCAGCTTTGCCGGCAGCCAGTACGTGCTGGACATCCTCGGCACTGACTTGCGCATCGGCGGCAGCTACCGCTACCAGCGCCTGGCCCCGCATATCGCGGAAATCCAGATGACCGAGGCCCACCCGGCCGGTCCCGCCCACTACACCCTGCTGCTGACCTGCCTGAGCGACCGCCAGGGCCGCTTCATCTACACCCAGCACGACGGCCCCATCGCCCCGCGCCAGCGCCAGAATTCCGGCCGCTGGACCCTGCAGCCGTAGGCCAGAAAACCGACGCCGGATAAATGGCGCCTTCAATGGGGTCAGAGCCCGTTGCGTCGCAACGGGATCTGACCCCGTGCCGACCCACGGTCGGCACCCACCATCAGTAGCAGGTTTCAACAGATCGCGGCCACCTGTCGCCGGACCCAGCCCGCCACGCCACGGATAGCCCGATTTTGACGTTGACGTTGACGTTGATTCGGCGGGTGCAGGGCGCAGCCCTGCCAGCACACACACACCAGACCCTCACGTCACTGAATCGAAAACCGGTTTCGGCACGGCACTTGCACCTGCTCCAGCAGACAACCCCATCCCTGTTTCTGGAACCGTTGCAGATGTCCCACTCCGTCACTTCGATCCTTTCGCAGATCCGCTCCTATCAGACCCAGATGGGGCAGCCGGCGCTCAACCCGCTGGGCGAAACGCCGCGCAGCAACGCCCTGCCGGGCACGGTGCTGGACGCGCCGCAGGCCCAGCCGGCCAGCTTCACCGAAACCCTGCGTGGTGCGATTGCCGGCGTCAACGATGCGCAGCAGAAGTCCGGCGCCCTCGCCAAGGCCTTTGAAATGGGCGACCCCAGCGCCGACCTGGCCAAGGTGATGGTCGCCTCGCAGCAGTCCCAGATCGCCTTCCGCGCCACCGTGGAAGTCCGCAACCGTCTCGTCCAGGCCTACCAGGACGTGATGAACATGCCGCTGTAAGGAATAGAGACGCATGGCACTGACGCTCTCCAAGGACAGCCTGAACGCCGAGAAGGCCGGGCAATGGTTCGACCGCCTGCAGAGTCTGCAGATCACCCGTCGGCTGGGCCTGATGGCGATGATCGCGGTGGCGGTGGCGGCAGGCCTGTCCGTGTTCTTCTGGTCACAGAAGCCGGGCATGGTCCCGCTGTACACCGGCCTGGACCAGAAGGCGACCGCTGAGGCGACCGACCTGCTGCGCGCCGCGCAGATTCCGTTCGCGCTCGATCCGGCCACCGGTGGCATCACCGTGCCGGAAAAGAACCTGCACGACGCCCGCCTGAAGCTGGCCGGCTCCGGCCTGACCGACAGTGGCAAGCTCGGCTTCGAGCTGATGGAACGCGACCCGGGCTTCGGCGTCAGCCAGTTCGTGGAAAGCGCGCGCTACCAGCACGCGCTGGAAACCGAGCTGTCGCGCACCATCAACACGCTGCGCCCGGTACGTGATTCACGCGTGCATCTGGCCATTCCCAAGCCCAGCGCCTTCACCCGCCAGCGTGACGTGGCCAGCGCCTCGGTCACCCTGGAACTGCGGGGCGGCCAGCAGCTGGAACGCAGCCAGGTGGACGCCATCGTGCACATGGTCGCGGCCAGCATTCCGGACCTGGCGCCGGAACGGGTGACCGTGGTCGACCAGAGCGGGCGCATGCTCAGCATCACCGACCCGAACAGCGAGGCGGCGGTCAACGCCGCGCAGTTCGAGCAGGTGCGGCGCCAGGAAACCTCGTTCAACCAGCGCATCCGCGAGCTGCTGGAGCCGATGACCGGCCCCGGCCGCGTCAACCCGGAAGTGAGCGTGGACATGGACTTCTCGGTGACCGAGGAAGCCCGTGAGCTCTACAACGGTGAACCGCAGAAGCTGCGCAGCGAGCAGATGAGCGAGAACACCACCAGCACGCCGGGTCCGCAGGGCGTGCCGGGTGCAACCAGCAACAGTCCGCCGGGCCAGCAGGCCGCGCCGGCCACCGCGCAGACCCCGACCGAAAGCAGCAAGAACGCCACCCGCAACTACGAGCTGGACCGCACCCTGCAGCACACCCGCCAGCCGGCCGGCCGCATCAAGCGCGTGTCGGTGGCGGTGCTGGTGGACAACGTGCCGCGCGCCGGCGCCAACGGCAAGATGAGCCCGCAGCCGCTGTCGGCCGCCGAACTGACCCGCGTCGAGGCGCTGGTCAAGCAGGCCGTCGGCTTCAACGCCGAGCGTGGCGACACCGTGTCGGTGATGAATGCCCCGTTCGTGCGCGAGACCACGCCCGAACAAGGCCCGGCCTGGTGGGAGCTGCCGTGGGTGCACGATGCCGGCCGCATGCTGCTGGGCGCGGTGGTGGTGCTGGCGCTGCTGTTCGGCGTGCTGCGTCCGGCGCTGCGCGCGATCACCGGCCAGAGCAGGAAGGCAGACGAGCAGGCGCTGGAGCCGCATACGGCGGATGTGCAGCTGGTCGATGACGATGGCATTGCGCTGCCAGCGCTGGGCACCGACCGGGCAAGCCTGGGCGGACCGGATGCGCTCGCACTGCCGGTGGATTCATATGAGGAACGACTGCGGATGGCGCGTGAAGCCGTGAAGACCGACTCCAAGCGCGTGGCCCAGGTGGTCAAAGGCTGGGTGGCCAATGACTGAGGCACAACTGACCGGAGTACAGCGCGCGGCCGTGCTGCTGCTTTCGCTGGGTGAGCTGGATGCGGCCGAAGTGCTGCGCCACATGGAACCCAAGGAAGTACAGAAGATCGGCATCGCCATGGCCACCATGACCGACATCACCCGCGAGCAGGTGGAGCGGGTGATGGACCAGTTCGGCCAGGAACTGGGCTCGAAGACCTCGCTGGGCGTGGGCTCGGATGACTACATCCGCAACATGCTGGTGCAGGCGCTGGGCAGCGAGAAGGCCGGCAACCTGATCGACCGCATCCTGCTCGGCCGCAACACCACCGGCCTGGACGCGCTGAAGTGGATGGACCCGCGTGCAGTGGCCGACCTGGTGCGCAACGAGCACCCGCAGATCATCGCCATCGTGATGGCGCACCTGGAAACCGACCAGGCCGCCGACGCGCTGAAGCTGCTGCCGGACCGTACCCGCGTGGA
>NZ_LXXZ01000039.1 GCF_003244875.1 Stenotrophomonas sepilia
AAAGACAGCGGGGACTACGTGGTTGATAGGTCAGGTGTGTAAGTACAGCAATGTATTGAGCTAACTGATACTAATGATCCGTGCGGCTTGACCATATAACCTCAAGTTGCCTTGGCTTTACGACAACGTCGTAAGAGCATCCAAGTGCACGCTACGTCACAAGAACTATGCGAGGCTGGCGCCTTGTCCCACAGGGACGAGTGCGACACTCCAAAAGCCTCCCTGGTGAAATTAGCGCTGTGGAACCACCCGATCCCATACCGAACTCGGAAGTGAAACGCAGCTGCGCCGATGGTAGTGTGGCTCAAGCCATGCGAGAGTAGGTCATCGCCAGGGTTTACACCCGAGAACCCCGCTGCTTGCGCAGCGGGGTTTTCCTTTTTTTGCAAGCCCTCGGTTCCGACCTGGACTTGCAGCAACAACTTCACGAAGAGCTTCAAGTTCCTCAAACAAGTTGTTGACAAAGCTGAAAGGCCTGCCATAATAGGCGGCTCGCAACGACGAAAGGCCCTCGGGCCCAACGACGAAGCAGCATCGGCAACAACGTCCACTCCGGTGAGACGGCCTTGAAAAAAGGTGTTGACGAAGCGGAAAAGCCGGCTATAATGGGCGGCTCGCTACGAAGGAAACTTCGCAGCACACGGGAACGGCGCTGAGGCCACTTCCCCGGATCTTTGAAAGTATGCGCAGGTATCTTGTGAAGGCGCCTGCAGGAAGGATGATTGTCCATCTTGCAGACGTTTGATCAAGCAACTATTAATTGTTTTAAAGCAAGCGATACGTTGCCAGAATCAATCATCTGCAGCTTTAAA
>NZ_LXXZ01000040.1 GCF_003244875.1 Stenotrophomonas sepilia
CACTGCGGCAGTGCTCGTCTGGGTTGCGGCGAACAGACCCGAACCCAGCGAGCTGGTGCGGGCATTGACGATCGAGTTGATGCCAATGGTCTGGCCCGCATCCGCGCCGATCTGGAACTGCGCGCCGGAGAACGTGCCGTCCAGCAGGCTGGTGCCGTTGAAGTTGGTCTGGCGGGCAACGCGGTCGATTTCCGAGGTCAGCTGCTTGACTTCGCCGTTCAGTGCTTCGCGGTCGCTGTCGGAGTTGGTGGCATTGGCCGACTGCACCGACAGTTCACGGATGCGCTGCAGGTTGTTGCCGATTTCAACCATCGCGCCTTCGGCGGTCTGGGCCAGCGAGATGCCGTCGTTGGCGTTGCGCACGGCAACGTCCAGACCGCGGATCTGGGTGCTGAAACGCTCGGAGATCGCCAGGCCGGCGGCGTCGTCCTTGGCGCTGTTGATGCGCAGGCCCGAGGACAGGCGCTGGATCGTGGTCGCCAGGCTGTTGCCGCTGGTGGACAGATTGCGCTGAGCGTTCAGCGACATCACGTTGGTATTGATGACTTGTGCCATTTTTTCTCTTCCTGTGGGCGAAGGCCGGCGCGAGGTGGCCGACCGATGCACGACGCGAAGGTGTTTCGCGTTTGCAAGGTCCAGTAACGGCGCCAGGAAGGCGGTCTTTAGCACAAACGCCAACGCCACCGTCCCGAAGGGCGGTGGTTGGGTGCCGCAGCCCAGGCGGGCTGCGGTTCAGCGGCCTTCGTCGCGCGGCCCGGGGGAGTGCCGCGCGACGAAGGCGCCTGCTCAGCGGATCGCGTTGAACAGCGACATCTGCTGCATCTGGGTAAAGATCGTCTGCGCGGCCTGCAGCGCGATCTGTTCAAGCTGGTACTGGCCCACGGCTTCGGCGTAATCCAGGTCGCGGATCGACGACAGCGTGGTTTTCAGGGTGACCGCGTTGGATTCGCGGGTGGCGGCGGCATCGTCGATGGCCTTCAGCTGCGCACCACCGGCCGAGCGCGCGTCGATGAACTGTTCGGCGGCGCGGGCGATATCGCGGATGCCCGACTGCAGTGCGTTCTGCTGGTTGGCCACCTCGGCGGGGGTGTTGGCGGCGGTGTTGAGCGCATCGATCATGCCCTGCACCGTGGAAAACACATCGCGGGTGCCCGACGGGCCGATGCTGAAGCTGTCGCCGGCCGCGGGCGCGCCTTCGATACGCATCGACACGCCTTCGAAGCTGATGTCCTCGCCGGCCTTGAACGTGCCGGTGCCGACCACGGTGCCGGTGGAATCGAGCACTTCGTACTGGTCGGCAGCGGTAAAGTTCAAGGAATAGCTGCCGCCATTCCAATTGCCGGAAGAAGAATTCAAACCAAAGGTGGTGAGCACGCCATTGCCGGTATTGCCGGCTGCAGCCGCACCATCCAGGGTGCCATCGCCGGTGCGGATGCGCAGGAAAATCTCGCTGCCGGGCAGGGCATCCTTCACGAAGGTATCCGGTGCCACTTCCACCTGGCGCTGGGTCTGGTCGCCGTTGTAGCTGACCGTACCGTTACTCAGCTTGAACGGCGCGTCGGCATCGTCGGTGCCGCCGAACAGGTAGCGGCCCGTGCCGTCGGTGGTGTTGGCCAGCGACAGCAGGCTGTCGTACACCGTCTGCAGCTCCGAGCCGATCGACTTCAGGTCGGCCGCCGACAGGGCAGGGTTGTTGGCCTGCAGGGTCAATTCGGTAATGCGCGCCATCAGTTCGTTGGCGCCGGACAGGGCGTTTTCCTGCAGGCCCAGACGGTTCTGCACCACGTCGGCGTTGGATTTGAAGCGGTCCAGTTCGGCCACGGCGCGGTCCAGGCTGACCGCGGTGCCGGCGGCGACCGGGTCGTCCTTGGCCGACACCAGGCGCTGGCCGGTGGCCAGCTGCTGTTCCAGGTGACTCATCTTGGCCTGCTTGGACAACATCAGCGAGACGGACTGGCTGAACATCATCCCGGTGGAAATGCGGTTGTTCATCGCGATACAGCTCCCAGGATGGTCTGGAACATGGTGTCGGCAGTGGAAATCAGCTGCGAGGCGGCCTGGTAGGCCTGTTGCAGGCGCAGCATGTCGGCAGCTTCTTCATCCAGGTTCACCCCGGAAATCGAATCGCGCGCGGACTGTGCCTGGTCGGTGATCACCTGCTGCGCATCCAGCGAATATTCCGCTGCACGGGCGGCGGCGCCCACCTGCGTGGTCAGCCCGCCCAGTGCGCCGTTCAACGTGATGGTGCCGGCGTTGAATGCCTTGGCGTCCTCGACCTTGGCCAGGGCCAGGGCATTGCTGTTGTCGGACGAACCGACCGGGGTGGGGGTGATGTTGAAGGTATCGCCGGTCTTCGGCGCGCCATCGAGCACGAAACTCCAGCCATTGGCGGTGATCGCCTGGCCGGCGGTGTAGGTGAACGGTCCATTGCCATCGATGGTGTATTCGGTGGCCGAGGTGAACACGATTGCGGCAGGGTTGCGCAGGTTGGCGTTGCTGGCGTCGGCCACCTTCACGTCGCTCAGCTTGCCGGTGCCGGTGTTGGCCAGCGCGGCACTGCCCTTGATCGGCGCGGCCGCGGCCAGGCGCGAGGTATCGGTGATCGCCACGCCGATGCTGCCGGCCACGCCCGCGGTGGGCTGCAGCAGGAAGCGGTCATTGGTGGCCGGGGTGCCGCTCACCACCAGCTCCACGCCATTGATCTTCAGCGGATCGGTGGCGGTGCCGGTACCGGTCATGGCCACGCTGGCGCCGGTGTCCGAACGCATCGCCAGCCACTGGGTGCCGTCATACTTCAGCACGATGTTCTGTGCATCCAGCGATGACAGGTCGCCGTAGCTGGCGGTGATCGAGGCAGTGCCGGTATTGCTGGTATTGCCGGTCACCCGCGGGCTGCCGATGTTGAACAGGTCGCCGCCCATGTTGCCGTACAGATCCACGCCGTTGCGGTGGGTCTCGTTGAACGTGGTCGCCAGGCCCACGGCCAGCTTGCCCAGTTCGGCCTGGGCCGGGGTCAGCACGGTGTCGCGGAATTCCAGCATGCCACCGACCTGGCCGCCCAGCTGCTTCGGGTCCAGGGTGATCTTGCCGCCCTGGGTCTGCAGCGCCAGTTGCAGGCGCTCGGGCTGGTAGGGGTCGGTGACCGTGGTCACCTTCGAGGCGGTGGTACCGACCACCAGGGCCTGGCCGCCGGCGGTGTACACGTTCAGGGTGCCGCCATCCTGGGCCACGGCGGTGCCGCCGGTGTAGCCCACCAGGTTGGCGATCAGCTGGTCACGGCGGTCCAGCAGGTCGGGCGCAGCAGTGGCCGCATTGCTGCCGATCACCCCGTTGATCTGGGCGATTTCCGCAGCCAGCCGGTTGATTTCGGTGGCGGCCGCGGTCAGGCCGTTGTTCACTTCGCTGTTGAGCGTGTTCAGGCTGTTGTTGAGCTGCTGGAAGCGGTTGGCCAGCGTGTTGGCGCTGTCCAGCACGTTCTGCCGGTCGGCGCTGCCCGACGCGTTGGACGACAGGCCGCTGACCGAATCGAAGAAGTTGGACCACACGCCGGACACATTGGTGGCGGTGTCCGAGAACAGCGCATCGACGCGGTCGGCCATGGTGGAAAGCTGCTTCAGCCGCGCCAGTTCGCCGCTGCTGTCCAGCAGGCGGGAAATGGCCAGCTGGTCGGCGGTGCGGCGGATGTCAACGATACGCGTACCGTTGCCGACATCACCGTAGCCGAAGTTCTGCGGATCGGCGGTGGCAAAGTCGACCTTCTGCCGGCTGTAGCCGGGCGTGTTGATGTTGGCGACGTTGTGGCTGGTCGTCGCCAGGGCACGCTGGAAGGCGAGCAGGGCGTTGGTACCGGTGGAAAGGACGCTGGACATGGGGTTCCTCAACGGCGGGTGATACCCAGCGCCGCGGTTGCGGTGCTGGCGAAGGTCTGGCCAAGGCGGGCGCCGGCATCGGTCACCGCGGCTACCGCGCGTTCGATGGTCGGGCCACCGGCAATGGCGGCGATCTTGGCGGCGTAGCTCGGGTCGGTGGCATAGCCGGCACGCTGCAGGCCACGGGCGAAGCCCTGCACATCGGTGCCGGCCTGCAGGGCCTGCTGGTAGCGCGGGCTGGTCTTCAGCAGGCGCACGTAATCGGCGAAGCTTTCGGCCGGCGAGCTGTAGGCGCGGAAGCTGGCGGTTTCGTTACGGCGCACGCCATCCACGTATTCGTGGGTGCCGGCCACCGCGCTCTGGCCGTTCCAGCCGGTGGCCTTGATGCCGAACAGGTTGTGCGAGGTGCTGCCGTCGGCATGCTTGATCTGGCGCTTGCCCCAGCCGGTTTCCAGCGCGGCCTGGGCCACCAGGGCGCGGGCATCCACGCCCAGTTCCTTGGCCGCGTTCTGCGCATGCGGCCAGATGCTGGCCACGAAGCCTTCCGGCGTGTGTGCGCCCAGCTGGGCCACCGCGGTGCGGCTGGCCAGCGCGTCGGCGGCGGTGGCGGTGCTGCCACGGTTGCTGGCCGTGGGCGCCCACTGGTCGCTGGCGGCGGCCCAATCGGCACCGCCAATGCTGCCCGCATACGGATCCTCGGTGCCCAGCGCACGGTGCGCGCTGCTGCTCTCGCGGCCGGCAATCAGGTCCAGCGCCTGTTCCATCGGTGCCACCGACGATTGCGCGCCGTCCTGCACGCCTGCGGACATCTGCTGCAGGATGCGCAGTGCGTTGCTGGCATCTTCCAGCGGCAGCGACGGCGCCTGCGCCGGTGCGTTCAACTGGTAGGCGCGGCTGGCCTTGGCCGGGTCCACGCGGGTGTCCAGCGCCGGGGCGTCGCCCTGGTTGCCGGACAACTGGCGGGCGATGGTTTCGTGCAGGCCCAGGCCCTTGCCGCGGGTCAGGGTCTCGGCAATCTTCTGGTCGTACATGTCCCGGAAGACCTTGTTTTCACCCGGGAACAGCGAATCGCCGAAGCTGGCATCGCGCATGCTCTTCACCAGCATCTGCGCGAACTGGCCTTCCAGCTGGCGTGCGACCTTGTCGATCTTGGCCGGATCGTTCTGCTGCGTCGGGTGCAGCTCAAGGGCGGGGGTGATACGCATGTCAGATCACCTCAAGCTCGGCGCTCAGCGCACCAGCCTGCTTCAGGGCTTCCAGGATCGCAATCAGGTCGCCCGGCGCGGCACCCACCGCGTTCACCGCGTGCACGATTTCATCCAGGCTGGTGCCGCCGCTGAACTTGAACATGCGGCTGCCATCGTTGGTGGCGGTAATGGTCGATTGCGGGGTCACCACGGTCTGGCCACCGGCCAGCGCGTTGGGCTGGCTGACGTTGGCGTTTTCCTGGATGGTCACGGTGAGCGAGCCGTGCGAGATGGCTGCCGGCCCCACGCGCACCTGCTGGCCGATCACCACGGTGCCGGTGCGCGAATTGACCACCACCTTGGCCGGTGCGCTGCCCGGGGTCAGTTCCAGGTTTTCAATGCGGGCCAGCAGACCGATGCGGGCACCGGGATCGGTGGGCGCACGCACGGCCACGGTCACGCCGTCCACCGCACGCGCGGCGCCTTCGCCGAAGGCATTGTTCAGCGCGCCAACCATGCGCGAGACGGTGGTGAAATCGTTGTTGTGCAGGTTCAGGGTGATCTCGCCGTTGGCACCGAACACATCGGGCAGCGCACGTTCAACGGTGGCACCGCCGGGAATGCGGCCCACGCTGGGCACGTTCACCGACACGCGCGAACCATCCTTGCCCTGCGCACCGAAGCCGCCCACGATCAGGTTGCCCTGGGCAATCGCATAGATCTGGCCGTCGGCACCGCGCAGCGGCGCCATCAGCAGCGAACCGCCGCGCAGCGACACGGCGTTGCCGATGGAAGACACGGTGATGTCGATCGGCTGGCCCGGCTTGGCGAACGGCGGCAGTTCGGCGTGGATCGCCACGGCGGCCACGTTCTTCAGCTGCGGATTGACGTTCGGCGGCACGTTCACGCCCAGCTCGCCAAGCAGGTTTTTCAGGCTCTGCACTGTAAAGGGTGCCTGGCTGGTACGGTCGCCGCTGCCATCCAGGCCGACCACCAGGCCATAGCCCACCAGCGCATTGCCGCGCACGCCGCCGACCTGGGCCAGGTCCTTGATGCGCTCGGCGCTGGCAGGCGCAGCCATTGCCAGCAGAAGGAAGAATGATCCGTAGAGCGACGCCATGCGTCGCTGCCACGTAGAAGAGAAGAGAGCTTTCATGGCCATACTCAGAACGGCGTCAGGCCGGAATTGAAGAAGCGGCTCAGCCAGCCCATCGCGTTGGACTGCGCGACCGGGCCGCGGCCGCCGTAGACGATGCGGGCCTCGGCCACGCGGCTGGAAGGGATGGTGTTGTCCTGGCTGATGTCGCCCGGGCGCACGATGCCCTGCACCTGCACCAGTTCATCACCCTGGTTCAGCCGCAGGTTTTTCTGCCCCTGCACCACCAGGTTGCCGTTGGGCAGGCGCTGGATCACCGTGACCGTGACGCTGCCCTGCAGGCGGTTGCTCTGCGCGCTGTTGCCCTTGCCGGTGAACTCGCGTTCGCCATTGGCGCTGGCGCTCAGAATGTCCTTGCCGCCCAGGGTGACCGGCGCGCCGAACAGCGAGGGTGAGCCGATGGTCAGGCCCGATTCCTTGCTGGTTGCAGTGTTGGCACTGGTCTGCGCGGTGGTGTTTTCCAGCAGGGTGATGGTCAGCAGATCACCGACATCGCGGGCGCGGCGGTCGGCATACAGGTTCAGCGTCGGGCCGGCGGCATAGATGGCGCCGGCGGTGGGCGCGGCCTGCATCGGCACGATCGGCTGCACCGGGGCCATGGCCGGGTAGGGGCGCACGTCGCCGGCAATCACGCAGCCGCCCAGCAGGGCGGTCACGGCGCAGCACAGCGCGGTGCGGGCGAGGGTAGAGAAGGGCGACATGGCGGTATCCCGGTGGTTGCGGTCAGACGTTCTGGTTCAGGTAGCCGAGCATGGCGTCGGTGGTGGAAATGGCCTTGGCGTTCATTTCGTAGGCGCGCTGGGTTTCGATCATCGACACCAGCTCTTCCACCACGTTCACGTTGCTGCCTTCCAGCGCACCCTGCACCACGGTGCCCAGACCGTTCAGGCCGGGGTTGCCGTTCTGTGCGGGGCCCGATGCCGTGGTTTCCAGGAACAGGTTTTCACCGCGGGCCTGCAGGCCGGCCGGGTTCACGAAATCGGTCAGGGTCAGTGCGCCCACCTCCACCGAAGCGGCGTCGTCGGCCATCTTTACGCTGATGGTGCCGTCGCTGCCGATGGTGACCGACTGCGCGCCTTCGGGAATCTGGATGCCCGGCTGCACCGGATAGCCGGTGTTGGTCACCAGCTCGCTGTCCTGGTTGATCTTGAACGAGCCATCACGGGTGTACGCGGAACTGCCGTCGGGCAGCTGCACTTCGAAGAAGCCGCGGCCGTTGACCATCACGTCCAGCGCGCGGCCGGTCTGCTGCTGGCTGCCCTGTTCGAAGTTCTTCGAGGTGGCCACCACGCGCACGCCGGTACCCAGCTGCAGGCCGGTCGGCAGCTGCGTCTGTGCCGAACTGGCGCCGCCGGGCTGGCGCACCTGTTGGTACAGCAGGTCTTCGAAGCTGGCGCGGTCCTGCTTGAAACCGGTGGTGTTGGTATTGGCGAGGTTGTTGGAAACCACCGACATGCGCGTCTGCTGCGCATCCAGTCCGGTTTTTGCGATCCACAATGCCTGGTTCATCTTCGGAATCCTGTCTGGCTGAAGCGGGCCGCGCGGTGCGGCCGTTGGTGAAGGCTGTGCAAGCGGTGTGCCAACGCCGGCCCGTGCCGGCGCCGGAATTCCGTCAGCCGCCCAGGCGCAGCAGGCTGTTGGCGCTGCGCGCGTTCTCGTCGCCGTGCTTGATTACCTGCACCTGCATTTCGTACTGGCGCTGCAGCTGGATCATCTGCACCAGCGCGCCGGCGGCGTCCACGTTGCTGCCTTCCAGCTGGCCGCTGTGCACGGTGGCGCCCTGCGCCTGGGCGAAGGGCTGCTGCGGGTCGGTGTTGCGGAACAGGCCGTCCAGGCCGCGCTCCAGGCGCTCGTCCGGCGCCTGCACGATCTTGATGCGGCCGATCATCGCCATGGTCTGCGGGCCTTCGCCCCGCGGAATGATCGAGATCGTGCCGTCGTTGCCCACTTCCATCGCCTGGTAGGGCGGAATGGCGATCGGGTTGTTGTTGTCATCCAGCACCGCACGGCCGCTGGAGGTCACCAGCTGGCCGTTGGGGGTGACCGACAGCGCGGCCCCCCGGGTGTAGGCTTCGCTGCCATCGGTGGCCTGCACGGCCAGCCAGGTGCCGGTCTGCAACGACAGGTCCAGCGGCTTGCCGGTGATGTGCTGCGCGCCGGCGCTGCGGTTGAAACCGGCGTCGACGTGCAGCGCATCCACCCGCGAGGCATAGCCCTGCCCACGGATCGGGAAGGCCTCGGTGTTGGCCAGCGCTTCCTTGAAGCCGGGGGTGTCGGAGTTGGCGAGGTTGTGGCTGAGCGTACCCTGCGCCTGCAGGGAGGCGCGGGCACCGGTCATCGCCACGTAAAGGGCTTTATCCATGCGGGGAGTTCCGTGACAGGGTCAGCAGCTCATCAACGGATGTTGATGACGGTCTGGGTGATCTGGTCCTGCGTGGTGATCATCTGCGCGTTGGCCTGGAAGTTGCGCTGGGCCACGATCATGTTCACCAGCTGCTCGGTCAGGTCCACGGTGGACGATTCCAGCGCGCCGGCCTGGATCTTGCCCAGGTTCGAGGTGTCCGGAGAGCCGGTGCGCGGGGTGCCCGAATCGAAGGTTTCCACCCACAGGTTGTTGCCCTTGGCTTCCAGGCCCTGCGGATTGTTGAAGGTGGTCAGCGCCACCTGGCCCAGCGCCTTGTCATCGCCGTTGGAGTAGCGGGCAAACACCACGCCGCTTTCCGAAACGGTGATTTCATTGAGCTTGCCGGCCGCGTAGCCATCCTGCTGGGTGTTGCGCAGGGCGAACTTCTCGCCGTACTGGGTCGAGCCGGTCACATCCAGGGTCATGTTCAGCACGCCCGCGCCGGTGGTCGGGGTGAACGTGCCCAGGCTGATCTTGCCGTCGGCCGGGTCGATCAGGGTGCCGGCGTTGTCGAATTCCAGGTCGGTGGGCGTGCCCGCGGCCTGGCCGTCAACGTAGTTGTGCACGCGCCACTGGTTCACGCCCGGCAGCTTTTCGAAGTACGAGACCTGGGTGTGGCTGACGCCCAGCGAGTCGTACACGGTGATGCCGCCGCTGGAGAAGTTGTAGCTGTTCGAATCGGTCGGGTCGAAGGTGCCCACGGTCGGTACGCTGGCGTTGGCCGGCAGGGTGAAGCCCACCTTCACTTCGCTGGTCTGCTTGGGCGGGCTGTCGGTGGTCAGCAGCTGCAGGTCGACCAGGCGGCCGGCGTCGAAGTTGGTGCCATCGGCGTTCGGCGCGAACACCTGCAGGCGTGCGCCCTGCGGGTTGATCACGTAGCCGGCCGAATCGGTCTGGAAGTTGCCGGCACGGGTGTAGACGCGCGCACCGTTCATGTTCATGGTGAAGAAGCCCTCACCGGAAACGGCCATGTCCAGGCTGCGCCCGGTCTGCTCGTTGTTGCCCTGCAGGAACTGCTGGGCCACGTTGGAAACGCGCACGCCCGAACCGATCGAGTTCTTCGACAGGCCATAGCTGGTGGCCGAGAACAGGTCGGCGAATTCGGCGCGCGATTCCTTGAAGCCGGTGGTGTTGACGTTGGCGACGTTGTTGGCGGTGACGCTCAGGTCGGAGTTGGCGGCATTGATGCCGGACAGTGAAATGTTGAAGCCCATGGGATGCTCCTGGTAGATGCGGGATGTGCGGCTCAGCTGACGCGGAGCACGTAGTCGATCGGGGCCGTGCCCAGGCCCTTCAGGTTCAGGTACAGGCCGTCCGAGCCGACGGTCACGCTTTCCACTGGCGCCTGCACATAGGTGGACAGCTTGGTTTCCGCGCCAGCGGTGTCGGTGTGGGTGGCGGCAATGGTGTAATCGCCGGCAGCCACGCGGTTGCCGTTGGCATCCTTGCCGTCCCACTCGAAGGCGGTTTCGCCGGCGGCGGTAGCTTCAACACTCAGCTGGGTGACCGTGTTGCCGTTGGCATCGGTCACCGTCACGTTCACGATGCCGGCGCCCGGTGCGGCAACCACGCCGCTGGCACCGCCTTCATCGCCCAGCACCATCTTGGTGGAAGGCACCAGCACTTCGTGGCCGACCAGTGCCGCGCCGCGCAGCACCTGGTCGCTGGCCATCGATTCCTGAAAGCCCTGCACCGTGGTGTTCAGATCGGTAATGCCCTGCACGGTGGACATCTGCGCCATCTGCGCGACCATCTGCGTGTTGTCCATCGGCTTCAGCGGGTCCTGGTGCTGCAGCTGTTCGGTCATCAGGCGCAGGAAATCGGCCTGATCCAGCGTGCTCTTGCGCGTGCTGGCGTTGCTGTTGGGGGCAGTCAGGCCCAGGGCGCTGTACACGTCCTGGCTGGTCTGGGTAGAGACGGTGGTCATCGGGTAATCCTCAAGGGTCCGCCTCAGCGGCCCATGGTCAGGGTGGCCAGGGCCAGTTCCTTGGCGGTGGTCAGCATTTCCACGCCGGCCTGGTAATTGCGCGAGGTCGAGATCAGGTTGACCATCTGCGCCACCGGGTCCACGTCGGGCTGGTAGATGTAGCCTTCGGCGTCGGCCAGCGGGTGGCCTGGCTCGTAGCGCTTGATCGGCGCTGCTTCGCTCTGGCTGATTTCCTTCACCTTCACCGAAGTGACATTCGGATTAGTCTTGCTGGTAACGGCCTGGAAGATCGGCTCCAGCGGCTTGTACACCGCGTCGGCCGAGCCGGCGATGCTGTCAGCGTTGGACAGGTTGGAGGCGATGGTGCTCATGCGCACCGACTGCGCCTGCAGCGCGGAACCGGCGATATCGAAGATCGGCAGATTGCTCATGGCTTATTGCCCCGTGATCGCGGTCAGCATGGAACGCACCTTGCTTTCGACGAAGCTGAGCGAGGCGCGGTATTCCAGGGCGGCACGGCCATAGGCGGCGCGCTCTGCATCGGGGTCGACGGTGTTGCCGTCCAGGCTGGGCTGCACCCCTTCGCGGGCCACCTGGAACGGGTTCAGGCCACTACTGATTTCGTAGTGCTGCTCGTTGGTGGTGGTCATCAGACCGTTGGCATCCAGCCCCTGGGCGTGGCGCAGGGCGGCATCGAAGTCCAGGTCCTGGGCCTTGTAGCCGGGGGTGTCGGCGTTGCCGAGGTTGCTGGCGATCAGCTTCATGCGCTGTTCGCGCAACGGCATGGCCTGGGCGTGGACACCCAGGTAATCGGTAATCAGGTTGCGCACGATGCACTCCCACAGGAACGTTGCCCGGGAAGCTGCAAGGGGTGTGCCAAATTCGAGAGGGTTGTGCCGGCCGCGGGCCGGCTCCCCGATGGATCTGCGGTTGCCGGCCAGCGGCCGGCACTACCGGATCAGTGGCCGTCAGGCCGCCATCGCCACCTTGCGCAGGCGGTCCAGCACGAAGTCAGCCAGCTCGTGCGGCGAGTACTTGGCGACGAAGGCGTTGGCGCCGACACGCTCGACCATGGCGTTGTTGAAGACACCCGACAGCGAGGTGTGCAGCAGCACGTAGAGGCCGGCCAGGCCCGGATGGCGCCGGATTTCCGTCGTCAGCGTGTACCCGTCCATGGCCGGCATCTCGATGTCGGAGATGACCATGGCATAGCGTTCGGCGGGGTTTTCGCCCGAGGCTTGGATCTGCAAGAGGTGGTCGAGAGCCTGCTTGCCATCGGAAAGCAGGGTGGCACCCACGCCCAACTGATCCAGCACGCTGCGGATCTGCTGGCGGGCCACGCGCGAGTCGTCCACCACCAGCACCTGCAGCTGGGGGCCATCGGCGGGCATTGCCATCGCCGGATCGAGTACGGCGTCACCGCGGACCTGGGCGATATCGGCCAGCACGCTTTCAACGTCGATCACCTGGATCAGCTCACCCTGGAAGCGGGTTACCGCAGTCAGGTAGCTCGACTCGGCGCCAAGCTCCGGCGGCGGGTGGATGTCTTCCACCGCGATGTTGACGATGCGTTCGACGCCGCTGACCAGGAACCCCTGGATCGAGCGGTTGAATTCGGCGACGACCAGGTAACCCGGCGAGGTATCGGCATCGGGCTCACGTTCGGGGTGGCCGATGGCCAGGCCCAGGTCCAGCACCGGCACCGAGCGGCCGCGCACGTCGGCCACGCCGGCGAACTGGCTGGGCAGGCCGGGTACCTGGAACAGCTCGGGGCGCCGCAGGACTTCCTGCACCTTGAAGACATTGACGCCAAAAAGCTGACGTCCGCCGAGACGGAACAGCAGCAGCGCCAGGCGGTTGTGGCCGGCCAGGCGGGTCCGCTGGTCGATCCGGTTGAGCAGGTCATGGGACATGGCTGCTGTATCGGCGCGTTGGGTGCCAAACTTGAGGGCGCTCTGCCACTGCGCGCTCCACACCGCAATTGTGTTGTCGCGCCATGTTCGACCGAGGCTCTTGTAGCCTCGAGCGATGCTCGGCTGGCTGTTGGGCGCAAAGCGGTCGAGCATGGCCTGACTCTACAAGTGCCCCTCTGGCACACCCCTTGCACGCACCTGGGCCAGCTCTTGCCGATTGAAGGAGGCGCCATGTGCCGGGTCACATCTCTATTCGCCATCGCGCTGGCCGTGGCCTCGCCGTGGGCGGCTGCCGCCGACTGGCAGCCGGTGGCAAGCATCCGCGCGGCGGCCTTGTCGACGCTGCCGGCGGGCAGCGAGGGCGAGGCCCAGGTGGCCGATGCGCTGCGCCTGCCGAAGTGCGGGGGGGCGTTACAGGTGCAGCCCACCGCCAACACCACGGTGGAAGTCAGCTGTCCGGACGCGGGCGGCTGGCGCCTGTTCGTGCCGGTAAAGGTGCGGCGCAACCAGACCGTACTGGTGCTCAACCGCGGAATCGGCACTGGAGAAACCCTCACTGCCGCCGATATCACCACTGCCCAGCGTGACGCTGCCCGGATTGCCGGCGCGGTGCTGTCCGATCCCAATGCAGCGATCGGCCGCGTCGCCCGCCGTCCGTTGCAGGCCGGAGCCCTGCTGTCGAACAACGATCTGGTGGTGCAGCGTCTCATCAAGCGAGGAGACAATGTGGCCCTGGTGTCGCGTCGCGGCTCGGTCGAGGTCCGCATTGCCGGCCGTGCGATGGGTGATGCCGGTGAGAACGAACGGGTCTCGGTCGAGAACCTGTCCTCGCGGCGGATCGTGCAAGGCACGGTCGATGCCGCAGGTGACGTAATCGTGGCGCGTTGAATTACCGCAAAATATCGCTAAAGATCACGGCCCTGCGGCCGTTATCCCTTGTGAACGGCAACTCCAGGACACCCCATGAGCCAGAAAATCGACGGCAACCTGCAGGTCCCCCAGGCACTGCGCAGCGTGACGACCCCGGCCAACAAGCCCGGTGTCAGCACCGATGCGGCGGCGCGCCCGGTCGAGGCGGCCGACAGCCTGCGCCTGACCGGCGAGGCCACCAATCTGCAGGCCATCGAGCGCGAGCTGACCACCGCCCCGGCGATCGACGCCCAGCGCGTGGCCGCCGTGCGCGAGTCGCTGCAGAACGGCACCTACAAGATCAATCCGGACGCGATCGCATCGCGCATGCTCGATCTGGACCAGCAGCTGCACGGATGACTGCGGCGATGAGCGAGCCGCTGCAGCGTCTCGCCCAGGCCCTGGACGTTGAACGCCAGGCCCTGGTCGAGCACGACGTGCACGCCCTGATCCGGGCTACCGGCGCCAAGCTGGAAGCGTTGCGTGCGCTGGAAGGCGCGCCACCGGTGGGCGAGGGCGAACAGCTGCAGGAACTGGCCGAGCGCAACCGGGCCAACGGCGTGCTGCTGTCGCGCCGCCGCCGCGAGGTGAACTGGGCGCTGCGCCAGCTCGGCCGCACCGAAGACGCCTCGGCCTACGATGCCAAGGGCCAGTCGCACACGGTCAGCATCGGCCGGCCCCTCGCCGTCGCCTGAGGCGACGGCGGTCGCATAACCCCTCACGGCGGGCTGAAGCCCGCTGCATGACCGCGTATATTGGGCGCCTGTTCGAACGTCCCGAGTCGCCGTGTCCGCTGCCAACGCCCTGGTTACCGCCCCCCTTCCGCCGCAGCCGGTGCTGCAGGCCCTGCTTGAGCGCCTGCGCGAAGGCCTGCTGCTGTTCACCGATGACGGGCGGGTGGCCCTGGCCAATCCGGCCGCACAGAACCTGCTGGCCAGTGGCGAGGACGGCGGGTTGCCGCCGCCGCAGCGCCTGCGCGAACTGCTGCCGCCCGATGCGCTGGAACAGGCTCGCCAGCATGGTCACTGGAATGGCAGCCTGCCGCTGGGCGAGGGCGTGGTCATCGCCCATCTGTACCACCATGGTCCGGTCGGCCAGGGGCATTTCCTCGCCCTGTTCCGCCACATCGAAGGGCAGGAAGACTACGAACGCGAGCTGCAGCAGCGCCATGCCGAACTGCGCCAGGCCTACCTGCGCCTCAATGGCACCCAGGAAAAGCTGCTGCAGTCGGAGAAGATGGCGTCGATCGGCCAGCTGGCCGCCGGCGTCGCGCACGAGATCAACAACCCGATCGGTTACGTGCACTCCAACCTGGGCAGCCTGCAGGAATACCTGCGCAGCCTGTTCACCGTGATCGAAGCCTACGAGCGCGCCCTGCGCGCACCGGACCCGAAAGCGCTGATTCCGGAAATCGATGATATCCGTGACCGTCTGGATATCGATTTCATCAGCCGCGACCTGCCGCAGCTGATGGCGGAATCGCGTGAAGGCATCGAGCGGGTCACCCGCATCGTGCGCGACCTGAAGGATTTCTCGTATTCCGGCCGCGACGAGTCGTGGAAGCTGGTCGACCTGCACGCGGGCCTGGAATCGACCATCAACATCATCTGGAACGAACTCAAGTACAAGGTCACCCTGGTGCGCGAGTTCGGCCAGTTGCCCCTGGTGGAGTGCCTGCCATCGGAGTTGAACCAGGTCTACATGAACCTGCTGCTCAACGCCGGCCATGCCATCGCCGAGCGCGGCACGATCACGGTGCGTACCGGCGTTGATGGCGATCACGTTTGGGTCGAGTTCGAAGATACCGGCGGTGGCATCTCGCCGGAACTGCGCCAGCGCATCTTCGATCCGTTCTTCACCACCAAGCCGGTGGGCAGTGGCACCGGCCTGGGCCTGTCGATCTCCTACAGCATCATCAACAAGCACCACGGCCGCATCGATCTGGACAGCACGCCCGGCGTGGGCTCGCGCTTCCGCGTGGTGCTGCCGGTCAAGCAGCCGCGCTGACCGCTTCTGGCAGTGCCGGCCGCTGGCCGGCAACCTCATTGAACCCGATATCCAGAGCAGCCGGCCAGCGGCCGGCTCTACCAGAGGGGATGGTTACCGCAATGGGCGCTCCTCGCCGCCATCTCCGCTCTCCACCGGCGCCGGGCCGGCATTGCTGCGGCGCTGTTCCTCGTACGTGCGGAACGCCTGGTGGATGTGCTTGCGCAGCTCGTCGTCGTTCCACGGCTTGGTCAGGAAGCGATAGATCGCGCCGCGGTTGATCGCATCGGTCACCGTGTTCAGATCGGTGTAGCCCGACAGCACCAGGCGGATCGTATCCGGGTACAGCATCTTCACCCGGCCCAGGAACTCGGTGCCGCTCATGTCGCTCATTCGCTGGTCGGACAGGATCACCTGCACGTCGTTGATCGCCAGCAGGTCGAACGCATCGCGCACGTTGCCGGCGGCCAGGATGCGGTAGCCGTCGCGGCGGAACAGGCGCACCAGCGAGCGCAGCACGTTTTCCTCATCATCCAGCAGCAGCAGCGTCCGGTCCGGGCGCGTCTCGGCGAAGGCTTCCGGGCGCAGGTAGCGGCGGCGCAGGGTCATGCCGGCGGCATCGGCCGACATCGGTTCGCCGAACAGGTAGCCCTGGAACACGTCGCAGTCGTTGCGGCGCAGGAAGCCCAGCTGCGCCTGCGATTCCACGCCGTTGGCGATCACGGTCATGCCCAGCTGGTGGCCCATGGCGATGATCGCGCGGGCGATGGCCGCTTCACGATTGCCGGCCGGCGCGCTCTTGATGAAACTGCGGTCGATCTTCAGCTTGTCCACCGGGTAGCGCACCAGCGCGCTGAGGCTGGAGTCGCCGGTACCGAAGTTGTCCAGGCTCAGGCTGATGCCTTCATTGCGCAGGTTGGCCAGCGTTTCGTGGACGAAATTGACGTTGTTGGTCAGCGCACTCTCGTTGATCTCCAGCGTCAGCATGTGCGCCGGTACGCCCGCCGCCTGCAGCAGTGACATCACTTCGGCGAAGAAGTTCGGCCGCAGCAGCTGCAGGGTGGACACGTTCACTGCGATGGTGAAGTCATCGAAGCCCTGGTCGCGCCACAGCCGCGCCTGCTTCAAGGCGCCTTCCAGCACCCAGGTGCCGATCTGCACGATGATCCCCAGGCGTTCGGCGGTGCGCATGAAGCGCTCCGGCACCAGCATGCCCAGGGTCGGCGACTGCCAACGCAGCAGCGCTTCCATGCCCACCACGTGGCCGTCGCGCGCGCTTACCAGTGGCTGGTAGCGCAGCTTCAGCTCGCCATTGGGAATGGCATCGACGATCTGGCGCGCGATGATGCTCTCGCTGTGCGCGCTTGGCGGGGTGTCCACCGCATGGATGCGCACGGCATTGCCGCCTTCGCGGGCGGCCTGGTACAGCGCATCCTCGGCATGGTCGAGCAGGCGCGAGGTGCTGCTGGCATGTTCCGGGCACAGGCTCACGCCCAGCTTGCCGGTCATGAACAACGTGTACGGCAGCACCGACAACGGCAGCTCCATCTGTTGGCGGATCTCCTCGGCGAAATCCTCCGGCAACGGCAGATCGGCGGTGCGCGGCACCGCGATCAGGAACTCGTCGCTGCCATGTCGCCACAACTTGCCGCGCCCGCGCAGGTAGGACTGCAGGCGCTGTGCCACCAGCACCAGCGCCTGGTCGCCCACTTCGGCACTCATGTTTTCATTGACCGATGCGAAATGGTCGATGTCCACGTGCATCAGCATCAGTGCGATGCCGCCTGAGGCTGCCTCGGCAACCATTGCCTGCAGCTCGGGGTTGCCGGCGCCAAGGCGGTCGGGAGCGTCATCGATGCTGACCGGGGGCAGGTTGGGATTCCACATGGTTCAGTATTCCGGTGAATCGACGGCAGCCCTGCTGGCCGCCTGGTAGGGGAGGTGGACATCGACCAGGGTGCCTTCGCCATGCGCGGATTCAATCCGCACGTGGCCACCGACGCTCTGTGCGCGCTCGCGCATCACGATGAGGCCCAGGCCGCGCGGGCCGTCCGGATCGAAGCCTTCGCCGTCATCGCGGATCTGCAGGTGCAGGCCGCGCTGGCCGACATCGCGCAGCTGCAGCAGGACCTGGCTGGCGCGCGCATGGCGCAGCGCATTGGTCAGGCTTTCCTGTGCGATGCGGAAGCAGGCCTGTTCGATGCTGTTGTCGGGGCGATGCGGCAACGGCTCGATCTCGGCCAGCAGCTCCACCGGCGAGGAGCGGAACAGAACCCGCGCCTGCCAGCTGAGTGCTGCCTCCAGGCCCAGTGCATCCAGCTGCGGGGGGCGCAGCAGGGTGGAGATGTCGCGCAGTTTGGCCACGGTGGTGTCGGCCAGGCTGACGATCTGCGCCAGATCCTGCCCACGCCGCTGCGGATCGTCCTCTTCCAGCGCCGCGTGCGCCGACAGCTTGATCGCGGTGATGGCCTGGCCGATGTCATCGTGCAGATCGCGCGAAATCGCACGACGTTCGTCCTCCTGCAGCGAGAACAGCCGCCCGGCCATCGCCTGCAGTTCGCGGTTGCTGGTTTCCAGCGCGCTGCGGATGCGCTCGGAATCACTGAGGTCGCGCACGATCAGCAGCTTGCAGTCGCGGCCACCGTAGCGCACGTCGCCCACCGCCAGGCCGGCATGGAAGCTGCGGCCGTCGCCGCGCTGCATGGCCACCACGCTGCTGTGGCCTGGTCCCAGGTGCGGCTGGCCGGCACGCAGCTGGCTGCGCACCCGCGGCAGGTCTGCGGCAGCGACCAGCGCCGACAAGGGCTCGCCCAGCAGGGTATGGCTGCCGTAGCCGAACAGGCCGGCGGCCCAGGCGTTGGCGTACAACACATGTTCGTCGGAGAGGATCACCACGCCGTCGGGCAGTACCCGCACCAGCTCGCGGAACTGCTCCTCGCGCTCGCGCAGCAGTCGCCGCGACTGCTCGCGTTCGGTCACGTCCTGCAGCGTGCCGAGCACGCGGTTGCGGCCAGCCTCATCGAGACCACTGGCGGCACGCAGGTGCACCATCAGCGCGCGCCCGTCCATCGACAGCAGCGGCAGCAGCACGTCCACCTGTACCGGCTCGCCGGAGCACAGCTCGGCCAGCAGCTGCTCGGTCTGGGTGGCGGTGGCCGGGTCGGCCGGCACCAGCAGTTCGTCGAAGCGGTGCCAGCGGCGGGCTTCGGGCGGGCGGCGGCCGAGCAGGCGATAGACCTGGTTGGAATAGCGGCCCAGCCCGGTGGACGGGTCCAGCTCCCAGGCGCCGATGCGGGCCAGTTCGTGGGCTTCTTCCACCCGTGCCAGCGCCTGGTCGCGACGCAGCTGGGCCAGGTCCTCGGCAGTGCGATCGATGGCGATCAGCAGGCGCGCATTGTGACCGTCGTAACTGATCGCGTTGGAGCGCAGTTCCATCTGCCGCAGCGCGCCATCGCGCAGCTGCAGCTGCGCGCGCAGGATGCACAGCTCGTCGGGCGCCTCGCGGATCGCCTCCAGCTTGGCCTGCAGCGCCTGGCCCTGGCCGGGTGGCCACAAGGCGTCGATGGTCTGTTCCAGCAGCTCATCGCGCTCCCAGCCGAAAGCGGTGCAGGCGGCTGGGTTGGCGTCGAGGATCGCCAATGTGTCCAGGTCATAGACGAGGATCGGGCCGGGGTTGCCCTCGAACATCTGCCGCAGGCGCAGCTCCGAGGCCTGCTGGCGGGCGTGGGTATGCAGCACGTGCTCGGCCAGCGGGCGCAGCAGCAGGTACAGCAGGCCCGCGCTGGCCAGGGCGAAGAACGAGCCCTTCAGGCCTTGCCACAGGGCCGCCTGCTGCGGATCGGGCACCAGCGCCTGCACCACGCTGTCGGTGGAGATCATCCAGGCCAGCGCCATCACCAGGTAGCTCAACACCACCCGTCGCCGGTCACGGCTCAGCGCCTGCGCCATCCGCGGGTCGGGAACTGGGGCGTTGCCGGTCGGTTCTGCGGGCATGGACGGGGAGGGTGAAAGGGGCGCCGGTCATCTTACCCCGCAGCGTGCCGTCACCACTCAATTATCCGCCGCAGGCGCCGTTAACCACTGCGTGCCCCGCTGACGGGCGAGTCATCCGGAGCAAGATCGCGTGGACCAAGGGATCATCGCCAGCCTGCTGCAGCACCCGCTTGCGTCGGCGCTGGTCATCGTCGACCGTACCGGGCGCCCGCTGGCGGCCAATCCGGCCGCGCGCGAGCATGGCCTGCCGGCCACCGTGGCTGCCTATGCGCCAATGCTGGAAGATCTACGCCTGATGGCCGCCGATGGCGGCATCGTGCCCTGCACGCTGCCAGGCGGCCCGCGCGGCCACTACGACGGCCACCTGCGCGCCGTGCATGACGGTGCCGGCAACCTGCTGGCGTTCACCCTGAGCATTCCCGAGCCGGTGCCGGTCGATGGGGGTGGGCGCTGGGAACTGGCACTGGACAGCGCCGGTCATAGCCTGTGGGACTGGGACATCCCCAGTGACCGGGTGGCGCGCACGCCGGCGCTGGGCGACGAGACGGCCACCGAACTGCTGTCGCGCGTGCACAGCGAGGACATCGACCAGGTGCGTGCCGCGCTCGACGAGCACCTGCGCGGGCGCAGTGAGCAGTACAGTGCACAGTTCCGCTTCCGCCAGGCCGATGGCCAGTGGCGTTGGGTGCTGGATCGCGGCCGCGTGGTCGCGCGCACCGCTGATGGCCAGCCGCTGCGCATGGTCGGCACGCATACCGATATCGAGCAGCAGAAGCAGCTCGAATCGCTGCTGCAGGAACAGCAGCTGCACCTGAGCGAGGCCCAGCGCATCGCCAGCATGGGCAGCTGGTCGTTCGACCCCAACAGCGGGCACTTCTGGTGGTCGCCGGAACTGCGATCGCTGCTGGCGCTGGAGCACGGCGCCGTGCCCGGCCAGCGGCGCTGGCTGAAGCAGCTGCATCCGCGCTCGCGTGGCGCGTTGCGTGCGGCATGGCGGCGGCTGTGGCGCGATGGTCGTGCCGCCAATCTCGAGCTGGAGCTGACCCGTGGCCATGAGCCATCACAGCACCTGCGGCTGTGGATGCAGCCGCTGCTGGACATGGACGGGCAGCCCAAGCGCCTGCTCGGCCAGGTGCAGAACATCACCGAACAGCACCAGACCGACGCGTTGATTCGCTGGCGCACCGAACTGCTGAACCGGGTTTCCGCGCTGGGCCGCATCGGCGGCTGCGAGATCGAGGTGCAGACCCGGAGCATGCAATGGACCGAGGAATGCTATCGCATCCACGGCCTGCGCAAGGAGCCGATCACCCTCGATCAGGCGATGGCGCTGTATACCGAAGACTCGCGCGATGCGTTCGAGGCGGCACTGGCCCGCATCGCCAACGGCGGCCTGCCCGAGCAGCTGGACCTGTGCTTCTACCGCCAGTCCGGCCTGCGTGTCTGGGTGCAGGTGCTGATCGAGCTGGATCGTCGTGACGGACTGCCGCCGCGCTTCGTGGTGCTTTTCCGTGATATCACCCGCGAGCGCGAGGCCAACGAGCGCATTGAACTGCTGGCCCACTACGACCTGCTGACCGGCCTGCCCAATCGCGTGCTGCTCGGCGAACAGACCGCCGAGGCCATCGAGGAGGCGCGTGATCGCGGCACCTCGTTGGCGATGCTGTTCATCGACCTGAACGGCTTCAAGACCATCAACGACAGCTTCGGCCACGCCACGGGTGATGCGCTGCTGAAGGCTGCCGCGACCCGCCTGCACCAGAACCTGCGCAACAATGATCTGTTTGGCCGTTTCAGCGGCGACGAGTTCATCGTCGTACTGCGCGACCTGGCTGAGCCCGAGGATGCGGGACATGTCGCCCGCAAGCTGATCGCCTCGCTGGCCGAGCCGCTGCGCCGTGGCGAGACCACGCTGAAGGTCGGTGCCAGTGTCGGCATCGCGATGCTGGGTGATGCGCAGACCGATTTCGATTCACTGCTGCGCGCTGCCGACGCCGCGATGTACGCGGCCAAGGAAGCCGGACGCAACACCTACCAGTATTACAGCCAGGATGCCCTGGCCCGCATCCAGCGCAGGCTGGAGCTCGAGCACGCGCTGCACGGTGCGATCGAGCGCGAGGAGTTCAGCCTGGCCTATCAACCGCTGCTGCATGCCCACCAGGGCGAGCCGCCGGCAATCGAAGCACTGCTGCGCTGGCATCGCCCCGGCATCGGCTATTGCAGCCCGGCCGAGTTCATTCCCATCGCCGAGAAATGCGGCGAGATCGTACGCATCGGCGACTGGGTACTGAACGAAGCCTGCCGTCAGGCAACCGCCTGGGACCGGGCTGGACTGCACTTCGACCGCATCGCGGTCAACGTGTCGGCGGTGCAGCTGCGCGACCGTGGCTTCGCCGAACGTGTGATCGAGATCTGCCATGCCCACGGCTGGCCGCCGCAGCGGCTGGAGCTGGAGCTGACCGAATCGGCGCTGATCCGTGACACCGACATCCTGCGCCACTGCTTCGACGTGCTCGAACGGCACGGCGTGCCGCTGGCGGTGGACGACTTCGGTACCGGCTTCTCCAACCTCAACTACCTCAACCGCTTCCCGGTCGGGCGGCTGAAGATCGACCGTAGTTTCGTGCAGGGCATGCTGCACGATTCGGGCACGGCCGAAGTGACCCAGGCCATCGTGCACCTGGGCCACGCGCTGGGCATGAAGGTGGTGGCCGAGGGCGTGGAGACGCACCAGGAGGAAGACATGCTGCGCCGCCAGGGCTGCGACGAGATCCAGGGTTACCTGTACTCGCGCCCGCTCAGCCCGCGTGACCTGGCGCAGTGGCTGCGTCAGCAGCGTCCGTTACCGATGCGCACCGACGCCAGCAGCGAAGCAGTGCTGGTGCGCTGACCACCCGCCGCTGGTAGGTGCCGACCGTTGGTCGGCACGGTTGCCGCATGGCGTGGATCTACTCAAAGAGCCAGCATCAGGTAGTTGCCGACCTTGGTCGGCGTGCACGCTGGTTCGCCCGTTGATGTGTCCGCCGTCAGCGACGCTGCGCAAGCTCTGCGAGCACATCCAGCGCCTTGCGTTTTACCAGGCTACCTAGCCCGCCAGCCGTGCTCTGACACCGGCTCCTTCGAGCTGTAAATCTCTCCGTCGCCCAGCGGCCCCAACATCTCACGGGCTCGCCAGAACATTGGCTCCCCGTCCTCGGCCAGAACATCCAGTTCGGCAGCATCCAATGCAAGCAGGAAGTCGTGCAGGCGTCTGTCGCGGTCGATGTTGCTTGCTGGAAGAGTCAGTGTTGCAGGCGCGCATAGGTAACCTTCGTGGGGTTCAAGCGTGAGTTCGACTCCGGTTCGCTCGCCACAGATCAGCATCTGGCCGAATGGCGAGATCGCATAGACATGGAAATCATCTTTGCCCCATAGAGGGCTGCCCGCCAGAAGGTCGGCGAGCACCGATTCGTACCCCGCAGGGTTCACCAAAGCCAGTCGATCATCGTGATAGCGCGCAAGACCGTCGCGCTGCCACAGTGCCAGCAATGCGTCCGGGAACCTGCCTTTCCAGAGCGTCAGCATGGTGTCAGCAACAGGCGAGCCTGGAGTACTGGTTTGCAGTTGATCCAGAAGGCTCGTCGTGAAGAGGGCGGAAGTATCGGTATCCACGACTGCCGAGACGGTCTCCGGGTGGTCCCGGCCCTCCGGATCTTCCGGCAGCAGGTCGAGGAATGTCAGCATGCTCTCGGCCCGTGCAAGCTCCAGGTTCGATTCCTCGCCCGGAATGGCGCTTGCCTTGCTTCCGGAGACAAGCAACAAGGCGCCCGTTGGAAGCTCATGCCACGGGGCTTCAAGGATCAGATAACGTCGCGGCGCCTGTTCGGCATCATCGTCAAGGATGATGACTGGCGGGCCGTCTTGCACGCACCCCGCGGACACTTCAACTGCTGCATCGATCACACCCGCTTCAGGATCGTACGCATCGATCGGAGCGGAGTAGGGCTGCTGGAACGCTCCAAACGTCTTCAGCGCCTGCTGAAGTGCCTCAAGGGAATCGGGATCCACGGTCAATGGGACAGGGGTTGCCGGAAGCTGCAAAGCTACTGAGAGGCAGAGAAGGGCGCTGGTCATCGGGCTGGTTTGATCTGAACCCCAATCGGCCCCTTCACGATGAAGGGCGCATGGTTCACGGTCCATGCAAACAGTCGGAAATGCTGGCATGGCGGGGCATCGTCCACGCGTGGCGTGGATCTATTTCGGAAACTCCGCCTTCAACTGCATGCGCAGCGCCTCGACAATGGCCGCATAGCGCCGCTTCTGCACCAGATAGCTGGCCAGGAACAGTGGCAGCACCAGCAGCATGGGCGCCACCATCGGGCGCATCGCCACCAGCGGCAACAGCAGCAGCGACAGGATGGCCACGAACCAGCTGCACAGTCCGATCACCCGCACCTCGTGCCGCCGTGCGTTGAGCACGATGCGTCCACGCATCACCGGGAAGTAGCGCAGGCCGAAGCTCGGCGCGAAGCTCTCGCGGAACGCCATGCTGCCATCGGGCAGCGCATGGAAGGCCAGCCGCAGCCACTTGTCCTGCGGCAGGTCACGCTCCAGGCTGCCCAGCGAGAGCCGGGCCTGCATGGCCGGCGGCGCCGCGATGCGTTCGTTGAACAGGGTGATGCCGCAGCTGAAATAGCCGGCCACCCAGGCCATCAGGAGGACGGTCTCCAACAGCACGAGTGCGATCAGGGTGATGGCCATAGGTCTTCCATGGACGGGACCGGGCAATCATGCCATGCGGGATGCCCCACCCACGCAGGGCGTGGATCTACTTCAGGGCTTCGCCATCCAACCCCAGGTCCCACGCCAGCCCCAACAGCTCGTCGTCCGCCGGCGATGGCGCCGGGCGCGCGTCCGCCAGCTGCTGCAGCTCGCAGATTTCCTCGCGGGCGACCTCTTCCAGCTTTTGCAGCTGCTCACGCACGCTCGCGTTGCGCGGGCGCTCGGTGTCGGTGAGGGCGGGCAGGGCGCGGATCAGGGTCATGGTGCGCGTACAGGATGCATCCAGCGGCGGGTTACAGGCAAAGGCCCCGGACGAACCGGGGCCTTGCGGGCTGCCGGCGAGGGCAGCGGACATCAGGATCAGAACAGCTCTACCGTGCCGGCACCCATGCTCTGCTGGGCAACCGGCTTGTGCGGCGGGCGTTCCCATTCGCTGCGCAGTTCGCGCAGGCGGTTGCCGGTGCGCTGCAGGGCGCTGGCGATCTCCTCGTCGAACACGCCGCCATTGCGGTGCAGCAGCTCCTGCAGGGCCACCGCTTCGCGGTTGATCGCGGTCAGGCGGTCCAGGTGGGTGTGCACGCCGCCCAGCGCCTGGGTGGCGATGTCTTCGAACTGCAGGGCGCGCACGGCTTCAGCCACGCTGCCATCGATCGCGCGGGCGCACTCGGACACTTCGCGCATGCCGTCGCCCAGCGAGGCATTGATCTGCGCGACGTTGTCGAGCATTGCCGCCGCTTCCTGGCGCGCTTCGCGGGAGCGGTCCATGTCACGCGAGGCCATGTGCGAGACCGTCTCGCGCACCTTGGCGATGGCGTCCTTGGAGCTGTGCGCCAGCTTGCGGATCTGCTCGTTGAAGGTGGTCGAGCGCTCGGACAGGTTGCGCACTTCGTCGGCGACCACCGCGAAGCCTCGGCCGGCTTCACCGGCACGCGCGGCTTCGATGGCGGCGTTCAGCGCCAGCAGGTTGGTCTGGTCGGCGATCGACTTGACGTCTTCCAGCAGCGCGAAGATGCCATCCAGGTGCTGTGCCATCTGGTCGATGTGCTGCACGGTGGTGCTGCTCTGGCCGCTCACCTGTTCCAGCGCTTCCACCAGCTGTTCCATGCGGTGGCTGGCGTGCTGGGCGAAACGGGCAACGTCGAGGCCGGCATTGCCTTCATCGCCGGCGCGGTCGACGATGCGCGACAGCGCCTGGCTCTGCTGGCGCGACTTGCGGTTCATCGCATCGAAGCTGCCGCCCAGGCTGGAGACCGCCTGGCGGATAAGGTCGCGGGCGCGTTCCACTTCACCACGCGAACCGTCGATTTCGTTGCCGACGAAGTTGCGCAGTTCGGTCAGCAGCTGGTCCTGCTCACGCAGGACACGGGCATGTTCCGGGGAACGATGCGCCTGGGCGCGGGTGGTCCACCACGCAAAGCCGAGCCAGCTCAGCGTCATCGTGGTCAGGATCGCCCAGCGCAGGGCGGCCGGCCACTCGAAACCGATGGCGAAGGGGAGCAGCAGGGTCAGAGCCAGGGGGGCGGCCAGACGGATGAAAATGCGTGAGTACATGGACGTTCTCGGGAGGTGCACGGAGGATGTATCGGCCGTACCCCCTTTCTCTTTAACGTCGATGTGCTTGGAAGTGCATTCTGAATGCGCCGGTTTTCCGGCGCTTGGCGGCTTCGGGGTCTGAGCCCTTTCCGTGCCGGAAAGGGATCCGACCCCTGGGTAGGCAGCGGCGGGGTCGGATCCCTTTTCGTGGAAAAGGGCTCTGACCCCACACCCTTACGCCAGCTGCCGGTCCACGGCCTCGATCATCGCCTTGCGGCCGAACAGGAAGTCCCAGTAGCTGCCGCCCAGCTGGCGCCACAGCACTGCCGAGCGCACCGCGGCCAACAGCAGGGCACGGATCTCGGCCACCACGCCGGCCTGGCCCAGGTAGTGCGGGTTGCCCTGCACCATCACCCGCGGCTTGAGGTGGCTGATGGTGTCCGCGTACAGGCTTCCCAGGCTGGCCAGCACATCCGGGTGGCCGCTGTCGCCCAGTTCGGTGGCCTGGAGCTGGGCACGCTCGATGCCCGAAGCAACCTTGTTCACGGTGGCGCCATCCTGAACAAAGCGGCGCTCCAGCTGCAGCACCGACAGCGCCAGTTTCGGCAGGATCGGATCCTGGCCCTGGTTGCGGAAATAGTTGTGCAGCAGGCGCAGCCCGGCCTTCAGTGCATGGCGGTCACCGAACACCGCCTGCGGCGAGGACGCATCGACACGGAACACGCTGTCCACGGCGGTGCGCACGGCGGCGGCGTCGGAATGGCCGGTATCGGCGATGCGGCGTACCTGCTGCAGGGCCTGGGCAATGCCGGCCAAGGCCAGGACGCGGTCGTCGACAGTGAAACTCATGCAGCGGTTACCTCAAAAGGGGAGGGGGTGGTGCGCAGGCGCTGTTCCAGCGGCGCATCGGTGGCGGCGATCACCGCGCCACCCAGGCACACCTCACCGTCATACAGCACCAGCGATTGACCGGGGGTAACGGCACGCTGCGGGCGCGCGAAGGTGACCAGCACGCTGCCATCGTCCAGCACGTCGACCGTACACGGCTCATCGGGCTGGCGGTAGCGGGTCTGGGCGGTGCATTCGAAGCGTCGCGCGGGTGGCGAGCCCGAGATCCAATGCGCCGGCTCCGAGCGCAGGCGCTCGGACAGCATCCATGGGCTGTCGCGATCCTGGTCGACGTACAGCACGTTGCTGGCCACATCCTTGCCGACCACGTACCACGGTGCGGCCGGGCGGCCGCGTACGCCGCCGATGTTCAGGCCCTCGCGCTGGCCCAGGGTGAAATAGAACACGCCCGGATGTTCGGCGATCACGCTGCCGTCGGCCGGGTCAAGGATCTGGCCGGGCCTGGCCGGCAGGTAGCGGCCGAGGAATTCGCGGAAATCCCGCTCGCCGATGAAGCAGATGCCGGTGGAATCCTTCTTGGCGTGGGTCGGCAGGCCGACGTCGCGCGCAATCCGTCGCAGGTCGGTCTTCTCCAGGTCGCCGATCGGGAACAGGGTGGCCGCCAGCTGCTCCTGGCCCAGCTGGTGCAGGAAGTAGCTCTGGTCCTTGGAGCGGTCGGCACCGCGCAGCAGCAGCCACTGGTGGCCGCGCTGGGTCACCCGCGCATAGTGGCCGGTGGCGATGCGCTCGGCGCCCAGCTCGCGGGCGGCATCCAGGAAATGCTTGAACTTCACTTCACGGTTGCACAGCACGTCCGGGTTCGGCGTGCGGCCAGCGGCGTATTCGGCCAGAAAGTGCTCGAACACGCCCTGCCAGTACTCGCTGGAAAAGTCCCGGAAGTGGAACGGGATACCGAGCAGGCCGCATACGGCGACCGCATCGCGGCGGTCATCCTCGGCACGGCAGTCACCGCTGCCGTCGTCGGCCCAGTTCTGCATGAACAGGCCGGCCACGGCCTCGCCCTGCTGGACCAGGCGCCAGGCGGCGACCGAAGAGTCGACACCACCCGATACGCCCACCATCACGCGCGGCGTGCTCATGCGACCTCCCGGACCAGCGAAAGCGGATGGCGCTGGCCACCCAGGTAATCCGCCACCACCTGCCAGACCAGCGGGCTGCGCTGGCGCTCGCCGGCGGCCTGCAGCTCGGCCGGGGTCAGCCACAGCGCGCGGTCGATGCCGGTGTCCAGTGGTTGGGCCGGGTCGTGCGAGACCGGGTGTGCTGCGTAGCAGAAGCGCAGGAAGGCGGTGCCGTCGCCGGCAGTCCACTGGTAGCAGCCGATGAAATGGGTCAACTGCACGGTCCAGCCGGTTTCCTCCCGGGTCTCGCGCAGGGCTGCCTCGGCCAGGCTTTCGCCTGGCTCGAGGTGGCCGGCCGGCTGGTTCAGCACCTGGCGGCCTTCAATGGTCTCTTCGACCAGCAGCACGCGGCCGCCGTCAACCACTACCGTGGCGACGGTGGCGTGCGGTGCCCAGCGCGGGTCCGGCGTGGCGTTCAACTCAGAACTCGTCCTTCTTGGTCAGCTCCAGCTCCATCGCGTCGGCGGTGCGGATGGCCGCATCGATGGCGTCGCTGAGCTGGTCCGGGGTGGCATCGGCGTCGATCTTGACCACGAACATGGCGGTGGTGTCCTGCTTTACCCAGCCCCCCATCTTGGCGTCCTGCGAATCCTCCAGCAGGCGGTTGGCCACGGCCACCGGGAACTGCTTGGTCTTGGCGTTGTAGGCCGGCGACCAGATCTCACGGATGTTGTGGCTGCCGAAATCCTCCACCGCCGAGCGCACGTAGACCATCTGGGTGCGGTCACCCTCGACGTCGAACACCATGCGGTAGTCGCCATCCTCGTCGACTTCGTAGGTATAGCCCAGCTTGTCCAGATGGCGGGCCACGGACTTGTCGGCGCTGGTTGCGGCAGTGGCAGAGCCGGCAGCGGCCAGCGCGATCAGCAGGGCGGGAAGAAGGGTCCTTTTCATGAAGATCCTGTGAAACAGTGTTGGGAGAGGGTGCAATTGTGACGGTGGGCGTGCGTGCCGTCCAATCTGCGGCGGGCCGACGCAGGCCTGCCCGAGCCCCTATAATGGATGGATGCCCCATGAGTCCTCCCCCGATTCCCAGCACGAGCACGGCGTTGCCGTAGAGCCCGCGCGCCCGGAAGTGGCGCCGCCGCCGTTCTACCAGGTGATGCTGCTCAACGACGACTACACCCCGATGGATTTCGTGGTGGATGTGCTGCAGCAGTTCTTCAGCATGGACCTGGACAAGGCCACCCAGGTGATGCTGCACGTTCATACCCGCGGCCGCGGCGTCTGCGGTGTCTTCACCCGCGAAGTAGCCGAGACCAAGGTTGCCCAGGTCAACGAGTACTCGCGGATGAACCAGCATCCGCTGCTGTGCACAATGGAAAAGGCCTGACCGGCTGCCGATTCGCGTCCGGGCACAACGATCCCGGACCCAGTGTGCCCACCAAGGTGGGCACCTACCAAAGCAGAGGCCTGTATCGATCGTGGATGGAGCGCCCCCAGCAAGGTAGGCACCTGCCAAGCGCGGGTCTCAGCTCTCCGCCAGCGCCTCCAGCGCCATCCGCGCCACCGCCTCGTCCACGTCGGCCGGGTCGCCGCCATCCCAGAACCACACTGCCGACAGCCCCGCGCTGGCTGCGATCCAGCGCAGCAGGCGCGTGCGTTCCAGGCCGGCCAGTGCGCTGACCTGTTCCAGCCGGGCAGCAAACCGCTCCGGCCGCGTGGCCACGTGGATGCCCGGGCCACAGAGATCCGGATTGCTGAACATCGTCGTGTAGTCGAACGCACGGTCGCCCAGCAACCGCTTCGGGTCGATCGCCAGCCAGCCGCGCGCGCCGAAATCGAGCACGTTGTCGTGGTGCAGGTCGCCATGCAGGGGCCGGACCTCGCGCTCTTCCTGCAGCAACCCCTCCGCCAGTGATCTGCACTGTTCCAGCAGTGGCGGCAGCGCAGCCCTTGGCTGCAGCAGATCGGCGAACCATGTACGCAGGCAGACCAGTTCCGCTGGCGGCGCGCTCCGTGGCCGGTGCAGCCGTTGCAGGACCTGGCACAGGATCGTGGTGCAGGCCTCATCGTCGCCCTCGATCGAGCGTTGCCGCAGCGAGTCGCCGCCGGCACGCTCGATCAGGATCGCCGGCCCGGCGTGGGCCAGCAGGCGGGCAGCGCCGTCGCCGTCCCACCAGCGCAGGAGGCGGTGGCTGTTCTGTTCCTCGGTTTCGCTGCTGATCTTCAGCATCGCCGGCGTGCCGGCAGCGGTCAGCACCGGCCAGAGCCGGGCATGGGCCGTTTCGATGGCCGGGCCATCACGCCGCAATCGCCAGCGGCTCAGGTAGGGTTCGCTCATGCCGGTTGAGGTCTTCTGGAGTGAACGAAGATCAAGCGTTCTGCAGTGCTAACGCCATCTGAACGCAGCAATCCGCTAGGGTGATGGAAATCGCGTAGTCAGGCCGCATATTGTTCCCATCTGCCGCCGGAGTAATCCATGTTCAGCAAAGACCTCGAACACACCATCGGCCAGTGCTACAAGCGCGCCCGTGAGGCCCGGCATGAGTTCATGACGGTCGAACACCTGCTGTTGGCACTGCTCGACAATCCGTCCGCCCAGGCCGTCCTGAAAGCCTGTGGTGCCGACGCCGAACGCCTGCGCCAGGAGCTGGAGCAGGCCATCGAGGCCTCAGTGTCGCGCCTGGCCGAAGATGACGGTCGCGATACCCAGCCGACCCTGGGCTTCCAGCGCGTGCTGCAGCGGGCCGTGTACCACGTGCAGTCCTCGGGCAAGAAGGAGGTCACCGGCGCCAACGTGCTGGTCGCCATCTTCGGCGAGAAGGACTCCCACGCCGTCTACTACCTCAACCAGCAGGATGTGACCCGGCTGGATGTGGTCAATTACCTGTCCCACGGCATCGCCAAGCTGGGCGAGGAAGGCGAGCAGCCGTCCTCCTCCTCCGACGGCGAGGGCCGCATGGAAGGCGGGGAGGGTGAGCCGAAGGGTGATGCCCTGACCGAGTTCGCCAGCAACCTCAACGAACAGGCCCGGTCCGGCCGCATCGATCCCCTGGTCGGTCGTGGTGACGAGATCGAGCGCACCATCCAGGTCCTGTGCCGTCGCCGCAAGAACAATCCGCTGTACGTGGGCGAGGCCGGCGTGGGCAAGACCGCCATCGCCGAGGGCCTGGCCCGCCGCATCGTCGAGGGCTCGGTGCCCGACGTGCTTGCCGACGCGGTGATCTATTCGCTCGACCTGGGCGCGCTGGTGGCCGGCACCAAGTACCGTGGCGACTTCGAGAAGCGCCTGAAGGGTGTGTTGACCGCGCTGAAGAAGGTGCCCAACGCAGTGCTGTTCATCGACGAGATCCACACCATCATCGGCGCCGGCTCGGCCTCGGGCGGCACCATGGATGCGTCCAACCTGATCAAGCCGGCCCTGGCCTCCGGCGAGCTGCGCTGCATCGGTTCGACCACTTTCCAGGAATACCGCGGCATCTTCGAGAAGGACCGGGCACTGGCCCGCCGCTTCCAGAAGATCGACATCGTCGAGCCGACCGTTGGCGAGACCTACGAGATCCTGCAGGGCCTGAAGTCCAAGTACGAGCTGCACCACGGCGTGACTTACTCCGACGAGGCGCTGCAGGCGGCGGTGGACCTGTCGGTGAAGCACATCGGCGACCGCCTGCTGCCGGACAAGGCCATCGATGTGATCGACGAGGCCGGTGCCCGCCAGCGCCTGCTGCCGGAAGGGCAGCGCAAGGAGCTGATCGACGTCGAGGAAGTGGAGGCGATCGTCGCCAAGATGGCGCGCATCCCGACCAAGCAGGTCAGTGCCACCGACAAGGATGTGCTGCAGCACCTGGAGCGCAACCTGAAGATGGTGATCTTCGGCCAGGACCCGGCCATCGAGACGCTGTCCTCGGCAATCAAGCTGGCACGCTCGGGCCTGGGCAATCCGGAAAAGCCGATCGGCAACTTCCTGTTCGCCGGCCCGACCGGTGTTGGCAAGACCGAGGTGACCAAGCAGCTGGCGCTGCAGCTGGGCATCGAGCTGGTCCGCTTCGACATGTCCGAGTACATGGAGCCGCATTCGATCAGCCGCCTGATCGGTGCCCCTCCAGGCTACGTCGGCTTCGATCAGGGCGGCCTGCTGACCGAGAAGATCGTCAAGACGCCGCACTGCGTGCTGCTGCTGGACGAAATCGAGAAGGCGCACCCGGACATCTTCAACATCCTGTTGCAGGTGATGGATCGCGGCGTGCTGACTGATACCAACGGTCGCGAGGCCAACTTCAAGAACGTGGTGCTGGTGATGACCACCAATGCAGGTGCGGCGCAGGCCTCGCGGCGCTCGATCGGCTTCACCAAGCAGGACCACGCCACCGACGCGATGGAGACCATCCGCCGCAGCTTCACCCCGGAATTCCGCAACCGCCTCGACGCGGTGGTGCAGTTCCAGGCGCTGGGCTTCGAGCACATCCTGCGCGTGGTCGACAAGTTCCTGATCGAGCTGGAGATGCTGCTGCAGGACAAGCACGTCAGCCTGTCGGCCACGCCGACCGCGCGCGACTGGCTGGCCCACCACGGCTTCGACCCGCTGATGGGTGCGCGTCCGATGGCCCGGGTGATCCAGGACAGGATCAAGCGTCCGCTGGCCGACGAGCTGCTGTTCGGCAAGCTGGTCAACGGCGGCAAGGTGAGCATCGATGTGCGCGACGACGAGCTGGTGGTCGAAACCCAGGCCGAACCGGAGCGCCTGCTGCCGGTCACGGTGGAATGAACTGACCCCCGGCCGGTTTCGGCGGACCTGAAATGACAAGGGCGGCTTCGGCCGCCCTTGTTGTACGCGACGTCAGCGGCTGCGCTGGCGGGCTTTCTTCTTGAAGGTTGCCTCGTCAACTGGTTCGATCTGCGACACGATGCAGCGGCTGGAATCGGTGTTCAGCTGGCTGCGGCCGGCAGCGCACAGCAGACCCTGCTGGCCGTCCGTAGCGAAGCTCAGTTTCCGCGAGTAGCCTGCCGCCGAGCAGTCGTCCTGGAAATGCACGACGTAGTGGTCCTGGCCATTGCGCAGCAGGATGTTGCGCGAGGCGCCGGCGCGCACCAGTTGCTGGTCGCTGCCCAGCTGGACGCAGTCACTGGAGGTGGAAAGAGTATCGGCGGCGTGCACGGGCGCTGCGCTGGCGGACACGGCAAGGGCGACGAGCAGAGCGGTCAGCGGGAGCATGTTCATGGCGGGGCAGGGGATGGCGATCCGGACTGGATCGGGTCCTACGATGCCGCCACGGATGCAGATGCGAATCTGCCGCAAGCAGGGCTGACCGACGTCACGGTGAGTTCGGTCACGATGACCTCCGGCAGGGCCGGATTGCAGGCATGACAAAAGGCCAGCAACCAGGGCTGGCCTTGTCGAAATGGCGCAGCGCGCCGACCGCTTACTTCATGCGGTAGGTGATACGACCCTTTGTCAGGTCGTACGGGGTCATTTCAACCTTGACCCGGTCACCGGTGAGGATGCGGATGTAGTTCTTGCGCATGCGGCCGGAGATGTGGGCGATGATTTCGTGCCCATTTTCCAGACGAACGCGGAAAGTGGTGTTCGGCAGCGTCTCGCTGACGGTGCCCTCGAACTCGATGGAATCGTCTTTCGACATGTAGTCCTGTGCGGTTCAGAAAACGGCCACGCTGGGCCTAAGGCGCGGTATTTTACGCGTGACCGGCCCAGCTTGCAAAGTTTGTGTTAACCGCCGGCCAAATGCCGGGCTGGCAAGCGTCCGACGGCCTGTGTCCACGAGCCTTCACGGCCGTCATGGCGCACGGCCTGGCGCACGTGCTGCAGGAATTCCGAGCGCGGCAGGTGTTCGGCGCCCATCCGCAGCAGGTGCGGATTTTCCACCTGGGCGTCGATCAGCTCCCAGCCCCAGCCGTGAATCGTGGACGCCAGTGCCGCCAGCGCGATCTTGGAACCCCCGCTGGCGCCGCTGAACATGCTCTCGCCGAAGAACATCGACCCGATGGCCACTCCGTAGATGCCGCCGACCAGCGACTGACGGTCCCAGACTTCGAACGAATGGGCGAAGCCGAGATCGTGCAACTGGCTGTAGGCCTCGACCATCGCCGGGCTGATCCAGGTGCCGTCCTGGCCGGGCCGAGGTGCCGCCGCACAGGCGCGCATCACCTGGCTGAAGGCGGTGTCGGCGGTGACCTCCCACGTGCTACCGCGCAGCTGGCGGCGGAAGCGGCTGGACAGGTGCACGCCATCGGTGCGGAACACCATGCGCGGATCAGGCGACCACCACAGGATCGGCTCGCCCTCGCTGAACCACGGAAAGATGCCGCCGGCGTAGGCGTTGAGCAGGCGCGCTGGATGCAGATCGCCACCCACCGCGAGCAGGCCGTCGGGCTGGCGCAGGGCGGTCTCGGCCGGAGGGAAGGGCGCGTCCGGCGCATCGGCCAGGCGCCAGGGCAGCTGACGGGTCATGCCGGCATTGTAGTCGTCGCGGCCCCGCGCGAATGCCGCGGTAGATGCCAACCCTGGTTGGCTGGTCACCCGTCCGCGCGAAATGGGCTGTGCCCCAGCAGCTCCTGCCGGTACCGCCGCACATCGCGCCGCTCCTGCCGGCACCACTCCTGCAACGCCTCGGCGAAATCCGCGTCGGCCACCCAATGCCGACTGCGCACCAGTGCTGGCAGGAAGCCGCGCGCCAGTTTGTGCTCGCCCTGGGCGCCCGGCTCGAAACGGCTCAGGCCTTCGCGCAGGCAGTATTCGATGCCCTGGTAGTAGCAGGCTTCGAAATGCAGGCCGGGCAATGTGGCGCCGCCCCAGTAGCGACCGTACAGCGTGTCACCACCGCGCAGGCAAAGTGCGCCGGCAATCGGCTGGCCTTCCTGCTCGGCCAGGAACAGCACCAGCCCGCGTCCCAATGAAATGGCCAGATGGCGCAGGAAGGCCTCGGTCAGCGCCGGGGCATTGCCGTACTCAAGGAAGGTCTGCAGGTAGAAGCGGTACATCGCCTGCAGGTCGGCGCGGCCGGCTTCATCGCCGTGTACCACGCGGAAGCTGATGCCCTGGCGGGTGACCTTGGCCCGTTCCTGGCGGATGTTCTTCCGATGCTTGTGGTTCATCGCACCGAGGAACTGCTCGAATGTCGCCCAGTCACCCGGGTTCTGCCACTGGAACTGCACGTCCTCGCGCAGCAGCCAGTCATCGCCGAACAGGGCCTCGTCCACTGCGGTGTGGAAGTTGATATGGGCCGATGACACCTCCAGTGCTGGCAGTGCGTCGCGCAACGCCGACAGCAGCGTGGTGCGCTCTGAATCGTGACGGGCCAGCAGGCGCGGCCCGGTGACCGGCGAGTACGGCACCGCGCCCAGCCACTTCGGGTAGTAGTCGCGGCCATGCCGGGCATAGGCGTTGGCCCAGGCATGGTCGAACACGAATTCGCCGTGGGAGTTGGTCTTCAGGTAGCCCGGAATGGCGCCGATCAGGCGCTCGCCCTCCCAAAGCGTGAAGTGCCGGGGTTGCCAGCCCCAGTCCTCGCGCAGGCAGCCGTGCTGTTCCAGGCCTGAGAGGAAGACGTGGCTGACGAACGGATTCTGGCCGTCGTGCAGGGCGTCCCAGTCGGTGGCGGGAATGGACTGCAGGGAGTCGAGGAAGCGGGCGGAGGGCATGGTTGGCAAGGATAGGCCAGGTGGATCGCGAACGGTGCTGGCGGGGCTGGGTTGGTTTGTTCCGGTTGGGGATGAGGGAAATTTGAAATCTCCATCCGTGTGCGCTGGGTGCGGAATCGCGGGCGCATGGGTCGGCAGGGTGGCGGGGCGCTGCATGACTGGCGCGCATCCAACCACTTGGAGAAATGAACAATGAAGGGATTGAAGCTTGCAACTGCCGTGGTCGCGTGCGGCCTGATCTTTGCGTTTCCTGTTTTGGCTTTTGGAGATCAGCCAGCAGAAGTGCTTGAGGATCCGGGTGCCTACGCGGAGGTGGTTGCGCTGTTGGAGCGTGAAGTTGGGAGCCAGTTGACGCGTCATTTGCAGGAGAGGGGTGAGCTGCGACACGTCAGCGTCAGCATCCGTCTCAATGCGAAGGCAAGATCAATGGTGATCAGCTTTGGGCCTGGATATCTTCCTGGCCCCGATCGGGGTTATGACGAGCTCTTCCTGATTCCGATGGCGTCCTCGTTGAGGTTCTATGCCGAAAAGTCAGGACTGATTGTGAACGACATTGATTTCCTATTCGACGGAAAAACTCTTGAGGAGTACTACCCGGAGGATCTCGCCGTTCCGCCGCAGGCGCGGGCGAGATCGACGCATACCTCAGCTTTGGTATCAGCAAGCCATGGCTACATCAGCTTGCATCCCAGTAGAGAATGGAAGTTTCAGCGGCCGGCGCCTCTGGGCATTCAGGAAGACACGCTGAGTCCACTGTTTGGCGACGAACTGCAAGGATTGATCGAACAACGTAGCGGCTTGACGGTGCACCGGGCACGGAGCCGCTCCACGGAACTCCATCCGGAGTCCGGGAAGCCATGGGAGCACATGTCATCCCGCTACCACCTGAAGGCTCTTTTCCCCGAACGCACCGACATGTGGAATGAGTTTCCGAACAGCCCAGAGTCTGCTCGCGAAAAGGAAGAGGACATACGGGCTCGCCCCAACTACGCAAACCATCTGGGTGTGGATGTGATGCTGAGCCTGCACACCAATGGCAGCGATTCAGCCAGTCTGCGTGGAACCGAGGTCTACTATCATCAGGACAAACCGCAGGACAAGGCGCTAGCGGATAGCATCCTCTGTGGGATGCGTGAAATCATCCGAGCGCAACCGGGCTATCGGGATTTCCCGATTCGCGAGAGTTCGACCTCGGCCAGGCACGGCGAGAACCGCATTGGGAAGATGCCCTCGGTGATCATCGAAACCGCCTACCACTCCAATCCTGATGATGTGGCGGCACTGCAGGACCCCGTCTTCCGCTCGGCGTCGATGAAAGGCGTGGAGAAGGGCTATCGCCTGTGGCAACGGGAAAGACGTGTGAGCCGCTGTCCGGGCAGCCGATCGCGGATGTCGACGTTCCATCCGGCGACTCGCGCGAGGTGGACGTGGCGTTTGCGGGCCATCCGCAATTCCCGATCAGCCTGATCACCCACAATACGCTTTGCCCACCAGGGTGGAGCTGCAGCGGACGGACGGTGGTCATCGATTCGCCTGACCAGCCCAGCAGGATGCAGCTCAGCTGCGGTCGCAACAGCGTGGGGGCGCTCGGCTGGGAGACGCTCGTGTTGGATGCGGATGGGGTCAAGTCGCAGCCCGTGCCTCACACCGTTCGTTGTGTTGCCAATGAGGGCGGCCCTGATCGAAATGGCTTGCCTGAGAATACGGCTGCCGCAGGGATGTAACGAGAAAGGCCGACGCTTTCGCGTCGGCCTTGCCTGAGTCGAGCATGGCTCGACTCTACAGAGCATAACCAGCGCTTCAGCTGGCCTTCCCCTGCGCGTCCAGGTAGCGCTCGGCGTCCAGCGCGGCCATGCAGCCGAAGCCGGCCGAGGTGATCGCCTGGCGGTAGTGCTGGTCGGCCACGTCGCCGGCGGCGAACACGCCTTCCACCGAGGTCTGGGTGGCGTTGCCGCCCAGGCCCGAGCGGATTTCCAGGTAGCCGTTGTTCATCGCCAGCTGGCCGTCGAACAGGGTCGTGTTCGGATGGTGGCCGATGGCCACGAAGAAGCCGTGGGCGTCGATGTCGCGGGTGCTGCCGTCCAAGGTGGACTTTACGCGCACGCCAGTCACGCCGGCATCGTTGCCCAGCACTTCCTCCACCTGGTGGTGCCAGACGGTCTCGATCTTGCCTTCGGCCACCTTCCTGAACAGCTTGTCCTGCATGATCTTTTCCGCCTTCAGGGTGTCGCGGCGGTGGACCAGGTAGACCTTGCGGGCGATGTTGGACAGGTACAGCGCCTCTTCCACGGCGGTATTGCCGCCGCCGACCACGACCACGTCCTGGTCGCGGTAGAAGAAGCCGTCACACGTGGCGCAGGCGGAGACGCCGCGGCCCTTGAAGGTCTCTTCGGTCGGGATGCCCAGGTACTTGGCGGTGGCGCCAGTGGCGATGATCAGCGCGTCGCAGGTGTACTCGTGGCTGTCGCCGATCAGCTTGAACGGGCGCTGCGACAGGTCGGCGGTGTGGATATGGTCGAAGATGACCTCGGTTTCGAAGCGCTCGGCGTGCGCCTGCATGCGCGCCATCAGGTCCGGGCCCATCAGGCCGTGGGCGTCACCCGGCCAGTTGTCCACCTCGGTGGTGGTCATCAGCTGGCCACCCTGCTGCAGGCCGGTGATGACGACCGGCTTCAGGTTGGCACGGGCGGCGTAGACGGCGGCGGTCCAGCCGGCCGGTCCGGAACCGAGGATGACGAGGCGCTGGTGGCGGGAGGGCAGGCTGGTGCTCATGTAAACTCGCGAAAAGGTAGATGGGACAAGGCGCTGGCGATGTTTGCGCAGCATCCAAGGCAGGTCATAGAGTGGCGGCTGGGGCAGGGCGATTCAAGCCGATGAACAGAACGCCGTCATCCAACGGTGGTTCCGGGCCTCGGATTGCCCTGTCGGGCGTCGCATAACTGAAAACTGACGCCGTCTCATTTATTATCAATCACTAACAGCGCATTCCAAAGGTATGGTCTAAGGTGGCGAAGCAGGTCCCCGAACGCTCCAAGTCCGACGACAGCAAGGCGTCACGTCGCACGGCCGCGGCGGCGACGACCGACAATCCACGCCGCCAGCGCCTCTGGCGCGATCTGGGCCTGATCGCCATCGCGCCGGCCCTGCTGTACCTGGCGGCCAGTCTGTTCACCTATTCAGCCACGGATCCGGGCTGGTCGCATACCGGCAGCGTGGTCGCGCCGGTGCACAACCTGGGTGGCCGCGCCGGGGCCTGGATTGCCGACGTGCTGCTGCAGCTGTTCGGCTACATCGCTTTCCTGCTGCCGGTGGTGCTCGGCGCACTGGCGTGGATCGCCATGTTCGGCCTCAAGCGCGAGAGCAAGGGCGAGAACGATCTGGACCCGGCGCTGCGCCTGGTCGGCCTGGTCGGTTTCCTGATCGCCGGCACCGGCTTCCTGCATGTGCGCCTGTTCAGTGGCGATGTTGCCAGTGCCGGCGGCATCCTCGGCAAGCTGGTGGGTAATTCGCTCACGGTGGGCTTCGGCGCGCTGGGGGCGAACCTGTTCGTGCTGGTATTGCTGCTGGCCTCGATCACCCTGGCCACCGGGCTGTCCTGGTTCACGGTGATGGAGAAGATCGGCCGTGGCGTGATGTCGCTGGCGCCGTTGCTGGAACGCAAGAAGGAAGAAGTCACCGAGTGGAAGCAGACCCGGGTGATGCGCGAGGAGCGCCAGGAAGTGCGCAAGGCCGACGCCGAAGTGCGCGCCAAGCGCGAGCCGGTAAAGATCGAACCGCGCCCTGAGCCGGTGATCGAGAAGAGTGATCGTGCCAAGCGCGATACCCAGATTCCGATGTTCCGTGGCGTCAACGGCGATGGTTCCGACCTGCCGCCGCTGGCGCTGCTGGATGATCCCAAGCCGCAGCCGAAGGGCTACGACGAAGAAACGCTGGAAACGCTGTCGCGGCAGATCGAGTTCAAGCTGAAGGACTTCCGCATCGATGCGCAGGTGGTCGGCGCCAACCCTGGCCCGGTCATCACCCGCTTCGAGATCGAGCCGGCACCGGGCATCAAGGTCAGCCAGATCAGTTCGCTGGACAAGGACATCGCGCGTGGCCTGTCGGTGAAGTCGGTGCGCGTGGTCGACGTCATCCCGGGCAAGTCGGTCATCGGCCTGGAAATTCCCAACGTCACCCGCGAGATGATCTTCCTGTCCGAGCTGCTGCGCTCGAAGGAATATGACAAATCGGCCAGCGTGCTGACCCTGGCGCTGGGCAAGGACATCGCCGGCCGCCCGACCGTGGCCGACCTGGCGCGCATGCCGCACCTGCTGGTGGCCGGTACGACCGGTTCGGGCAAGTCGGTGGCGGTCAACGCGATGGTGTTGAGCCTGCTGTTCAAGGCCTCGCCGAAAGACCTGCGGATGCTGATGATCGACCCGAAGATGCTCGAGCTGAGCGTCTACCAGGGCATTCCGCACCTGCTGGCGCCGGTGGTTACCGACATGAAGGAGGCCGCCAACGGCCTGCGCTGGTGCGTGGCCGAGATGGAGCGCCGCTACAAGCTGATGAGCGCGGTGGGTGTGCGCAACCTGGCTGGCTTCAACAAGAAGGTGAAGGAAGCCCAGGACGCCGGCCAGCCGCTGATGGATCCGCTGTTCAAGCCGAACCCGGAGCTGGGCGAGGCGCCGCGTCCGCTGGAAACGCTGCCGTTCATCGTCATCTTCATCGACGAATTCGCCGACATGATGATGATCGTCGGCAAGAAGGTGGAAGAGCTGATCGCGCGCCTGGCACAGAAGGCGCGTGCGGCTGGCATCCACCTGATCCTGGCCACGCAGCGCCCGTCGGTGGATGTGATCACCGGCCTGATCAAGGCCAACATCCCGACCCGCATCGCCTTCCAGGTCAGCTCCAAGATCGACTCGCGCACCATCCTCGACCAGTCCGGCGCGGAGACCCTGCTCGGCCACGGCGACATGCTGTATCTGCCGCCGGGTACTGCGCTGCCCGAGCGCGTGCATGGTGCGTTCGTGTCCGACGACGAAGTGCACCGCGTGGTCGAGCACCTCAAGGCGATGGGCCCGGCCGACTATGTCGACGGCGTGCTGGACGAAGTGCAGACGATGGGCGACGGCGTGGTCGTCGGCGCCACCGGCCTGCCCGAGAACAGCTCCGCTGGCGACGAGTCCGACCCGTTGTATGACGAAGCACTGCGGGTGGTCACCGAGACCCGCCGTGCCTCGATTTCCGGCGTGCAGCGCCGGCTGAAGATCGGCTACAACCGTGCAGCGCGACTGATCGAGGCCATGGAAGCGGCCGGCGTGGTCAGCCCGCCCGAGCACAACGGCGACCGCACGGTGCTGGCACCGCCGCCGCCGAGGTAAGACCCGACGTATCCCCCACGACGTCCAAGGAACCGACGCATGCTTCACCCCGTACCAAGCGCGCTGGCGCTGGCGCTGGCAGCCCTGATGGCTGCCGGCCCGGCACTGGCAGAAACCGCCACCTCCGCGCCCGCCACGGCGCCGCCATCCACCAGCGGCGATACCGAAGCCAGCAATAATTTCAGCATTGTCCGTTACCGCGCCGACTACCAGGTGCGGCCCGATGCGGGCAATGTGCAGACCGAAACCTACGAAGTCCTGCTCAAGACCAAGGCCTCCGTCGAGCAGTTCAGCCAGGTGCGGCTGAGCTACAGCGAGAAGATGGAAACGCTGGAAGTGCTCGGCGCCTACACCATCACTGCCGAAGGCCAGCGCCGCGACGTTCCGGCCGACCGTATCTACACGCAGGAGAGCTACTCCAGCGCCTCGGCGGCGATGTATGCCGACCGCAAGGTGCGGGTGATCGTGTTCCCGAACCTGGCCCCGGGCACGCGCCTGTACTACCAGGTGCGCCGCACCCAGGCCACGCCGTACTTCCCGGGCTATTTCGGCCTGTGGGAGACCTTCAACGTCTTCACCGAGTACGAGGACGCCGAGGTCACCCTGAGTGCGCCGGCCAACCTGCCGATGTTCGTCGACAGCCGCGGCGTGCAGGGCAGTGACCGGCCGACAGTGAAGAATGGCCAGGCGCAATGGCGCTGGCGCTACCAGCGCCGCGAGGCGATGCCGGCGCAGAACTGGTCGGCGGCGGGCTGGGAGTTCGGCCCGAACATCATGGCCAGCACGTATCGTGACTGGTCGCAGATGGGGCGCGCCTACCAGCTCAAGGCGGGCCCGGCGGCCCAGGTGACCCCGGCGCTGCAGGCGCTCGCTGATGAGATCACCGCCGGCATCAGCGACCGCCGCGAACAGGCTGATGCGCTGTATCGCTGGGTCGCGCAGAACATCCGCTATGTGGCGGTGTACCTGGGCAACGGTGGCCTGGAGCCGAACAGCGCGCAGAGCATCCTCGACAATCACTATGGTGACTGCAAGGACCACGTGACGATCCTCGAGGCGCTGCTGGCGGCCAAGGGTATCGCCAGCTCGCCGGTGCTGATCGGTGCGGGGGGCGGCCCGACGCTGCCGAAGATTCCGGTGCTGGGCCGCTTCAACCACGCCATCACCTATATCCCCGAGTTTGATCTCTACCTGGATTCGACCACCGCGTGGGCACGCTTCGGGCAGCTGCCGGAAGGTGACCTGGGTGCGCCGGTGATGCGTACCCGTGACGCCACGCTGGCGCGTACCCCGGCCAACACGCCGGAGCGCAATGCCACCTCGATGGAAGTGCGATTCACCTTCGACGCCAACGGCAACCTGCGCGGTGAGACGATTCCGAAGCTTGGCGAGAACGCCGAGATCGGCATGCGTGCGCAGTTCTCCCAGCTCAACGCGCAGAACCGTGCGCGCGCTGAAGAGCAGATCATGGCCTCGTCCGGTTTCGATGGGCGAGGGCAGCTGCAGATCCAGGGCGTGCCGGTCGACCTGACCCGGCCGTTCGGCTACCGCATGGCCTTCCAGGCCGAGGACTACGCCGACTTCAGCGTGGCCGGCGGCATGGCCGTGCCGGACCCGCCGGGTGGCGAGTCGGTGCGTGGCTTGTACGCCACCGCCTCGGCGCCGGCCAACGAGACGCCGTTCTACTGCAATGCCAGCCTGCGCGAGGAAACCTATCGCCTGCAGTTCCCGGCCAATGCGCCGATCATCGCCATTCCGGCCAGCCAGCGCTTTACCAATGCCGCTGGCGAATACCGGGTGGACTGGAGCCGCGAGGGCCAGGAGGTGATCGTGCACCACCGCTTGCAGCAGAACGCGGTGCGTGGCCCCGAGGCGCTGTGCCAGCCGCAGGACTATCCGGCGTTCCGCGCGCTGTATCGCGAGGTGCGGCGCGGCTTCCGTGGGCAGGTGCTGTACGGCAAGCTGCCCGGCTCGGGCGGCTGAATCGCCGATGGACGTTCAGGGCGGCATAATGTCGTCCTGATCGCCCATTCATCTTCCCCCGGGCACACTGGCAACCACCTTTCCTGGCGCCCGCGCCCACAGGATTTCCGCATGAACTTCCGCTTCCGCCGTTTCCTTGCCACGACTACCCTGGCCGTCGCCTGTGCCGCTGCCGGCAGTGCCTGGGCCGGTGCCCGCGATGACCTGAAGACTTTCACCAGTGGCCTGAAGGGCCTGGATGGCCAGTTCAGCCAGCAGGTGTTCGACAGCCGCGGCAAGGTGAAGGAATCGACCAGTGGCCGCGTGGCCCTGTCGGCGCCGCGCCTGTTCCGCTGGGAATACGTGCGCCCGCACGAACAGCTGATCGTGGCTGACGGCAGGAAGGTCTGGATGTACGAGCCGGACCTGGAGCAGGTCACCGTGCGCGAGCAGGGCAAGGAAGAGCAGAACAGCCCGCTGACTGCGCTGATCAACCCGGCGCTGCTGGAACAGCAGTACGACGTCAGTGAAGAGGCTGCGCAGCGTGATGGCCTGCAGTGGCTGTCGCTGTCGCCGAAGCGCGAGACCGAAGCCAGCTTCCAGTACGCCGCGCTGGGCTTCAATGCCCAGGGCCTGGCCAAGATGGAGATCACCGACGCGGTCGGACAGCGCACCGTGATCAGCTTCAGTGGCTGGAAGCGCAATCCAGGCTTTGCTGCCGGCACTTTCAGCTTCACCCCGCCGAAGGGCACGGACGTCATCGGTAATTGACCGAGGATGCCGGGCATGACCCGGCGCCACCTGCTCCGGTGGGTGTCAACCGGCACCGCCTTGGTGGGTGTCAACCTTGGTTGACGCAATTTTGATCTGCCGGCCAGCGGCCGGCACTACCACCCGTGCGACCTGATTCAACGGGCATAGCCTGGCGCTGCCTGCTCTGGTGGGTACCAACCGGCACCGCCTTGGTGGGTGTCACCCTTGGTCGACATGCTTCCGGCTGGCTCATCCGTTGTCTGGATGAACGATCACCTGCCACGCGGTGCCGTCAAATCGAATCAGGTCCCAGGGCGTCAGCACCCAGAGCACGCTACCGACGGAACTGATATCAATAATCGTTGCATCTCTCAGTTCTTCGGGGATGCCTTCCAGCAACGGTTCAACTGCGCCGGTTTCTAGACTGTAGACGTAGAGGCCGCCATTCTCCGAGCCGATGTAAAGCTGTTGCTTGTACTGGCACGCAGAGTTGAAGTTGATGCCTTCGCTGACGTCGTGGTGCAAGCACTCGAATCCAGTGGAGATGTCGCCCGTAACGATGGTGCCGTCCATGCCTACAAAGACGAGGCGGCCCTCGTCGGTCCTGCAGGCATGAAACAGCTCCGCAGTAGTGACTTGCTCGGGCACGGTCCAGCTCGAGCCATCCCAATGCGCAATCAGGCCTTGGGAGCCGATTGCGTAGAGGTCAGCAAAGCCCGTTCCGCAGAGGTCGTTCACGCTGCCCACGCGGAACTCAGCGAGTAGCTGGTTGAATCGCTCATCCTCCCGGACATGGATCATGTGGGCGCGCCAATCGGCGAATCTCCGGCGAAGCTCTGCGTCGCGTTCCATCGGATCTCGAGGAAGTGCGGGAGCATCGCCCAGTTCGAGCAGGTGGCCGACATCTTCGAGCCAACTGTCGAAGTCGTCCAGATCCGACTCGTCTTCGTCCTCCTCGCACAAGGCAGTCGCGAATTGGGTTGGCAGCTGCTGCCATCCGCCTTCGCCGCGATGATGGATCTGTCCTCTTGTGCCCGCGCAGAAAAGGGCGTCGCCCAGCAGTCGCAAACGGGTAAGACCTCCGGGGAAGTCGGCGCCTTCAGCCGAGACGTACTCGATCGTGGCCCCAGCACGGGAGTAATCTTCCAGCTGCCCATAGAAATCCAGCGCAAGCACACGACGGGGGCGACCGCCTTCTTCCTCTGGGACAAGCTCTGTGGACATGACCTGGAAGTCCTGCAGGTCATGGTAGAACCACTCCTCTTTGGGGGTGCGGCCAAAGACGAACATGCGGGTGGGTGGGCCGGGATCCGGGTCGTAGTAGTCATGCCCGGGGCCAAGGGCGGCAGCCAGATAGTAGATGTCCTCGTCGACAGCGCAGCCAGCAATGAACTCAAGGAGATTGGATTCGGGATCGCGCACGCTTGGGTCCTGGATGGCTGGGTCTCTCGAATTTTCAGTCGCTGGAAACAGTAGGCGGAACTGCCCAGTATGGATTCCTGTTGAATCAGTGACTTATCGACGAGGTGCTTGCGCAGCTACGGCTCATTTCCGACAGATTCTGGGGTTGCCGGCCAGCGGCCGGCACTACCGGAATCGTCGTCACCCTGTCGCGGTACAATGAGTGGGTGGCAAGACATCGTTCAACTTCCTTCCCCGGCCCCGATCTGCTGAGCGTTGATCGGGAACATCTGCGCCCGCTGGCCGAGCGCATGCGCCCGCGCACCCTCGACGAAATGGTCGGGCAGAAGCGCCTGCTGGCGCCGGACAGCGCGCTGCGTCGCGCGGTCGAATCCGGGCGCGTGCATTCGATGATCCTGTGGGGCCCGCCGGGCTGCGGCAAGACCACGCTGTCACTGCTGCTGGCCGAGTACTCCGATGCCGAGTTCCGTGCCATCTCCGCCGTGCTGTCCGGCTTGCCGGAAGTGCGCCAGGTGCTGGCCGAGGCTGCGCAACGATTCGCCGAAGGCCGGCGCACCGTGCTGTTCGTGGACGAGGTGCATCGCTTCAACAAGGCGCAGCAGGATGCCTTCCTGCCGCACATCGAGCGTGGCACGATCCTGTTCGTCGGTGCCACCACCGAGAATCCGTCGTTCGAGCTGAACTCGGCGCTGCTGTCGCGTTGCCGCGTACATGTGCTGGAAGCGGTATCGCCAACCGATATCGTCGAGGCGCTGGAACGCGCGCTGGGCGACCGCGAACGCGGCCTGGGCGAGGAGGGTATCGAGGTTGCGCCCGAGCTGCTGCTGGAAATCGCCACTGCCGCTGATGGTGACGTGCGCCGCGCACTGACCCTTCTTGAAATCGCCGCCGAACTGGCGGGTGGGGAGGGCGGTCGCATCACCCCGCAGACCCTGACCCAGGTGCTGGCCGATCGTACCCGCCGCTTCGACAAGGGCGGCGAGCAGTTCTACGACCAGATCTCAGCGCTGCACAAGTCGGTACGCAGTTCCAATCCGGATGCCGCGCTGTACTGGCTGACCCGCATGCTCGATGGCGGTTGCGATCCATCCTACCTGGCACGTCGACTGACCCGCATGGCGATCGAGGACATCGGCCTGGCCGATCCGCGCGCGCAGAGCATGGCGCTGGAAGCCTGGGACATCTACGAGCGGCTCGGCAGCCCGGAAGGCGAGCTCGCGTTCGCCCAGCTGGTGCTGTACCTGGCCAGCACCGCCAAGTCGAACGCGGGCTATGCCGCGTTCAACCAGGCCAAGGCCGACGTGCGCCAGAGCGGTACCGAAGAGGTGCCGTTGCATCTGCGCAATGCGCCAACCAAGCTGATGAAGGAGCTGGGCTACGGCGCCGAATACCAGTACGACCACGATGCCGAGGGGGGCATCGCGCTGGACCAGACCGGTTTCCCGGATGCGATGGGCGAACGGGTGTACTACAACCCGGTGCCGCGGGGCCTGGAGATCAAGCTGAAGGAAAAGCTGGATCGGTTGCGCGCTGAACGTGAAGCGGCGCGGGCGGCAAAGGGCCGTTGACCCTGCTTGTGTGGCGGATACGTCAATCTGCGCCGATTAGGATCAGGTTGGTGCCTGTGGGATGAAGCCAGAGAAAGACTTCCTGCTTGCCCTTGCGGAAGCCAGACGAGCAGACTGCTTGCCAGCCTTGCCCACAGTTGACCTCGGGGAATCCCTGGACGGTAGGGTGAGAATACTCGCGTGGCGTTGCGACCCACCCAGCCTTTAACAGGGCGCGGCGCAGCGCCTTGTAGTCCATTTCCCATTGCGCATCCACTGCCTTGAGTGCGCCAGGCATCGGTGGCGGGTTTGCCTTGAGGCTGCCCATTATGTAGCCGGGCTCTATGTAGTCAGGTTCTTTCGAGGGCAGTGCGGACGTCAGCAGTAAGGCGATCAGGATGCTCTTCATTTGCCCAGCGTAGTGATGTTGCTGCGCTGTGCAAATGGCGTTGACGCAAATGCCGCGGTGAGGAACAGAAGGGGCGCCCGGAGGCGTCCCTCACTAAGGTAGCCGAGCAGGGCTCGGCGCTACATTGTCCTGCGGGCGCTCCTTTGGCACACTGCGCGGCTGCTTTTTCAAGGATTGATGCCGTGCAGGAAATGATTCTGCCGTTGAAGCGTTATGCCCAGTTCGAGGGTCGTGCCAACCGTCGCGAGTACTGGATGTTCCAGCTGTTCCTGTTGATCGTCTCCGCCGTGCTGATGGTGCCGCTCATCGCCGGGCTGGTGATGCAGTCCGACGTGCTGGGCATCGCGTCGATCATCCTGTTCGTCGTGTTCTGGCTGGCCACGTTCGTGCCGGTCATCGCCGTCACCGTGCGCCGACTGCACGACTGCAACCAGTCTGGCTGGATGTACCTGCTGGCCTTCGTTCCGTTCGGTGGCCTGGTGATCTTCGTGTTCGCGCTGCTGCCAGGTACACCGCAGGAGAACGTCTACGGCCCGGTGCCTGCGGGGCCGTGAGACTGCGTGAGTCGAGCATGGCTCGACTTCTACAGGGCGGGAAAACGAAGCCGGCGTTTCGCCGGCTTCTTTCTTACTTGATGCTGCAGTCGCCGAAGGAAAGGTAGTCCGTTCCCGAGCTGAACTGCAGCGTGCAGCTTGCGGTGAAAGTCGCGCCTTCTTCCAGCGCGCCCAGCTTGGCCGCCTGGTGCTCGTCGTCGCTGGTCAGCCGGGCCAGGACATTGCCCTGGTCGTCGCCGGCCTCGATCAGCGGCTCGCCCGCCAGGTTGCTGGAGACGCCCAGGGCAACGGCAGTGAATGTCACCGTCTGGTTGAGTTCTTCCATGCCCAGTGACGAATTGCCGGCCTCTTCAAAGGCCTGGTAGAGCGTTGGCAGATCCTGTGCGGCATGGGCGGCCAGCGGTGCAAGCAGGCCGAGGGAAAGGGCGATCAAGGCGGTGCGCTTCAAGGTGTTCTCGCAGTCACGGGATTCATTCCCGTGGATGGTGGTCAGTAGATCCACGCCATGCGTGGATGGGTTTGGCAAAGGACAGGGCGCGGCCGGCGACTCGATTGCCCATCCATCCGCAGCCCTGCGAGGGAAGGGCGCTCCTGCGCCCCGCTGCCCGGCAAAGTAGTGGATCCGGTGTTTCCGGCGCAACCGGGAAAATGAATGCATCGCGCGCGTGATACACAGTGTGACGTTTGATCGATGTGATAATCATTCGCGTTTAAGGTAGACTGCGGTCCCCTGAGAACCGGCGGCCTTGGCCGCTCCTGCCGCCACTGATGAAGCTTTTCGTCCTGCCTTCGCGCCGTGGCCCATTGGCCCGCGGCCTGGCTGCCATGATGATGGGTCTGCTCCTGGCCACTCCTTACGCCCATGCGCAGCAGCGTAATCCGCTGCAGAAGATCGGCCACACCGTGCTGGACGAGCCGGCGGCCAGCTATCGCTTCGAGCGTTTCGTGGTGGACAGCCCGGACCAGCAGCGCCGTTGGCGGGTGAACCTGGCGATTCCGGCCAGGGCCGGCAAGACCCCATCCCCGGTGCTGTACGCGCTGGATGGCAATGCCGTGGCCATGGTGCTGGACCAGCCGCTGCTGGCCGAGCTGGCTGCGCGCAAGGCACCGCCGGTACTGGTGCTGATCGGCTACGACAACGACCTGCGCATCGATTCCAGGGCGCGTACCCGCGACTACACCGCGTGGATCGACCGTGCCGACGACGAGAGCGGCACGGCCCAGGCCGTCGGCGGCGGCGCTGCGGCTTTCCTGGATGTGATCGAGCGCCGCATCAAGCCGGAAGTCGAGCGTCGCGCACGCATCGATACGCGGCAGCAGGCGCTGTGGGGCCATTCGCTGGGCGGGTTGTTCGTGCTCAATGCGCTGTACACGCGACCTGCCGCGTTCCAGTCCTATCTGGCAGCCAGTCCGTCGCTGTGGTGGAGCCAGGGCGCGGCGCTGGGTGATCCAGAGCAGCAGTTCGTGCAGAACGTGCACGGCCAGCCGGCCAAGCTCTGGCTGATGCTGGGCGGCGCCGAGCGCGTCGGTGATCGCGGCAAGCGCGATATGAGCAACCCGCGCGTGGTTGCGCACCTGCGCCGGATCAGTGGCGCCACCCCGGATGCGGCGATGCAGTTGTCCGAGCGGCTGGGCAAGGTGCCGGGCCTGAGCGTGCAGTACCGCGAGTTCGACGGCCTCGGCCATGGCCCGATGCTGCCCGCGTCGTTCCATGCCGCGCTGCATGAGTTGTACGGCGTGACCGACCGCAGCGCCGGCGATGGCGCGCCCAGTGGCGGAGACAACGCCGCCGAATGAATGCCTTCGCACGCGATCCCGTGCGACCCCACTACCCAGGCGAGGCTGCCGGCGTGCAGCGGCCCAGGCAACCGATGACTCCCGCGCCGCGTGGCGCGGCCTACGTGTGCAAGGAGCCTGCCATGTCGTTCCGTCCGTCTTTCCGTCTCACCTCTCTCGCCGCCGGCCTCTTGCTGGCGGTGACCGCCACCGCCCAGCCCGTGTTCGATCAGCCGGCCAACGCCACCTTCAAGGGTGAGGTCGTCTCGCGCGGTGAGAACGTGGTCCCCGGCAGCACTGCCGATGTGGTTGGTCGTGGTTTCGTGCCGGGCCAGAAGGTCAGCCTGCTGCGTGGCGACAGCGTGCTCAACACGCAGCCGCTGGTGGTCGATGCCGACGGCAACTTCAAGACCCAGCTGAGCATTCCGGCCGATGCGGTGCCGGGCACCCACCCGGTGGTGGTGCGCGCCAGCCAGCCGGCTGCGGCCACGGTGCTGAAGCTGCGCGTGTCGCCGCAACTGCCGCTGTCCGGCCAGGCGCAGTTCGCCACCCAGTCCAACAGGCTGGTGCCGGGGCTGTATCAGTCCGCTTACAGCGCCGCCAGCAATGCGGTGTTCGTGACCTCGGCGGTGGGCCGTCCGCCGGTGACCCAGTCGCAGTTGCTGAAGCTGGACCCGAAGTCGCTGAAGGTGACCAGGGCGATCACCCCGGCGCAGGTGCCGGGCAGCACCAACGGCGCGGTCTATGCGGTCTACGGTGTGGGCGTGGATGACATCAATGGCAATGTCTGGGTGACCAATACCCGCCAGAATTCGATTGCGGTCTATCGCCAGAAGGACCTCTCGCTGGTCCACCAGTTCCCGGTCGACACCGTGCCGCATGCGCGCGACGTGGTAGTCGACGGCACCCACGGCAAGGTGTTCGCTTCGGCCACGGGTGAGGACCACCTGTCGGTGTTCGATGCGAAGACGTTCACGGAACTGCCGCAGGTGACGCTGGAGTCCGGCGTGGATGATGGCAAGTTCACGCCGATGAGCCTGGTGCTGGACGAGAAGGGCGGCAAGCTGTTCACCGTCAGCATCGGCACGCCGGAAGCGGCGGTGATCGATGTGGCCAGCGGCAAGGTCGACAAGGTCATTGACCTGGGCAATTCGATCAGCGCCTCTGGCGTGGCCTTCGACGCAGCACGCAACCGCCTGTACGTGGCCTCGCAGGGCACCGACAACCTGCTGATCGTCGATGTGGCTTCCGGCAAGGTGCTGCATGACGTGCCGGTCGGCGCCGGCGCGCTGAACGTCGCCTTCGATGATGCCTCCGGCCTGGCCTATGTCAGCAATCGTGGCGCCGGTACGGTCACGGTGGTGAACGGCGACGGCAAGGTGGTGGCCAACCTCGATGGCGGCACCCTTCCGAACCATGTGCGTGCCGACGGCAAGGGCAACGTGTTTGCGGTGAACAAGTCACGTGGCGCCGAAGATCCGAAGGGTGATCGCATCACCCGCATCACCCCGAAGCAGTAAGTCACAGGGCAGGGCGGCGTGCGCGTCGCCCTGCCAGCAAGGAGAATGTCCATGAACATCGCGTCCCGTCTGCGCCTGTGTGCGCTCCCGCTGGCTGTTTCGCTGGCGCTGTCTGCCTGCAGTGGCTCGTCAACGCCGTCGGATGGCCACAAGACTGCCGAGCCGCCTGCCGCAACAGCTGCTGCCGAAACCGCGTTGCCGGCAGGCTGGCAGCGCCTGGCCGGTGCCGAGATGCCAGCGGTGCATGAACAGAGGGCCGTGCTGCCGGCCAAAGTGCATTCCGATGACGGTGCTGACATTGAAGTGTCCGACACCAGCCGGATCATTGCCGGTGGTGACGACGTCATCGCGGTGATCGAGGCGCTGGGACTGGGCAAGCAGGTATTCGCTGCGCCAACCAACACCACCACCCAGGCCGGCCTGGCTGCCCCGCACCAGTTCCTGTTCAACCGCACCACGGGCGTGGAAGGCGTGCTGAGCCTGCAGGGCTCGCTGTTCCTCGGCAACAGCCTGCGCCGCCACACCGAGCTGGCGAAAAAGCTGCGCGAGGTGGGCGAGCCGGCGGTGGTCATCGATGACCTGCAGCCGGCGCCGGACAAGGTGCGCAAGGTCGCTGCGGCACTAGGGCTGGCCGAAGCGGGGCAAACACTGGCCACGCAGGTGCAGCGCCAGCTCGACGAGGCTGCAGCGATTGGCAAGGGCCTGGGCCATGCGCCACGACTGATCCACGTATCGGCGACCGGCGCTGGCGGCTCGCCCACTGTTGCAGGTGCCGACAGCGCCTCGGCGCAGCTGATCGCCCTGGCCGGCGGCATCAACATCGGCACCGAGGCCGGGGTGAAGAATTACTCGCAGCTGAGCAATGAGGGCGTGGTCGCGGCGGCACCGGAAGTGATCCTGGTGACCGAGCATGACCTGCAGCTGTTCGGCGGTGCCGAAGGCCTGTGGAAGGCGTACCCGACGCTGAAGCAGACCCCGGCTGGGCAGGCCAATCGGGTCTGGGTGATGCCGGATGTGCAGCTGAAGTACACCAGCGTGGGTTCTGGTGCGGGCGCGCTGGCACTGGCCAAGGCCCTGGCAGCGTTGCCGAAGGCATGAGTCCGGCGGATCGGCGCCGCCGTCGCGGGCGGGCGATGTTGATGGTGGCCTTGCTGGCACTGCTGGGAGCGGTGCTGGCGTCGTTCGCCGTGGGCCCGCTGCGGTTGCCACCGCTGGAGGTGATGCAGGCGCTGGCGGTGAAGCTGGGCCTGCTTGATCCGCAGGCGGTCAGCAGCCGCGATCTGGCGGTGGTCTGGCAGCTGCGTATTCCGCGTGCCCTGTTGGGCGCGATGGTCGGTGCGTCGTTGGCGATGGCCGGTGCCAGCCTGCAGGGCCTGTTCGGCAATCCGTTGGCCGACCCCGGCATCGTCGGTGTCAGCCAGGGTGCTGCGCTGGGTGCAGTGGCTGCCATTGTTCTCGGCGCTGCCGGTGCCGCCGGTTGGCTGGTGCCGGTTGCCGCCTTCGTCGGTGGCGCCCTGGCCATCGGCCTGACCTATGCGCTGGCGCGGCCGGGCAAGGGCAGTGGCAATGCGACGCTGCTGCTGGTCGGTATCGCGATGGCGGCCTTCTGTTCGGCGCTGATCGGTTTTCTCACCTATATCGCAAGCGAAAGCGAACTGCAGTCGCTGGTGTTCTGGCAGATGGGCTCGCTGGCACGTGCCAACTGGGCCGATGTGGTGGCGGTGGTGCCGCTGTTTGCGATTGGCGTGTTCGCGTTGCAACGATTGGCAACGCCGCTGGACATGCTGGCGCTGGGCGAGCGCCAAGCCCAGCATCTGGGGCTGGATGTGACCCGCACGCGGCGCCGACTGGTAGCGTTCAGCGCGCTGCTGGTGGGGGCGGCGGTGGCGTTTGCGGGCTCGATCAGCTTCGTCGGCCTGGTGGTGCCGCACGTGGCGCGCCTGCTGGTGGGTCCCGGTCATCGCTGGCTGCTGCCGTTGTCCGGCCTGCTGGGTGCACTGCTGATCGTGGTGGCGGATACGGCCGCGCGCACGCTGGATCCGCCCGCGGAGATTCCGCTGGGCCTGTTCTCGGCCGCGCTGGGTGCGCCGTTCTTCCTCTGGCTGGTGCTGCAGCAGCGCCGCAAGGCGGTGCCATGAGTGTGCTGCTGAAGCTGCACGAGGTGGTGGTGCGCCGCCAGCAACGTGAGATCCTGCACGGCATTTCCTTGGCGTTCGAACCGGGTACGGTGACCGCGCTGGTGGGCCCGAACGGTGCGGGCAAGTCGACGCTGTTGGCGGTCGCGGCCGGCGACCTGCGCGCCGATGCGGGCGAGGTGAGCCTGCTGGGCAGGCCGCTGGCCAGCTACAAGGCGGGGCCGCTGGCGCGCGAGCGCGCGGTAATGCCGCAGGAGCACGGCGTGCGTTTTGCTTTCAGCGTCGAAGAGGTGGTGGCGATGGGGCGATTGCCGCATCCGCCGGATCCGCGTGTGGACGACGCGCAGGTGGAAGCTGCCATCGATGCCGCCGAACTGCAGGTCCTGCGCCTGCGCGAGGTGCAGCAGCTGTCCGGTGGTGAGTCCGCCCGGACCACGTTCGCGCGCGTGCTGGCACAGGACACGCCATTGCTGCTGCTGGATGAGCCCACTGCTGCGCTGGATCTGCGCCATCAGGAGCGCACGCTGCGCAGTGTGCGTGCCTGTGCCGAAGCCGGTGCGTGCGTGATCGTGGTCCTGCACGACCTCAATCTGGCGGCCGGCTATGCCGACCGCATCGTGCTGCTGGAGCAGGGCACGGTGGCGGCCGATGGCACGCCATTGCAGGTGCTCACCGAAGACAACCTGCAGCGCGTGTACCAGCAGGATGTAGTGGTGCTGGAGCATCCGCGTCGTGGGGTGCCGCTGGTGGTGGTGACCTGAGCGAAGGTCCGCCCGATTGCTCCGGGTATCATGGCGGCTTCGTCTTCTTCAAGGGACTGATGCCATGTTCCGCACGGTTACCCGCAGCGTGCTGCTTGCCGCGATGATTGCTTCCGTTTACGCAGCCCATGCAGCGTCGACCTCCCAGGTTTTGCTGACCAACGCGGCCGAGAATGCCTCGCTGATCGAAACCCGGCATTCCAGTGGCGACGGTGCCGGAGTGACGTCGATGAAGACGCAGTACTTTGCCAACGAGGAAATGTCGGTGAGCTGGGACGACCAGCAGGTGCTGGTGCTGTGCAGTGAAGCGGCGTACCTGAAGATTCCTGCCGCCAAGCTCAAGGCCGGAGCGCTGACTACCGAGCAGCGGCAGATGATCGTCTATCAGGCACTGATGTCCGGCTTGGGGGCTGTCGCGGGCGTTGTCGGGCCGGCAGGCGAGGTGGTGACCGTGGCGGATGACGGTAGCGAGACCCGCAGTGTTGGCGAGAACAGCTGGGCATACGGTATCGAGCGCTACGACGTGATCAGTCAGCGGCTGCCGGATGGTGCTCTTCGGGTCCGGACCCGTAAGACGGAAACCGTGAATACCACGCCGCCGGCGGGCCCGGACGACACATTCAGCACCGAGGATGATCAGGCCGCACGCCTGTCCGAGCTGGCGCCGGTGGGGAGCTGGATCGAGGTCGTGATTCATGGTGGCCCACGGCTGCCGCACGTGGACCCGGCGATTTCGTTGAAGGGCTGGATGTCGATGGGGGATGACCAGCCTGCAACAGTGGCCGAGGCGCGCAAGCTGCACGGCTGCAAGTGAGGGCTGCCAGGGGTCAGATCCCTTTGCCAGGGGCAAAGGGATCTGACCCCTATCGTTGTCGGCCTCATCGTTCCATTTATGTGCGCAATATTCACTTGCGCGCCAGATTGGCAGGTCTAGAATGCGCCCCATGAACCGGATGCCGCTCCTGAAGTTTTTCACCCTGACCCGCGCAAGCGCGGAATGGGCGTGTCTGCCTGGAGCTCCACAGGGCCGCTGAAGCGGCTATCGCTGGATCATCCACAGAGCGCCCTTCGGGGCGCTCTTTTCGTTTCTGCAGTTTCATTTCCCTAACCCGACGTACCGCAAGGAGAACGTGCCATGCACCAGATCGCCGAGACCGAACGCTAGCCGCGCACCCTGTCGCCAACCGGGGTGCGCGGCCCCCGTAGTTGGCTTTGCAGGAACCTATCTCATGAACACCCAAGTCCTTTCCCGCCGTCGCAACCTTGGCATCATTGCCCACATCGACGCCGGCAAGACCACGCTGACCGAACGCCTGCTGTGGAAAAGCGGCGAGATCCATCGCGTCGGCGAAGTGCACGACGGCAATGCGACCACCGACTTCTCGGCGATCGAGCGCGAACGGGGCATCACCATTGGCGCGGCCGCCGTGCAGGCGCAGTGGGCACCGCGTGATCTGCCGCCGCATCGGTTGACCCTGATCGATACCCCCGGCCACATCGATTTCGCCATCGAGGTCGAGCGATCCCTGCGGGTACTCGACGGCGCCGTGGCGGTGTTCTCGGCCGTGGATGGCGTGCAGCCGCAGTCCGAGACGGTGTGGCGCCAGGCGCGTCGCCATCACGTGCCGCTGATCGCTTTCGTCAACAAGATGGACCGCGTAGGCGCTTCGTTTGAGCGCGTGCTGGAGCAGCTGCAGGACAAGCTGCGCGCGCGGCCGTGGGCGCTGGGCGTGCCGTTGGGCAGCGAAAGCGGCTTCAGTGGCTGGGTCGATCTCGTCGATGCGCGCGTGCTGCAGTGGCAGGAGGGCGGCGCAACCACGGTGACCCCGTGGGACGAAGCGGCGCGCGCCCAATGGCAGGCCCAGCGCGATGCGCTGGTCGAAGCTGTGGCCGATCATGACGAAGAACTGGCCGATGCCTGGCTGGAAGGTCGCGTGATTGGTGCCGATATGCTGCGCGCGGCGATCCGGCGGGCGACGCTGGCAGGTGCAGGCGTGCCTGTGCTGGCCGGTGCTGCGTTCAAGGACAAGGGCATCGAGACGCTGCTGGATGCCGTGGTCGATTACCTGCCGTCGCCGCTGGACCGCCCTGCTGTCAGGGCTGAAAGCGATGAGGGCGAGGTGATGCTGCCGCCGGATCCGGACGGTCCACTGGCAGGCCTGCTGTTCAAGATCACCCACCAGCAGCACGGGGCGCTGAGCTTCGTGCGGCTGTACTCGGGCACCTTGAAGGTGGGCGACGCGGTGGCCAGTTCGCAGCATCCGCAGGGGCGGCGTGTCAGTCGCCTGGTGCGGGTGCAGGCCGACCAGACCCATGACATCGAGCAGGCCGTGGCCGGTGACATCGTCGCGGTCCTGGGCTGGAAGGATGCGGTCAGTGGCGAGACGCTGAGCAGCCGTGCGCTGCCGTTGCGCCTGGAGAACATCCAGGCTCAGGCGCCGGTGCTGGCCTGGCGGTTGGAGCCGGCGCGTGCGGCGGACCTGATCCGGATGGCGCAGGGACTGGCCAGCCTGGCCCAGGAAGATCCCTCGTTCCGTGTGGAAACGGACCGGGAAACGGGTGAAACCCTGGTCTGGGGCATGGGTGAGCTGCATCTGGAAGTGATGGTCGAGCGCCTGCGCAGCGAATGGAAGGTCGACGTGGCCGTAGGTGCGCCGCGCGTGGCCTACCAGGAGACGCCGATGCGCCCGATGACCGGTGTCGTCGGGCGGCTGGTCAAGCAGACCGGTGGCCAGGGCCAGTTCGCGCACGTGGTGCTGGATGTGGCGCCGCGCGACGACGACCTTGTCGTGTTCAACGACCGCATCGTCGGTGGCGTGGTGCCGCGCAGCTTCATCGCAGCGGTGGAAAAGGGCGTGCGTGCCGCGCTGTCGGAAGGTCCGCAGGGACATCCGGTGGTCGGCATCGAGGTCAGTCTTGTCGATGGCCAGACCCATGCCAAGGACTCTTCGGAGATGGCGTTCCATCGCGCAGGCGCCGAGGCGATCAAGGCGGCGCTGGCCGAGGGTGGCACGCAGCTGCTGGAGCCGGTGATGGCGGTGACGGTGCATTCGCCGTCGGCGTCGGTAGGTGATGTGGTCGGCGACCTCAACCGGCGCCATGGCCGCATCGCCCGCATCGAGGACCAGGACGGTCGTGCCGAGGTCAGTGGTTTCGCGCCACTGGCGCAGCTGGTGGGGTACACCACCTCGCTGCGTTCGCTCAGCCAGGGGCGGGCCAGCAGTGAGGCGCACCTGCACGGCTATGAGCCAGTACGCGCGGCATGAAGAAGGCAAGGGAGCCCGTTCGCGGGCTCCCATTTTTTTTGTCCGGGTTTCCGTATCCGCGCATGGCGTGGATCTACCGGGTGACCGGGTCGCGAGCTCTGCAGTAGATCCACGCCATGCGTGGATGGATCCGCACCGACACGGCAACATTGGCGCTGCATCGCACCAAATCTGTAGAAAAAGCTGGATTAAAGTGATGCCTCACGATAAATTGCGCACCCCCCGTTGCTCGCCGCCGCCCGCACCCCTCTCATGCGTGATGACAAAGACCCCGGAACCCTGGAGCTGACCCTGCCGCGCAAGCGCGGTCGTCCGCCCAAGTTCGGGTACGCGATGAGCGATGCGCAGCGGGCGGCGCGCTATCGTGCGCGCAGGGCAGGGCAGGCCAACCATGCCGACGTGCGTTCCTGCAGTGACATGGTGCTGCTGGACAAGATCCGTGCGGCGGTCAGTGCCCGCGACACCGAGCTGGCCGGTTTCCTGGTCCACGTACTCTGGCAGCGCTACCCCCTGCAGCTGAAATAGTTCGCCGGTGGGGTGGCCGTTGTCATCGAGCTTGTTGATAATGCGGGATTCAGGTTGTTCCCGCTGGCGTGCCCGGGATGGCAGGCGCGCATGATCGAACGGTTCCCAACATGACCACCACCAGCGACACCACCACCGAAGCGGCGCCGAGCGGCGCCCCCCTGTTCTATACCCGCCCGGTGCCGCTGCAGGCCGATGTGCATGCCGATCTGCGCATCCTGCCGGGCAAGCTCGAGTTCGCCGCCGGCAACAATGCCATTCCGCTGGTGCTGGGCGAGTTCTCGCTGGCCCTGCACCACTTCCCGATCCTGTTTGCCGGCCCGAGCGCGGTTCCGATGGCTGCCGTGGGCGTGTCCGACCAGAACCTGTTCATCAAGGATGGCCTGTGGGAAGACGAGGCCTATATTCCCGCCTACCTGCGCCGCCACCCCTTCATCTTCATCGACACCGGTGCGGAGAATGATTTCCTGCTGGGCATCGACGAAGAGAGCCCACGCGTGGTCAAGGGTGGCGAAGAAGGCCAACCGCTGTTCGTTGATGGCAAGGCCACCGAGATGGTGCAGCAGGCCCTGGAATTCTGCGGCCAGTACACCCGCGAACACGAACAGACCCAGGCCTTCTCCAAGGCCCTGGTCGACAACGGCCTGCTGGTGGAGCGCAACGCCACCGTGCGTATCCCGGATGGCCGGGAGTTCAACCTCAACGGTTTCCTGGTCGTGGACGTCGAGAAGTTCGTCGCGCTGCCGGAAGCAACCGTGGTCGAGTGGCACCGCAGTGGCTGGCTGGCACTGATCCACCAGCACCTGATGTCGCTGGGTCGCTTCAATGACCTGACCCGTCGCCAGGTCGAGCGTCTGGCCGCGTGATCAAGGGGGTGGGCAGGGTTCCCGCGACGCGGGCGCCCTGTCCGGCCTGCAGTACGCCCAGCAGGCGACGTGCGTCGGTCCAGTCCGGCGTGGCGTCCTGCGCCAGATCGACCAGCTCGGCCGCGATGGCGGCGTGCTCGCATTGACCCAGCATCTGTAGCGCGCCCTGCAATCGGTGCGCGTGATGACCGAGCGCCGATGCGTCTGCATGATCGACAATCCGCTCGATCCTGCCGAGTTCATCGCAGATGTCGGCGCTGTAGGCCGCGTCCATTTCAGTCACCTGCTCAAGTGCGTCCACGCTCTCCGGCGCCGGAATGCCCAGCGCAGCGAGCAGTTCGGCGGCGCGCAGCGGCTTGGCCAGCACCGCGTCGAAACCCGAGCGGCGGCAGCGTGCGTGGTGACGTCGCCCGCTGCGGGCAGACAAGGCGATCAGACGGACCGGATGCCCGCTGCGGGCGCGCAGTTCGCGTGCCAATGCGTAGCCATCGATGCCACGCAGCCCAATGTCGATCAGCGCGGCAGGGCGGGGGTGGCGTATCTGTTCGGCCAGCGCGCTGGCCGCGTCTTCCAGGGCACATACCTCGGCGCCCCAGCGCCGCAACTGTTCGGCAATGACGTGGCGATTGAGTGCGTGGTCCTCCACCAGCAGCAGTTGCAGCCCGGCCAGTGGCGTGCCCTCCACGGGCATGTCCCGGACACTCTCGGCAGAGTCAGCAGCGCATACCGGCAGGCGCAGGATGAAGCGGCTGCCGCGACCGAGGACGCTGTGCACGGTCAGATCGCCCCCCATCGCACGTGCCAGCTCGCGTGCAATGGAAAGCCCGAGGCCACTACCGCCACGCTGATGCCCACCGCTGCCTTGATGGAAAGGCTGGAACAGTTCGGCTACCTGTGCGGGCGCGATCCCGATCCCGCTGTCGATCACCTCCAGCAGCAGCTCTTGCGGCCGCGCTACTGGAAGCAGTCGCAGGCGCAGCTCGATGCCGCCGATATCACTGAACTTCACCGCATTGGCCAGCAGATTGCTGGCAATCTGGCGTAGCGCATCAATGTCCACCCGAATGATCGGCGAAGGTTCGGTCGGGGCATCAAGATGCAGTTGCAGGCCTTTCTGTTGCGCCTGAGGCCGAATGGCCTCCAGTGCCTGCCGGCAAAGCCGGGTCGCATCACAGGCTTGTGCATGCGGCCTGAAAGCGCCGCTGGCGAGGCGCGAAAAGTCCAGTGCGCGATTCAACAGGCCGCGCAGGGATTGGCCGGCGCTGCTGGCAGCGGCGAGCAGATCGCGCTCGCCTTTCGGCAGTGTCGATCGTCCAAGCAGCTCGATCGAGGCCAGTACGGCCTGTGCCGAATTGCGCATCTCGTGACTGATCATCCCGATGGCCTGCGCGCTGCGGCGGTCGCCGCGTACCCGCAGGTGACGGGTCATGGGCCACAGCAACAGCGCGACCAGCAGAGGGGGCAGCAGCAGCCAGCCGCGCGGGGGCGAGGCCTGCATCCAGTCCAGTGCGTTTCCCGCCGCCGCTGGCAGGGTCTGGCCTGCCCACAGGTGGAGCAGGCTCGCATGCTCCTCCAGCGTGATCTCCCGCAACGCCTGTCCGATGCGTTCAAGCAGCTGCTGGTCTTCCTGGCGGACGAGCAGGTAGAGGTCGGTGGAGAAGTCGCTGTCGAATGGCTGCAGGCGCAGGCTGCCGTTGAAATGGCGTCGAACCAGCGGGCGCAGCGTGGATTCCAGGCCAATCGCCACGTCGGCCAGGCCGGATTGAACTGCCGTCAATGCTGCGTACCGATCAGGCAGGTGCTGCAGCCGGATCTGAGGATGATGCGCGCGCAGCCAGCCGGCGTAGGGCCCGCCTTCAACGACGGCCACCACCCGGCCGTCGAGCTCGCGTATCTCCCGTGGCAGCCATTCACCGGCGCGCCCTGCCAGCAGGGTGGCGCCACCCCGGAAGCGGCTGGACGCGGCGAGGTCGGGGCAGGGCAGCTTCTGGTGTCTCGCGCCGCCAAACACCATGACCAGGTCGGCCTCGTGATGACATACAGCGAGGATTGATGCGGCGGTCGTCGGATAGGGGTGTTCCAGGAAGCTGAGTTGGGCGTGACGCGCCACCAGGTTGGCGTAGCCATGGGCGAGCGTCGGCGGTGATGACGGATCGGCTATCGCTGCGGGCACGGGGCGTAGGGACGGAGCGGTGGAGACCCGCACGCTGCTGCCCGGTAGCCAGCGTGGTGACCGGATATCTTCCGCCGACGCGGCGGGAAGGAGAAGCAGTACCAGCAACCCCCGGATCAGCAGGCACGGACGCAATGGCGCATGGCGCCTCACGGCGACTCCAACCGTTCACGCAGCGCATAGATCTCCACATCGCTGCGCAAGCCCAGCTTGCGCAGCACCGCGACCTTCTGTGTGCTGACGGTCTTGATGCTGCGGTGCCGGCGCAGCGCGATCTCCGATACGGTCAGGCCTTCCAGCAGCAGCTCCAGTACCTCCCGCTCGTTGCGGCTGAGCTCGCCACGATCGCCGGCCAGCCTGACGTCCGGCGGAATCCGGATCAGGCCCTGGAAGACGCGCACGATGGCGTCGGACAATGCCGCAAGGGGTTCGGCCTTGCTGACGAACCCACCGAGTCCGGCATCGATCAGGCTGTTGAGATTCGTGGTGGGAGAGAGCGTGGCGAAGGCCAGCATTGGTGTGCGCGGGAATTCGCGACAGAGCAGCGTAACCAGCTCGATGCCGCCCAGGTCGCCACGGGCGAGCGTGAGATCGATGATGGCCACATCCACGGGCAAGCGGTGCAGGCTGTCGATCAGCGCACTGCTGCAACCATGGCTGGCGACGATGTCGAACCGGAGATCGCCTGACAGGTGCAGGGCGGTGCCGCGACGGACGACTTCATGGTCGTCCAGGAGCGCCAGTCGAAGCCGGCGCGGTGCAGGAAATCCATTCATGCGCGGGAGGTGGTCAGCGCCCGTGGGCGTGGCCGCCATTCTGGCGCCGCTGTCGCGTCGAACATCGAATTTGTTGCGTTTTTACGACTATTCCTAAAGATCGATGGATGAGCTCCATCGATAAGAGCTGATCCATGGGCTGGACGTATCGTCAGGTTGAGAGCCGTGTGGACGCAGTGTCCTGGTGCGCTCTCGCTGGGTACAGGTGGCCTGGGTTGCAGGGCTGCCGGCACCCTTCGAGGGGGGGGTATTAATGTGACGCGTCACGCTGAAGTGCCTGGTCACCCGCGAGCCGAGTGGTCGGCGGTTGGCGATCTATCGCACCGACTGAGGTACGCGCCTGAGCCTGCCGGTGTCGTAGCCCATGGCCGCGATGCGCTCCACGGCGTGCTGGTAGTCGCTGTCCGATACGTGCGGGGTACGTGCCATGTACCAGACATAGTCGCGCTTGCTGCGTGCGACGATGGTCTGGCCATAGTCGTCGTCCAGCCAGGCAATCACATACTCGGCCTGGATCGGCCAGATGAACTGCATGCCCCAGATCGCGCCATTGCCGTTCCTCTCGACCCGTCCAACCGGGTGCATGGACTTCTGCGGGGCGTCGAAACTGCCCTTGCGATAGGTGAAGGTCGTCTGGATGCGCCCGTCCGGCCGCAGCGCATAGCTCTCCACCGCGTCGAAGGCCTCGCGCTCCGGCCATGAGGGTATGTGGGCGATCACATACCAGTCGCCCATGAAGCGCGGCACGTCCACCGAGGGCGGGCGGGGCAGGGGACGGGTATCGCTGGAGCTGCAGCCGGAACCGAACAGGCTCAAGGCCAGCAGGGGAAGCAGGGAGCGCATGCGCATGTCACACCTCAACGGGGACGGAACAGATAGTGGGCAACCAGCCACTGCTGGCCATCGTCGTAGCCGAACAGCTCGGCGCAGGCCATCCAGAACATGCGCCAGCGCTGCCACCAGATCTTCGCCGCCGCCTGGCCGTAGGTTGCGACCAGTACCGGCATCACCGCCTCGCGGGCCGCATCCTGGTTGGCCAGCCAATGGTCGGCGGTGCGCTGGTAGTGGGTGCCGTCCAGCAGCCAGCGCTGATCGAGTCGCAGGTCGCGCTGGAAATGCAGCAGCGTGTCAGCGGCCGGCATCAGGCCGCCGGTGAAGAAATGGCGCCCCATCCAGTTGTCGCCGCCCTCGGTCTCGAACGGGTACATCAGCGTGCGATGGGCGAAGATGTGCACGAACAGCGCGCCGTCGGGCTTCAGCCACTGCGCGATGTGCGCCAGCAGTCGCTGGTAGTTGCGCACATGTTCGAACATTTCCACCGAGACACAGCGATCGAAGCGTGCCGTGGGCAGCTCAAGCTGGTTGACGTCGCAGGTCAGCACCTCGACGTTGTGCAGGCCCCTGGCCTGGCACTGCGCCATGATGTGCTGGCGTTGGCTGTGCGAGTTGGACACCGCAGTGATGTTGGCCTGCCGATAGCGTTCGGCCATCCACAGGGTCAGCGAACCCCAGCCACAGCCCAGTTCGAGAATCTGCTGGCCGTCGGCAAGTCCGGCGCGCTGGCCATACAGTTCCAGCATCGCTTCCTCAGCCTGCTCCAGCGTTTCGCGCCCGGTAGGGTAGTAGCAGCTGCTGTACTTCAGCCGCTTGCCCAGGCAGGCCTGGAAGAATGCCGCGGGAACTTCGTAGTGCTGGCGGTTGGCCGCGTCGGTATGCAATGCGAGCGGACTGTCGGTCAGTTCTGCGATGCAACGGCTGAAGCGCGCGGACTGTGCCTCGATACCCCCCGCCGATTCCTCGTGCAGGCGTTGCGCGCACAGGCGCCGGATGCCTGCACGCAGCGCCGCATCGGGAACCAGCCCGCGTTCGGCCCAGGCGATCAGCCCGGTTTCCGCATCTTCAGCCGGATTCAGTGACGGGATCGCGCTCATGCGGAATGCTCCTTGGAAGAACGGGGGAACCAGGGAAAGAACATCGGCGTGCTGCGCTGGTAGGCACGGTAGTCGTCGCCGCGGCTGCGCAACGCCTGCTTCTCGGTGAAGGGGATGCCGCTGAGATAGCGCAGGAACAGATACATCAGCAGCGGCCCGGCCCACGCCAGCCACCACAGGGGGGAACCGACGGCGAGCAGCACATAGGTGAACCAGTGCAGCCACTCGAAGAAGTAGTTGGGGTGGCGTGAATAACGCCAGAGCCCCTCGCGGCAAGTGCGGCCCTTGTTCGCCGGGTCGGCACGGAAACGTGCGAGCTGGCGGTCGGCCAGGCTCTCGCCGCCGACGCTCAACAGCCAGGCCAGTGCTGCGGCGACTGTCCACGGTGTCAGGCCGGCATGGGAATTGGCTGCCACCGCAACGAAGGGCAGAGCGAACAGCACGACCAGCAGCGCCTGCGCCATGAAGAAGCCAAAGATCTTGCCCTGGTGGCTCTGCCAGTGTTCGCGCAGATAACGGTAGCGCCCGTCTTCGGGTTCACTACGGACCCGGCGCCACAGGTGCAGCGCCAACCGGCCGCCCCACAGGCCGCCGAGCAGGCCCAACGCAACCCGAGGCAACATCGCGCCATCGCCGAGCAGCGCCAGCAGCAGGGCCGAGGCACCCACGCACTTGGCCCAGAGCACGTCGACAACGCCGATGTTCTGGTGGCGGCGCTGCCAGGCCCAGCCCCAGCTCATCACCAGCACGGCATACAGCAGTACCCACAGCAGATTGATCATGACGATGCTCCGGCCAGGGAGGGCGGGGTGGTGCGAGAGCCGCGACGCGCGGTGACGCACAGCAGCGAAAGCGCGATGCTCCAGCCCGCACCCAACACCAGCAGGCCCTGCCACGTGGGTGCGGCGAAACGGACCGCATCGAAACCGCGCGCTGCGGAGAGATAGGCCAGCGGTGCCAACAGCAGGCCGAACAGAGCCGGCAAGGCCGGGTGGCGCAGCAGGAAGCGCATCGAGGTGGTCAGCGTCATCGCGAACGCGGCCCACAGCGCCATGATCCAGGGGGGCGGCACCCAGCCCAGCGGGGCGGCGGCGTAGCGCACGGTGCCGCTGGCGGCGGCGCTGGCATCGACCAGCCATGCGCAGGCCAGTGCCAACACCATCAACCGAAGGTCCAGCCGTGGTTGCGGCGACGTCAGCAGCTGGCTGCCGATGTAGAGAGAGGCTGCCAGCAACGCCGGCCACTGCCAGCCGCGCCCGGCGCCGGCTACGGCGCACAGCCAGACCAGCTGGTTGCCAAGCAGATTGGGCCAGAACCTGCGCATCTCAGCTGCCTTGGCCCGATGAGGCGCCCGGGCGATGCCCCGGGCGCGCCATCAGCAGATGGGAGACCCCGATCGAGCGCTCCAGGAAGCCGCCCTCGCAGTAGGCCAGGTAGAACTCCCACAGGCGGCAGAAGCGCGTATCGAAGCCCTGCGCCTGCACGTCGGGCAACCGGGCGAGGAAGCGCTGGCGCCAGGCGCGCAGGGTCAGCGCGTAGGAGTGACCGAAGTCCTGCTGGGCGATCAGCTGCAGGTCGCTGGACCGCGTTTTGGCGGCCATGATCGCGTTGATCGACGGAATGAAGCTGCCGGGGAACACATAGCGCTTGATGTAGTCTACGCTGCGCCGGGCCTGCTCGTAGCGATGGTCCTCGATGGTGATGGCCTGCAGCAGGGCAACGCCATCAGGCTTGAGCAGGCGCTGCAGCGTGGCCATGTAGGTGTCCAGGTATTCTGCGCCGATGGCTTCGATCATCTCGATCGACACCAGCTTGTCGAACTGGCCCTGCAGGTCGCGGTAGTCCTGCATCAGCAGCGTGACCTGGTCCTGCAGGCCGGCCGCCTGCACGCGCTGGGCAGCCAGCGCGTGCTGCTCGGCGGAGATGGTGGTGGTGGTGACGTGGCAGCCGTAGTGCTGCGCCGCGTGCAGCGCAAAACCACCCCAGCCGGTGCCGATCTCCACCACGCGATCGCCCGGCTTGAGCTGGAGCTGCTGGCAGATGCGGTCCAGCTTGCGCCGGGAGGCGGATTCCAGCGACTCGTCTTCTGTGTCGAACAGGGCTGAGGAATACATCAGGTCCGGCGACAGGAACAGGGCAAAGAAGTCGTTGCCAAGGTCGTAGTGCGCGGCAATGTTGCGGCGGCTGCCTTCACGGCTGTTGCGGCGCAGGCGGTTCCAGCCGCGCAGCAGCCAGCCACCCACGCGGGCCGGGCCGCGCTCCATGCCGTCGAGCAGGTCGCGATTGCGTACCAGCAGCCGGATCAGCGCCACCAGGTCATCGCAGTGCCATTCCCCCTGTATGTAGCTTTCACCTGCGCCCACGCTGCCTTGCGCTGCAACCTTGCGGTAGAACGCCGGGTCATCGATGGTGACGGTCACCTGCAGCTCGCCATGGGCATCGCCCAGCCAGACTTCGCCGAGTGCATCACGCACGCACAGGCGGCCGTCGCGCATGGGGGCAAGCTGTTGCAGCAGGCGGCGGCGCAGGAAGGCATCCAAGGCGCCGGGACGTGGCAGGGCGACCAGGGGAGTCATCGAGTTCATCGCGGTTTCTCGGCAAGGGCAGGGTGGTCATGCACGGGGTTGCGTTTCAGCCACAGCCGCAGCGCGTGCCAGTGGATGGCGGCCATCACCTGCAGGGTCATCAAGGGATAGCAGGCCAGGACCCGGGCCAGCCCGCGGCCGTCCAGGGCGTGTCGCTGCATGGCCTGGGTGGCATCAAACTGGCGAACGCCTTGGCGCCAGACCTGCATGTGCACGCGCAGATCATCATCTGGGCGGTTGAACCGCCAGTCGTAGTGGCAATCCATCGGCATGAACGGCGAGACATGGAAGCGCTTGTCGAACCGCCAGCGCAGCGAGGCGCCTTCGTGGGTGGCCGTGGCGACTGGCAGCACATAGGCGTGCCGTTCCTTCCAGGGCGTATTGGTGATCTCGGCGACGATGCAGTCCAGGGTGCTGCCATCGGACTGGTAGCAGTAGTAGAAGCTGACCGGGTTGAATACGTGCCCGCCGAAGCGAAGGTGGGTGAGCAGGCGTACCGGGCCGGCAGGCCGATAGCCCAGGGTAGCCGCAGCATGATCGCGCACCGCATCGGCCAGCGGTTGTGCGGGATTGCCGAAGTAGTCGCTGCGGCGGAACTCGGCCAGGTTGCGGCGATTGACCGACCACAGCCAGCGCCCGGCGAACACGGTCTCCAGCTCGTCCAGATCGAGCAGCAGCTGCGCGATCGGATAGCGGAACGCGTGGGGCTGCGGATGATGCCGTCGGTGCATCACCTGCCCGAAGTAGAGTGCGCTGGCACTCACGCTGCCACCTCGCCGGGCGCAACGCTGTCAAGGTGCGCGGTGCACTCGCGCATCGCGTCCACCACGCGGCGGGCGCTGCGGATGCCGTCTTCGTGGAAGCCCCAGCCCCAGTATGCGCCGGCGAACCAGGTGTGGCGGCGGCCCTGCAGCTCTGCCCAGCGCTGCTGGGCGCGGATAGCGGCATGATCGTGCACCGGGTGGGCATAGTGCAGCCTGCGCAGCACCTTGGCCGGATCAATCGCCTCGCTGCGGTTGAGGGTCACGACCAGCGGGGTGTCACCGGGCAGGCCCTGCAGGAGGTTCATGCAATAGCTGACCGTACAGGGCGCGCCTGGATCCCTGGGCACGTGTGCATTCCATGCAGCCCATGCTTTGCGGTTGCGCGGCAGCAACGATGCATCGGTATGCAGTACTGCTTCGTTGGGCTGGTAGCGGATGGCGCCGAGTACTTCGCGTTCGACCTGATCGGCGTCATGCAGCAGGGCAAGCGCCTGGTCGCTGTGGCACGCCAGGATGACCTCGTCGAACCCCTCCACGCCGGCCGCGCTGTGCACGCGCGCGCCGCACGGCATGCGTTCGACCGAGTGAACCGGGCATTCCAGCCGCTCACGCACCCGCCAGCGGGCGCGAAGGGCATCGACATAGCGTGCCGAGCCACCGCTGACCACCCGCCAGGGTGCGCGCCCGGTCATCTGCAGCATCTGGTGGTTGGCCATGAACTGGGCCAGGTAGCGGGCCGGGAACTGCATGACCGTGGCGGTCGGTGACGACCATAGTGCCGAAGCCATCGGCAGCAGGTGCTCGTCGATGAAAGCGGTGCCGTAGCGCTGGCCGCGCAGGTACTGGCCCAGTGTCGGGCCTTCGTCTTCCGCCAGCAGCAGCGGCGCATCCCGGTAGAACCGGCGCAGGTCGGCCAGCATTCCCCAGAAACGTGGCGAAACCAGATTGCGACGTTGGCAGAACAGACCATCCAGCGAAGTGGCGTTGTACTCGACGCCACTTCGCTCGCTGTGCATGGAGAAGCTCATGGTGGTCGGCTGCGAGGCCACACCCAGTTCTTCGAACAGTGCCGTCAGCAGTGGGTAGTGCAGGGGATTGAAGACGATGAAACCGGTATCCACCGCCATGCGCGTGCCGTCCACCTGCACGTCATGGGTGTGGGTATGCCCGCCCAGGTAATCGTTGGCCTCGAACAGCGTCACTTCGTGTTCGCCGTCCAGCCACCAGGCACTGGCCAGGCCTGCAATGCCGGAGCCGATGATCGCGATGCGCATGTCAGTACCTCGCCTTGGCCAGTACCCACTCGGGGATGGGCTTGAGCCCCCTCACCAGGCCCATGGCCGCCATTGCGCGCAGCCCGTACCAGGTCAGGTCGATCTCCCACCAGCGGAACCCTTGGCGGACGGTCCCAGGGAAGAAATGGTGATTGTTGTGCCAGCCTTCACCGAAGGTAAGCAGAGCCAGCCAGAGGTTGTTGCGGCTGTCGTCACGGGTCTCGAAGCGCCGCCGGCCAAAACGATGGGCCAGCGAGTTGATGGTAACGGTGGCGTGGAACAACACCACGGTGGAAATGAAGAAGCCCCACACCAGCAACTGCGGGCCAGAGGTGTGCAGTCCGGGCGCCCAGCGCTCCAGGCCGGCGCCGAGTGCGTACAGCGCGGCAGCCAGCAATACCGGCACCGCCGTATCAAAGCGGTCCAGCCAGCGCAGTTCCGGGAAGCGCGCCAGGTCAGGCACGCGCGATAGATCCGTGGCGAATGCCTCGCGGGTGAGGAACCAGCCCATGTGGCTGCGCCAGAAGCCGCCTTCGCGCGGCGAGTGCGGGTCCAGCGGTTGGTCGGCATGCCGATGGTGATGGCGATGGTGGGCCGCCCACCACAGCGGCCCACGTTGCACGCTGGACGCGCCGATCACCGCGAACACGAATTGCACCGTTCGCGATGCCTGGAACGTCCGGTGCGAGAAGTAGCGGTGGTAAAAGGCGGTGATCGCAAACATGCGCACTGCGTAGAGGGCTGCGGCGACGATCACTGCCGTCCACGAGATACCTACCCAGATCACCGCGATGCAGGCCAGGTGCATCAACGCGAACGGTACGGCGCGCAGCCAGTCGATGCGTCCGGGCTCGCCAGCGGCGTGGTCTGCAGCGCTGCCGGTGTCGACCCAGCGCTTCAGGGTGCGCAGCAGGCGCCAGCGTCGGCGGGGGAGGGGCGCTACAGAGGCCATGGCGGATCTCGGCGGGTGTCGTGTCTTCCTCTACGCAGCAGTGCGCGCAATGGATGCGGCCGACTGTGGAAAATTCCGGCTTCACTTGGGCATCACGCTGCAGCGTTCGACCAGCGGTTGCGCCCAGGCCTGTTGCCATTCGCTGGCGGGCCGCTCGGCCACCGGCGAGCTGAAGCGCACCGTGACCTGTGGGTAGGTGCCGCGGGTATCGCGCAGGTTGCTGGTTCCGCGGAATTCCAGCAGGCGGCGGTCGGCGCTGGCATAGACCAGCGACAGGCGCGGCGCGATGCCGCCGTACCACGTGTCCAGACTGACCTCGATGGCCTGGGCGTCGATGCCCTGCCAGCGAACAGGGCCGGTACGCCGCACCTGCACCGGGAAGAAGCGCTGCCGCCCCGGCACCAGGAAGGGCAGGCTGATGCGTTCACCTCGCAGCAGCGCTGGCCAATGCTGGCGCACCGCGGCGTCGAAGCCCGTGTCGATCACCGCATCCGGTGCCAGCTCAAGCCGACGCTGACGCAGCTCGCTGGCGGCATCTTCTTTCCAGGCGATCGACACCGACTCGCCACTCGCGTCGACTTCAGCGGTTTGCCCACTACGGCTGTCCTGCAGCGAATAACCCCGGGCCTGCGGGCGGGCGCTGGCCGGCAGATGCTTGCGGGCGAAGGGGCGGCCATCCGGGCACTGATAGAGCACCCAGCGCTCGGCACCCTCCGATGGGCCGCGCCGCCAGTGCACTTCACGATAGAGCAGATCGCCCTGCGCCGAGGTGGCCACGCCCTCGTTGCGCAGCCAGGGCGCCGCCAGCGCGGCATGGGGCAGGCACAGCAGCAGCCAGGCAGTGCGCATGGTGTTCATCCGGTCGGGAGGCTCAGGTCATACGGCGGGCGCGGCTGCTTGGATGCACAGTGCCTGCTGCATCCAATGGCCGCCCCTGCGCGTAGAGAGGACAGACCTTCACCTGCCCGCCGCTCACGCAGATGTACCCTGACGCTGCCAGCACCCTCCTCAACTTCGATACCGCACGCACCGTGTCCAGTTCCCAGCAGCCCAGCAGCGAGCCGACGAACTGGGCCGATGACATGGACAGTGTGGCGCGGCTGCGCGACCGCGACTGTTTCATGCGGATCTATGACTACTTCATGCCGCGGCTGTGCGTGTATCTGCGTGGCCTGGGGGCACCCGACGCCGTGGCCGAGGAAATGGCGCAGGAGTGCCTGCTGCGCCTGTGGTTGCGGGCGGCCGAGTATGATGCGGCCCAAGGCGCGCTGAGTACCTGGCTGTACCGGATCGCGCGCAACCTGCATATCGACCGCATCCGTCGAGAGCGCAGCTGGATGCAGGTGCAGGCAGCGGTGGAAGACGCCGCGGCGGTGGAAATGATCGAGCGCAGCAGCGCCGAGCAGTTCGCCGACCAGGCGCGCCTTCGCCAGCGCATCAACGAGCTGCCCGCCGTGCAGGCGAGGCTGGTGCGGATGTCCTATTTCGAGGCGAAGAGCCACAGCGAGATTGCCCAGGCGCTGGGCATGCCGCTTGGAACGGTAAAGTCACACCTGCGACGTGCGTTCCTGCAACTGCAGGCCAAAGTGGGAGGTGCGCTGTGAATCCGCATCACCACCTGCACGAATCCACGCTGATGAGCTATGCCGCCGGCGCGCTGCCGGCGCCGTTGAGCATCGTGGCCGGTGCCCACCTCGAGCAGTGCCCCCACTGCCGCCAGCGCCTGCGCGATGCCGAGGCGATCGGCTCGGTGCTGCTGGAGCAGACCCAACCGCCCGCGGCCGAGGCGCGTCGCGAGCAGTTGCGCGAGGCCATGCTGATGCAGCTGGCCTCGGACGCGCCGAGCGCCATCGCCGGAGCCAGGCGCCCGGTGCCGAGGGAGCGGCCCGAGGCCGATCCGGACCATCTGCCCGCCTCGTTGCATCCTTACTTCGGCGCTTCGCTCAGTGCCCTGCGCTGGCGCTGGATGGCGCCCGGCGTGCACTGCATCAGGGCTGAGCAGATGCCCTCGCTGATCATGCTGAAGATTGCCCCGGGCAAGTGCCTGCCGATGCACAGCCATGGCCGCAGCGAACTGACCCACATCCTTCGAGGCTCGTACAACGACGCGCTGGGGCTGTTCGCGCCGGGCGACGTGGCGGACCTGGACGAGGAGGTGGAGCATCAACCGGTAACTGCACCCGGTGTTCCCTGCATCTGCGTGTCAGCGCTGGACGCGCCGTTGGTGTTCAGTGGCTGGTTGGCGCGGAAGATCCAGCGTTTCGTGAAACTCTAGCGTGGGTGCGACCATGACCGGGAAAGGTGCGTTGAGGATTCTGTTGACCGGTGCTGCGGGCCTGGTGGGGCAGGGTGTTGCGCTGGCCTGCCAGCGCTCGCCGCAGGTGGCCCACCTGACTGCCCTGGTCCGCAGGCCGGGCAGCCTGAACGGGCCTGGCAGCGAACTGATCGTCCCCGATTTCCTGCATATGCAAGGCCGGCATGAGCAACTGGCCGGCTTCGACGCATGCTTCTACTGTGCCGGTGCGCCACCGGTCGGCACGGCAGAGGCCGAGTATCGACGCGTGACCCTGGACATCACGCTGGCGGTTGCACGCGCCTGGGCGGCGGCGAATCCCGAGGGGCGCTTTCTATATGTATCCGGTGCGGGTGCGGATCCGCAGAGCCGGGTAATGCCGCTGAGGGTCAAGGGCGAGACCGAAGTGGCATTGCAGGCCCTGCCGGTGCGCTCGGTGATGCTGCGCCCAGGAGGCGTTCGTCCGGTCCCGGGTACCGGCACCCGTCATGCAGTGCTGAAGCCGCTGTACTGGGGCGGTGCGCCATTGATGAAACTGGTCGGCGCGGTCGCGCCTTCGCTGGTGACGAGCAATCTGGCACTGGGCCAGGCGATGATTGCCTTGGCCGCCAGGGAGCATCCGCCGGGCACGGTGGAATGCGCGGACATCAACCGGATCGCGGCCGGCGGGCGCGATCCGGCGTCCTGACCTCAGTGTGGCGCTGCCTCCAGCGCGGTGCGCACGGCCGTCGCCAGATCACTTCGGGTGAACGGCTTTGGCAGCAGCGCAACGGCCCGGCCCTGGCTGCCCACCTGGTCGTGGTCACGGGGATAGCCCGACGTGAACAGCACGGCGACCTCCGGCCAGCGTTCACGGACTTCCCGCACCAGCTCCCAGCCCGACATGCCGGGCATCACCACGTCCGAGAACAGCAGGTCCACCCTGGTATCCGGGCGTTCCAGCAGCCGCAGTGCGGAAGGGCCGTCGTGGGCTTCCAATACCCGGTAGCCCAGCAGCCGCAGTGCATCCACCGTGTGGGCGCGGACATCGTCGTTGTCCTCGGTCACCAGGATGGTTTCCTCGCGCGGCGAATAGCCTGCCAGGCCGGTCTGCGGAGTGCGCGCCTCGCTGGGCAACGGCAGCAGTGAACGCGGGAACATCATGGTGATGCTGGTGCCGCCGCCTTCCACCGAATCGATCAGCACGTGGCCGCCTGACTGCTTGACGAACCCGTGCACCATCGACAGGCCCAGGCCGGTGCCACGGCCAACCTGCTTGGTGGTGAAGAAGGGTTCGAAGACCCGGGCGAGCGTCGCCGCATCCATGCCGTGGCCGTTGTCGCGCACCCGCAGCATCACGTACTCGCCCGGCGTTGCATCCGGGAACAGTGCGGCGTAGTCGTGGTCGAGGTGGCTGTTGTCGACCTCGATCACCAGTCGGCCGCCGTGCGGCATCGCATCGCGGGCATTCACCGCCAGGTTCAGTACAGAGGCCTCCAGCTGGCTGACGTCGATCTCGACGCACCAGATGTCCTCGGCGCTGCGGATCTCCAGCTGCACCAGCTCACCCAGCGCACGCTGCAGCATGTCGTGCATGTCCAGCAGGCGCTCGTTGAGGTTGGCGGCCTGGCTGCGCAGCGGCTGGCGGCGGGCAAACGCCAGCAGGCGCTGGGTCAGGCTGGCGGCACGGCCGACACCCTTCAGTGCATTGTCCAGCGCACGGCTCACCATCGCTCCGGGTTCGCCCGCGCGCTCGCTGAGCAGCATGGCGTGCTCGACGTTGCCTGAGATGACCGTCAGGATGTTGTTGAAATCATGTGCGATGCCGCCGGTGAGCTGGCCGACCGCCTCGATTTTCTGCGACTGGCGCAGCGCATGCTCAGCCTGCACGCGCGCGGTGGTTTCCACGGCCTCGGAGACCACAGCGGTGACCACGCCCTCCGTATCGAGTAGTGGACGGAACGAGAAATCAAAGCTGCGCCGCCCGGTCGGTAGTTCCAGTTCCAGCGCATGCAGTGAACTGCGGCCCTGTACCGCTGCGGCCACGGCCCGATCGATCAGCGCTGCGATGCCCTCGGTGGTGCCGAACCAGACCGATTCGGCGAAGCGTTGGCCAACGACGTCCTTCTTGTCTGCCAGCACCGCGGCCAGTGACGCGTCATTGGCATCGACCACGCGTCCAGACAGATCCAGCAGCACCTGGTGCTGGAAACTGGATTCGAAGATCGCCTGCAGGCGCCGCTTGCTGGCGCGCAACTCGGCCGTGCGTGCCTGTACCTGCTGCTCGAGCAGCTGGTTGTCTTCGCGCAGGGCCAGCTCGGCCTGTTTCAGCAGCGACACGTCGCTGCCCAGGCAGATATACCCGGCCACGCTGCCATCGGCGGCATGCTCAGGCACGCAGTCCATCTGCACGAATCGTGATTCGCCGCTGCGATGGATCAGTTCGGCCTGGAAGCGGGTGCGCTCGCCCTGTAGTACCCGTTCCAGGCTGGGCAGGGCGTGCTCGAAGGCGGAAATGCCGCTGACATCCCGAGCCGACCGACCCAGCAGTTCTGCAAGGCTGAATCCATGCCAGTCCAGGAACGCCTTGTTGGCAAACCGGTAGCGATGGTCCTTGTCCAACTGGGCGATCAGCGCCGGGACGGCATCGGTCACCTTCTGCAGCTGGGCCTGGCTTTCGTTCAGCGCGGCCTGCGCATTGGCCAGCTGGATACGCTCCTGCGCCTCCTGGCGGGCGCGGCGGATCGCATCGGGCAAGCGTTGCAGGCGTTGCTTCACCACATAGTCGCGGGCACCGCGCGTGAGGGCCTGTACCGCCAGTTCCTCGGTCAGGGTGCCGGAAACAAAGATGAAAGGCGTCTGCGGCACGCACTCGCGCGCCAGGGCGAGTGCTGCGTCACCATCGAAGCCTGGCAGGACATGATCGGCGAGGATCACGTCGAACGGGCGGTTTTCGATGGCCTCGATGAACGCGTTGCGGGTCCACAGGCGCTCGGCCTCGAAATCGAGGCCGGCACGCTGCAGCTGGGCGCTGATCAGCTCCGCATCAAGCGCGCTGTCCTCCAGCATGAGGATGCGCAGGCGCTCGCTGCGGCGCGATCCATCACGCATTGCGCTGCCCCGAACCGTTGGGCCGATGCGGTGGCGGCTGGTTGGTGATGCCCCAGAACATGCCCAGGCCCTGGATGGCGTCGAAGAATTCCTTGAAGTCGACCGGCTTGACCACGAATGCGTTGACGCCCAGTTCGTAACTGCGCACCAGATCCTGCTCTTCGCGCGAGGAGGTCAGCATCACAACCGGGGTGCTGCTCAGGTACGGGTCGCCACGGACCTGCTCCAGTACCTCCAAGCCATTGACTTTGGGCAGCTTCAGGTCCAGCAGCACGACCACCGGGCCGCCGTGCATGGCACCGGCGAACTTGCCTTCGCAGCGCAGGTAATCCAGCGCTTCGGCGCCGTCGCGTACATGGATGACATCGTTCAACAGCTGGCAGCGCTCAAGCGCGGCCATCGTCAGCTCTGCATCCTTGGGGCTGTCCTCTACCAGGAGGATCGGCCGCAGGTCCCTCATGGGTGTTCTCCTGTGGAGCGGGGTAGGGTGAAGTGAATGGTCGCGCCCTTGCCGGGCTCGCCCTCGGCCCAGGTACGGCCGCCATGGCGGCCGATGATGCGGCGTACGTTGGCCAGGCCGATGCCGGTGCCTTCGAATTCTTCCACATGGTGCAGGCGCTGGAACACACCGAACAGCTTGTCGACGTAACGCATGTCGAAGCCGCAGCCGTTGTCGCGCACGAAGAAGTGATCTTCGTCGTCGCTGCGGTCGTGCCCAATCTCGATCATCGCGTGCTCACGCTCGCGGGTGAACTTGATCGCGTTGGCCAGCAGGTTCTGCCAGACCAGGCGAAGCATCGTCGGGTCGGCTTCCACCTCCGGCAGCGGCGCGAGCGTCCACTGCACGTCGCGGCCGGCGTAATCCAGCGCCAGGCTCCGGCGCACGTCCTCGGCCAGCGCAGCCATGTCCAGCCGCACCCGCCCCAGCGTGGAGCGTCCCATCTGCGAGAAGCTGAGCAGGTCATCCACCAGTGTGCCGGCGGACTTTGCCGAATCGACGATCGTATCCAGGAAGCGGCGCTCGGTCTCGTTGAGGCGGTCGCCCGCCGAGCTGCCAAGCAGCTCCGAATAGCCCACGATGTGGCGGAAGGGGGCGCGCAGGTCGTGGCTGACCGAATAGGAAAAGGCTTCCAGTTCCTTGTTGCTGCGCAGGAGCTGCTCGTTCAGTTCCGCCATCTCCTCGGCCTTGCGCAGCACGATATCGACGATGGCCGTGCGCATCTCGTGTGCCGCATCGCAGTCGGCGTCGGTCCACGGCAGGCTGCGCTGCCGCACGGTCTCTTTCCAGGCGTCGAAGGAGCTCCGCGGGGAGAGTGCGACGCCGGGCGCTGCGGTCTTGCGGGGGTCTCCCCCCCAGCGCACGGTTCGCACCACCTCCGGCCGGAACCACATCAGGTAGCTGTCATGCAGCTGCGAAATGGACACTGCCAGCAGGCCGCTGGCTACATCGGCCAGGTGCGCGGCAGGCGACCAGTCGGCGGCAAGGTGGTCGGTGCAGTAGGTTTCCTGCCCGGCCTGCCGGGTAGCCAGCCAATCGGCCAGGGCCAGCACGTCGCTGGCCGGTGGGCACTCACCCACGCGCATGCAGTCGCCCTTGTGCACGATGGCAGCCCCGGCCGCGCCGGTCAGCGACAGCAGGCTGCCTTCGTCCTGGCGCAGGGCCGCCATGAATTCTTCGTCGCCGGCCATGCGGCCCAGCAGCTTGACCAGTATCGAGCGACGCGCGACGCGTTCTTCAATCGCGAGCGCGCGCTCCTTCAGTGCAATCTGCAGCGACAGGATCTGGCCCATGAACTCGCAGGCGGTACGCACGTGGTAGGGCAGGCGGCGTGGCTGCACGGTGTGGCAGGACACCAGGCCCCATAACCGCCCCTCATGTACCAGTGACACCGACATCGACGCCCCGGTCCCCATGTTGCGCATGTACTGAAGATGCACGGGGGACACGCTGCGCAGCACGGCCAGGCTCAGGTCGGTCGGTGGCGCCTCGCGGTGGTCTTCGGCCCGCATCAGCGGGGTAGGGGTATAGTTGTTGTCCGCGATCAGGCGCACCCGGTTCCGGCGGTACAGTTCGCGGGCCTGTGCGGGAATGTCCGACTCGGGAAAGCGCAGGTCCAGGTAGGACGGCAACAGGCCATTGCCATCTTCGGCCACCACGATGCCATTCCAGCCAGCATCGAATTGATAGACCAGGGTGCGGTCAAAGCCGGTGAGCCGCCGCATGTGCGCGGCCGCAAGCCTGCACAGGTCTTCCACCGTCGCTGCCGATTCAATGCCGGTCATCAGCTCGCGGATGGCTGGATACAGTTCTTCCAGCGAGCCGGGCTGGCCGGGAACCGGTGCTTCCAGCTCGACCAGAAGATCCGTGGCGGAGCGGTGCACCAGCAACTGATGGCGGCCGTGCCCATCCAGGTGCACGGCACCGACATGCGCGCTGCTGCCCACCGTCGCCTGTTGCAACACGCCCTGGAACGGTGCCAGCACGCCGCCCAGCACTTCACTGACGTGCTGCATCAACGGTTCGCCGAACTGTTTCAGCAGCCCGGGGTGGCTGATGGCGCGCTCGCGTACCTGCAGGGACTGCGGTTCAACGATCAGAAGCACACCGTAGGGCTGGATCGCGCCAGGGGTGTGGATCGGTTCGCGCGCGCAACGGGACAGGGCAGTGTCGTGCGCGGATTCGGTAGGAGGCGTCAAGGGCGGGACTCATGATTCGTGGATGGCTGGAACGGCCCAGCACTGTATCCGGTGTGCATGAATGGTGAAGCAAAAGCGTGCCGCCGCATACCACCACGTGAATGTGAAGGGGCTTTCATTCAAACCTGAATTCTTCATCTACGCAGCGACGGATGAACTGGAAGGCGTCTGTCGCGCCCCTGCATGCCTGTGCGCGCTCTTGGCCACTTAAAACGAGCGCATCCAGTTCCTCCCGCTCGCGTCTCCAGTACTCAGCCACACCGAGCTCGGAAGGACGCAGGTGGCGCGCCCCGTACCCGGCATGAAGCTGCAACGCAGCGGCCATCTTCAACAGCACGGACGCTCCCAGCGTCGAGCCCTCCGCCACGTAGCGCCAGCCCAGAACGGTCGCTTTCGAGAATGCTTGAGGCTGCGGTTGCCAGGCATGGGGTACCGGCATGGAAGCGCCGAGGTCGCGAAGATCCTCCTCGATCAGCGGCAAGCGGGTCGCGCCCGGATCCTGCATCCGGTACAGCGGCGCAACGGCGCTATGGAAGTGCCATTGCACGCGCAGGAAGCAGAGGTAACGCTGGCGCGACGCGAAGATGTGTTGCTGCAACAGGTGCTGGTCGAGGCGATCGTGGGCCGCTCGGGTGTGCGCTTTCAGGGCGGCGCTGAGGGCAATGGGGTGATCGGGTTGTGCTGGCAATGTGGATGTAGGCATCGGCGCGCACCCTAGCAGATTTCGATGCAGAGACCGGTGCAGGTTTCGCGGCCAGCACATCTGCGCTGCACGCCAGCTAGACAGCGGCTGCCCTACGGTGACTGCAATTCCAACAGATGCCACGCCCGTGAACCTGCAGACCGCACCCGCGCCCCAGTACCGCATGCTCCCTGACAGCTGCCAATTTGAATTGCTGGATGTGGATGCACTGCAGGATCCAGCCAGTGGCCGGCTGCTGCACCTGTACTCGCTGGTAGCGCGTTGCCTTTCCTGCGAGACGATCTTCAAGGCAGAAGAAGGGCAGGGCCTGGTCAGCCATACTGCAGCGCGAGTGGTGCGGTGCCCCACCGGTTGCGGGCAGCAGGCGTTCAAGCCGGCCCTGCTGCGGACCTGGTGCCCACAGGCCGTGGCCCAGGTCTGAACGCTGGATCCGCGTGTCACAGCAGCCCTGGATTGGCCCGCCAGACGGCGAAGTTGAGCGCCGAGGCGAACAGGATCCAGGCGAGATAGGGAAGCAGCAGCACTGCCGCGGCCGGGCGGGTACGCGCAAACGCGACGATCGTCGCGCACACCAACACGATCAATACGAGAATGTCGGCGAAGGCAAGCGCGCCCAGCTTCCAGCCGAAGAACAGCCAGCTCCACAGTGCGTTGACGGCCAGCTGCACCAGATAGAGCAGCAGCGCGGGTCGTGCCCCGCGCCAGCCACGTTCGCGCCAGACCAGCCACGCGGCAACCGCCATCATGGCGTAGAGCAGCGTCCACACCGGACCAAAGACGCTGGCCGGTGGCGCCCATGCCGGAAGCGTGAGGGTAGCGTAGAAGCTTGCCGCGGACGTGGACGCCCATGCCCCCAGCGTGGCCGCGACGAAAGTGATTGCCACCCATCCCAGAAATCCGGAAACCTGTGAACTCCGCTTCATAGCGTGCAGCTCCCTGATGCTTGTGCTGCCTGTCTACGCACAGGGGCAGCGAACGGATGCGGGTTGCTGGCCTTCAATCTGAAGAACCGACGGCACCCGCTCCCTGGCTCGCTGGCAGCAGGGAAGGTCGCTGGTCAAACCACTCCCTTGCTTTCGCCAGGTGCCATTGGCGCTGGTCACCGTCCAGCTCGATGCCCGCACCCAGCAGCCCCCAGCGCAGGTAGAGATCACCGCGCTTGCGCTGGTCGAGCAGATCCAGCCGCGCGCGTACCGAAAGCCGATCGTTCTCGGCCTGCAGTCCATCGATGATCAGATGGCCCGGGCGCCAGCGCAGCGTCGCCCGTGCCTGCACCTGGCCGGAATCCAACAGCGACAGGGTCCAGCGCGGGTAGTCGGTACGCTCTGCGAACAGTGCAAGCAAAGGGCGGGCATCGCTGAGATCCAGATCCGTGGTGGCATCGACCTGGAAGGGCGACTGCGCGTCGATGCGGCCACGCTTGAAGGCCACGCGGCCTTTCCATGGGCTTGTTTGCTCTGTATCCGCCACCTGCACATTGCGCAGCTCGACGGTGGTGCCGGACAGATCGAAATGACGCTGATTGAAGTCACCGCGGCGCAGCGTTGCCTTCACGTCGACGTCGCCGCCCATGTCCAGCCCTGCCACCTTGGCGCTGGCATTGCGCCCCAGCAGCCGGGCAGTGCCGTGGCCGACGCGTCCATCGGTGTCGAGCGTGGCATCGCCGCTCAGGCTGCCGGTGCCACGGAGCAGCCGCACCTGCGGCGAGCCCAGGTAACGGTTGTAGGCGGCCAAGTCGGGAATCGTTGCTTGGCTGAAGCGCAGGTGCGCGCGGACACCCTTGCGCAGCTCCTGCAGGCGACCATCACCGGTCAGGTCCAGGGCCAGATCACGGCCGTCGAACAGGCGCACGTCCTTGGCATCGGTTGGCCGAGCAGTGAATCGTGGCAGCCGGACAGCCAGCTGTGCCTGGCTGGGGCTGCCGGCCTTCAGTTCGCCATGGGCGCTGGCCGTGCCGGCCAGGCGTACGCCGGCGACTTCGGCCACGGCTTCGGCGGCCGGAATGTCCACGGTGCTGCCTTCGATCAGTTCGCCGTTGCGCACGCGCAGGTCCGCCTTCAGCGTGCCGCCGCCGTCCAGCTGCAGCCACGGCTTGCGAACGAACAGGGCAGGGATCCAGTTGAGCGAAGTGAACGTCCATTCGCCGCGCACTGTGCCGGAGCTGCGTTCCAGCAGCTGGGCGGGCTGCTGGAAGGGAATGTTCCGGCCACTGATGTGCAGATCGGCATCCACTTCGCTGCCTGAGCCGGGCTTGGGCGGCAGGCGGGCCTGCAGGCGCAGGTCGTTGGACACATTGAGCTGCAGGGCCAGCACGCCGCGATTGGGGGCACCATCACCCAGGTAGAGCGGCACCTGCCAGATTGCGCGGTCCCCGGGCTGCAGCTGGCCGTCAATCAGGTGCAGCGCCAGCTGCAGGCGTCCGGGCACGGGCGCGCTGGAGATCTTCGGCGTTGTGGCATCCGTGTCCATGCGCAGGCCCTGGCTGCGGGCGTCGACCTCGAGCTGGGCATTCAGCAGCTTCAACTTGGCCAGACCGGGCGCCTGGTCCCGATAGTGGCGCGGATAGCTGAAGCGCGCTGTGAGATCCATGTCGCCCAACAGCTGCACGCCGTCAAAACTGGTGTCCGCATCGCTGAACGCCACCTCGGATTCGAAGAGCTCCGACGGCCCGCCGCGCAGCTGCTTGAGGAAGCCCACCGCACCCCGGCCCTTGCCAATGATCAGCAACTTGCCAAAGCGTGCGCTGCGGATGCTGTCGCTGTGGATGGCGTCGAAACGGAGCGTCCAGCCGCGGTCGCTGCGCGGCGGTGGCGGGATGGCTTCTTCGACGCGGCTGATCTCGGCGGAAACCCCCGTTGCCTGCAAGCGCGGAACCCGCACCTCGCGCTGGAACAGGGGCAGCACCGCCAACCGGGCGCTGGCGCGCTCGGCATGCAGCACGTAGACCGTGTGGTTCACGTGGCCGCGCATGTGCACGTTCCAGGCGATGACATGGCCGGGCAGCAGCGTGATGGCCGGGCCGGTGGTCATCACGAACTTGTGCGGCTTGCGGTTGGTGACCTGATCGAACAGCGGGGTATTGAGGAAGATGTTGCCGGCCAGCAGGTACAGCAGGTAGATGCCCAGCAGGACGTAGGCGGGAACGCGCCACCGTCGAAGCCGGTGCGGGATGTGCACGGAAACAGGAGACATCTACTGCTCTGAGGGCCGGAATTTCCACAACTATTGCGGAGCCGATGGCGGTGGCGCGTGAAGCAGCCATGGGGCAGGGGCTGGATTCTGGTAGTGTCCGGCCTGGTCACCACCACAGATCTGCAGGAGACGCATGGAGATCCGGCCCGCCCGTGCAGGCGATTTCGACGCGATGTGGGGCATGTTCAAGGCGGCCATTGCGGCGCAGGATGCGCTGCCCTTTGCCGGCTCTTTTGGAGTCGAAACGTTTCGCGCGCATTGGTTCCAGGCCCAGGCACCTCATGTAGCTATGCTGGAGGGCCGAGTTGTGGGCATGTACAAGATGGGCCCGAATTTCCCCGACCTTGGGGCGCATGTGGCCAGCGCCACGTATGTGGTGGATGCGCCGGCACAAGGGCAAGGTGTGGGCCGGGCCCTGGTGGAACACAGTCTGGAGCGGGCGAGGGCGGAAGGATTCCTGGCCATGCAGTTCAATTACGTGGTCAGTACCAATGGGCCGGCGGTGGCGCTGTATCGGAAGCTGGGGTTTGCGGTAGTGGGGACGCTGCCACAGGCGTTCCGGCACCGGGAACTGGGGCTGGTGGACGTCTTTGTGATGCACCGGTTCCTGTAGCGGGAATAGAGCGGCGTCACTAAAGAGTGCGGTTGGCGTGGCCAACGTGGCGCGCTGAGATTCAAGGCTCCCGCTGACGCCGGCATCACGCCAGCTGCATCAATAATTCGGCCCTTCGCGACACTCGCTGGCAGCGCCAGCGACTTTCGAAGTAGGTCGCTCCCTTCATCGAAAGCTCATCACTCGGCCAACGTCAATTGAAGGAACGCAAAGATGAACAGCGGTGCGCGCATGCCTCGTGGATGTGTCCTGGGCATCCTGATGGCTTCCACGCTGCTCGACTCCGGCACTGCACTGGGTTCCAGTACCGGCACTTCGCAGCGCACCCCGCCTGCGAGCGCGAGCAGGGCTACCGAAAACATCAACCGTCGCGTGCTCTCCCAGCTCGATTTCAGTGATCGTGCAGACTTCGATTCGGCCAATCGCGGATTGATCGCGCCGTTTGACGGGATCATCCGTGGCGACAAGGGGCAAGTCATATGGGACATGCACTCCTACGCGTTCCTGCAGGACGAGACATCACCGGCTACAGTGAACCCCAGCCTGTGGCGGCAGGAGCGCCTGAACCGCATAGCAGGACTCTTCAAGGTGACGGACCACGTGTACCAGGTGCGCGGACTGGACCTGTCGAACATGACCATTATTGAGACAGCCAAAGGCCTGGTCATCATCGACCCCCTTGTCTCGACGGAGACGGCCAAGGCCGCGCTGGATCTCTATCGGGCCCATGTAGGGCAGCTACCCGTCAAGGCAGTGATCTACTCGCACTCCCATGTTGATCACTACGGGGGCGTGAAGGGCGTCGTCGACGAGCGTGACGTCCAGCGGAGAAGCGTGCGGATCTATGCGCCGGCAGGTTTCATGGAACATGCAGTTTCCGAGAACGTCTATGCCGGCAATGCCATGACCCGGCGCGCGCAGTACATGTACGGCGCGCTGCTGCCCAAGGGGGCTCAAGGCCAGGTGGGTGCAGGCCTGGGCAAAACGACCTCGCGCGGTACTGTAAGCCTGATCGCGCCAACCGATATCATCGGCTCCGCCGGGCAGGCGGTGGAAAGCGTGACGATTGATGGCCTGCAGCTCGAGTTCCAGCTGACGCCAGGCACGGAGGCGCCAGCGGAGATGAATGTCTATGTGCCGCAGTATCGCGCCCTCGGCATCGCGGAAAACGCAACGAGAACCCAGCACAACGTGCTGACCATTCGTGGCGCCCAGGTCCGGGATCCGAAAGTCTGGTCGGAGTATCTGGACCAGACCATCAGCCGCTATGCCGCCCGTTCGGATGTGGTGTTCGCGCAGCACCATTGGCCCACATGGGGCGGGGCGGAGATCACCACGTTCCTGTCCGACCAGCGGGACATGTACCGGTATATTCACGACCAGACATTGCGGCTGGCCAACCGCGGCATGACGCCACTGGAAATTGCCGACACCCTGAAAGAACTGCCCGAGCCGCTGGGAAAGCGCTGGTACAGCCGCGGGTACTACGGCACGCTTTCACACAATGTGAGAGCGGTCTACCAGCGCTATCTCGGCTACTACGACGGGAACCCTGCCAATCTGAATCCGCTGCCACCGTCGGACGTCGCGCGGCGCTACGTTGATTTCATGGGCGGCGAGTCGGCATTACTTGAGAAGGCACGGCGTTCTTTTGACCAGGGTGATTATCGCTGGGTCGCTGAAGTAGCCAAGCACATCGTGTTCGCGAATCCGGATTCGCGCGAAGGACGTGCACTCCTGGCCGACGCATTGGAGCAGATGGGATACCAGAGCGAGGCGGGCACATGGCGCAACGCCATGTTGATGGGAGCACTTGAACTGCGCGATGGCGTACCGAAGGGCGGTGCTACCACCGCGTCACCTGACGTATTGAAGGCCATGACAGTCGGCATGCTGTTCGACTACCTCGCCATACGCCTGGACGGGCCTGCGGCTGCAAGGGCAGGGAACGCCAGCATTGCCTGGATCATTCCCGAATCCAAGGAACGCTACTTGGTGACGCTGCGGTCGGGCGCGCTCTCCTATCGGCCGCTCGCTGACCAGGACCAAGCAGATGCGACCGTGGAGCTTCCCCGGAGCACACTCAACCAGCTTGTCATGGGCGCACAGCCGGCGCGCGAGCTGCTGGCCGGGCCGGCCGTCAAGCTGCGTGGCAAGCGATCCGCAGTCGAGAACCTGTTCGCGAACGTAGAAACGTTCGATGTCATGTTCAACATCGTGACCCCATGAACACCTACCTCCGTCCTCTGGCCACATCTGCCGTTGCGCTTGCGGCATTCGGGATGAATGCCGATGCGCGCGCCGATGGAGCCCGCGATTGGTAGAACGTGCCAGTAGATACCAACCTGCTGTTCGTCTACTACACGTATGCGCGCAACGAAATCGCGTTCGACCCCTCGCTTCCGGTCGATGGCGCCCGGATTGAATCCCAGCTGGGAATCATTCGCTATGCGCGCACCTTCGCTCTGGGCGACCGCATCGCGGGCATCCAGGTCTTGGCGCCCTATGGCAAGGTAACCGGCAGTATCGGTGGCACACCGCTACGCACATCCGCCTCCGGCATGGGCGATGCCACCGGGATCTTCCTGGTCAACGTGTTCGGGGCGCCTGCGCTCACGCCGTGGGAAGCGGGCGCCTACCTGACCGCGTCCGTCGGCGTGACCGCGCCCACGGGCAGCTATGACCGGGATTCCATCCTGAATCTGGGGAAAAACCGCTGGTCCTACAAGCCTCAGTTGGCCTATGGGTTGCCTCTGGCTGAAGGGACACTGCTGGCCATCAACGGCAACGTTCAATTCTATGGTGATGCGGAAAGGCCAGGAGAGGCTGCGTTGGAGCAGAAGCCGCTCTACGGATTGGATCTGCATCTGAGCACAAATGTGGGTGAACGGGTCTGGCTGTCGATGGATGCCAATTACGCGCACGGCGGCAGGAGCGGCTCCGGCGGCGTATGGAAAGACAACGGCCAGCGGACCTTGAAGATGGGCGTGAGCGGCAATTACGCGTTTTCACCTCGAGTCGGGTTGAGCGTATCGGCCAATCGCACCGTTCTGAGGCGGGATGTCACACCGGCAGCGACGACTGTGTCGGTCAACTGCAGCTTTGTGTTCTGAGGCTGCGCCGAGCTCATCCGTGACAGACGGAGCGCGGGGCGTTGGCATTAACGTGACGCATCACGACCATCGGGTGGCGATGGTCGCGGGGCACCCGAAATCCTTGGCCCTGAACGCAAAGGGCCACGCGCATGCGCGACTGGAACCCCCGAAGTCTCGGTATCAAGCCGCCGCAAGCAGCTATTCCGGACGGGCGCAGCCCTCGCACGGCCACGACAGACATGCTGAACGGGGTCTCGGGTGCTCGGCGGCCAGCCCAGCAGAGGCGCAGGAGCGGTAGAGTGAGGGGAACTTCGATCAAGAGCCGTAATCGCCAGGATCGGGACGGTTACATGCCGCCGCAGGGCGGTGGCTGAGGTAAGAGAAGCTCACAACGGCTTCCCGCCTGAACATAATATACATTATGCGAAATGCTACTTAGCCGGCGCAGGCTACGCCGCTTGGCCGCTTTTGTCGGTTCTGCTGATTGACGTTGAACGGCCGCCCCCGCTGCAGCAGACATTCGCCCCGATTGCTACGAAAGTTCGCCCCCCAATTACTGGCTTGCCCAAAGAGACGCCCCCGAGACTTCTGCGCGAACAAGAATTCGCCCCTTGCTCCGCTGAAAATTGTGGTACCCGCGCCTTCTGCTTCACCAATTCGGTAGCTTCGACACGCGCGGCGACGGTCTGCCTCAAATCTGATGGCCTAAACTGCCGAGTTCTCGACAGATTTCAAGGCTGCCTCCCCGTAGCGTTGATGGGCCTGCTGCTGCATGCATTGCATTCTAAGGACATGACCGTAGTCATGATTCCACAATTGCTCCATGCACCAAAACACGATCAGGGTGAGGAACCTGGCGCCTAGTGCTGACGTCCTTCGCATGCAGCCATACTGCCCGCAACTGGCCTTTGCCACGACCAGAAATTTGCGAAATAGCGATGAATGCAGCTGCCGTGTCCGCACTCAACCTGGGCTGCGTCAGATACCATGTGATCTGCACCAGGTGCAGCTGCGGAGTACTCCCCAATGAACGAAACTGATCGGTCGATCATGATCATCGCCTTGGTCATCGCCGTCTGGGCCTGTTCGTTTACAGGCTGTGCGATCTGGCTGGCAAATAGAGCGCGTCGTAGAAAGCTCCTTCGAAGTGAATGAGCTCAGGAGGCGTCGCGCCGCGATCGCTGGTTGGCGCGACCCCCAGAGGTGATCATCCCGGGCCGTGTCTGTACTGCGGTCACTTGCTTCGTGCATCGACCCTAGAGTAGTGTTGGGACAACAAAGCTTTCTGAATCAATACGTTACTTCGCATAACGTATCTTATGTTTGTCAGGGCGATGTAAATGTCGATATGGCTTCGGTTTTTGCCGGATGCTGCCGATCTTTCGTCGAGGTGCGGCTTTCCCTGATAGACACTCAGGATTTCCTCTGACAGATTCGCTTGGCCAATCCAGGCGCAGCTAGGGGAACTTGCATGGCAGCTCGATATGTTCTGAGTCGTTCGGGAACGCAGTACCGCTTTGTCCTTAAGGCCGGCAATAACGAGATCATCCTCACCAGTGAATTGTATGCCTCCAAGCAGGGGGCACTGACTGGAATTGCTTCAGTCAAGGTGAACTCTCCTGACGATTCGCGCTATGAGCGCAAGAACGCGGCAAACGGCCAGCCTATGTTCAACCTCAAGGCCGCTAATGGCGAGCGCATTGGTACCAGTGAGACCTACTCTTCCACCCAAGCCCGCGAGGCAGGAATTCAGGCTGTTAAGAACAACGGGCCAACTGCGCCAGTTGACGACCAGGCTTGAATTCCAAATGGGGAGCATGCCGCTCCCCATTCTCGGCTACCCCGCCCTGCCCTCGGTGCCTGCCACACCCACCGGCCAAAAATACAGATCCGCGGGCGTGTCCTATTCGCGAGGCTTGGGACGTTTTCCCCACAGATCGCCCACAATCTTCCGACTTGCTAGACTCGTGTCCTGTGTGGTCTCCATAGTGCGAGGCGGCTGAATGCACTTCGACACCTTTACGCCCGCTCAACGGATCCTCCGAGATGCGGCTGACGCGCGCCAAGCACTTGCTGAGCAATGGCTCACTGCAGCACAGGTCAGTCAGGGGCTTGGCTCTCATGCTCCGAACGGTGGCCGCCTGGTCAGCCAGTTGCGCCGCGCTGGCAAGTTGCTCGGGGTCTACGTCACCAATCCGTCGCCCAGTTACCGCTACCCGACCTGGCAGTTCCTGCCGAGCGGCCAGCCTGTGGACCACCTGGCCGAGATTCTGGCTGTGCTGCGTGAGTTCGGTCCTTTTGAGCATGAGCCAAGCGGACTGCGGCGAAGCACCTATTGGGGAGAAGTCGAGTGGTTTCTGTCGCCGCACGCGATGCTCGATGGTGGAACCCCATCCAAAATGCTGGCGTCGGACCCCTGCCGCGTTCTGAACGCCGCATGTGTGGAGTTTCAGGGCGAATCCTGACTATGCCGTTACTGCACTGGAGAGCGTTCAGCGCTGATGTCGGGCAATTGCTCGGTCGGTCTGGGTAGTCATGATTCGCCATATCCCAAAGATCGGCGAGAAGAATCCGGCGGGCGTTTCTCTTGCGCCTTGGACGAACGCGCGGAGCATTTCTTGCAAGAGGTTCATGGTCGTCTACTGGGGTAATTTTCTTGTAGTTCAACTATAGCGGCGGAGCTCGGCACGCCCAAGACGGTCCAGCTTCCTGTACGGAAACGAAAGCCGCTATCTGTTCGACAGATCTGAGACGTTTCCCCCACACGCTAGGGCTTCCCTGAGGGCGCCTGTTAGCCATATTTTCACTGTTTCGAACGTTTTCGTTTGGGCTGAACATCAGTAGCTATGCGAGATTCTTCGGATCGTTTGAGTGCCGCCTCTAGCTGCGTCGGCAGATCTCGAAGGCTCGAAATTTGCCCCTCGAGAGCGTCACATCTGCCGCGCAGGATGTCCGCAGACTGGGTGGCCGTAGCTGCCGCCGACTGGGCGGCTTGGATATCCTGGCGTAGCTGGTTTTCAAGGGCCCTGTGGTGTTCGGAGGCCTTGCTTAGCTGCGCTTGGAGTTCCTTGACCTCCTGACGTGCTCGATCGACGTCGCTCAGTGTCCGATTCTCGACAGATCTGACGTACTCGGTCCAGTCTTCCCGCTCAGATTTCGCCGTCTCTAGGGCTTCATGAAGCCGGACGTCAAGTTGCTGTCTCGCTTCCTCAGTTCGATCGGCTCTTCTAAGCTCGAGGTCTCGCTGCTCTGCGAGTTCTGAGATCTGCAGACGGAGCTGGTCAACCAGCTGCTGCAGCTCTGCAGCTTGTGTCGATGCGATCCTCTCGCCAGTGATTGCAGCGTCACGCTCTGAACGGACTTGCGTCAGCTCGTCAGCTATAAGCCGGGATTCTGCCTCCTGTGCATCACGCTGGGCGGCCAACGACTGCTTAGCCTCTGCAAGCTCTCGATGGGCGACCTCCCGTGCATGCTTCAACGCCAACTCCCACCATTGCCCGGCGAGTTCCGCCAACACCGCTGGCGCATCGTCCAGGTCCGGCCGCGCTGGCTGCAGGCGCGTACCGAGTTGGTTCCACCACGTTTCCAGCCAGCGAGTCACGGTGTTCGGCGAGCCGGTCCCCAGGTGAGCCCGGATCCGCTCAACGGTCGGGCGCTCGCCCTTGGCCACCAGCTCGTCGGCGGCGGTGTGGACGTCGGATTCGGTGATGCCGCGGGCCATGCGAAGTCTCCAGTACTGACGCCCTACTCTGCTGGTAACGTACTCGCGATAAGTGATGATTATCGTGAGTAGACACGTTGATTCATAGCGTACATTACATACTATGAAGCAGAACTCCACATCTTCGACCTTGTCAGCAACTGTCGCGCACTTGGTTTTGCCGGGGCAGCTGGCCGAGCAAGCCGCCGAGGCGGTGCGTGAACTGCTGGCCGAAGCGGCTGCGGCCAACACTACCCGTAGCTATGCCACTGCCCTGCGCTACTGGGCCGGCTGGCACCAGGGACGCTACGGGATCGAGCTGGCGCTGCCGGTCAGCGAGGCGGTGGTGATCCAGTTCTTGGTCGACCATATCCAGCGCAAGAGCAAGGCCGAACTGATCAGCGAGCTGCCGTCGGCGCTAGACCAGGCGCTCGTGGCCGCAGGGCTCAAGGCTAGGATCGGGCCGTTGAAGCTGTCGACCGTGGTCCAGCGCGTGGCCGTGCTGTCCACTGCCCACAAGCTCAAGCGGCTGGCCAATCCTTGCGAGCTGCCTAGTGTCCGCACCCTGCTCAGCCGTGCCCGACGTGCCGCGGTGAAACGGGGGGAGCGGCCGACCAAGAAGACCGCCATTACCCGTGCCGAGCTCGAGGCCATGCTTGCCACCTGCGATGACACCCTGGAGGGCCTACGCGACCGCGCCCTGCTCTGCTTCGGCTTTGCCAGCGGCGGGCGGCGGCGCAGTGAGATCGCCGCCGCAGAGATGCGGGACTTGCGCAGGGTCGGTGAGGACGACTACATCTACCGGCTGGAGTACTCCAAGACGCAGCAGGCGGGCGTCACGGCGGATTCGACGCCAGACAAGCCAATCTTGGGGCGCAGTGCCGAAGCGCTCACGGCTTGGCTGGAGGCGGCAAGGATTCATGATGGGGCGATCTTCCGGCGAGTTTGGAAGAATCGGGTTGGGTCTGCCCTCCTCCCTGGCTCGGTGGCCACCATTGTAAAGCGGCGGGCTACTCTGGCTGGACTGAAGGGGAATTTTGGGGCACATAGCCTAAGGTCGGGCTTTATTACCGAGGCGGGTAAGCAAGGGGTGCCCTTGCCTGCAGTGATGGCAATGACGGAGCATCGCTCCGTTGCGAGTGTGATTGGGTATTTTCAAGCGGGCGCGGCTGAGGATAACCCTGCCGCACGCTTACTGAAGGACGCGATGTAATTACCCGCTCCTGTTCGTAGGGGCGCTATTCCAGGAGGGAACATGAGATTTCGGCTGGACAAGATCATTGTCAAGAATTTCAAGCGCATTGAGACACTTGAAGTTGATCTCAGCCCTATCACTGCGCTGGTAGGGGGCAATACATGTGGCAAGAGCAGCGCGCTTCAGGCTGCACAGCTTGGCGTCTCAATATTGCAGGCGGCTTTCCGCAGAAAAAGGGCGGACGGCACCTTTGAATTTCTTGGGACCGTCGCAAACGATGCCGTACTCTTTAGGCCGACTGATCGGCTTCTTGACCTGCGCCGCGGTGAGCCTGCAACGCAAAGCCTGGGATTTTCGGTTGCTTATCTAGGCGTCGACTTGGATGCCGGTGCCGACAAGCAACTCACTATCGGAGTGCATCGAGGGAAGAACGCCAACATCGCGATCACTCGCACTGGTGATAACGACTTGGCCGGGTTGCTCGCAGACCCTGAACACCCCTTTTCGATTCTGACCCCAGGCCTTTCAGGTATACCGCTTAGAGAAGAGTGGCGTACGAAGGGAGCGATTGATGCGGCCGTCATGCACGGGGACGCGAATCTTTACCTTCGTACTGTCCTCGATCACTTATTCACGCGAGATTTGGACGAAACTGCCAGGGCCGCTTGGCGCAAGAGCAGAGACATAAACATTCTTCCGCCTGACAGTGGGTGGAAGACATTCTCCACGCTTCTGGATCACTGCTACCCGGGTAGTCGTGTCATTGTCGGGCATAATCCACAACACGATAGGTATGTCTACGTAGAAGTTGAATTTGAAAGCTCGCGCGTTACTCTCGATATGGCCTCCACGGGGATGCTTCAGGTCATTCAGATCATCGCGTATACCTGCTTCTATGCGCCACCTCTCCTGCTGCTTGATGAGCCCGATGCGCACTTGCATGCAGACAGTCAAGGCCGCCTATATGAGGCGCTAAAGGGGGTCGCTTCCGCCACCCAGACGCGTATTCTCTTTGCCAGTCATTCGCCTCAACTGATCCAGCGGATCATGTATGACCCGAACTCTACGGTTGTATGGATGAGTGATGGCGCCAAGGTGCCAGTTGACGCTACCCAGCGACCAGCCATTCCGATATTGATGACGCTTGGCGCGCTCTCTGTGGGGGCAGATGCCTTCGACCCTGCGAGGCCAATGATACTCATGACAGAGGATAAGTTGGCCAGGCCTGTGACTGTATTGGCGAAGGCCAATGGTGCTCCGGAGAACATTGCTGTTCTCTCCTACAACGGCTGCGGAAATCTTCCGGCGGCAAGGCTACTGGCAAACATGATCACTGACATGCGGCCAGACGCACGAATCATCATTCATCGAGATAGAGACTTTAGGACAGAGCAGGAGATGCAGTTCGAGCTGTCCGTTGCCGATGCGGAAAGGCAGCGTAATGGAATCGTGCGGGTGAAAGAAGTCTTTACGCCTTTTAACGATGTGGAGCATTCCTTCGCCCAGCCGAGTCACCTCAAGGCCGTATTTCAGCAGCTCGATCCTGACATGATTGATGCTGCGATTACGGATGTCACAGCACTGAGGCGCGACGATTTGGTCAATGCCGCGCGTGTAGCTCGCGAGATAATTCGCGGGTCAATCTATGAGGTTCCTCGAAAGCGCGCAAAGCCCGAGTGGGCGGTGTCTGGCATGCCGGACATCGCGCCATCTGTCAATCGCTTCCTTCCGGCAAATGGTCTTATGCCGGTATCCTTTGAAAATGCGCACGGAAAGCTATTGATGGATGGGCTCCGTCCCAAAATTCATCACTACGTAGGAGGTGCCTCTCAAATTTCGGACGCGCGGATCTACACGATCACAGCACACCTTCGCACCCCTGCTTGGCAAGAAGCATTCGGGGCATGAGAGACGTTGCCGTCCGAAGTGCAGGAGTTACTATCCATGAGAAAAGTGCGATGCTGATTGCGCATCCATCTTGCTCGGCCTCGCCCCAGGGGAAAAGACGGCGTCCGAGTGGCGACCAACTAGGGGTTGATTGGAGGCTCTTCTTGAACTGGGTTCTACTGTTAGGGATTTGACGGGGGGAGTATGAAGTTCGGCTACAGCGAAGATGAGGTCCATGCACACATTTATGCCAAGGGGATCGAGGCGCTCATCGTCGACTCTAAAGAATTGGATGATGCGTTGAGTGTTGCTATGCCGGTCGATGAAGGGGATGGGCAAGAGGGTGGAGAGTTTGCATTTTGGAAGATTATCAAGCAGCGCGTTCTAGAGAGAATTCAGCGAATTCATTGTAGCGTGCGCCATGGAAGGTTCATCGGGTCAAAAGTCAAGCTCCCAATTGATAGAAGTCGGCCGATGGAGCTGGATCTGCTTGGCGCACACGATGACGGCATATTCGTGCTCGAGCTGAAAGTTGACCGCTCGTCTGAGCGGAATGCATTCTCGGAACTTCTCGCGTATAGCCACTACATCGCCCAGATGTTCGCTATGTCCGGTCCGGAAGACATCACTAACGTTCTCGTTGCGCCGATGGACGTCAAGATCACCCGACAGGCGTTCTTGTACGATCTAATCGTCACCAATCGCAATGTCATCGTTTACAATCCTGTCCTAAAGGGCAGCACGCTGGATAGCCTGGAGCTTCAGCTTTTCGTCCCGACTGACGAGGAGTTTAGATTCTTCGCCAATCGACTTTTGTCGCATGATGCGATGGCGTGCGTGGTTGCTTCATTCCCAGACCTGGACGGGTGGTACGACAGCAAAGGGAGCTCGGTTAATGACTATACCAAGAAGTTTCTTGGCGGTCTCGCGGGGTACGCCTCTCAGCTCATGGAGGCTGAGCAATTGCATGGGTTTGCATATATTCGAAAATACTGGCCGGAGCTGCCCTTTCCTTACAAGAATGCACTGATTCTTTGCGCAATAAATCCATTCTTGGTTGCGGATCCGGATCGTGCGAATGCGATTACCGAGCAGCTTTCGGAAGATGGTATTTCGGCACTTCTGGAGAGTCCTGAGTACTCTTTCTATGGTCGCGTTATCCGGCTTGCACAGCGCGCAATTGCGGACAGTCTTGCGCATGGGCAAAGATCAGAGATAGAACTCCCGCATTGGCCAAGCATGATCAGATCGATCGTTGAAACGGCTACTTGCACTAACTTCGCCTTCCGCCCTACTGGCCTCTTTCGGGAAGCCTATGTCGCCCACATAAACCGTCTGCACGAACAGAATTCGGGAGGGCAAGTGCATGATCTATCAAGGGTGAAAGGCGAAGACATCAACAATTGGCTGAAGGCCTGGATGTTCATGGAAATGTGTGGGTTCGATGATTCTCAGGAGATGGAAGAGGAGAACATGGAATGAGACAAGCCTGAGAGATCGGGCAAATCAAGGGAGCCGCGATTCTGCTCAAGGGTGGCGCTTAGGAGCCGAGCCCATAAGGCGCCCCCCCCCCCTTTGGTCTGATTCGTCTCGGCTAGTGGTTCCCATTCCACTTCGCCTGAAATTCCCTGACCCCCGCAAGAAATGATGCGCTATGACTACCATGTAGCAGAAATGCAAATATGCCGGGCAGAGACCTCCGTAAATGAATAAGGTCATCCCAGAAATTGGGAGGAAATGGGAAGTCGCCGAATCGGTTTCGTGGATGAAATGCGGTGATACGCCCCTGATAGAATTCTTCGAAGTACTTGTATGAAGAATCTGGAGGATCAAAGTCGAAATGTGAATCAAAAGTGTCGTGCAACCACCGCGCCGCATCGCTGGCGGATGGACTGGGGTTCCCGTCCTCTCGAAGGCGTTGCAAGACCAGCTGAAATGAGCACTCCAGCGCTACGTACAGGCTCATGAGAGCTTCCGCGCCAAATTCTGGATGTTGCGACAGCATGTCGCTCTTGATCAACGCAGAAAGACCTCGCAACAGAACGAAGTCCGTGGGACGTAAGCGCTCCCAGGTACTCGCCAAGCGTTCCAGCTCAAGTCTCGTGGGGTCAAAGGTCGAAATTCTTTCCTCGGCTTTCTGGGTGAATCCGTTAGCGATGTGGGTTCGCAATGGCCAGCGACCTACATCCTTAATTAGATCAACAATTGCATTTCGGCCGAGCGAACTACTGAGGTCAACAGTCGCTGGATCCAGCAAGAACGTGGGCTCTTGGAGTGGGTAGAGTATGGGGGTTGGCTCATCCTGCCTTTCGCACATCACCATGCTTCCCATAAGGCGAATCTCCTCGGGAAACGACCAGCCGAATTCGTCAAAGCTCGACTCTTCAAAGTAGTGAGTCCAGCTGAAGCCCTTCGTGACAAGCGTGGCAATGCTCTCGTCTGCATGAAAGAAGCCTTTGGGGAGAGCTATCTGCCCGTAAGGGTACATCCCCCTATGTGAGAAGAGCCGTACTCGAATAACTTCACTGTGTCGGAGACGGTACCAGCTCTGTTCTGTATTGAATGCGGGCTTCAATTTGCGACTCTCGCGTAATTTTCGAAGGGTGGGCGCGCAATTTTGGGAAGCTTCGCGCACACTTTGCGGTCCATTCTTGCCTAATTTATGGCTTTCCGCTCTAGCTGTCAGTGCGCCCGTTTTGGTGGATTGCACAGCAGCTCAGCGATTGAGGATGACTTGCCCACTCTTCTCCCAATGATTCTGTGCCGGGAGAGAGGTGGCACCAGGGTGTGGCTGCTCGGGCGCCGCTCGAAGGTGGAAGACGGTCAATGGGGCGCGCCGTCATCCTTCAGCTATTTGAACGCCATGGATCGTCAAGATCAGCTTGGAGCGAGCGCGCCCTACCCCCGATAAATCTTCCTAATCCATGGATGACCTTGGCCTACTGCGGTCTTTGGGCCCTGGGGCCAGGGGTTGAACTTAGAATTCAGCCCTTGGCGCAGTTGGCTCCACGAGCTAGATTTCTCCAAGCTCCTTGAGCACGACTTGCCCCTCTGTAGGAATCCAACCAGCAGCTGATCTCCCGCCACCTTTCGGCCCATTTGCTTATTGAGGTAGCTTGCCTGCAGACGCGCATGGGCCATAGTCCTCTGCCAGGGTATCCAGTGCGACGACAAGGTGATCACGAGTGAGCAGAAGGTTAAGGATGCTCATGGCGGACTCGTCTAGATGTTCGCAGACTATCGCCTTCCACTCGCCTTCCTGTCCAGACTGCCATGACCTCCGAGATCACAGAAATCCTTGATCGCCTCCATGTATGCGAGTCCACACTTGAGATGCATCGCGGCTACCTCAAGGCAATGGAGTATGCGCTGCGGGTTTCGTTTCTAACACACCAAAATCCGGGAATTCTGCTTGACACATGGGCGAGATTGCTCCCCTCGATCGCTCAAGTTCCCGAGAGAGATGGCGGCCAGGAATTTGCGGCCGCATTTCAGCAATCCCTGACACTTCTCACTGAGCAGATTGGCGCGGAGTGCAATAGGCCTTAAGCGGCAAGAAGTACGTACCAACGAGCCGAATCGGGTACGCCTGAGTGAAAGCCTGAGTGTAAATAGGTCAATCAAAGCGCTTTGTATAACGCTCAGGCAACGGATCCCGCGCCGGCAATCCGGCGAGATATGCTTCAAGAGCAGCAATGGCTTGGGCGTAGTGAATCGCCATGTCAATCATCTCAAGCCCCTGAAATGAGCCTGTGTTCCAGATCTTGTCGCTCTCCGCTGACGTCAGCTTCTGGCCCAGCTTGGCGTCCATCGCCGATTCCGTTGCCGCAGACAACAGCCGATTCCGCACCGATGGTGTTGCCATGGCAGGATCATCCCACGAATCAGCCTGGGCAGCAGGCACGCCCCTGGATGCCCTGCTCGACTGCGGTGCTCGCTGGGGCGCCATCAGATGCGGGGTCGCCGCATCTGATGGAGGACACCGGCGGCTCGCCCTTACCAGCGCACCTGCAGGCTGAGGTTGCCGAACGCGCCTTCCCGGCTGGCACCACTGCTGTTGCCCATCGAGCGCTCGCGCCCACCGGAGATCTGCAGATTGAAGCGCTCATTCAACCGGACGTTGACGCCAGCGCTCAACGAAGCTCGGTTTCCACCCGCCCCCAAGGGAATCTGGTCCTTGCCGGCGTACGTCACTGCCGAGCGCGCATCCGATTCGTGCCACACATCGGCGGCGAGGTACGGCGCCCACTGCACGCCGCCCGCGCTCTGGAACTGCCAACTGCCGTTGATGCCCAATCGCCCGCTCAGCCCCTGCGTGCTTCCAAGCGACACCTGCCCTGCAGCGTCCTGCCCTGCATCGAAACGCACCTTCTGCCAGACCAGCTGGACTTCAGGCTGCAGCGTGAACTGCCCGGTGCCGGCCTGCATGACAAACGGATAGCCGGCCTCGAGCGACGCCAGGTAGCCGTCACCACGGGTGTTGAGGCGAACCGGGCCCGCATTGGCGGAACCGCCGTAGCGGGTCAGCTGGACGACGGCATCAAGATAGCCGCCTCGGCTGCCAACGCCGGTCAGGGTCAAGCCAGCGCTGGTGGCCTGCAGCTCGACGTTGCCGGTCGCCCCACGCACATAGCGGGTCCGCTCATCATTGGTGTAGATGCCGTCGACCTGCACATTGCTGCTTGCGTGCGACAGGTAGCCACCCGCACGCCAGCGGGCTCCTGCCGACGGGGCGGCTTGCCAGAAATCACTTCCGACCTGCAACGCGTCGATCCTGCCCTGGGCTTCCGGCGCAACCATGGATTCGTACCCGTTGTGCAGGTCGCGGGTTGCCATACGCACCCAGGCAGCACGCGGCCTGTCGCCAGCAGCGGCGGCCTGCGCCCGGTCGCGCCGGTTGCCCATCGCCAGTGCACCCAGTTCGCGCGCCAGCGGCTGGACCGAGCCGTACGTCGCCAGCTCGCGACCGAAGATGGGCAGGGCCACCGGAGGCACAGGGTTGGTCGGATTGACCGGGTTGATGGGATCAACCGGATCAGTCGGATCGACCGGGTCAGTCGGATTGACCGGGTCCGTCGGATCAACCGGCGGCTGCACGACAAAGGCGTTGCGCAGGTACCAGTTTTCGGTCGACTTGCCTTCCAGGTCGCCGCGGAAGAGCCCATACCCGAATGCGCCGTTTCGTGCGTAGTCTCCGAGCTTGAATGCATCGGCCGACGTGGTGGCGCCATTGATGGCGGCAACCACCAGGATGCCGTCCCCGACGGTGTGGCCTTCGGTGCCGCTGGTGTTGTGGACGCGCACGGTGGTGTTGCCGCTGGCGCTGCCGCCATCGATCACCAGCTGGCTGCTGGGCGATGCGTCGTCGCCCAGCCAGGTGTTCAGTTCCAACTGCCCCTGCTGGCCCACGTAGTTGCCCTGGATGGTCAGGCGACCGTAGTCATTCCCGCTGCCCGGACGGATCACGCCGGCGTTCACCACGTCACCGTGAATGGCGCCGTTGCCGCTCAGGGTGGCATTGCTGGCCACTTCTGTTGCCGACCGGATGCTGCCATCGACTTGAAGTGCACCGGCGAGCACGCGGGTGGCACCGGTGTAGGCCTGGTCATCGGCGATGCGCAAGGTACCCGTGCCCATCTGCACCAGGCCGCCCGTTCCGCTCACCGCATTGTCCAGCAGCACGTCGTCGCTGCGGTTGAATTCCAGCCAGCCCTGGTTGTCGATTGCACCGGTCACGCTGCCGCTGGTGCCACCGTTGCCCATGCGCAACGCACCGGCCGCGATGAGCGTTCCGCCGGCGTAGCTGTGGTCAGCGTTCAGCACGGTGGTGCCCGATCCGATCTGGCGCAGCGCGCCATCCCCGGCGACACGTGCCGAGAGCAGGAACGTATCGTTGCGGTCCACGTCCAGGTACGTGCCACCGGCCAGGCTGACATCGCCGCCCAGCGTGCCGCGCGAGCCGCCATCACCGATCTGCAGGGTGCCGGCCGCCACCCGGGTGCCGCCGCTGTGCGCGACGTTGCCGGACAGCACGACGGTGCCGCCACCTGCCTGCAGCAGCTCGCCGCTGCCTGCGATGTTGGCGGACAGGGACATGCGATCACCGCGATTGAGGGTCAGCCGCGCGTTGTTGACGATGTCGCCCGCCACATTGCCGGCTGCGCCGCCGTCGCCAAGCACCAGTTCACCCTGTTCGATGCGGGTCACGCCGGTGTGGGTGTTGTCTGCGGTCAGGGTGAGCGCGCCGTCGCCGCGCTTGATCAGCTGGCCGCCTTCGCCGCGCAGGGCCGTGGCCAGGGTGACAGCATTGCCGTTGGTGTCCAGCGCCGCGCCTGCAGCCCCCAGCGCCTCCAGTCGCGCGGAGATGTCTTCATCGCTGCCTGCAGCCCACTGCAGGCCGCCGCCATCCAGAACAATGCTGCCGGTGCCCAGGTTGCTGCCGGACTGGAATCGGATCAGGCCTTGATCGACGCGCGTCGAGCCGCCGTAGGTGTTAGCGCCGGTCAGGGCCAGCACGCCCTCGCCTGTCTTTGTCAGGGTGCCTGCATTGCCGCTGACCCGACCACTGACGGTCATCACGGCATCCTCGCCATCGACGCGGAACGCGTGCTCGCCGATTGCGGCCAGCACCACCGGAACGTCAACCCGCATGTCCTGGCCTGCGGCACGGTTGCCCAGCACGCCATCGTTGAAGGTGATCACACGCGTGCCGGGACCGGCGCCCGCCAGGATGCTGCCAGCACGCAGCGCACCCCCATCGAGGGTGATGTTCGACGACACTGTCCCTGTCGTACCGGTGCGGTTGCCCAAGGTGATGGTATTGGCAAGCACGGTGCCGCCTTGGCCAATGTTGAGACGCCCGTTCGAGCCACCGGTGCCTGAGGTGCTGCTCCGCTCGCCGAGCATGATGGTGTTGGCCTCGAGCACGCCCCGGCCCAGGCTGAGTGTGCCAGTTGCGGTGGCATCACCATAGGTCGCGCCGGCGATGTTCAGGGCGTCCACCTTTGCGTCAAGCACACCTCGGCGCAGGTCGACATTGCCAGTGGTGCCGCTGTAATTGCTGCTGTTTCCCGTGCCAATGTTCCAGGTGCCCACGGCGCTTTCCCCGTCCGACCCACGCAGGATAAGAGTCCCGTCCGTGACTGAGTCCTGGAAAACCAGGGTGCCGGTGCTCTGGTTGCCGCCGAGCGTGATGCTGTCGGCATTGATCGTATTGTTCTGGCCCAGACGCACGGTACCTTGATTGGTGGCCGCTGCGCTGATGCTACGGCCAACATCGCCTATGCCAATATGCGATGCGCGGATGAGGTTGGTATCCGAAGCCAAAACAACCGTACCGGTGGTAGCCCCGGTCTGATCCCGTGTGCCGCCTATGACGCGGCCACCGACGCTGAAGTTGAGGCTGGCATTGTCGTAGACGTAGTGAGACAGCCCGCTGAGGTCCAGATTCTGGGTGGCGCGGTTCGCTGTGCCGCCGATGCGGAAGGAATTTCCCTGCTGGATCAGCGTGCCGCCGTTGCCAACGACGACGCCCGTCGCGCCATTGGCTACAATGATGTCCTCGACGACTCGCGTGCCATCGGCAACGTCAACCGGGGCGCCGGGGAACTGCAGCGTCTCTGCACCAGCGGCACCGCCCCACGCCAGGGCGACAGCGATAGCCAGCTGCAGCGGGCGGAGCACGGTACGGCTGCCCGCGTGGGCGCGACGGCGACGGGTGGCGAATTCGGAGGCGACGACCCATCGACCGGCGGCCGCATTCCAGACGATTGAATGAATCTTGTTCATGAGGCTCTCCTCGAAGTGAAATGAAGGCTGGACGGCTTCCTGGAGCGTTCGGACGAACCGAAGGGGAAGCACTCAGCGGACACTTGCGAGGTTAGTGAGGGCCACCCGGGAGTCGAATCGGACTCGTCCCAAAAGCGGGGGGACCCGGCGTTGCAGCCCTGCCCGAGGCGCTGCGCGCGTGCGCCGCCCGCCCCGGCAGATGCCACCAGGGTGCGTTGCAGCGGCCATGCCTGTTGGCAGACGTCAAGAATCGTGTTGAGAAGCGTTCTGCTTTACAGTGCCCCGTGCCGGGCCCGAAGCTTGGCCCGCTTCGCTGTCACTGCATCGGTCCTGCCATTGGCGGCGCAGCGCTCGGCGCAACTGCGGCGAGGCAAACAGGTACTGATTGAGGCAGTCCAGGAAGCTCGCCTGCGAGCTGGCCGAAAGCTCGCTGAATCGAAGCAGCAGCAGCGTTACCAGAAAATTGGGGTCGGGCACGTGGTCACCGGTTACAGGGGTGTGCCCCACCGAGAATACGAACGCTGCAGCGCAAAACCATCGGACAATGCCTGAATCAGTCCGATTCTCCACCGGCGCCTGCACGGGCGCACTGTGATGCCTGCACCAGCCCATGCGCCAGCGCGTACTCGAACACGTCCGCGTCGCGCTTAAGCCCAAGCTTGCGCATGGCCGCCATTTTCTGCGTGCTGACGGTCTTGCTGCTGCGCCCTACCCGCTCGGCGATTTCCCGGATGGTCAATCCTTCGGCGAACATGCGCAGCACTTCTGTTTCCCGCTTTGACAGTGCGGACGCGCCACTGGCAGGTGCTTCGGCCGCGTCGGCGAGCAATCGCTCAATGGCCGGAGAGACGAACGGCTGGCCGGACCGGGCCGCATGCACCGCAGGAACCACGTGCTCCAGCGAATCGCTCTTGCTCACGATGCACGTCACCCCGGCGGCCTGGATGGAGCGCAGGACCAGCGGACTCTCCATGCCGGTGAGCACCACCAGCTTCAGGTTGGGAAACCGCCGCTGCAGGAATCTGAGCAGGGTCACGCCGTCGCCGTAGCGTCCGTTCGGCATGGAAAAGTCACAGACGGCCACGTCCACCGATGCGGCGCTCAGCAGCGCAACCAGTCCGGTCGAGTCGCTGGCCAGGCCAGCGACCGCGATGCCGGGTTCGGAGCGCAGCAGCATTTCCATGCCGGCCAGCATCACGGGATGGTCGTCGGCAACGACCAGGTTCAAGGCCATACAGTCATCCTCTTGGTTGCAGGTATCGCCGGGCATGCCACCACGCGGTCGCCTGGCCTATAGTTGCGGCGGCGGGTCGCCGGTGTGGCGGGCCAACTTCAGCGCGGGGCTGTTGCATGTCTCATCCGATCATTCGTGTAGCCATTGCAGACGACCACCCGGTCATCCGCATGGGAATCGAGGCCGCAATCGATGCGGTTCCCACGCTGCAGTGCATTGGAACGGCGTCCGACTCCTCGGAGCTGGTGGCGCTGCTGGACAGTACCGCATGTGATGTCGTGGTGACCGACTACGCCATGCCGGGCGGCCAGCACGGCGACGGCCTCGCCCTGCTGGATACACTCCGCGAACGCTACCCCGACCTGCGTGTGATCGTGATGACGGGCATGGACCAGCCGGTGGTCATCCAGTCACTTTATCAGCGCGGCATCACCCATATCCTCAGCAAGGCCGATGACACCAGCCATGTTCCGGCGGCCATCGCTGCGGCCTGGGCCAACCGGCGCTACCTCTCGCCGTCGGTCGCGCAGATCTTGCCACACCATGCCGCGGCGTCAAGGAAGACAGCGCTCTCGCCACGGGAACGTGAAGTGCTGACGCTGTTCGTGTCGGGGCTTGGCATCAACGAAATTGCCGAGCGCCTGGACAAGCGCAAGCAGACCATCAGCACGCAAAAGCGGATCGGGATGGCCAAGCTGGGCATCGACAAGGAAGCCGATCTCTTCAAGTTCGCGACGGAACTCGGCCTGCGTTCAAACGGCCCCGATCCGGACTGATCGGCGTTCGCTCACGAGCCGTCCGGCAGGCCCTCCCGATAGCTGTCGATGAGCGCGGACAGGGACGCGAGAAGCGCCTGCAGCTCGGCTTCATCCACCGTGTCGTGCTCGCGCAGGCGGTGCTCCACAGCACCAAAGCGCTCACCTAGCGGACGCTCCCCCATCATCAACAGCACGCCCTTCAGGGAATGGACCTTGTCCAGCAGCGCGGCCTGCTGCCCTTCCCGCAGCGCGGCGGCAAGGACGTCAAGATCACGCGCGCCGCTTTCCACGAACAGGGCCCGAAGTTTCAGCGGCAGCCCCTCCCCCGCGGCCGACGGGGACGCCCTGCGGTTGCTGGGGGGAACATAGCGGGACAACGCCGCCGACAGCCGTTCCAGATCCAGGGGCTTGAGCAGCAGCCCATCGATGCCCGCCTGCCGGCAGCGCTCCCGCTCGCTGGCCAGTGCGGTTGCGGTGATCGCCAGGATCGGCACCTTATCCCCGCGTGCACGCAGCGCCTGGGCCAGCTCGTAGCCGTCCATCACCGGCATGTTGATGTCGGTCAGCACGACGTCCCAGCTGGCTGACGGCCACAGGCTCAGCGCGGCCTGGCCATCCTCGGCGGTGCCCACATGCCAGCCGAGCTCCTCCAGCTGCTGCTGGATCAGCTCGCGGTTCACCGGATTGTCCTCCACCAGCAGCACCCTTCCCCGTCCCGCCGGCGGCCGTGCCTGCGCGGCGACCGGCGATGGCGCTTCCGCTCCCATCGCATCCTGCAGCAACGCGCGCAGCAGCGCCCGGCTGGAATAGCTGGTGACGTGCACGCCATCAGGACGGCGTTCGGGGGCCAGGGGGCCGCTCGGGTACGCGCGCACCAACCGGGCGTGGAGGCTGCACAGCGCCTGCTCATCCTCCTCCGGCCATGCGCGGCGCTCGCCGAAAATCAACAGCGTTGTCGTTGCGGCATCGGTGGGCAGCGCGGCCGGACGATCAAGGACGGTCAACCCCGCGCCCCAGCGCTGCAGGACCTGCCCGATTTCCTGCCGCCACTCCGGCGCTGCGGAAAGCAGCGTCACGGTGGTGCCCGACAGCGGCTGGTCACCGCCATGCGGCGCATCGACAGGGTGAACCGGCACCTCCAGGGTGAACACGGTGCCGACACCCAGCGTACTTTCGGCCTGGATGCTGCCGCCCAGCAGATGCGCAAGTTGCCTGCACAGCGCCAACCCCAGCCCGCTGCCACCGTAACGCCGGGACACGCTGGCATCGCCCTGCTCGAAGGGACGGAACAGATGCGCAAGCTGCTCGTCGGACATGCCAATGCCGGAGTCCACGACCCGCAGCCGCAGCACGCTCTGGTTCGGCTGCAGGCAGTTCCCGAGCCCGGCGTGCAGCGTGATGCGTCCGGACTCGGTGAACTTCACCGCGTTGCTCAGCAGGTTGTTGATGATCTGCCGGATGCGATGCGCATCTGCCTGGTAGGCATCCTCAAGCTCGCCATCGATCATATAGAACAGCTTCACGCCCTTCTTGTGCGCCTCGGGCGCATACAGCAGCGTGGCCTGCTCGATCAGTTCACGAACGTTGAAGTGAGCCGGGTCGATATCCAACTGCCCGGCCTCGATCTTCGAGAAATCGAGCACATCACTGATGATCGCCATCAGTGAGTCCGCCGACAGCCGGATGCGCTGCACGCGCTCCTGCTGCGCAGGCTGCAACGGTGAGCGTGCCAGTAGTTCCAGATGGCCGAGGATGCCGTTGAGCGGTGTGCGGATTTCGTGACTCATGGTGGCGACGAAGGCGCTCTTCGCCCGGTTGGCCGCCTCCGCAGCGGCGCGGGCATCCTCGGAATCGCGACTGGCGCGCTCCAGGGTCTGCTGCAGTTCCATCTGCGCCGTGACATCACGCAGCGCGCAGACCCACACGGTCTGGTCGCGATAGCGTGCGATGGCCAACGCCACCTGAAGCTGGATCGGCGCTGCACCCGCGTCGTGCAGCGTCCAGTTGAACTCCTTGCGCGCACCGGGCAAGGCATGCGCCTGCTCTACCAGCGCGGCATAGAGCGCCGGGGTCGTCGAATAGCCCGCCGGCTGCGTCGCCAGTTCGCGTGCGACCTGGTTCTGCAGAAGGGGAGCACCATCATCGCAGCTGAGCAGTGCCAAGCCCACCGGCGCCGTGCCGATGATGGTCTGGCTGAGCGCTTCGCTTTCGTAGACGCGCGATGCCTCGGCCAGGGCCGGCGCCATGACCTTGCGCTCCACCCGCCAGAGCAGCAGCCAGAGCGCTGCGATGATCGACAGTGCCGTCAGCAGCCGCGCAACGATGGCCATCCCCTGGTCGCGCCACAGCGCGCTCCAGTCGTAAAGACGCGTGAAGCGCCAGTCCGTCCCTGACAGCCCCCCGCTTACCGCAAACAGATGCTGGAAGGACAGCCGTGTCACGTTGCGTGTGTCCTGCTGCGCCAGCAGCGGGCCGAGCGCATTGGCCTCCCGGCTGAGGGGGCCCTTTGCCAGCACCACTTCACCGGTGGGCCCGGTCAGCAGATAGCTGCCGGCGGCGGTCGCCTCCAGGCGCGAGCCGATGCTGCTGATCGGCTCGAAGGTGACCCGCCGGAAATAGGGCGTGGTGCCCTCGGCCAGGGTGAGAATGCCCACCAGCGAGGGCCGGCCATCCAGCGGGTTGCGGCCGAACAGCGAGGCCAGGCGATGGCCCCTAGCGGCGCTTTCCATCGGACCGGGGTCTGGAGATTGCAGCGGTGCTTGGCGCTCGATGCCCTTCAACAGTGCGAACGCCTGTGCCCGCGAATCTGCGCGCAGCCCCCGCAGCAGCTGCGCCTCGTCAACCACGCCGGGCAGTGCCATCAGCCGCGCCTGCGGGTCATAGCCATACACCATGGCCGGGCTGCTCCCCTGCATCGAACTGATCGCCGCAGTCGTGTACAGCGAGTACTGATAGATCATGCCCAGATAGGCTTCCAGCTCAGGCTGTGGCATCGGCCGCTCGGGATCGCCCAGCACCAGCCACGGCACCGATGCCGGACCTTCTGCCCGGACCACCGTTCGCATGTCCTGCGACAGGTAGTTGGCCACCATCGGCCGACCCAGGCGCCGCAGTTCTTCCCGCTGCCCGCTCCACATCACGTCGTTGGCGTTCACGCTTCCTGCATAGGCACGGTCACGTTGCACCAGGAAGTAATCGATCGCGCCGCGGGCCTCGAAGAACTTCTGGCGCTCGCGGTCATGGAATTCGCCCACGCCGGCAAAAATGCTCACCGCTGTGGTCAACAGCACCAGCAACGTGATCAGCCCCCCTCCCCCTAACAGCAGCCGGCGCTGTGAACGGTGGAGTGCCTGCAACGGGGCGGAAGGCAAGTCAGGCGAGGCCGGAGGCATGGCATTCCCGCGCACGGGCAAGGGGGTGGCCATGAATCTAGTGCATGCCCCTTTCCACCGCCAGTGTCGGCACGCCCCGCTGCGAGGAAACCAGCAGGGCCTGCAGCAGGCCATCACTGGAATAGCAGGACACGCGCCACGCATTTCCCCGCACCTGCGGCTTCAGCGGACCGTCGGCAGATACCAGGATCACCCGCCGCCGTCCCGCCCGCGACGCCACTTCCGTCCGCGCGGGACTTCTCTCGAATGCAACGAGCGGAACGTGCGCCTCCCAGTGTTCGGCGGGCCAGGCGTCGGCCTCGCTCACGATGATCACGGTGGCGCCCCAGCGTTCAAGCCGGCGCCGCAGCTCGTCCCGCCACCCGCTGGCCGAGGAACTCAGGAGCACCGAGCGGTCAGCCAAGGGCAGCGTCCCGGCAGCCGGAACCGCCTGGACCGGTATGCAGAAGGTGAAGACACTGCCGACGCCGGGCGTGCTGCTGGCATGGATGGTGCCCCCCATGCAGCTGCTCAGTTCACGGCACAGTGAAAGCCCCAGCCCAGACCCGCCAAAACGGGTGATGATGCTGGCGTCCGCCTGCACATAGGGCTGGAAGAGCCTTGCCATCTGCGTCTCCGTCATGCCGATGCCGGAGTCGATGACCTGCAGCTGCAGCTGGGAACCGTCCGTATCGGGCACCCAGTCAGCCCTCAGTTCGACACGACCGGACGGGGTGAACTTCACTGCATTGCTGACCAGGTTGCGCAGGACCTGCTCGACGCGTGCCTGCGGCCCGACCAGCCTGGCCGGCACTGCATCATCGACCATGACGTCCAATACCAGGCCCTTTGCTTCGGCCAGTGGCGAGAACAGCAGCGCGACCCGCTCCAGCAGCGTCACCGGTTCGAAGGTCTCCGCAACCAGGTCCAGGTGCCCGGATTCCGCGCGGGAGAAATCCAGCACGTCGTTGATGATCTGCAGCAGCGAGTCCGCAGCCTGGGTAATCCGCCGAAGCCGTGCCTGCTGGTTGTCGTCCAGCGCAGAGCGGCCGAGCAACTCCAGGTGACCCAGGATGCCATGCAACGGCGTGCGGATCTCGTGGCTCATGGCCGCCAGGAAGCGGCTCTTTGCGCGGCTGGCGGCCTCCGCCGACTCGCGCGCCTGCTTCTGCTGCTGCTCCAGTTCGATTCGCGCACTCAAGTCGCGCACGGCGCACAGCAGTACCATGCGCCCTTGATAGCTGGCACTGGTCGCCCCCACCAGCAGCACGACAGGCGCCTGGCCCTGGGGATCCGGCACCGACACCTCGAACTCGGCGATGGTGGTATCAGGCAGCAGCAGGATCGCCGAGGCCTGGTCGACCATGCGGGCATAGAGCATGGCGCCGCGTCGCTCGGCGGCGGCGGCGAGCTGACGCATCATGTCGTTCTGCACCACCGGGTCACCGCTGTGGCGATCGAGCAGGCACAGTCCCACCGGTGACAGCTGGATCAACGCGCGGCTGAGCTGTTCGCCCTGGTAAACGCGCGCGGCGCGTGCCAGCGCGGGCCCGAAGGCGCGCCAATGCAGCCAGGCCAGCAGCGTCCAAAGACCCAGCAACAGGCCGAACGCCAACGACGCGGCGGCGATGTACAGGCGTTGCCCATCGGCAATGACATCGGCGATGCAGTACGTGCTGACCAGTGCCCAGTCAGCCTCCTCGATACGGACCACCTGGAAGAAGCGCAGCCCTTGGCGGAAGGTGGCCAGCGTGCGCCCCTTCTGCTCCGCGTCCAGAAGATGCCGGGTCACCTCGCCCAGATCCAGCGCTTTGGGGCTGCCGGTGCCCGCCACCACGCGGCCGTCGCCAGTCAGCACGAACGACACGCCACCGTCGGCGATACGCATTGCCCGGGACAGCGGTGCCGTTGATTCCAGCGTGACGAACGTACCGATCACCGTGGCACCGTCACGCGCCACCAGGGCACTGGCGATCGCCGGAGCCCCCGACACCGGATGGCGCACCAGTTCCATCCGGGTGGCGTGCGTGCCATACGCCTCCGCGTCGTCGACGCCGGTGCGGGACAGCGCCGCGAGCCGACCGATGAGCTGCGCACGGTCCTTTTCTCCCGTGGCCGACAGAAGATGCTGTTCGCTCATGCCCTCGCCCAGTACCAGCAGCTGGCCGCGCGGATCAAGAAAGAAGCTCGACTCCGATTCGCTGGACCGGCCGCCGGCGCCGCCCAGCCGGCGGATGATCGACAGCGAGTGCGCCAGCATGAGATAGCGATCCAGACGGTCAACGGGCCAGGCATCGGTGCCGGCACCCAGCACCGTCTGCGGCACGCTCTCGGTGCCAGCGGTCATGACGGCCCGCTGTCCGGCACGCAGATAGTTGGCACGGTCCACTTCCAGCGTCCGCGCATCATTGTCCGGGCGATGCCGCCAGGCGTACTCGGCCATGCTCAACAGCCGAAGGTGGGCCGCATCCGACGCCGCCAAGTGGGCCTCGACGATGGCACGGCTGCGCTGCAGCGCTTCCGACCGCCGCGCCGCAAAGCCATCTGCGTGGAACAGCGCCAGCGCGATCAGCCCGGCCACGATAGCGATGCTGAGCAGGCAGCCGCCGCCCAGCAGCACGCCGCGCTGGTACTTGCGGAGCGCAGCGAGGTCGCAATCGTCGGTAGCATCAGGCGAGGCGTCCTGGCGCAGGTGTGCGGAGCGGAAGAAACGGAACATTGTTGCTGTGGATGCGCCCGCCAAGGAACATGCGGGCCATACCGGAGAAAGTGAAAGGGAGCGGCCACCCTATCGGCCCCTGGCAGACAGCCACATAGGACGCGGCTGACTTTCTGCCGCGCTGTGGCGCAACGCGGCCGCACGGCTGGCGTGGGTGCGTGGACGTCCGTGTCACGCTTCGGATCCCCCGCGGAATGGGCGTCGTCCGATGGGCTACCGCACCACGCTGGCTGACGATACGCGTTCGACCCTCTTTATTTCCCAGGCATCTCCATGGCAGATCTTTCCCGACACACCCTCATCTACACCGAGTACGGCCACTGGAATGTCATGCGCGGCCGTCAGCTGCTTGGCGGCCGTACCTGCCTCGCAGAGGCGCTGGCCCTCCTGGACTACTTCCACCGGCTGCAACGGGCCGAAGCGCTGCATTCACCCGCGCAGCCGGGAGCGGATCGATGAGTGCCGTGCCAACGCTGCTGGTGAGTGTCCTGGCATCCGCCCACCATGGCTGGAGCCGGTGGCGCAACCGCATGCTTGCCGCCGTCGACCACGATGCCGTCATCGCCAACGTGAGTGACGGTGGCGGGCTCAGCCCGCGCTTCACGTTCATGGCAGTGATGTCCTGCGGTATCGCGATCCTGGGGCTGCTTCAGTCCTCCGGGGCCGTCGTGATCGGTGCGATGCTGATCTCGCCGCTGATGGGCCCCATCGTGCAGCTGGGTTTTTCGCTGTGCGTGGTCGATTTCCGGATGATGGGCCGTGCACTGCTTGCGCTGCTTGTGGGCATGGCGCTGGCGCTGCTGACCGCCATGTGCATCGTATGGCTGTCGCCGCTACGCGAGGCGACCAGTGAGATCCTTGCACGCACGCAGCCCACCCTGTTCGACCTGCTGGTGGCGCTGCTGTCAGGGCTGGCCGGCGGCTACGCAGTGATTACCCGAAAGGGAGAGGCCATTGTGGGCGTTGCGATTGCTACCGCCCTGATGCCGCCGTTGGCAGTGGTCGCGTTTGGGCTGGCGACGGGCGACGTGCGCGTGGCCGGGGGCGCGATGTTCCTTTTCATGACCAACCTGCTGGCGATTGCCCTCAGCGTGACACTGATTGCCAAGTGGTACAGGTTCGGGATGGAGAACTCACCTCGCCACACCGCCTGGCAGGCGGGGGTGATCGCCACCACGTTCATTCTGCTAGCGCTGCCACTGGGACTGGCCCTGCGCGAGATCGGGCAGCAGACTTGGGCTGCAAACCAGGCCCGCGCCGTGGTTACCCGGTACCTGGGCGATCGCCGTGCGTCGATTGAACACATGTCCGTAGTGCGTGCCGAGCATCGCTATGTCATCGAGGTGGTGGCGCTGGTCCCGGCCTATATCAACAATGCCCAGACCAATCTGGAAGGACGGCTGTCCGCGCGGCTGGCGGCTCCGGTATCCCTTCGCGTCAGACAGACCCTGGAGGCCAACGAGGACGAACTGCGCAACCGGGCAGATATCGATGGCCTGCGGCTCAACGTTGCCAGCCTGTCCGCCGAGACGAGGGCGCTTCGTGTCGAGATGGATGAGATCGTGGCGGAACGCTCACGCGTGCTGCGCGAGGAGAGCGCTGCGCAGGAGCAGGGCCAAGGATCGCACAGCGCGGACAGTCTCCGCTAGCGAGGCGCCGCTGCGCGCAGCAGCCCTGTCCTGCGCCTGAAACGCGAGGGGACGGCCCCGGGTGCCGTCCCCCACCCGCGTGATCAGTTGTACGTCATGGTTACCGTGATCGGTCGGCTGACCGTACCGGCCGATACCGTTGCGCGGCTCTGCACGAAGCGTGCGCGGAATGCGTGCGTCGCCGCAGCCGTGGCCATCTGGGCCGTTCCGCCAGGTGCGACGCGGGCCCCGCTGCTGGTGTACTGCAGCTCGATGCCGATGCCAGGCACACCCTGGAACAGCTGGGCATTGCTGGTGTCGGCGTTGCCATCGAAACGCAACGCGACCCGGGTCACCAGCGGGTCACACTGGCTGACCACAACATTCACTGGCTGGAAGGGCGAGGCATATGCGCCGGTAAACAGTGTTGCCTGATAGGTGCCAAGACTGACGTCGGCCACAGCGATGCGGCAGACACCCGGCAGAATGGTGCCGGTGACGTTGAACGTGGTGGTCGTCTGCGCGGCCGCGTGGCCAGCAGCGAACATTGAGGTCAGCGCCAGTAGGATGGGACGCAGGCGGAGGGCGACAGTGCACATCAGCTGCAGCCTCAGTTGTAGGTGAGCGAAACGGTGATGGGACGCGTCACGCGGCCCGCGCCCACCGTTGCAGCGGACTGCCGGAAGCGCGCACGGTATGGATACACGCCGGCGGCGGTGGTGTACTGGGTACGGCCACCTGGTGCAATCGGCACGTTGACGGCACCGACCATGCGCACCAGTTCGATGCCCACGCCGGGAACCCCCTGGAACAGCGACGCGTTGCTGCTGTCGGCCGCACCGGTGAAGGTCATGGCGACCCGCAGCACCTGCGCGTCGCAGTCGCTGACGGTGCCACTGAAGTCCACATAGGCCGTGGCATAGCTGCCGGTGAACAAGGACGCCTGATGGGACCCCAGATCCACATCGGGGAACGCGACCTTGCAGACGCCTGGCAGGATTTCACCGGACATCGTGAAAACCTGGCTGTCCTGCGCGTGCACTGTGGCAGCGCAAAGCAACAAGCTCAGGGAGAGAAGCGGACGGGACATGGGAGACCTCAGTTGTAGGTGACCTGGACAGTGATGGGGGTACGGACCGCGCCTGCAGTGACATTGCCGGTGCGGACCAGTAGCGCGCCGAGTGCGCGCTGGCCTGCGGCATCGCCGCCGGTGGGCCAGTCAAACGCGGGCTGGTTGGGTGCGTAGAGCGTGCCGGTGGCACTCTGCAGGCGGATGGCCAGCCCCTGCACGCCGCCCGTCGGCGGAATGGCGAAATAGCTGGCGTTGCTGCTGTCGGCGGCGCCGACGAAGCGGACGTGCAGGGTTCGCAGGTCATCGGTGCAGTTCTTGCGCTCCAGCACGAAGGCAACGGCAGGTGACTGCGTGCTGGTGGTGAAGTACGTTGCCTGGAACGTGCCCAGATCGACGTCCTGCACGCTCAGCTGGCAGGTCCCGGCCAGGAACCTGCCGGTGAAGCGGACGGTGAGGTCCGCCGCCGCCACCGGCAGGGCGGCCCCGCACAGCAGCGCCAGCAGCAGCCATCGTGCGTGCATGTCAGTAGTACTCCAGGGTAATGGTGGCGGCACCGTTCGCCTGTCCCGATGACGCGGCAGCGGCGTAGCGGGTATAGCGCGCACGCAGCATCAGCGTGTAGGAAGCGTTGTCGGTCTCGCTTAGCGCCAGTCCGGAATCACGCATGCTGCCAAAGCCCACCGACTCGTCGGCCGCGGTCCCTATCTGGATGCCGATGCCGGTCGCCGTGGTGTTCACGCCGTCGTTCTGCAGCATCATCACCGAGCGCGCGCTATCCGCCACGGCCGTGACCGGATCCACGCGGAAGCGGAGGGTGTTGTCGACGCGCCCATTGGCCGTCTGTACCGTTCCCGTGGTGAGGTTGCCGCGGTAGCGGCCGTAGAACGCCGGGCAATTGCTCAGCGTTACCGGTACGTTGACCCATTGTGTCCCGCTGCCAACGGCGGGAATCTCCGTCACGCGGTGATCGCCAAGATTCACCGAAATGTCTGCAGCGGTGCAGGTGCGTGCAACGATGGACAGCGAGCCTTGCACCCGCCCGTTCCAGAGCTGGAGCGCGCTGTTGGCGCCGGTCATGCGGTATTCGAAGCGCGGCAGGTTCGCACCTGTGACCGTGCCGGCCGTTATCGGTCCGGTCTTGATCAGGCTGACGTCAAAGGATTGAACGGGCCAGATCACCGTGCCCGTAACGACCTCTACGGACGTAGATATCGGGAATGGGCTACCGTTGAACCAGACTGCCACGCCGACGCCGGGGAGGTTCGTGTTGTATACGGTTCCGTAGCGCGCGTCTGCGTAGCCCGAAGGCCCGTACGGGAGCGCGGTGTACTGGCGGATGCGATCGGCCCTGCCCGGTGTGCAGTAGATCTCGTTGGTGGGCCCGGCGTAATACGTGGCCCGATAGATTTCGGTGCCGACCTGCACATCCGGACCGACGGTGATGCTGCCACTGAGGTTGGCGATGTTGGTGAGCGTGGTGGTGCCGGCGTTGAAGCGACAGTTCTGCGCAAGCGCAGGCGCTGCGGCCATCAACAGGACAAGCGCGATCAATCGCGCGACCAGAGGCATGCGAATCACGGTGCGTTCTCCTGGAAGGTGGTGGTAGTAACCCGGCGCGCGGGCGGCGCGTCACCGTTGGCATGGACGACGGGGGATCGGCATTGCGCGCTGAGCACGGCGTACTGGCCGCTGACAGGGCCGTCGGGAATCTGCACGTCCACCACGCACTGGTGGTCGGCGCCCTCGCCCCATTGCACCTGCACCGGCCCGGACGACTGAAGGCCACTGAGCAGCAGGCGGCTGCCCTGCCCCACCACGCCGACCGTGGCGCCGCTGGCATCGGTGGCCTCCGCGCCGAACGGCAACGGGCGGCCGTCTTCGGTCTGCGTGTCGACCATCAGCCCACGGCTGGCGCGCGTACTGAAATCGAGCTTCACCAGGGCGCCGGCACGCGGCGCCACCGCGCGTGCGGTTTCCTGCAGCTCCACGCTGTAGCCGGCCCCCTTGGGGTCGAGCGAAATCGTGTTCAGCTGGTACGGCGTCAGGTACGGCACCACCGCAAACCCACGCCTGTCCACGCGGGATCCGCCACTGTTCTCCACCCGCATTCCCGCCGCGCCGGGCGCGTGCACCAGCGCGACCGTGTCGCCCAGCGGCGGCGACAGGGTCAGCCCACCCGCGTGGAGCACCAGCCCGCCCGACGCGCCAAGGCCCATCTGGGTATAGCCGGGCCCCCGGCTGAGATTGGCCGCCACCTGGCCGCGGCCGCCGCGATAGCCGCCGTTGACGTCCAGGGCGTTGCCACCGCCGATACGCGCCAGTGACACGCCGTAATTGACTCGGTCGTCGCGGGCCCACAGTCCGCTGGCCGACAGCTGCGTGGAGGGATCGGCATTGTCGCTGCGGGTCTGGGTGGCATTGAGCTGTGGCGCACGGGGCGTGCGCCCCAGGGGCACCGACAGCATCAGCATCAGGCGAATGTCAGCCCGCGCCAACTGTGGACGCGGCGCGGCATCCGCGCCGGGAATGCGATCCTGCAGGAAGCCCGGCATGAAATCGATCGAATCGCGCGTGCGCTGGAAGTTCAGGCTGTAGCTCAGCGACTTCCACTGGTTGCTGTAGCCCACGCTCAGGTCAAGCTGGCGGCCTGCCGTGTTCCAGAAGTCGCGCCGCGTCCCGATGACGAACAACTGGCCACCGCGCTCCCCCAGGCGCTGGTTGACGCTCAGGTCCATGCGGTTGCGCTGGCGCGCCACCGCATCGATGCCAAGATCACGTGCCTGTGCGTCACGCAGGCTGGCCCAGTCGCGCACGCTCACGTAGCCACCCGTTGCATAGCGGTAGGCCGCGATGGCAAACGAGGTGCCGGTGCTGGCGATGCTTCGATTGTAGGCCACGCGGAAGCTGCTGCCGGACAGCTCAGGCAGGCCGCGTACACGGGCCTGTGACAACGACGCATCCATTGCCAGCGCGCCGAATCGTGTATTGACCGCACTACCGGCCAGCACCGAGTGGTAGTTGTCGCCCACCACGGCGCCGCCGTAGGCACTGACCACATTGGACAGGCCGCGCTGGTACTGCAGCTGCAGGACGTCCGGCGCATCGAACAGCGAGGCCTCGGCAACACGACCGGCCGCTACCGACCACCGTGACTGGCCCGGACGCAGCAGTTGCGGCACCGCCGAGTACGGTAGCGTGAACCGCCGTGAGCGGCCGTCGGCTTCGACGACTTCCACGTCGAGATCGCCGGCATACCCGGTCGGGAACAGGTCGTTGATCTCGAACGGTCCAGGTGCAACGCTGGTTTCCAGCAGGACGTTGCCACGCTGGCGCACGATCACCCGGGCGTTGGTCTCGGCGATGCCACGCACTACCGGTGCGAAACCGCGCTGTGACTGCGGCAGCATGCGGTCGTCGCTGCCCAGGCGGGCGCCACGCAGGCGCACGCTCTCGAACAGGTCGCCCGCAGTGGACGTGTCGCCGACCATCAGCTGCGCCTTCCACGGCACGATGTCGTGCATCAGGTAGGCGGCCGCTGACCGGTAACGCTGCGGCTGGCTGCCACCGTGCGTCATCGCGCCCTGATGCACCAGCTGCCAGCCCGCCACGCGGCCCGAGGCGTTCAGGCCAAGGAACCCGGAGTAGGTCGGGGCAGCGCCATTGCTGTAGCGATAGACGCTGGCGTTGTAGCCCAGCGACAGCGCCGCCACGCCGGCATCCCACTCGCTGGGGTCGACATAGCCCCGCGCCTCGCTGCGCAGGTACAGCTGCGGCACCTGCAGGTCCAGGGTCTGGTTGCCTGCATCGAAGGACGCCGTGGCACCGGGCACGCGCTCGCCCAGGTCACCACAGAAGGGTTCGTCCGGCCAAGCCAGGGCCGGCTGCCGGGCCTGGTCGGCGTGCAGGCGCTCCGGCGCGATGCCGTAGCGCTTCAGCGCGGCCGGGTCCAGGCACAGCCGCGAGACGCCATCCACCTCGCGGTAGACAATGTCCGCACGCGCTTGCCACTGGCCGTTCAGACGCACGTCCCCCCGGTAGGTACCAGGCGCAACGTAGTCTTCCTGCGAGAACCGCTGCAGGTCCAGGCGCGAGGACGCCCCCACCGGCAGGAACGCGGCGTCGAACTCGACATCGTCCGGGCTTTCGTTGCCGGCGCTCGCGACGGCCGGGGCAAACAGGATGGCGGCCACCACACCCGGCAGGCGGGCGCGCTGGAACCGGCGGGCGCCGGCGGCCGGCGCCCGGGAACGGGCGTTCATGATGGATTCTCCGGCGGTGCGGTGCGGTGCGCGGCTCAGGGCTGCAATACGGCCTCGGTGGGAACCAGCGCGCCGAAGTCATTGATGACCGTAACGGCAGCCTTCAGCTGGCCCGACGGGCGCGCGCGTAGATCCTTCAGCGGGAACTCGGCCTGTGAGAACGGCGCGACCATGCCGCCGCCCTGCCCGCCCTGTTCCTGGCCGCCGACATTGAGGCTGACGTTGGCAAAGTTGACGTGGAACGGGGTCGGATTGTCGGCACGCAGAACCAGGCCGTCCTTACCGGCGTGCAGGGTCCAGCGCAGCTTCTGGTAAGCCAGCACCGGCTCCCCTGCCAGGTTCGACGGCCGGTAGAACACCTTGATGCGGGTGCGGAAGGCGAACTGCAGGATGTTGGCGCTGGCAGTGCCATTCTTCGGGGGGATTTCCAGCATGTTCAGCCAGTACAGCGTTTCCCGGTCGGCCGGCAGGCCCGCGCCGGTGAACATGATGCGGGTGGTCTGCTGCTTCTTCGGGTCCAGGCGGAACACCGGTGGCGCGACCACGAAGGGGGCTTTGGCGGTATCCGGCGTGGACTGGTCATCGCCATCATCCAGCCAGACCTGGACCAGCGTCGCGCGCTCGCCTTCATTAATGAACTTGAGCGTGACTTCCTTGTCCTGCGCGGGATAGACCACGCGGGTACCGCCGATCACGACCGACGCATGGGCCACCGGTGAAGCCAGCGCGACGAGCGACAGCAATGCAGCAGCGATGATGCGATGGAGGGCGTTCATGGGTCACCTCGGAACGGGAAAGGAAGGAGGCCGCCAGCGCCTGCCGGCGACCTCCCGCGATCAGTTGTAGACAACCTTGTAGTTGACGTACGACTGCACGAAGCCCGGGGCCGCAGCGCCACCGTTGGCGACGTACTGGCTGGCCATGTCGATCGTGGCGGTGTTGTTGGTGATCGTCACCGGATCGGTCTTGAACGACGGATCGCGCAGGTCGACCACGGCGTTCTTGTACTTCACCTGGATCTGGGTGTTGGCTGCCGGCGCGTTGGCTTCCTGGTTGCGCAGGTTGCCGTTGCTCGCGTCGACCTGGCCGGCAGCCGGGTCGAAGTACAGCTCGGCGACCTTGCCATCCAGGCACGTGCCCTGGCCGGGGCCACCGATGATCAGCTGGAACGGGTGTTCACCGGCAACGTCGCCGGCTGCTGCCAGCTGGTTGGCCTGCACCGCGCTCATCGGAACGGTGACGTTGGTGGTGCCGATGGCGCCGGCGCCACCGGAAATGGTGCAGGTCAGGTCGGTGACTTCGCCGGTGAACTCGATGGTGCCCGAGCCATAGGACTGGGCGCTGGCCGCCGAAGCGGCCAGCAGCAGGCTTGCAGCGGAAGCGATCGGAATGAGCTTCATGATGGTGGTGTTCTTCTTCACAGATGTGATCCGCACGCGGGCGGCAAGAAACCACCGCCGCCGAAGCGGCGGTGGCCGGGGACGGATCGGACACTTGGGGAGAAGGTCCTGTCCGGCCAGCCGGTGCACGGCTGGCGGAGAGAATCCTAGGTAAGGCCCCCGGAGCGCTCTATCGGACTGCGCCTAGATTTGCCGCGCATGATTGTTAAGGGCCAACCACGAAACACGTGGACTGGCTCCCGTACGGCACAGGTCCACGACAGGGGTACGGTTGTAGCCGTGATAACGAGCCCTTATCGCGACTGAACTGGTTTGGCAGGCAGAACGGATTTTTGCGCAATCTCCAGCCTACTCACGTCGTCCACTGGCATAAGAACTGCAGCTTTCTGTACCGGGTCCCAAAGTACATAGCTATCACCCAAACGCCCCACTAGGCCCAGGCCGCCTTGCACCTTCTCATCAATAGTCACATTGACCGTGTACTTGCTGGCGCCAGAAGTGATCGCCTTGGCGCGCTCGAAGCCAAGCCAGTTTGACGAGATCGGGACATAGACAATCATCACGAGCGCATAGACCAGCCACGGCGAGTCCTTCACGGTGGCCGGCAACACTGGGGACAGGCGTACTGCCACTGCACATATGCCCGTCAGCGCCACACCTATCAAAACGGGCCAGGCATTGGTCCACCAAAGCAAGGCACCCATTCCAACAAGACAAAGAGCCAGGGTCAGCCACATCAGCAGATTGGCTTGGGACGGCGTCGCTGTCACCTTCCCCTCAACCCACCCTCCAAACAGCAGCGCAATCAGAATAAGGAACAACACCATGCCGATCCCCGCAAGCCCTGCCAGTGCAAGCTCACTCACCGCAACAAACTGAAAAGGATCCAGGCCGAAGTGACCCCAGTAAGCCTTCAGATAGAAAGCCCCTTGCACCAAGCCAAACGTAACCAGCGCCGAACCCCACCCAGCAACATCGGCCATGGTTAGCGTCTTCTGCGTACGTTCCATGTATCCCCTTCCGTCAATGCAGCCCCGCCACATAGTGGCATGCAGCGCTCGACCCTGCAGAACTCATCCTATTAACGTGACGCGTCACGCTCGATCGCTGCCACTCCATTGGCGCCCTACCCCTCCCCGACTATAGTTCCACCCCTCACAAGGACGAGGCGGCACACATGCCCTATATCGGAATCGGACTCCACGTACTGGCGGCCATCTACTTCGCGGTGCACGCCATCCGCTCGGGGCAGAGCCTCTACTGGCTCATCCTGCTCTTCTCGTTCCCGCTGCTCGGCAGCGTCGTCTACTTCCTGGCGATCTACTTCCCGGAAGTCCGCCACTCGCGGGGCGCCCGACAGGTCGTCCGTTCCGCCAAGCAGCTCATGGACCCGGGCCAGGACCTTCGCAACGCCCGTGCCGAACTGGCGCGCACGCCCACCGTGCAGAACCGGGTTCGCCTGGGCATGACGCTGCTGGATGCCGGCCAGGCGGAGGAAGCCAGAACCCTGCTGGAGCAGGCAGCCAGTTCGCCGCTGGGCGACGATGCCTACATCCTGACCGGCCTTGCCCGTGCCCGCCTCGATTCCGGGCAGCCCGAGCTTGCGGTGGAGACGCTGGACGGCCTGTTCGCACGCCACCCGGACGTGCGCCGCAAGCCGGAACAGACCCTGCTGTACGCGCAGGCACTGGCAACCGCGCAAGCCCCCGGAGCCCGCGCCGCATTCGAGCGCGCCCTGGAATGCGGAAACGACGCGGCCGCCCGCTGCCTCTACGCCGAATGGCTGATGGCGCAGCCGCAACCCGACGATCGCGAGCAAGCCCGCAGCCTGTTCGCCAGCATCATCGACGATGCCCAGCACTGGTCGCGCCACGCGCGCAGCCACAATGCCGCATGGCTGGAGCGAACCAAGGCGGCGTTGAAGGGCCACTGACGACCCGGCAGCAGGTGGCGGGCTCGAACACCTGCACTTCCAGGGAACTATCGCAGCGGGCCTAGCGCGAGCCCGGCCTGGGGAAGAGCAGCTTGGGGGTTCCGATAAACAGCAGCCATGCCCCCAGGGCCGCTCCGTAGGCGAGCACCGTTCCCACAAGGAATGTGCCGAATAGGCTGCCGGTGAACACCTGATACAGCCCTTTGCCGCGACCTGCAGCGCTGCCTCCAACAGTCAGCACGATGACCGGCAGCATGATCATTCCGCTGCAGAGGATCAGGGAGAACGCGCCCAGCAACCAGCGCTTGAGTGGCGGGTTCCATGGCATGGGATAGCCTGCGAGCAGTCGCCTCATCCAAAGAAACATTACTGGAAAGGCGATCAGGTACATCAATGCCACATACAACCAGGTTCGAGAATCAGCGCTGCCCGCCTCGAAGATGGCTCGCGGGTATACCCCTGTGCGATAGAGCGTTTCTGCGCTTGCCGCCAGCGCCGCGCTAATGATCATCGCAGGCTTGAACAGGCGCGACACCTTGCCCCATTGCGCGTTGCGTAGTTGCTGCCCGTCAGTCATGCCAGACATGAAAACCTTTTTGGGCGGATGCGTCCATGAGGTACCAAGGGGCATTGTGCAGATGATTCGCCACATGGTGACATGCAGCGCCTTATTTCGCGGATTTCACGTATTAACGTGACGCGTCACACGCAATCGGAAGCGCATTGCTGGACAGGCATGTCGCATCTGCCTTGCTCACAGCCCCACCGGGCGGATGCCGACAGCGCGCAGAGCTGCACCACCGACATGGCCGATAGCGTTGCAGCGCAAGGCTCCAGCTTCGTTTCGTCGTATGCAACGATTCTGAAAATGTTGAAAGTGGTGTCGGCATCAGCCCTACTGCATTGGCATCGCGCACAACCGGGCGTATTCCTTGCTGTGCCACCTTGAACAGGTGGCCGGGATTCGAAACCCCGGTTCTACGCTGAAGTAAACGCTTGCCAGCCGGCATCACCCATCAGGTGGTGCCGGCTGGCAATCCGTCGGCCGGCTATGGCGGGCGGTGCGTGGAGGCCTTGCGCCTGCCGGTTTAGCGTAGACCGGGTTTCGAACCTCGCACCGTCCGCCACCTTTATCGGTGGCGGCTTCTGCATGCACGCAAGGAGCCCAGCCATGACCCAGCCCCACTCCCCTGCCCCGCACCCCATCCACGACGTGCCTGCGAATGGCCCTGCGCTGGACCCGAACACCCTCATCGCCCTGCTGCACAGCATCGGCTCCGGCGCCGCCTCCGATGGTCAGCCGTGGCCTGAACGCCATCAGATGCCCGGCCGGCGCATCGCCTTGGCGGATACCGACTGCTCGCTGGCCGGGCTTCGCGTGGTCCTGGAGATTCTGCTGGCCGCGCAGCGCGCCCGCGAGAACGGCGAGCTGGAGCAGTACGTCGGCCCGCGCGTGATGGAGGGGCTGATCATGGCCGGAATTGGCCTTACCGCACACGCCAGTACCCGACTGCATCCGGAGGGCTGAGTGGCCTGGTGGCGCTGGGCGGCCACCGCGCTCTGTCTTGTGGTGGTCGTTGCGGCACAGACGCAGTGGCCGGCGCCGCCCAAGCCCTCGCCTATCGGTTTCCACAGCATCCCCGGCGATCGCTTTCTGCAGTTGCGCCGCCAAGCCATGCAGTTCGTGGAGGCTCGGCCACTACAGGGCTTCCAGTTCGTTGAGCGGCGCCGAGATGCCGAGTTCCAGGTTCATTGCCGAGGCATACCCGTGCTGTGGCTGGAGAGGCGCTCGCAACATCTGCTGTTGCAGGTCTCACTGGACGCGAAGCAGCGGGCGCCTGCCGTTATGCGGTTGCGGGCGCTCCTCCAATGGCAGTTGGAGCCGTTGGATTACCCGGAGCAGGTCCTGGCTGGCGTGCCGGAACCAGTTCTGTTGGATCGGGTGCTGCAGATTCTTGCTGGTGATGTGCCTGATGGGGCGCGATGTGGCGTGCCGTAGTCGAGCATGGCTCGACTCTACAGGGCTGCGGGCAGCGAGGGTTCGGGGTCCGGCTCTGCCGCTAGTCATCTGCTTGACGGGCGTTGGCACCGTGATCGTGCGACTCGACCTCGGCATCGATCCAGCCCGCATCGCGCGCACGCGCAAGATCTTCTGGCGTATCGATATCCAGGCCCAGTTCCGGTGCCTGCAGGACATGCACCGTATCGACAGGAAGTTGCCGCAGGCGCGCTCCGAAGCCGCGGTCACCGGTTGCACGCGCAGCGTTGAACCATGCACGCGGCACTACTGCAGGAATGCCAGGCGCGCCTCCATGACGGGTGCCAGCGCACCCTGACGCCGAGGCGCGGGCACCCGAAAGCAGCGCCTGCAGATGGGAGCGCTCGATTGCGGGCTGGTCGCATGCCACGACCATCACCGCAGTCACCGTGGGTAGCAGGTGTGCGCTGGCAACCTGCAGGCTGCTCGCCAGGCCGCGTTCCCAGTGCTGGTTGGTTACCGGGGTGGCATCCAGGCCGGCAATGCTGGATGTCACGGCCTGTGCGTTCGCGCCCACCACGACCAGGACCTGCGCTGGCGCGAGCTCCCGCGCCAACCGCACCACGCGATGTACCAGGGTCTCGCCCTGCCGGGTCAGAAGCTGCTTGGGCTGGCCGAGTCGGGTGCTCCCGCCGGCAGCCAGCACGACGACCGCATGCGCGTCAGTCACCTGCCGTGCGCGCTTCGCCATTGCTGCAGCTGCGCGGCGATGCTGAGCGAAATTGCCTCGGGCCCTCGGCCGCCGATGTTCAGGCCGACCGGTGACCGAAGTCTCGGGGAAAGGCAGTGGCGCTGATCCGGTGTCAGCAGCTTGAACAGGTCCTCGCGCCTTCGCCGCGGACCCAGCAGTCCAATGAACATAACTTTGGTATCAGCCAGGGCCACCAGCGCCTCCCGGTCCAGTTCGAAATCGTGATGCATCACCAGTGCCGCGTCGCACGGGTCACCATGAAGGGCCTCTGCAGGGTTGGTCTGAAGATGCACATCGGCGTACTGCCCGGCAGAGGCCCAGCGCGCTCGCCGTTCGGCCACGCTGACCCGCCACCCCAGGCCCCGCAGCAACGGAACCAGGAAGGGCGTTTCCGGACCGCCCCCCAACACCACGGCCCGCGGAAGCCGGGGCAACGGCAAATGCCATTCGCCCTCGCCAAAGGGCTGCGTGCCCTCCATCGGATGCAGCTGCCACGCCTGCTCGTGATGGCCGGCACGGAAAATGACCTGCCCCGACGTGCGAAGGTCGCGCTGGAGTGACACACCCTCGCGCAACCAAGCCTCGATCACGTCGTCGATGCCAACCATGGCACGCAATGGCAGGAGCGCAATCCGCAGCCGGCCGCGGCACCCGAGCGCAGACCCACTCAACAGGTCGTCGTCACTGCGGGTGTCGATCTCGATCCAGTCGACCCGCCCTGCCGCGCTCACCTGCTCCGCGCGACGCGCGAGCTCGGGCTCCAGGCATCCGCCGCTCAGCCAGCCGGCCTGGCTGCCGTTGCAGAACAGCACCATGTCGCCGGCACCGGCGTAAGTGGAGCCATCGGTTTCCAGCACCAGCGCGAGCACGGCGTGCTCCCCCGCGCGCACGCGCATCAAGGCCGTCTCGAGCACGCCGCGCGGGCTGCCTTCGGCGAGGAAGCCCGGCGCTGCCGACAGGTCCTCGGCAAGATCGCCGGACTCCCCTCCGCCTGCGGCGGAGACCTCCAGAGTGGTCGAGGCTGCGGGTCGGTCCATGCGCACCGTCAGCCCACGTCGGGCAAGCCGGGCAGCAGCTTGTCCAGGGTAATGGGATAGTTGCGCACGCGCACGCCGGTTGCGTTGTAGACCGCATTGGCGATCGCGGCGCCGACCCCACAGATGCCCAGTTCACCCACACCCTTGGCCTTCATCGGCGAGATCACCGGATCCAGCGTGTCGAGGAAGACCACCTCCTGGTACGGGATGTCGGCGTGCACGGGAACCTCGTAGCCGGCCAGGTCGTGGTTGATGAACAAGCCAAGCCGTTTGTCGACCACCAGCTCCTCCATCAGGGTCGCGCCCGCGCCCATCACCATCCCGCCGATGACCTGGCTGCGCGCAGAGAGCGGATTGAGGATCCGCCCGCCATCGCATACGGCAAGCATGCGGCGGATGCGCGTCTCTCCCGTGTAGGCATGCACGGCAACCTCGCAGAAATGCCCTGCATAGGTGCCCACGTCATAGCCTTGCTTGAAGTCGCCGAAGGCAATGCCGTCCTCCGCCGAGAGTGTCCCCGCCTCTGCCAGCTTGATCGTCCGCCCACCCGCCTGGATGCGGCCATTGGCGAAGTCTGCGGTGTCGCCGTCGAAGCCCAGTTTCTCGCCCACCTTGCGGCGCAGGCTGACGCACGCCGCGTACACGCCTGCGGTGGAGCTTGCCGCGCCCCACTGGCCGCCGGAACCGGCGGAGGCGGGATGACGGGAGTCGCCGAGGGTCACCTGGACCCGCTCCAGCGGCACGCCCATGGTTTCGGCTGCCGTCTGCGCGATGATTGTGTAGGAGCCGGTGCCGATGTCGGTCATGTCGGTTTCGACAATCACTCCGCCCTGGCCGTCAAGCCTGACCCGCGCCGCCGACTTCATCGTCGGTGCACCGCGATAGCCCGCAGATACGCCCATGCCGATCAGCCAGTCCCCTTCCCTGACCTGCGCCGGCCTGGGGTTGCGCTTGTTCCAGTTGAAGCGCTCCGCGCCTTCGCGCAGGCAGCGCACCAGGTTGCGGTCGGAGAACTTCTTGGACGGATCGCCGGGTACCACCTCGGGCTCGTTGAGGATGCGGAACGCGATCGGGTCGAGGCCCAGCTTCTCGGCCATTTCGTCCATCGCCACTTCCAGCGCCATGTGGCCGGGTGCTTCGCCCGGTGCGCGCATCGCATTGCCTTCGGGCATGTCGAGCGTGGCGATGTAGTTGGCCACCAGGCGGTTGGCGCCTGCATAGAGCTTGGGCGTCTGCAGGGTGCCGTTCTCGCCGTCCTCACCGTTGATGTTGCCCGACCAGTTCTCATGGGCGATGGCGGAGATCCGGCCATCCTTTCCGCAGCCGATCCGCACGCGCTGGAGGGTGGCGTGCCGGTGCGTGGTGTTGTTGGGCATCAACGGGCGTTGCAGCGCGATCTTCACCGGCCGCCCGACCTGCTTGGCCGCCAGCGCGGCCAGCACCGCGTCGGCACGGATGAACAGCTTGCCGCCGAAGCCGCCGCCGATATAGGGCGAGTCCACGCGCACCTTGGCAGGATCGATGCCGAGGATCGCCGCCATGCCCTGCCTGGCCCAGTCGATCATCTGGTTCGCCGTCCACAGCGTGAGCGTGTCACCCTTCCAGGCGGCGATGGTGGCGTGCGGCTCCATCATCGAATGACTTTCGTCGGAGGTGTGGTAAGTCTCGTCGAGCTTGACCGCGGCGCTCGCGTAGGCAGTGTCGAAATCGCCCAGCGCCTGCCGGTCGGGCTTTCCGTCACGCCCCTTTGCCAGCGGCGCGGACGGTGCCAGGGCCGGGAAATCGAAGCGGCCCTTGCTGCGCTCGTAGCGGGTGCGGATCAGCGCCGCGGCGGCGCGGGCCTGCTCGAAGGTCTCTGCCACCACGCAGGCGATGGCCTGGTGGTAGTGGGCCACCTCGGCTCCGCCGAACAACGGTGCATTGTTCCAGTTCGATGTGCCGACCGGCTTGGTTTCCGGTGCGGTGATGACCGCCAGTACGCCGGGCGCGGCACGTGCGCGGGAGGCATCCATCGAAATGATGCTCCCCTTGCCGATGCCCGCACCGACGATGTAGCCGTAGGCCTGGTTCGGAGCCACGTCGTGGCGCTCGTAGGCATAGGGGGCGGTGCCGGTGGTCTTGCGTGGACCGTCGATGCGCGGCGTCGACTTGCCGACGACCTTGGCCTTGTCGAACAGGTTGTCGCCGGCGGGGGCGTTGAATTCAAGGGGCATCAGTGCTCTCCTTCCACCAGCACGGCTGCGAGGGTGCGCTCGGCGAGCGCGATCTTGAACGCGTTCTCCGGGGTCGGACGGGCACCGGCGAACACCTTCCGGGTCGCGGCCTTTACGCCGTCGCGCAGCAGGGGTTCGGCTGCCTCGACGCGCCACGGCTTCGGCGCGACCCCAGCGAAGGCGAACCGCGCCGAGCCGTCACGCTGCACGACTGCGGCGACCGACACCAGTGCGAACGCATAGGACGCGCGGTCACGTACCTTGTGGTACACGTGCCGACCGCCCAGGGGCTCTGGCAGCGTGACGTGGGTGATCAGCTCACCGCGCTGCAGCACGTTGTCCTGCTGCGGCCTGTCGCCGGGGGAACGATGGAAATCGGCAATCGGGATGCTGCGCGTACTGCCGTCACCCCTGACGGTCTGGATCGAGGCGTCCAGCACCCGCAGGGCCACCGCCATGTCGCCCGGATAGGTCGCGATGCAGCTGTCCGAGGTGCCGATCACGCCCATCTGCCGGGAGAACCCCTCGAGTGCGCCGCAGCCGGATCCGGGCAGGCGCTTGTTGCAAGGCAGATTGGGGTCGTAGAAGTATGGGCAGCGCGTGCGCTGCAGCAGGTTGCCGCCGGTGGTGGCTTTGTTGCGCAGCTGCCCGGAGGCGCCTGCCACGATCGCGCGGGTCAGCACCGCGTAGTCGCGGCGCACGCGCTCATGCGAGGCCAGTGCGGTATTGGTGACCAGCGTGCCGATGCGCAGGCCGCCCTCGTCGGTGGGTTCAATCCTGTCCAGGCCGATGTCCTGCACATCGACCAGATGCGCTGGCGTCTCGACCTCCAGCTTCATCAGGTCGAGCAGGTTGGTCCCTCCGGCCAGGAACTTCGCGCCCTCGGTGCCGGCGACGGCCCTGGCGGCCTCGGCCGGGGATTTGGCGCGTTCGTAACTGAAGGCCCTCATGAGCGCCTCCCTGCAGAGGTCACGCCAGCGACCTCTGCCATCGCCTCGGCAATATTGGAATAGGCGCCGCAGCGGCAGAGGTTGCCGCTCATGCGTTCGCGCATTTCCATGTTGGTGGCGCGGGGACGTGCGCTGACGTCCGCCTGTACATGGCTGGGGACACCCCGCTTGATCTCGTCCAGTACCGCCACCGCCGAACAGATCTGCCCCGGCGTGCAATACCCGCACTGGTAGCCATCATGCTTGATGAAGGCGGCCTGCATCGGATGCAGGTCATCGGGAGTTCCGAGGCCTTCGATGGTGGTGATGGCATCGCCCTGGTGCTGTACCGCCAGGCTGAGGCAGGCATTGATGCGCTCACCATTGACCAGCACGGTACAGGCACCGCATTGACCGTGGTCGCAGCCCTTTTTCGTTCCAGTCAGCTTCAGATGTTCGCGCAGGGCATCGAGCAGCGTGGTCCGGGTGTCGAGCTCAAGCTCCCGCCGCTCGCCGTTGACGGTCAAGGCAACCGTGCTGATGACCGGCGGCCTGGGCGGCGGGGGCGCCGCCAGTTCGGCGGCGAGCGATGATGCCCCCGGTGCGGCGGACATCGCCACGGTCGTGACGCCGCCAGCGATCACCTGGCGACGCGTCAACTTCATTCCTTCATCACAACTTGGCACAGTGACCTCCTGGCGTTCGGGGAAACCCCGTGGCTGGATGGACGCGCTCACACTACCGAAGGGCCACTATGCCCATCTGCGGGGTACAGATCTGTGAAGTCGGCGAAATGTACGAACCCGCCAAGGCAGTCAGCCTGAGTGCCCAGAAGAACATGTTGTAGCAAGTCCGAAGAAATCGACTGCATCCAGCCCTTTCATGGACACCCGGACTCATTCCCAGCCTGCAGGCCAACTACGGCGGGCTTGACTGAGTTGCCACGCTCGCTTCTCTCGTAGGTAGATGGCTTCTCTCTTCCTCTCGCTTGCTGGCACATCGCAGAGACGCCATGCGTGCCGCCTGCTCAAGTTCGGAATGCGCGGCCTTCACTCCCTTCAGCGCGGCACTCTTGAGCCATGCGTATGCCTCACTGGATGACTCACAGTCCTGTTTGTCCCTCAATATGAAGAACACGTTGTACTGTGCAATCGGGTGTCCCAGCGCTGCGGCATAGGCAAGCCACATATGGGAGTTGCCGGCCACGCCTTTGCCCTCAAAGTGGCGCGAAAGTCGAAACGCCGCCTCGGCGTTGCCTGCATCTGCGCGCCCGACCAGCGTGCGTAGCTGCTTGTCATCAAGCTCCGCGCCATCATCCGTTGCGATCGACCCGTCAAGCTCAACTTTCGGCCTGTCCGGTTGAGGCGGCACCTGCGCATTAACCGACCCTGCGCCCGCCAGGCACAAGAGAAGACCGGCTCTCTTAAATAGGATCATCAATCCCAGTTCCTGAGAATCGGTCTTCGCTGGCGGTTCGAATCCGCCCCCGGCCTGCATGTCCATTGCGCCCCCTGCCCCGCCGGCGCGGATGCCGGCCGCCCCATCGTACCTGAGCGTGCTTCGGATGGCGCCTCAGCGGGAATCACATACCCAGCTCCGACAACCCCGGGTGATCATCCGGGCGACGCCCCAGCGGCCAATGGAACTTGCGGTCGCTCTCCTTGATCGGCATGTCGTTGATACAGGAGAAGCGGCGCTGCATCAGGCCATCCTCTCCGAATTCCCAGTTTTCGTTGCCATAGGAACGGAACCAGTTGCCGGAGTCGTCGTGCCATTCGTACGCGTAGCGGACCGCAATGCGGTTTTCGGTAAAGGCCCAGAGCTCCTTGATCAGGCGGTACTCGAGCTCCTTGTTCCATTTGCGTGCCAGGAACTGCCGGGCTTCCTCCCGACCGTTGGTGAATTCGGCACGGTTACGCCACTGGGTGTCGAGCGAATAGGCAAGCGAGACCTTGTCGGCATCGCGGGAGTTCCAGCCATCCTCGGCAAGACGCACTTTCTGCGTGGCCGATTCAAGGGTGAACGGAGGAAGCGGCGGACGGGGTTGTTCAGCGGACACGGGGAAACCTCCAATCGAAATGGATATACGGGTTGCTTCAAGGGATCTGGGGTACCCAGGCGCTAACGCTTGGCCTGTTCCAATAACAGCTTCGCGACATCCTTCGCGGTGTCTGCGGCGTCGAAATCACCCATCACGCGCGACAGGGTGATGGCGCCTTCCATCAGGATCAGCAGCTGACGGGCCAGATCCGCCGGCTGCTCCACATCCAGTTGTTCGGTAAGTTCCAGCGTGTAATCGAGCAGCTTCTGCTTGTGATTCCGCGCGATTTCCCGGATCGGATCGGCCGGGTCGCCGACCTCCCCGGCGGTATTGATGAACGCACACCCGCGATAGCCCTCGGACTGGAACCAGTTCTTGAGCACGGTGAACAAGCCGAGGATGCGTGCTTCCGGGGTGTCCGCTTTATCGCACTCCTGCCGGAACCAGGCCAGCCATCGCACATCGCGCGCCTTCAATGCGGCGGCGGCCACGTCGTCCTTGTTCTCGAAGTGGCGGTAGATGCTCTTTCGCGCCACGCCCGAGGTCTTCACCAGCAGGTCCATGCCGGTGGCGTGGATCCCGTTCTGGTAGATCAGCGCCTCGGCCGTGGCCAGGATCTTCTGTTGGGTGTCGGTGCTGCCCTTGCTCATGGCTGCAAGGTAGAATGAGCGTTCTCCCTTGTCAACAGGCGATCGCGAGCGATTCGCGTGCGCACATCCGTGCAAGACGATCTATCAAGAAATCAGGACAGTTCATCACCCGGACGCCTGATTGCAGGCGCAAATTACGTCTCACCACCCACCCATGAGAGTTCCCGCATGAACACCTTCGCCCGTACCCTGGCCGTTGCCGCCCTCGCCCTCTCGGTCCAGGCCAGCCTGTCCGCGCAGGCCGCCGAACCGGCCACGCCGGCGGCAGTCACCAGCATCGCGCGCACCGCCACCTACATCACCACCGCCGATGGCGTGCAGCTGTACTACAAGGACTGGGGCCCGAAGAACGGCCCGGTCGTGACCTTCAGCCACGGCTGGCCGTTGAACTCGGACAGCTGGGAGTCGCAGATGATCTTCCTGGCCAACCACGGCTACCGCGTCATTGCCCATGACCGTCGCGGCCACGGCCGCTCCAGCCAGCCGTGGGATGGCAACGATATGGATCACTACGCTGATGACCTGGCCACGTTGATCAATACGCTGGACCTGCACGATGTGACCCTGGTGGGCTTCTCCACCGGTGGCGGCGAAGTGGCGCGCTACATCGGCCGGCACGGCACTGGACGGGTGAAGAAGGCCGTGCTGATCAGCTCGGTGCCGCCGTTCATGCTGAAGACCGCCGACAACCCGAACGGCCTGCCGATCGAAGTGTTCGATGGCATCCGCAAGGCACAGATAGATAACCGCGCGCAGCTGTACAAGGACATTCCGTCGGGCCCGTTCTACGGCTTCAACCGCCCGGGCGCGAAGGTGTCGCAGGGGCTGATCGATGCGTGGTGGGCGCAGGGCATGCAGGGCGGCCACAAGAACACCTACGACTCGATCGCTGCGTTCTCGGCCACCGATTTCCGCGCAGACCTGAAGAAATTCGATGTGCCCACCCTGGTCATCCACGGTGACGACGACCAGATCGTGCCGATCGACATCTCAGGCCGCCAATCGGCGAAGCTCATCAAGGGCGCAAAGCTGATTGTCTACCCGGGTGCGCCGCACGGCCTGACCGACACCCACAAGGACAAGGTCAACCAGGACCTGCTGGCGTTCCTGCAGGAAAAGTGAGTGTACGGGGCTCCGTTGTGATGGCGGAGCCCTTCCTGCCCAGAGGCAGGGCCGGCACCGGACGAGCGCCAGCGTCCACGTCAGTGCACGATTGCGGCCGTGGGATTTCAGGCCAATCATGGCGCGCGGTGTGCACCTTGATGAAGGGTTAACCTCCAACAAAGCACACTGCGCTCTCACGGCTCTTCTCCGGCGCAGAATCCTTTGCTCCCGTGTCCAGCCCCAGACGACACGGCCATGCATCCTCCCAATGCCTTCCGGATCCACGCGATCCAGCCCCTTCTTGCGCGCAATGGGGCCATCGTTCGCCTCGATCAATTGCGATCCACCTGCAAGAGCTGCGGCTTGCGCTCATCAATGACTCAGGACGAGGGCATCAAGACGAGTCCATTGGGCACGACGCTCACGTGCCCCGCGTGCGGTGCCACGGGGCTGATGGACGAGGTGGAGATATGGCACCACTGGCTCGAACAGTGCCGGCGGGAACGGATGCTGGCGCTCTTCGATCCCGCACCTGACGAACCTCTGGAGCCTGATGGCCCCGAATGAGAGCGACACATGGACTGTCCGGCCGGCGCCTCAGCGCCGCGCCTCAACCGTCGCCGGGGTGACGCCCTGCCAGGCTACCCATCGTGAAGGCGTAGCCCGCCTCCTCCAGCAGCGCTCTCATGCGCAGCTCCACACGCCGGGGGGAAAGCAGGCTGTTGGGCGCGTACAGGGCATAGACGTAGCCTGCGCCGTCGATGATCTCGCGGCGCACGGCGCACTCATTGGATTCGGCAGCCTCGGACCAGACGGACATCAACCTGGCGGGACTGATGGATTGGCCGTTGCGAAGACGGAAGAACAGCCAGCGCACTCCCAGGGAACGCACCGGATTCAACCTAGCCACTGCGAACCCCCGATGCGCCGGAAGAGGTCCCTCAGGACCTCTGGATCCAAGCGTGGATGCTCGTCTTTCGAAGAGCGCGGAAGGTCGATACGTGCGGCGCCGTTCACCAGCGCGGGCAGATCGGACTGAAGGTCGATCCACCACCCCGTGGGCAGCCGGAGCCCCGTGCCCGTTCTATCGTAGATGCAGATCGGAAAAGTCATCGCGTTGCTCCTGGATGACCCGAGCATACGCCTGCGCGATGTCAGGTCTGGATGCGACGCCTAGGAAGATGCCGCATCGGCGCGCTTTGCGCATTCGAATACGTGTGCTTCGTCCTGCTGGACCCTGCGGAACGACTCCAGCCAGCCGAACGCTGCGCCACGACTGTGAATCGTTTCGCCAAGCCTTCCGGTCAGGCACCGTGCGCACTCCATCCCGCCAGGACTGGGCGCATCGCAGCAACGGCATTGCGCCATCGTCGTCGTTCTCTCCGGGCGGCACTGGTACATGATCTTGGTCATCAGGCTGATCGCCTGGCTTTGCGAGGACATGCGCGCTCCCTGTCTGCTGCGCTGAAGCAGCCGCGCGGCGCGCGGCTCCTCCTGTTATTCAGCGGCGCGTATCACCGCCGGGACCGCCTTTCTTTTCGTCCGTTGGATTCGAATCGCTACGATCCTTCTTGTCCTGCTGCTGTTGTTCGCCTTGCCGGCCAGGCTCCTCCGCGCCGGGCTCGCCCCCCTCGACCTGCCCCTGCTGCACGGGCTGTTCTGCTTCAGCGGAAGCGTTGGAGCGGTCAATCCTGTTCTGTTCGGGGACGCTGTTCATTTCGATTCTCCGTCGCAGCAAGTGTGCTGCCGATTGACTGTGGGCCTGTTGCCGTTACGGGAACGTGCCGGCAAGCGCGTTGTATGAACGGTTGTGATGAACAGGCTCCCGGCAGCAAGCGTGTACAGTGAGGTTTCGAACAGGGGTAGGCGCCGTGAGCCGCGGAAGAAGCAAGCACGTTGTCGATGTGGAGCGCGAGCTGGCCCACTGGGAAACCGCGTTCAACCTGGGCGCGTTGCCCGCGGTGAGTTTCCGGCACGAAGTGGCGCCGGTCATCCGGCTTGCCTGCGACATCTATGTGAGAGATCCGCACGGTACCCGGTCAGCCTGGATGGACGATCTGCAGTGCCGCCTTGCGAAACGATCAAGCCTGCGCGGCCACCCTGGCGCGGCGGAGATTGCCGATCGTTGCTGGACGCTGCTGTCCTGCGGCTAGGCGCCTCCTGCCGGATGATTCCGCTCGCGCACACCCTGCCCCAGCTCGGATGCCAGGAACGGTGCCGTCCTGCTGCCCTTGGCGCGGGCCACCTGATGCGGTGGCCCCGCCGCCACGATGGTGCCGCCCGCGCTGCCTGCGCCCGGGCCGACGTCGATCACCCAGTCGGCCTGTGCGACGGAACGCATGTCGTGCTCGATCATCACCACCGTGTTGCCTGCGTCCACCAGCCGCTGAAGCTGCACCAGCAGCCTGTCCGCGTCTGATGCATGCAGGCCGGTGGTGGGTTCGTCCAGCACGTACAGCGTGCGCCCGCGCTGGCTGCGCTGCAGCTCTGTGGCCAGCTTGATGCGTTGCGCCTCACCCCCTGAAAGCTCCGTGGCCGGCTGGCCCAGCCGCAGGTAGCCCAGGCCGATCTCCTGCAGCAACTGCAGCGGGCGGGCGATGGCCTCTTCTTCGGCGAAGAACGCATGGGCCTGGTCCACCGTCATCTGCAGGACCTCGGCAATGTTGCGGCCGTTCCACTGCACCTTCAGCGTGGCCTCGTTGTAGCGGGCGCCGTGACAGGTGGGGCACGGCGCATAGACGCTGGGCATGAACAGCAGTTCGACGCTGACGAAACCCTCGCCTTCGCAGGTCTCGCATCGCCCCTTGGCTACGTTGAACGAAAAGCGGCCCGCATCGAATCGGCGACGGCGCGCGTCGGGTGTCGCGGCGAACAGCTTGCGCACGTGGTCGAACAGGCCCGTGTAGGTAGCCAGGTTGGAGCGTGGCGTGCGGCCGATGGGCTTCTGGTCCACCTGCACCACGCGCTGGATGGCGTCCACGTCGCCGGCCAGCTGGCCCCGCGTTGCTTCGATTACGGTGGGTCCTTCGGCAGGTGCGCTGTCGGCGCCGTCGTCTGCCGTCTCATGCCCGAGGTGCAGCAGCATCAGCTCGGGCAGCGCCTGCGCCATCAGGCTGGATTTGCCTGATCCGGAAATGCCGGTCACTGCAGTCAGCAACCCCAACGGCACCTGCGCATCCACACCGTGCAGGTTGTGGCGGTGGATGCCTTTCAGCGCCAGCCAGCTGTTGGCACTGCGCTGCCGGCTGGCCGGCGCGGGCACCCGGTCGAACAGGTACTGCGCCGTGCGCGAATCCTGAACGTTGCGCAGGCCGTCGGGCTCGCCACTGTAGAGAACGCGTCCGCCATGTTCCCCTGCCTGCGGGCCCACATCCACCAGCCACTGCGCGCGGCGCATCAGCTCCAGATCGTGTTCAACAACGAACACCGAGTTACCGCCGTCGCGCAGCCGTTCCAGCGCGTCGTACAGCGCCTGGCTGTCGGCCGGATGCAGGCCGGCCGACGGTTCGTCGAGCACGTACAGCACGCCGAACAGCAGCGAGCTGAGCTGCGTGGCCAGGCGCAGGCGCTGCAGTTCGCCGGCCGACAGCGTGGGCGTGGCGCGATCCAGCGAGAGATAGCCCAGGCCGAGCTCGCGAAGTTGTCGTACCCGCGCCATGACCCCACCCGCGAGCCGTTGCGCCGCCAGGCGCTTTTCCTCAGACAAGGCTGAGGTCAGGCGCACGTCGGGGGCGCCTTCGTGGGTCGCGCGGCCACTTGCTGCCCGCTTGGCGCGATCGCTGGGCGTTGCACGCCTGCTGGTACGCGCGCCGTGGCTGTGTGCACTGAAATCGCCCTGCGCGATGGGCTCGAGCAAGGCCGCCAGCTGGTCCAGCGGCAGCCGCATGAACTCGCCGATGTCCACGCCGGCGAAGGTGACCGAAAGCGCTTCCGGCTTCAGGCGCTTTCCCTGGCAGGCGGGGCACAGGCGGCCTTCCATGTAGCGGGAAACACGCTTGCGCATCAGCGCGCTCTGGGTGTTGGCAAAGGTGTGCAGCACGTAGCGGCGTGCGCCGGTGTACGTGCCCATGTAGCTGGGCTCCAGCTTGCGCTTGAGCGCGGCGCGGGTCTCGGCCGGCGTGAAGCCGGCATAGACCGGCACCGTGGGCGTTTCCTCGGTGAACAGGATCCAGTCGCGGTCCTTCTTCGGCAGTTTCTTCCACGGCACATCGATGTCGTAGCCCAGCGTGACCAGAATGTCGCGCAGGTTCTGGCCATGCCATGCCGGTGGCCAGGAGGCGATGGCGCGCTCGCGGATGCTCAGCGACGGGTCCGGCACCATCAGTGCTTCAGTCACTTCGTAGACATGCCCCAGGCCATGGCAGGTGCTGCAGGCGCCCTGTGGGGTGTTGGGCGAGAAGTCTTCGGCGTACAGCATGGGCTGGTGGGCCGGGTAGGCCCCCGCCCGCGAGTACATCATGCGCACCAGGCTGGACAGCGTGGTCACGCTGCCCACCGACGAGCGCGCATTGCTCGCGCCGCGCTGCTGCTGCAAGGCCACCGCCGGCGGCAGGCCGTCGATGGCATCCACGTCGGGCACGCCGGCCTGGTCGATCAGGCGACGCGCGTACGGCGCGACGGATTCGAAGTAGCGCCGCTGCGCCTCGGCGAAGACCGTGCCGAAGGCCAACGAGGACTTGCCTGACCCCGACACGCCGGAGAACACCACCAGTGCATTGCGTGGAATGGAGACATCGACATTCTTCAGGTTGTGCTCGCGCGCACCGCGGACCTCGATGCAGCCGCTGGCTGCGGCAGCACATGACGATTCGCCAAAGGGGGTGTTGGACATCTCAGCATTCCTGCATTCGGTGGGCGGATCGCGCATGGTGCGCCCGAGGGGCCATTGTCGCCGCTGCGGAGTGAATGGCGTGAGGGCGCCGGAAGCGGGATGTTGTCTTCACCTCCCGTTCGTACGGCCTTGCCCAGCCAAGGGCTAGCGTTGGGTGCCCACACACCGGAGGCCGTCATGCACCCCGACGTACTTGGCTGGGCCGCCACGGCGGTACTGATGGCAACCTTGATCCGGCAGATGGTGAAGCAGTGGCAGTCGTCCAACCCGGAAGCCGTGTCCAGGTGGCTGTTCGCAGGCCAGATGACCGCATCTGCGCTGTTCACGGTGTACAGCGCGATGCTGGGCAGCGTGGTCTTCGTGGTGACCAATGCGATGCTGCTGTTGACGGCGGTGGTGGGCCAGGTGATGGCGTGGCGCCGCCGCGGCCGACGCCGGGCTCCCCCGCCCTGCTGATTGTTAATGCGCGTTGCCTGAAGGTTTGACATCACGTTGCCCCGCCCTTGATGGGGGCGCCCACAACGCATTCCTATGCTGGGCCCACCACCTGCGAGGTGGTGATCAACCTGGAGATGCACCATGCAACGCGACCAGAAAGACCTTCCCCATCCGGACACGGAGGCGCAGCGCCCCGATCCTGTCAGTCCGCTGCAGGCAAAGCTGCACAACCACCGCAATCATGACGAAGCGCTGCAGGAAACCTTCCCCGCCAGCGACCCGATCTCTCCCTTCGTCGCTGCACCCACGCCGGACGAGCAGGCCAAGCGCCTTGGGGAGCGGGTCAGGCTGCCAGACCGTCGCACGGATGAGGAGGCCGCGGGAGGTGACGAGTGATCCGGCGCGGTTTCGCCCGTGTCGCGGCCGCGACGGCGCGATTGTCCGGCAGCCTGGGGGCATTCGTCGCAGCGCTGGGGGTGATCATCACCTGGGCTGCCAGCGGGCCGGCCTTCCACTTCAATGACACCTGGCAGCTGGTGGTGAATACGGGAACGACCATCGTGACCTTCCTGATGGTGTTCCTGATCCAGCATACGCAGAACGCCGACACCGCAGCGCTGCACATCAAACTGGATGAACTGATCCGTGTCAGCAAGGACGCCAACCAGGAGCTGTTGAACCTGGAGTCGATGGAGCCGGCCCACCTTGAAGAGATACGCCAGCGCTACGAGGCACTGGCGAAGACCGCTGCAGACATCAAGTCCAAGAAGGAGCGCTGCATGCCCTGCCATGCGGACGCGGCCGCCGAAGCCTGAGGTCGCTGCTCCGGCGGCTACCTGCACCTATCACTGTTCTGGTGTGAGGCCCTGCCTGGCAGGGCCTTCCAGCAGCGCTCCGGTGGCGGAAAAGCGGCTGCCGTGGCAAGGGCAATCCCATGTGCGCTCATGACCATTCCATTGAACAACGCACTTCAGGTGCGGGCAGAGCGCCGACATCGTGTGCAGGCGCCCGCCCTCGTCGCGGTAGACCGCAGTGCGCTTTCCATCCACGTCCAGCAGTGCGCCGCAACCACGGGCCAGCTCACTGGGCGAGTGCGACGGCACAGCAGCAAGGCGATCTCCCACCATGTGCCGCGCAACGGTGCCATTGGTGCGGGCCCAGCCGGCCGCCGAGCGCACCGGTGTGAAGCGCATGGGGCTGAGCAGCTGCTCGATCTCGCTGGTCGTGCCGAGGATTCCCTCGGTGATCGCACGCGCGGCCACGCCCGCCCAGGTCAAGCCGTCCGGCCCATAGCCGGTAGCCAGCCACACATTGTCGTGCGCGCTGCTGCCGATGTAGGGCAGCTGGTCGGCTGCGCGGAACTGCTGCGCGGACCAGCACAGCGGCTCTCCCTGCACGGTGAAATTGCGATGCGCGTCGGCGACCAGATGCTGGGCTGGATCCATCGGCGGCGTTTCGCCGGTGCGGTGGGTCTCGCCGACCAGCACCAACCAGTCACGGCCATCAGTACCGCGCACCCCGCGCAGCGATCGGTGCCGATCGGCAATCCAATGAATGCCTGCCGCGGGCGGCGTGGCAACCGGTACCGCAACGCCGTATTCGCGGTAGACCTCCATCTCGGCCTGCACCAGGTTGAAACCTGCTGGCGAATGGGTGGCCAGCACGAAGTGCCTGGCGTGGATGCGGGCGCCGTCGGCCGTCGCAACGCCGGCGGATGCCTCGATGCTGTTGATCCGGGTCCAGTCGTGGATGCGCACCCGGCCCGCCAGATGTCGCGCCAGCTCAATGCAGAACGCCGCCGGATCCAATTGCGCCTGATCTGCAACGCGGAAGGCGTGGCCCAAGGTGAACGGCAGCCCGGACTGGTGGTGTTCGCATTGCAGGCCGACGCGCTGATAGGCCTGCAGCTCACGCTCGAATCGCGCAGTGACCTCGCGGGTGCGCTCCTGCATGCCGTACTGCATGGCCACGCGTTCGAAGCCACAGCGCAGATCGTAGCGGTGAACCAGTGTTTCGATGGACCGCAGCGCCTGCTGCCGCCACTGCACGATACGACTGGCCGTGTCACCGCCCCAACGCGCGATCAGGTCTGCCAGTCGGGAAACGGGCGCGTAAAGATTGCCCGTGGACATCACCGTATTTCGCCCGCCGATGGGCCCCGCATCGACCACCAGCACATCCAGGCCGCTATCGGCCAGGCGGGCCGCTGTCAGCAGGCCAGTCATGCCAGCACCAACCACCAGCACGTCCGCCTGCGTGGTTCCGGCAAGTGGGCGGAAGCTGTTCGATTCGGCATCACGGGACCAGAGGCTGGCGCGCGGTAACGGGTCGGCCATGAATACACCCTTGCAGAGTCAGCTGGAAGCCTCCCCTGATACGCCGCTGCGGGTGAAACAGCAGTGGTGCGGCCGTGCAGGAAATGCTCACACGCGTGGCAGCAGCGATGCCGATCAAGGACGGGTGAACATCGCGTGGGCGACACGCCTGCGCCCGCTGTGCGGGCAACGACGCCCCCCTTGCAGTGCGGTCGCTAGCTTGCCTGGAAGGAGGAACCCGCTGTGAGCACGCACCTGGAGATCGACCTGATGATCGCGCAGTTGGAGGAAATGCTGCCGGAATGGGCGGCGTTCTACCCCGAGCCACAGTTCATCCGAATGCTCGCCGAGGCGCTGGACTTCATTGCCGCCAGTGCCGACTCCGATGCCCGGATGTATTGCGTGATGCGCACCGGGCACCTCAACGTGTGCAGCGGAGAGATCCCGTGGGCGGCGCGCTATGGAGGTGGTTGAGCCAGTACGTCAGGCCGCGATGGCATAGGGTTCGACCAGCCTGGCCAGGACGTCCATCGCCGTCTCAGCCTCGGCCTGGCCGTCGCTGTGCTGCACAAACCCAAGCCAGTCTGCGCAGGCCAGGCGTCTCAACGCCGCCGGCTGCGTAGGGAGCCAGCGCATCGGCCAGAACGGGAGACGCCGGTTGCCTACCCTGCCGCGCTGCAATTCAATCAGTCCCGTGTGGCTGGTAGCACCGAGCACCCGTGAGTACGCCACGCTCAAGCCGTCCTCGGGCCCCTCCATGTACTGCAGGAATCGGGCTCCATCGAACAGCAGCACCCCGGTGACGCCGGCATTTCGGTTGAAGCGGGCGGCGTCGTCCACCAGTTCGTCCAGCTTCCCACTGCCCAGACCCAGCGGGTCACCCGCAACGGCTGGGGCCGCTTCACTCACGTATGCGACTGCCCTGATCGGCATTGGCTGCTCCTGTAGCGAATCCCCCCAGATTCCGTGTCGAAAGCATAGGCCAACCGCGCCGCCGGTATGTTCCGACGCTGTCTATTTTTTGTGGATCAGTTGGGTTCAGACAGACAGACGGTACGCAGAGTGCGCCTGGGCTACCCGTCTGCCTGCGCCCATCGCGCAAGATTCTGTTTCACTTTGTCGATGCCGGCCCACGGGTCCCTGCGGCGCCGTTTGAGCTTTGCTGGCACATCCCTGATCGTGAACGCGTCGGCGCGCTTGAGTTTGGACAGATCCCCCCATGCAATCGGCAGCGCCACCGGTGCCCCCGGCCTGGCCCGCAACGAGTACGACGCGACCGCCGTTGCTCCGCGCCCGTTTCGCAGATAGTCAACGAAGATCCGCTTGTTGCGCAGGCTTTTGGTAGCTGTTGCCAGGAACCGCTGCGGCTCGGACTGCGCCAGTGCTTCGGCGAAACCCTTTGCAAAGCGCTTGGTCAGATCCCAATCGCATCCCGGATTGAGCGGCACGACCACATGCAGGCCCTTGCCGCCGGATACACGCAGGAATGACTCCAGCTCCAGCTGCGCCAGCAATTTGCGGATGTCGGTGGCCGCTTTCTTGACCTCGGCAAAGCGCACGTCCGGTCCTGGATCCAGATCGAACACCACCCGGTCGGCCTGCTCGGGCGCTTCGGCGTGGCTGCCCCACGGATGGAATTCCAATGCGTTGAACTGCACCAGTTCGAGCAGGCTGGCCGGGTCGCGCACAACCAGGTAATGGGCATTGATGCCGCTTTCTTCCTTCAGCCTTGCCGCGTCGACCAATTCCAGTCCGGCCGTATGGTGTTTCTGGAAGAAGCAGGGTTTTGCAGTGCCACTGGGGCATCGGATGATCGACAGCGGGCGATCAATCACCTCGGGCAGGAGATGATCCATCACTGCCGTGTAGTAATCCCACACGTCCTGCTTGGTGTAACCGTCGCCGGGAAACAGGATCTTGCCCGGAGAGGACAGCGACGGCGGCACGCGATCCGCCACCGGTGCCTTCCTGGTCTTGCGCGCAGGTCGCGAGGCTGCCGGTGTGCGCGCCGCCGCCGGGGACGTTCCAGCGCGATCGGAATCGGCAAGGTCGGCGGTATCCTTGTCGGCCCGCACCGCCTTCAGCGACGCCTGGCGCAATAGCTGCTGCCCGCCGATCCCGCGGTAGAAGACCTCGACCACGAAACGTGGCTCGAACCAGGTCGCAGCGCGCAGGTCGGTGTCCTGCGTGGGCACGTAGGCGGTCGGCTTGCGGCCGCCACCGCCCTTGATGCGCTTGCTGATGTCACCGATCAGTTCGTCCGAGAACCCGGACCCGACGCGGCCGGCGTAGAGCCAGCCATGCTTCGCATCCGGCCGGGCCAGCAGCAGTGAGCCGAAGCCGGTGCGGCTGCCTTTGGGCGCGGTATATCCGACCACCGCGAATTCGTCGCTGGCCAGTTGCTTGGTCTTGCGCCAATCCTCGCTGCGGCCGCTGTGGTAGCTGCGGTCGGCGCGCTTGGAGATGATGCCTTCGAAATGCTGCTCGCCGGCCACGCGATAGGCTTCATCGCCATCACCTTGCACATGCGAACTGAACGCCAACGGGCGGCCCTGTCCTTCCAGCACGGACTGCAACAAGGCCTTGCGCTCCAGCAAGGGCGCATCAGCGACATCCACACCATCGAGGTGCAGCAGATCGAACAGTGCATACGTCAGCACGCCTTGGCGCTCGCCGGAGAGCGTGGCCTGCAGCAGGTTGAAGTCCTCCTTGGTGCCAGCGCCGGCGATCAGCTCGCCGTCCAGTGCGGCTGAAGTGAGGCCCAGCGCCGCCACCGCGTCACGTATCTCGGGGATCTTGCCGGTCCACTCCAGTGCATTCCGGGACCAAAGCTGCACATTGCCCTCGGCGACCGTGGCAAGGATGCGGTACCCGTCCCATTTGATCTCATGGACCCACTGCCCGCCCTGGGGCGGCGCGTCTCCCAGCTTGGCCAACTGCGGTTCGAATGGACCGGACGGCGCTGCGGCCTTTCTTGCCCTGCTGAGCGCCAGGGCCTTCTTCGCCCAGTTCTTTGGCCGGGTGCGCCTGGCGGGTACTGTGGCGAGCCTTTTCTTTGCAGCCTTGCCGGCACCCGACCGCTTCAGATCCTCTGCAGGGGGTTCAGCGACATCGGCCAGCAGATCGTCCGCCTCGATATCGCCGGCAAATTCGTCGTCGTCCTTGAACAGCAGCCACTGCGGCTGGCGCGCCGGCTTCCCGGAACGGACCAGATGCCACCCGCCCTTCAGTTTGGCGCCGAACAGCTCGAAGCGCAGATGACCCTTGGCAAGCTGGGCTTCCGGGTCGCCCTGCGTGGCCCATACACCGTGGTCGAACTGGGCGACATGGCCACCGCCGTACTGGCCCTTGGGGATCTCGCCTTCGAAGCTCGCGTAGTCGACAGGATGATCCTCCACCTCCACCGCCATGCGCTTGACCTTCGGGTCGTAACTGGGTCCTTTGGGCACGGCCCAGCTCTTCAGCGCGTCGCCGACCTGCAGGCGGAAGTCGTAGTGCCTGCGGCTGGCATGGTGCAACTGCACCACGAAGATGGCGCGTTGGCCTTTCGGTAGCGCCTTGCCCGGCTCGGGCTCCTGGGTCTGGTCAAAACGACGCTTGCGGCGGTACTCGACCAGGGACATGGGCAACTCCGCGCTATTTTCCAAGATGCTTGCGGACCGCAACGGCGGTGGGGCCGACCGCCGCGACAGCGGCACGAAGTTCTGCGGCGGACACACCCAGCGTCGCGGTCCAGTACTGCAGCTCGTAATCTTCGTTGACGTTGATACGATCCCGGTCCGGGCTGCCGGTGTTCTTCTTGTCATCGCTCATGGGGGGTCTCCACGCGTGATCGGGCGTGAAGTGACCGTACCGGCCGGTGCATGGGCACGAAGCGATGCCATTGTGAAGCCATGGCGAAGACCTGGATGCATCGGCGGCAACGGATGCCGACAGATCCTGCATCGTGAAGACAGCGCGCAGAGTTCGCGTGGACGTTCCCATGCCGCCTTCACTTGGCCCCTGCCCGATCGCAACCGGTCAGGACCTACGCTGGGCACTCCACTCACTGCGGAGCCCAGTATGGCTATCAAGACGGCGGAAGACCTGTTCATCCACGAACTCTCGGATATCTACAGTGCCGAGAAGCAGCTGACCAAGGCCCTCCCGCGCCTGGCCCGTGCGGCCGAGAACCCGGACCTGGCGGCAGCGTTCGAAACGCACCTGGAAGAAACGCAGGGCCAGATCGAACGCATCGATCAGGTGGTGGAGGTGCTTGGCATTCGCCTGAAGCGCATCAAGTGTGCGGCGATGGAGGGCCTGGTGGAGGAAGGCAAGGAAGTGATCGACAGCATCGACAAGGGGCCGGTGCGGGATGCGGCCCTGATCGGCGGCGCGCAGAAGGTCGAGCATTACGAGATTGCGTCCTACGGCACCATCGCCGCGCTGGCCAAGCAGCTGGGCTACAAGGATGCCCTTCCGCTGCTGCTGGAGACGCTGGAGGAAGAGAAGGCCACCGACGAAAAGCTGACCCTGCTGGCCAAGGGCGGCGGCAACGCCAAGGCCGCGCAGGCCGCCTGACCGGCGCACGCCGGAACCCGGCGGCCACGGATGGCCGCCTCAGGGCCCGTACAGCACCTGATCATTCGGGCAGAAGAACGTGCGTCGCCGCGTGGTCCCCATGTAGAGCTTGCTGATCGGGCCACCACACAGGGGACAGACCTTTTTCGTGTGCACCTGCCAATGCTTCTTCAGCTCGAAGCGGCGCTTCCACTCCAGGAAATCGAAGCTGTAGGCGCGAGCCTGCTCGATCAAGGCGGTAAGCCTTCGTGGCGGCAGGTCGCCCAGCCGGGAGGCGGGATGCACGCCTATCCGGAACAGCACCTCGTTCTTGATGATGTTGCCCACGCCGGCGAAGACGGTCTGGTCCAGAAGCGCATCACAGACCATGACGTCCGGCAGGGCCTTCAGCTTGCGCCGGGCCAGCTTCGGATCCCAGGCGTCGTTCATCACGTCCGCGCGCCAATCGTAGACATCGTCCAACGGCTCATCGATCAGCCGCACGGAACACGCATAGAAGTTCAGCTCGCCATTGTCGAACATCAGGGATACACGCGGCGGGGTTGGCTTCCTTTCATCGATGCGCCAGCTGCCGAACATCATCAGATGGATGCGCAGCGTGTGGCGGCTGAACTCCAGCAGGAAGTGCTTGCCCCAACTGCGGACCGCCTTGACCCGGCGGCCCTGCAGCGGTGACAGGTCGATGCGGCTGTTACCGGACACGGTGCGGACCACGTGCCCCTTGAAATGGCTCGCCGCTTCCCGCAACAGCACGATGGAAGGACCTTCAGGCATGGGCGTTCTCCTGCAGCAGCGCCTGCAGGCCCAGGGCGTTGCGGGTGGCGTGGCCGAGTGCGGTATTGTCCAGTACGCACCAGGCGGGTCGTTGCGCATCGGCTTCGCGCTGCAGCCGTTGCGCCAGCTTCGCCAGGGTCTGCTCGCTGTACGCACTGCGATAGATCTGCGGTTGGCCGTGCCAGCGCCAGTAGCTCCACGTGCGGTCACCGCCGGGGATCGCTGCCGCCGGCACACGTGCCGGATCCGCGGCGACCCGTGCAACGCCATGCGCGCTCAACAGCGCATCGACCTCCGGCGTGAACCAACTCGGGTGGCGCGGCTCGCACGCCAGGTCGGCTTGCGTGCGTGCGCGCAGGCCCCGCAGGAAGGTTTCGGTCGTGATCGTGTCGTACACCAGGCTGGGCGGCAACTGCAGCAGCAACGGACCGAGCTTTCCGCCCAGCGCCAGCACGCCTTCAAGGAACTGTTCGAGCGGTTGCATTGCATCGCGCAGCCGACGCTCATGGCTGATCTCGCGCGGGAGCTTCACCGCGAACCGAAAGCCCTCCGGAACGCTCGCGGCCCATCGCGCGTAAGTCCTGGGCTGGTGCGGTCGATAGAAGGACGAGTTGATCTCCACCATCGACAGGCGTGTGGCATAGCGCTGCAGCAGGCTGTCGCCCGCGCCGAACGCTTCCTGATCCGCCCGCGGCAGCGACCATCCCGCACAACCGACGCGTGGTGGGGCGGGCGCAACCGGGGCGGCTGTGGCCTTCATCGTGCCAGCTGCCCGTCCGGTTCGGTGATGCTGGCCGCAGCTGCCTCCGTGTGCGACTGCGAAACCGACAGCAGTCGATCCAGGGCACTGGTGCCCGACTGCAGCGCCGACGCGCTGCGCACGAAGCCGGTCCAGTCGGAGATGGCGATCTTTCCCAGCGCCAGCTCGTCCACCCGCACGCTGCGCATCCGCCAGTGCGGAAACTGTCGACGCCCCACCCTGCCCCGGTTCAGTTCGACGATCCCACTGTGGCTGCTGGCGGCCAGAACACGCGTGTAAGCGGCCTTGATTCCTGCCTCCGGGCCTTCCAGGTACTGCAGGAAGCGCGAGCCATCGAACAGCAGTGTGCCGGTCACATCGACGGATTCGTTGAACTGCACCGCCTCCGCCACAAGCTGCTGCAGCCGTTGTTCCGTCAGGTTGCGGGAGGCTTCACTTACGTAGGCAATTGCTCGAAAAGGCATGGCACCACCGGTTGTTGCAGACGGCTCTACCTTAGCCACGCGGATCGTACGCGCGGTGAGATCGGTGTGGAGGCTGCGTCGAACTGTCGCGTGGCCCATCCGCATCGCGTTGACGCGCGGTTGGGTTGCGGAAGAAGTGTCTGCCTGTGCGCACACGCGTGCACCATGGTTCGTGGAGGCAGGATGAGGAATCGCGGGCTTCCGGATGACGCCACGTTGGCAGCCATGCCACCGCCATCTAGCGCCGGATCTGGAAGATGGTCGCTGCCGCCAATCGGGCGGCTGAACCCAAGGAGACTTTCCATGGCCAACCAGAACCAGAACCAGAACCAGGGCAACAGCAACCGCGGTTTCGCTTCGATGGACGAGGACAAGCAGCGCGAGATCGCCGCCAAGGGTGGACGTGCCGCGCACGAGTCAGGCAACGCCCATGAATTCAGCTCGGAAGAAGCACGCGAAGCCGGCCGCAAGGGCGGCGAAGCAGTGAGCCAGGACCGCCAGCACATGGCTGACATCGGCCGCGAAGGCGGCCAGAACAGTCGCGGTGGTGGCAACCAGGGCGGCAACCAGGGAGGCGGGCAGCAACAGCAGGAACGTGGCGGCGGCAACAACCGCGGTGGCCAGCAGCGCTGATCGGCATTGAAACCCGATGTACCCCTTCGTGGGCGGACGTGATGTCCGCCCACTTTCGTGCGCCCTCGCGTCACTCACGGGCGTTTCAACTGGGACGCCGCAGGTGGGCGCCCCAGGTTTTTCACGGCTCGCGTGGCGGCAGGTCCAGTGCGCCCGCGCCCGGGCCGGCCCCCAGCTCGGCCCCGGTGGTCGGCCGCGCTTCCGGGTCGGAGAGCGTGCGCAGGGTCATGGCCTGCACCGCGGCCTGTTCGCGTGGATCGAGGTCCACCGTGCCGCTGCCGTCGCCACCGTCCACCGCAGCCTGTGCCCCGCGGTCGCTGACCCGCTCCCAGAGCTCGCCGCTGTTCCAGCTGCCCTGCAGGTCGTCGGCGCCGTCGCCCTGCGACATGTCCATGTACAGATCGGTGAACGCAGGATCCCCCGGCAGCTTGCCCGGTGGGAAGTTGGGCTGGATGCTGTGCAGCGCCTTCTCGAACGACTTCATGTGGGCGATCTCGCGGGTCATCAGGAAGCGCAGCGCATCCTTGATGCCCGGGTCGTCGGTGACGTTGATCAGGCGCTCATACACCAGCTTGGCGCGCGCTTCGGCCGCAATGTTCGAGCGCAGGTCGGCGCTGGGGTCACCAATCGAGTCGATGTAGGCGGCTGTCCACGGCACCCCGCTGGAATTGACCAGCGCCGGGCCGCCGCCGTACAGGATCTGTTCGGTGTGGCTGGTGCTGTTCTGGCCCAGCAGCCGCATGTCCTCGGCCTCGGCAAGCCCTTCGGACTGGATTGCCTTGGGCCCGCGGTTGAGCATGGCGATGATGGTGCCGATGATCTCCAGGTGGCTGATCTCCTCGGTGGCGATGTCCATCAACAGGTCCTTGCGCCCGGGATCGCATTCGCCAAGTCCCTGGGTGAAGTAGCGCATCGCAGCGGCCAACTCGCCCTGCGGGCCGCCGAACTGCTCAAGCATGAGGCTGGCGAGCTGCGGATTGGATTCGCGGACGCGCACGGTGTACATGAGTTTCTTGTGATGAAAGAACATGAGGATTTCTCCAGTGGCTGGCGTGGGCTGGCTTCGCGGTCAACGCTTGGCCTGGGCGCCAGGCGTTTCGTCACGGTTGAGGAACGCACCGACCAGGCCGTCCTGGTGGTCCTCCAGCCAGCGCGCCATGGCAACCTCTTCCTGCAGGATCTGGCCACACACCGCCGCAATGTCGGGCGCGCCGGCGCGCTCGGCAGCGATCACCAGCGCCCGGTACGTGGCGATCTCGGTGTTCTCGAAGCCGAACGAAAGGCCCACGCTCTTGACCACCTCGTCTTCCATCAGCGTGTTGCCAGCGGCGTGGATGGCGGCGGTCATGCTGGCGAACAATCCCTTTGCGGTGGGCACGCTTCCTCCCAGCGCCTCGATGCACTCCCGCAGGGAAGCGGCCTGCCCCTGTGTCTCCTGGACGTGCTGGCCGATCCGGGCAGCAAGCTGGGGGTAGTTCTCGATCCGCGAAGCCATGGCCTTCATCATGGTCTCAGCTTCCTGTTCCATGGCGTAGGCATCCTGCAGCCATTTCAGCAGGCGTTCGCGTCGGGTGTCGTTGTGGTCTGCCATCTCGATCTCCGGTCTGGGGCGACATGCCTCCGGAGAACATGGTGGAGCGCTGGCAATCACCGCCTTGTCGGGCGGTGTGAACCGCTGGAGGTGGCCGCTGCACGCGGCCCTGATGCGGCGATAACATGCAGGGACTGCGGGTTGGCCCCGCTCCGCGGTCAGGGCATTGGGCTGGACAGTGCCGCGCCGCCGGCTCGACCTTGCAGGCTGCCACCCGACGCGCGCGGAGCGTCCGTCGCCACCAGTGCCTGCACCACACGGTGTTGCATACGATGAGCACCGCCCTCCACGCCCACGACATACACGAAGCGCCCATCGAACTTGGCGTGCGCGCCCTCCAGGAGATCGTCGGCCTGCAGGGCTCGCTTGAGCGACTTCATCCACGTGCGCTCAGGCATGCGGTCCAGTTCCACTACGATGGCAGTGCCACCGCAGTCCAGCGGCATGCACTCGACACGCAGCACGCGTGGAGAAGCAGAATCGGTTCCGGATAGCGGCATGAGAGAAGCTCCAATGCGGGGGACGGCGGCAGTATCCATGCCACGTGCCAAGGCGCCGTCAACGAGCTCCATCCGGCCCTGCACGCTGCCTCGACGGTGCTGGAGGCGCGCTTCACGGGCTTCGCGCCGGGCTGACAAGCCGCACGCGTCGTATTGATGCTGCACAGCACAGACTGGCACTCCCGAAGCAATACAGGCTGTACACATGCAATCCGGAATGAGCCAGCGCAGATGCAACCTGCTGCTGGTGGAAGACCAGCTCGACCTGGCAGCACTGATGGAACATGCACTTGAGGACGCAGGCGACCAGGTGACGCACGCCTACAGCGTGTTCGACGCGCTGGGACTGCTGGACACCCAGCGATTCGACGGCGCCGTGCTGGATGTCGAGCTTCGTGACGGCGTGGTGTTTCCAGTCGCTGATCGCCTGGCCGAACTTGGCATCCCCTTTCTGTTCGTCTCTGCGGTCTATGACCAGCTGGTGCCGCAGCGCCACCGCCGCGCCGCCTTCGTGGCCAAGCCGTTCCACGTCGACCAGCTGCAGGAGACTGTGCGGCGCGTGGTGGGCGACGCCTGCGCACCCTCTTCGGCACGCTGACCCCGACTGCAGCGGTCAACCCAGGTGCGGGGCCACCACCAGGCTCAGCTGGCGCAGCGCACCACCACGGGAGAGCCCGTCCCAGTTGCCACGCGCCACGCTGCGGATCTCGGAGGCCTCAACCCACAGCAACCGCATCGACCAATCAGGAAAGAATCGGCCTGAAACCCTGCCACGGCCCAGTTCGATCAGCTCGCGATGGCTGCGGGCACTGAGAATGCGGCTGTACACCACGTTGATGCTGTCTTCCGGTCCCTCGATATACTGGAGGAAGCGGAGCCCATCATAAAGAAGCACACCGGTAACGCCGGCTTCGAAGTTGAAGCCGGCGGCGGCCCTGCCGAGGTCGTCCACATGGTCCATGGAAAGCCCCGGTATCGCCTCACTTGCGTAGGCGATCGCGCGGAGGGGCACATTCGTTCCTTCTGGCGCAGGAGGTTTCCTGCACGGCAATGATCGCTGCCCCGTTGTAGGCGGCGATGAGGGCCTTCAGGCGCTGGGGCACCGCCTCCTCCCCTCGGCTGCACACTACGCTAACACCCGACCCGGACTTCAAGCGGCGTTCGCGTAGGGCTCAACGATTGCGAGCAGCTTCTCCATCGCCTCGGCTTCGTTCTGGCTCGTTACCGCCCGCTGGATGAAACCGCTCCAGTCCGCAAGGGCGATCATCTGCAGCTCGCCCGCGCTGACCGACAGGCAGCGCATTGGCCAGAACGGCAATCGCCGCTGCCCGACACGGCCACGCCCGAGTTCGGTCAGTTCGGTGTGGCTGCGGGCGCCGATTACGCGGGAGAACGCAACATCCAACCCGTCGGCTGGGCCTTCCATGTATTGCAGGAAGCGCTGCCCGTCAAACAACAGGACGCCGGTTACGCCCGCTGATCGATTGAAGCGGGCCGCATCTTCCATCAGTGCAGCCAGGCGTTCCGGCGTGAACCCGGGGACAGCCCGGCTGGCGTAGACAATCGCGCTGTTCGGCATCGGCTGCTCCTACTCTCCCAGCCGATCAATCTAGAGCCGACAGCGTTCACACGCCGTAAACGCGTACAGGGAGCGCGTCACGCATGGGCCCATGTGCACGGGTTTCATGGATTCGGGCTGGATCGGAGATGACTGACGGCGCGACCGCATGCTGCAGTGCGGCAGAACGGCGGGTCTTTACGCAATGGCCGGCCCGGTCAGCACGGCAGGGGCACCCGCCGCTCCCATCTCCGCCAGATAGGCTGAAAATCCCCCTGCGGCGCGCCCTTTCAGACGCGCACTGGTGAAGACGACGGGAGCACCGGCCCAGCGTATATCCGCGCCGCAGGCCTGCAGCGCCCTCACGATCTGAACGTCTTCCCCGCAGCGCAAGGCAGGAAAACCGCCGACCGCACGATAGAAATGGGCAGAGACACCCAGGTTGGCACCATGGATGCGCCCGTGACCTTCCCCCCACTGCTGCCGCCCCTGGAATACCCTGCGCAGGCGATGTTCGGACGGGCAGCGCGCCGCAATGTCCACCAGTCCGCAGAAGGCGTCACACGGCTGCTCCAGTTGTCCAACCAACCAATCGCCAGGGACCTCGCTATCGGCGTCGGTGCTGGCCAGCCACCTGGCGCCGCACCCCAGCAGCTCGACGGCGGCCGCTGCGCGGGCAATCCCCACGCAGCGTGCATCCAGCCGCACAATGCCGACGCGCTGTTGATGGCAGATGGACGCCGTCGCATCCGAGCAAGCGTCCAGTGCAACCACCACTTCGACCGCTTCGCCGCCCAGGCCCGGGTGCAGGGCCGCCCTTCGGATCGATTGCAGGCAGCGCGCCATGCTGGCTGCCTCGTTGTGCGCGGGGACCAGAACGCCTATCACCGCAGGCCCTCGTTGCGGGCCAGTGACAGCGTGCCGCGCGTCCAGCCCTGCAGCACGAAGTCCGCATCGCGATAGTGGAAGGCTTCGTGCAGGCCGTGGCCCAGGCACCGATGCACGACTTCGGTCCGGCTCACCCGCCCGGGGAACGAGGGCAACCAATGGCACGCGACCAGCAATCCGTCGTCACGAAGTGCTTGATCGATTCCGGCACGCAGCTCGCGAAGAGCGCTCGTCCCCAGGTAGTAGCCCATCTCACCGCAGACGATCAGGTCGAAGCGCCCCGGCGGCCATTGCTCGGGGTGGCTGGCGCAGTGGACCTGCACGTGCGGCAGGTGGGCCAGGTTGCGGCGGGCCCGGAACGCTGCGCGCGGGCTGATGTCGGTGGCCAGCAGGCGCTCACAGCGGGCCGCCAGGGCCTCGGTCAGCACGCCGTTGGAGCACCCCAGCTCCCAGCCACGATTGAACTGGCGCTGGCTCAGGCTGGCCAGCAGCAACGCACGCTTGCGTTCTTCATACCACCGGCTGCGGTAGCCAAAAGGGTCTTCCTGCTCATGCAGTTCATCGAAGTACGGTTGCGCGCTCATGCCAGAAATACCTCGTAATCGCGGAAAAATCGGGCCAGTACATGGGAAGGCAGCACCGGCGGGCTGTTCAGGCCCGGCACGTTGCCCGTCTGCGTCCGGAACCGGGCGATCGCACTTCGTTTCACCGACGCCACTGCGGAAATGTCGACAAGCTGCGGGAACTCCCACGCCATATGCGCGCAGGCCGGATCCAGCCAGTGCCAGCCCCATACCGGGTACTCCAGGCGACGGCAACCCACTGCGCGCGCGGCGCGGCAGGCTGCACGCCCTGCCGCTTCGTGATCGGGATGCCCATCGAAGCGCCAGGGCGCCAGTACCAGATCGCCCGGCTGCAGGTGCTGCTGCAGCCGGTCCTGCAGGCCCTGTTCGTGCTTGCTGACCGCGCCATCGCCGATGCCGAGATGAAACGTCGCGTCGGCTGCAATCCCAAGTTCCGCCAGCGCCGCTGCAAGCTCTGCCCGACGCGCCGACCGCAGGCGGTCCGGTGTCCACCACGGTTCACCCGGATAACACGCTTCACCATCGGTCACGGCAATGACGCCAATCTCCATGCCCTGTGCCGCGGCTTGATGGAGCAGCCCTCCACAGCCAAGGATCTCGTCGTCGGGATGCGGCGCAACGACCACAAGGCGGTGATGGTCGGCGCACAGCGAGCGGGCGGGCGTGGACGGTTGCTGCCAGAGCCAATCGCAGCGCAGCCAGGCCTGTTCCTGAGTTCCCTGTCCTTGCAGGGGTGTGCTGGCTACAGCGCCCATGCGGTCTCCTCGGCTGCCCGCTGCTCACCCAGCCACTGCCAATCGCGATCGGCATGGCACTGCCTGAGGAACACCGTCAGGTCCGCCCAGCGGCGGGCGTGCCCGTCTTCCAGGCACATCGGCGCCGGACCGAGCGCCCGACCTGCAAGGTCCAGGACGCGCGTCGCCGCCCGCTCGACCACGCAGCGCAGCCGCACTACGTCTTCCCGATGTGCCGATTGGGGCGCGTCGTCGATGCGCGCGGCCACTTCGCGAAGCAGCGCCGCAGCCGGCCCCAGGGCAAGGTCCGCTGCACCCAGCAGCCGTGCGCGGTTGCCGTCGCTGCAGGCCGGCCGCATGCGTTCAGCCAGTGCCACCGCTGCGCCAAACCAGACCGCCGCGATACCGGCTCCGCCATGCCAGAAGCCCGGCCGTTGCAGGTAGGCGTCGCGCGGTCCCAGAATCGTCATCGGTGCGCCGTCGAAGCGCACCGTCGTGGACGGAATGCCGGCCATGCCAGCCGCCGGCCAGGGCTCACCCGAAAGCGTGCACCAATGCTCCCCCGCCACATGGCACAGCCACACGCCGTGTGTGTTCCGCACGGTTACCAGTGCCGCATCCACCCACGCGCTGCCTGAACACCAGGGCTTGTCACCATACAGTCCACCGCCGGCGTCGATGCGCAGGGTGTTGGCTGGGCCTTCTGCGGCCCACACCGCCAGCAGCTGCCCCTCAGCAACCATAGGCGCGTTCAGCTCGGCAATGATCGCCAGGGCGTCGTAATGCGCTTCCAGCACCTTGGCCAGGCAGAGGTCCTCTGCCCCCCACGCCGCCAGCGCCCGCCAACGCTGCAGCGTGTGGCCACTTCCGGGCAAAGGCAGTGCGGGCTGCTGGGCGAGAACCTGGCGCGCGCGGTTGAACAGCGAAGAAGGCAACGTCACATCCTGCATGGCCGATCTGCAATGAAGATAGGTCATGAACGTAGGCGCCCTGCGGTCACATCACTGTCTTGGCGGTGTGGCGGCCACATGAATACCCGGCGCAGTGTTCCTCACGCGCTCACCGCTGGCGCTGTTCGCTGGCACGCACGCACTGGCGCAGCTCCCACAGCCAGGGCAACACCACCAGGCCAAGCGCCGGCAGCAGTACGAACCCCCACAGCGCCGGTGCTGCCGGTGCCACATTGACTGCCCATCGAGGTTCGGCCTGCCACGCCACCCCGCCCAGCAGCACCCAAGGAGCGGCGTCGAGCACACTGTGCACGTGCTGCTCGGCCGGGCTGATGCGTCGCCGCCCGTCCGCGCTGACAGTGTCGAGGTAGCCGGCGATTGCGTGCGCGATGACCAGGACTGCCAGCAGCGTGACGAGCAACCACGTGCTTTCCAGCACGAGCCACGCCAGCACGCCGCTGCCGATGAGCAGCAGCTGCAGCCCATGCAGCAGGCTCTCGCGCATCGCGGACGTGTGCGGCAGGTCGGTACGCCGGTGAAAGTGGAAGTCCAGCGCACCGGCGGCCAGCCAGACTGCGTAGACACATGCCATGACAATCCAACTCATGACGGCCTGCTCAGGGAGTCAATACGATCTTGCGGCAGTCGTCGTCCTTGGCATCGAACATCGCATAACCTTGCGCCGCGTCGGCCAGGCGCATCCGGTGCGAGATGATGTCCCCCGGATCCAGCTTTCCTTCCAGGATTGCGTCCAGCAGCTCCGGCATCAGTCCCTGCACGTGAGTCTGCCCCATCTTGAATGTCAGGCCCTTGTCGAACGCATCGCCCAGCAGGAACCCGTGGATGAAACCGGCATAGACACCGGGAATGCTGACCACGCCGCCGCGGCGGGCGGCTGCGATGCACTGACGGATGGCCACGCCGCTGCTGCCTTCCAGTTTCACGGCGGTCAGCGCTGACTCCAGGGCACTGCCCTCGGCCTCGAAACCGACGGCCTCGATGCAGGCATCCACGCCGCGTCCACTGGTCTGGGTAAGGATGTAATCGGCCGGGTCCTCGATCTCCTTGAAGTCGATCGGCGTCACACCATAGGCACGGCGCGCGTAGTCCAGGCGGTAGCGAAGATGGTCGACCATGAAGATGGTCTCCGCTCCCAGCAGCCGGCAGCAGGCCGCGCTCATCAGCCCAACCGGACCGGCACCGAAGATCGCCACTGTCGAGCCCGGCTTGACCCCTGCGTTCAGCGCGGCCTGATAGCCGGTGGGCAGAATGTCCGACAGGAACAGAACCTGTTCGTCGGCCACGCCTTCCGGGATGCGCAGTGGGCCCACATTCGCCTTGGGCACGCGCACGAATTCGGCCTGTCCGCCTGCCACGCCGCCATACAGATGGCTGTATCCGAACAACGCCGCCGGGGGCAGAAGGCCCTTCTGGTTCAGCGCAGCGCCCTTGCCCGGGTTGGTGGTCTCGCAGGCGGCATACTCGGCCAGCCGGCAGTGGAAGCACTCGCCACAAGCGATCACGAAAGGGATCACCACGCGATCGCCCGGCCTCACCTGGGTTACGCCGCTGCCGACCTCTTCCACCACGCCCATGAATTCGTGCCCCAGCACATCGCCGTCGTGCAGATCGGGAATCTTGCCCCTGTACAGGTGCAGGTCCGAGCCACAGATGGCGGTGGCGGTAACCCTCAGGATCAGGTCGTCCTCAGCTGCCAGCACCGGGTCCGGCACGGTCTCGACGCGCACATCCTTGCGGCCGTGATAGGTCAATGCCTGCATCGTGCTTCTCCAGAAAATCGGAACGACAGCATTGCAGGGACGCCCTCCTGCCCCGGTGACATCCAGGTGTGCGCAGCGTTCATTCCGCGGCGTCGTGGTGTTAACCCGGCCCGGGGCACGCTGCGAACACCCGCCACAGGAGCTCACCATGAACGACAAGCTGCCTTTCAATCCAACAACAGACGTGGACGATCAATCGAAAGCACACACGCCGGACAAGCGGCGCAATGGTCGAGCGAAGTGGAAGGAGCACGACATGCCGGACGACGGCGATGGCCCCAAGGCCGTACCCGAGGACTACGAGCGTCCCGATCCCGATCCGACGGGCAAGCGTTGAGGCCGCCTCACATCCTGGATGCGCCGGGTTCACGCGTCATGGTGCGCTGCCGGCGCAAGCTGCATGCACGGTTTCTGGTCAGGCTGAAAGAGGTGTTGCATGTGGAAACGCAACGGTCTCTCGCTGGTACTGCTCGCACTCACTGTCGTCTTCATTGTCGGGCAGGCAGTTGCGGGACATCACGTGCACAATCAGGAGTTGACGCAGCACGGGCGCGCGGCGATCGACCTCTGGCACTACCTGGCGACCGGGCATTTCGTGAGCGCTACATTCGAGAACTGGGAGAGCGAGTTCCTGCAGATGGGAATGTACGTTCTTCTGACCGTCGCCCTGCGCCAGCGTGGCTCGGCCGAATCCCGGCCCCTGGACCCGGCGCAGGAGCAGAACCGCGTCGAGCCGGGCCCTGCGCCGTGGCCGGTTCGTCGCGGCGGCGCATGGAAGGTGCTTTACGGTCACTCGCTTGCGATTGCCTTCGGGCTGTTGTTCCTGCTCAGTTTTGCATTGCATGCATTGGGTAGCTGGCGCGCCGAGCAGGTCGAGCAGCAGCTGCAGGGGTTGCCGGTGCCGGGTTTCCTGGAGCATCTGGGCAGCAGCACGTTCTGGTTCGAATCGATGCAGAACTGGCAGAGTGAGTTTCTTGCGGTGCTGTCCCTGGTTGTACTTACGATCTTCCTGCGGCAGAAGGACTCACCGCAATCCAAGCCGGTCGAAGCTCCGCACGCGCAGACAGGGGATTGAACCATGGGAAATGCTCCGTCAACCGCCTTGCTGATCATCGATATGTTCAGTCGCTTCGACTTCCCAGGCGCGCAGGCGCTGGCGCCAGCAGCGGAGCGGGCGGCCGCACAGATCCGACGCTTGAGAAACCACTTTGATGGCCACGGATGGCCGGTCATCTACGCCAATGACAATTTCTCGGACTGGAAGCGTGACTTCCGCCAACAGGTAGCACAGTGCCAGCGGGATGGAGGACCGGCCGGGCGGATTGCCGACCTCCTCTCTCCCCTGCCCGGTCACTACTTCGTGCTCAAGCCCAAGCATTCGGCGTTCCTGGCCAGCCCGTTGCCGATTCTGCTGGCCAAGCTTGGCGTGCGCAGCCTTTGGCTCAGCGGGATGACGGCCGATTCATGTGTCCTGGCTACCGCGCTGGACGCCAACGCCAGGGAATTCGACGTAGTGGTGGCACGGGAGGCCGTGGCGGGGACGCCGGCGCGGAAACAGCGTGCGATGGCGCTGCTCGCCGATTCGGGTGCAGCCCGGGTCGCACGGCTCGCCTCGCTGGTCCCGGCATGACCGGCCGGAGCGGGCTCAGGCCCGGTCTGCGATTCCCTTTACACCGGCGTGACCGGCGCAATGTGCGCAGCAGAAGATCTGACCGTTTCCTTCAACGCCATGCCCGATGATCGCGCAGTCGCAATGTGCGCAGCGCGGTGCGAACGCATGGATGGCGCACTCGAACGAATCGAAGGTGCCGCTGCGTCCACCCTGCTGGAGGGTGAAGCTCTTGTCGTAGTCATTGCCGCAGACATCACAGGTAGCCATGGGGCACCTCATGCGGAGAAAGGAGCATGCAGTGTCGCGGGCGCGGGTGTCGGCGGTCGTGAATGCATCGTGTCGCCAGCGTGCAGAACACCGATGTGTTCATTACGCGGGCTGCAGCCCGCGTTGCCAACGCCCAGCCCACGCGTCTCAGCGTGCCTTGCCGGGCTCGGCACTGCCACCAGGCGATGTGCCGCGACCACACGGAAACGCCGCGCGCAGCCCTTCGACAACCAGGGGAGACGCATCCTGTTGCAATCGCACGCGGGGCAGCTGCCGGAGATGGGAAGACACCTGATCGACCAGTTCATGCGGAAGGATCCGGCCCTGCCCACACCACTGACCGCGGCTGGCATCGGCGACACCCAGGATATAGCTGCTGGCCCGGGCGCTGGACAGCCCCCGGCAGTGTTCGCCATCGCAGAACCCGTCAGCGCCTTTGCCCTGCAGCAGCGTGATGAGCTCCGCACCACTGACAAACCAGGTGCGTTCCGGTTGCGTTGTGCCTGCCACGGCGGGTCCCACGAGGGCGCCGAGGCACAGTGTCAGGAGCCAACGCATGCGGCGGTGCGTGAGGCGGGCGTGATGTCCTTTCATATCGGGGTCCTGGCTGTCGTTTTTCTGGATTCCACGCGGTGCCGGTCAGAGTTGATCAAGCTGGTTGCGTGGTTGAAACGCCGGGTCGTCCTCAGCTTCCAGCATGGCGTCCACCAAGGCGTCGAAGGGCGCGGCAGCGGTATCCAGGTCCGTGGAAGAAAGGAATCCGGATTCCCCCTGGCCGGCCAGGGCAATCGCGGCAACGGTCTCGCGCCCACCTTCCTCTGCCCAGAGATAGTCGTGGACCAGTGCCACCCCATGGTCGCCCGCCTTCAGGAAATCGGCCGCGCCCCGTGCCACAGCCAGAAACGCGATGAGATCGTAGAGGCTTTCCGAATACGTCAGCGATCCCGCAACAAAGTGCGTACCAGTGCGGTCATAGGCGGCAACCTGGATATTCTCGGCCTGCGCGGATGCAAGGAAGGCCTTCAATGCGGCGCGATTGTCGGGGTGGCGGGCCAGCAGGGCCTGGCAGTCTATGAGCAGTTCATCCAACGCCTCGTCGCTTGAAGACGCCAGGCATTCACCGTTGCGCAAGCGCCACGGCCCGGCGATGCATCGCCAGTCGGACCATCGGGATGGCGAAGGCAGGGGCGCCGCCAGCCATCTGGAGAGATCTTCGTGGCGCAACTGCAGGCGCAACAGCGCTGAATAAGGCTCTGACAAGGCGATGACCCATCCGGTCTGCGTGTCCAGATGGCTTTTAGCAGACAACGCGCGACCCGCCAACACCCCAGTGCCAGCCTCATGGACTGCGACTGCTACTGCCGCAGACGCGGCGCCGGACTATCGCGCAGCCGTTGACCCTCTCACCACGCATCTTCCCGTCATCACCAGTCTGCGTACCGGCAGCTCCGGCATGCGCAGGCGCTCCAGCAGCAGCGACATCGCGGCCCGCCCCATCTCTTCAACCGGCTGCTCGACCACGGTAACCCCGGGTTCGACCAGTTCGGTCCATCGCTCATTGTCGAAGCCTGCCAGCGCCAGCTCTCCTGGAATCGCAAGCCCAGCGCTGCGGGCCGCTTTCAATGCGCCCATGAGCAGCAGGCTGTTGCTGGCGACCAGCGCATCGGGACGCGAAGGACTGGTCAACCACTGCTCGACCGTTGCGATGGCGGCCTCGGCCGTGGGCTCTACCTCGCGGTAGTCCGGTTCCAGCCCGTGCCTGCGCATTGCAGCGATATAGCCGTCGCGGCGTTCGGCCGCCGTGGTACTGGTGCTGCCGAACAGGCCACCGATGCGGCAATAGCCGCGCTCGGCCAGGTGTTCGACCAGGCCCGCCATCGCCGCTGCGTTGTCGAGGACCACGCTGTCGATCGAGCCACCGGGTGCGGCACGATCGACCAGGACCGTGGGGTAATCCAGCGTGAGCCGGTCCAGCCGCCCCACCGTGGTCCGGGTGGGCGCAAAAATCAGCCCACTGATGCGTTCCTCGTGCATCAACTGCAGATACAGCGCCTCGCGCTCGGGGTCCTCATCGGTGTTGCAGAGGGTGACGCGAAGGCCTTCCCGGTACGCGACTTCCTCCACGGCGCGGATCAGCGCGGTAAAGAACGGGTTGCGGATATCGGCCACGATCAGGCCGATGATGCCGGTATGCCGGGCGCGCAGGCGTCTTGCCTGCAGGTTGGGGTGATATCCGGTCTGGCGGATCGCCGCCTCCACCCGGCCGCGCACGGCCTCGCTGACCGGGCCGCCGCCGAGCACCCGCGACACGGTGGACTTGGATACCCCCGCCACGCGTGCGACGTCATTGATGCTGATGCTCACTGGTAACGTTCCCGGAATCGAGCGCTTTTCTGGGCCGGACGGCCCTCCAGCACCATGTTAGCGCCAAAGGACTATTGGATTTTTGTGCACTGCACATTGAAATGGCGAGTGGGAACGTTCCCAATACGTCCCAGCCACCCCTTCCGCGGAGCCCCCTTTGTCGCCCCAGACCTTCCCTTCCCCGGCCAGCCGGGAACTGATCCGCCTGGACGCGCGGGCGCAGGACAAAACCGATGCCATTGCCCAGGTCGCGCAGATGCTGGTCGCGGCCGGCTGCGTGGCGCCGGGGTACGAAGCCAGCATGGGGCGGCGCGAAACGCTGGCGAACACCTTCCTTGGACACGGCGTAGCAATCCCGCACGGGCTTGGCGAGGACCGCCATCTGGTGCACCGCGATGGCATCGCCGTGCTGCAGTTGCCGCAAGGCGTGGAATGGAACCCGGGACAGGTCACCCGTCTGGTGGTCGGCATCGCTGCCCAGTCGGATACCCACATCACGGTGCTGCGCCGCTTGACCCAGCTGATCCAGGACGAGTCCACGCTGCAGCGGCTGTTCACCACCACCGAGGCGGGCGAGATCGTGAACGCGCTGGCCGGCGATGTTGCGATTGCCGCCATCCACGCGCCAGCGGTGGATCTGGCCGAGCGCTTCGAATGGACCATCGCCTACCCCAACGGACTGCACGCCCGTCCTGCCACGCGCTGGGCCGAGACGGCGCGCGGCTTCGCGGCCCGCGCGCAGGTCCGCGCAGGCGATCAGGCGGCCGATGCCAAGAGTCTGGTAGCGCTGCTTCAGCTCGGGCTGCGTGAGGGCGATGCTGTGCGTGTTTCTGCCGAGGGCGCCGATGCCCCCGCGCTGCTGGCTGCGCTGCGCAAGGTCATGGATGGATTGGTCGCACAGGAAAGGGCTGATGCCGAGCGTGCAGCCCAGCGCAAGGCAGCAGCCCCTGTCGCCGGGTGGAAACCACCCGAAGCGCAGGCGACGATCATTGGCATCGGCGCCAGCCCCGGATTGGCGATCGGCCCGGTGCATGTGCTGGCCAGCACGCAGGCGGAAGTCACCGACCGTCCTGCCCCGCTTGGCGAGGGCGGCGCACGCCTGCAGGATGCACTCGGCCGCACCCGCCAGCAGCTGGCCGCCCTGCAGGACGACACACAGCGCCGCCTTGGCGCTCCGGATGCGGCGATCTTCAAGGCGCAGGCCGCGCTGCTCGACGACACCGACCTGATCACCCGCACCTGCCAGCTGATGGTCGAAGGCCATGGTGTGGCGTGGTCATGGCACCAGGCCATCGAGCAGATCGCCTCCGGGCTGGCGGCGCTGGGCAATCCGGTGCTGGCCGGGCGCGCGGCGGACCTGCGTGATGTCGGCCGGCGCGTGCTGGCGCAGCTTGACCCTTCTGCTGAAGGTGGTGGCCTGGCGGATCTGCCGTCGCAACCGTGCATCCTGATCGCCACAGATCTCTCGCCTTCGGATACCGCCAATCTCGACACCGGTCGCGTGCTCGGCCTGGCCACCGCGCAGGGCGGGCCGACCTCGCACACCGCCATCCTCTCGCGCACGCTGGGCCTGCCGGCGCTGGTGGCCGGCGGCGCCGGGCTGTTGGCGATCCAGCCAGGCCGCGAAGCGATCCTGGACGGCAGCAGCGGACGGCTCTACCTGTCCCCCTCCGAAGCCGATCTCGCCTCGGCACGCGAATGGATCGCCGAACAGCAGCAGATCCGCGAGCGCGAAGCCGCGCAACGCGCGCAACCCGCCCAGACCCCCGACGGCCACCGCATCGACATCGGCGCCAACGTCAACCTGCCCGACCAGGTGCCACTGGCACTGGAACAGGGTGCGGAAGGCGTCGGCCTGATGCGCACTGAGTTCCTGTTCCTCGAACGTGGCAGTACGCCCAGCGAGGAGGAGCAGTACACCACCTATCTGGCGATGGCCAAGGCACTCAACGGCCGCCCGCTGATCGTGCGCGCGCTCGACATCGGCGGCGACAAGCAGGTGGCGCACCTGGAACTGCCACGCGAGGAGAACCCGTTCCTCGGCGTGCGTGGCGCGCGCCTGCTGCTGCGCCGCCCTGACCTGCTGGAGCCGCAACTGCGTGCGCTGTATCGCGCCGCCAAGGACGGTGCACGCCTGTCCATCATGTTCCCGATGATCACGTCGGTGACCGAGCTGGTCGCACTGCGCGCCATCTGTGAGCGCCTGCGTGCCGAGCTGGAGGCGCCGGTGGTGCCGATCGGCATCATGATCGAAGTGCCGGCTGCCGCCGCTCAGAGCGACGTACTGGCGCGCCATGCCGACTTCTTCTCGATCGGCACCAATGATCTGACCCAGTACGTGCTGGCGATCGACCGCCAGAACCCGGAACTCGCCGCCGAGGCCGACAGCCTGCATCCGGCGGTGCTACGCGCGGTCCGCGCCACGGTTGAAGGCGCACGGCTGCATGGGCGCTGGGTCGGCGTCTGTGGCGGCCTGGCCGGCGACCCCTTCGGCGCCATGTTGCTGGCTGGCCTGGGCGTGGACGAACTGTCGATGACTCCGAACGACATCCCGGCGGTGAAGGCGCGCCTGCGTGGCACCGCGATGACCGAACTGCAAGCGCTGGCGAGCACCGCACTGGGGTGCGAAACCGCCGAGCAGGTGCGCGGCCTCGATGGAGCGCGCGCATGACTGCCCGCGCCGTCACCGTGACCCTGAACCCGGCCATCGACCAGACCGTGCGCCTAGCCCGCCTGCAGCCAGGCCGCGTGCATCGGGCCGGCAGCTCCCGCGACGACGCAGGCGGCAAGGGCATCAACGTGGCGGCCTGCCTGGCCGACTGGGGCGTGCCGATCACCGCGCTGGGTGTGCTGGGCGACGGCAACGACGGCGTGTTCCGCACGCTGTTCCGCGAGCGGGGCATCATTGACGGCTGCCTGCGCGTTCCGGGCCATACCCGCACCAACATCAAGCTGGTCGAAGAGGCCAACGGCGAAACGACGGACATCAACCTGCCGGGCCTGGCCGTGGACGCTGCCGATCTGAACGCGGTGTCGCGCCAGCTCGGCGCCCTGCTCGCGCCCGGCCTGCCGGTCGTGCTGTCCGGCAGCCTGCCGCACGGACTGCCGGCCGATGCATGGGCGCGGTTGCAGGCGCAGGCCGGAACGGCCGGTGCGCGCGTGCTGCTGGACACCAGCGGCGATGCGCTTGCAGCTGCGCTGGACGGCGCGCGGGGCGCGCTGCCCTACGCCATCAAGCCCAACCGCCACGAACTGGAGGCCTGGACCGGCACGTCGCTGCCGGATCGCAGCGCACTGCGCGCTGCAGGCCAGGCCTTGGTCGAACGCGGTGTCGCACTCGTTGCCATCTCCATGGGGACCGACGGCGCGCTGTTCATTGATCGCGCCGGCGCCCTGGTCGCGCGACCGCCGCGTCTGGCCCAGGGCAGCACGGTGGGCGCCGGTGATGCCATGGTCGCCGGCATCGCCGCCGCGCTGTTGGAGCGCTCCCTCGACCTCGCCGCCTGTGCACGACTGGCCACGGCGTTCTCGATGAGCCGGCTGGATAGCGGAGACGCGCGGCGGCTCGATCCGGCGCAGGTGCGCGCCGGGGCCGGCGATGTACTGATCGAGCGGTTGGATTGAAACACCTGCCGGAGGAGCAGCGGTCGGCTTCGGGCCACCCGCGATGCCTCCGGCAAGGACGAACCCGAAGCATTCCAGGAGTTCCCATGCACGCTTCCACCGTAGTCATCGCCGCTGGCGAACGCAGCATCGAGGCGGTACTTGCCGCCGAGGCTCTGCGTCGCGCGGCCCGCCAGCGCGGGCTTGAGCTGATGATCGAAATCCGCAGCGACCAGGGCGTGACCGGCGCGCTGCCCGCCTCGGACGCCGCCTCCCCGACCCAGCTGCTGCTGGTGGGCGATGGCGAGGCAGACATCGCACGCTTCGGCAATGCCCGGATCGTGCATGCCAGCCTGGGCGAGGTATTGGACGATCCGGTCGCCGCGCTTGCACCGCTCGCAGCTGCGCCGGCCAGTGCCCCCGCCACCGGGGCTGGCAAGCGCATCGTTGCCGTCACCTCCTGCCCCACCGGCATCGCTCACACCTTCATGGCAGCAGAAGGCCTGCAACAGGCTGCCAAAGCGCTGGGCCATGCGATCCGGGTTGAAACACAGGGCTCGGTCGGCGCGCAGGATGCGTTGAGCGATGCGGAAATCGCCGCTGCCGATGTGGTGCTGATCGCCGCCGACCGCGAAGTCGATCTTTCGCGTTTCGCAGGCAAGCGCCTGTTCAAGAGTGGTACCAAGCCGGCGATCAATGACGGCCAGAACCTGATCCGCAAGGCGCTGGCCGAGGCCGGCGTGCACGCGGGGACAGCGGCTTCGGGCCGTACCGCAGAAAGGAACAAGAGCACCGGTCCTTACAAGCACCTGATGACCGGCGTGTCGTTCATGCTGCCGTTCGTGACAGCCGGCGGCCTGTTGATCGCCCTGGCGTTCGCACTCGGCGGCATCTATGCCTTCGACGACGCACACAAGGGGACGCTGGCCTGGTCGCTGTTCCAGATCGGCGCCAAGTCCGGTTTCATGCTGATGGTGCCGGCGCTGGCCGGCTACATCGCCTACTCCATCGCCGACCGCCCCGGCATCGCGCCCGGCATGATCGGCGGGCTGGTTGCGGTCAACATGGACGCAGGTTTCATCGGCGGCATCCTGGCGGGCTTCATCGCCGGCTATGGCGTGCACTGGATCAACCGTGCGCTGCGCCTGCCGCGCAGCCTGGAAGGCCTCAAGCCGGTGCTGATCCTGCCGGTGCTGGGCACGCTGCTGGTCGGCCTGCTGATGATGTACGTGATCGGCACGCCGGTGGCCGCACTGCTGGCCTGGCTGACCGACTGGCTGCGCGGCATGGAGGGCAGCAGCGCGATCCTGCTCGGTTTGCTGCTGGGCGGCATGATGGCCGTTGACATGGGTGGACCGGTAAACAAGGCGTCCTACGCCTTCTCCACCGCCCTGATTTCCAGCCAGGTCTACACGCCGATGGCGGCGACCATGATCGGCGGCATGACGCCACCGCTGGGCATCGCGCTGGCGACGTGGTTGTTCAGCAACCGCTTCACTGCCGAGGAGCGCGGCACTGCCGGTGCCGCCGGCGTGCTCGGCCTGAGCTTCGTGACCGAGGGGGCTATTCCCTACGCGGCACGCGATCCGCTGCGCACCATTCCTGCGCTGATCCTCGGCTCGGCCGTGGCCGGTGCGATCTCGATGGCCGCAGGCGTCGAGTTGAAGGTGCCGCACGGCGGTGTGTTCGTGCTGCCGATCCCGAACGCGGTCACCCATCTTGGTGTCTACCTGCTGGCGCTGTTGGCCGGCGTGGCGGTCACCGCGATTGCACTGCGCATCCTCAAGAAGCCGGTCACAGCCCCCACCCTGTAAAAGGAACCCCGCCCATGACCTGCCCTTCCTGCCGCCTGGTGCCGGTAGCGATCCTGCTGACCCTGCCCTCACTGGCCGTAGCTGCCAACGCGAGTGATGTCTTCACTCCCAAACTGGCTTACACCGGCGAGGCGGCCGCCACGCTCGATGGTGGCAAGCGCAGCGGCACCGCTTACGCCGGCCAGCTGATGTTCGGCGCCGATGTTGACCTCGACGCTGCGTTCGGCTGGCGGGGGGCCACGATCAAGGCCTATGGCATCAATCGCCACGGCACCAACCTCGCCAACAGCAGCACCGGCAACAGCACCTCGGTGCAGGAAATCTACGGCGGCCAGGGGACCCGCCTGGCCAACCTGACCCTGGAACAGAAGCTGTTCAACGACCGGCTGGTGCTGGAGGCCGGTCGCAGCGTCGCCAACATCCACCACCTCGGGTCGGAGCTGTGCCAGTACTTCCAGGGCAACTCGGCGTGCGGCAACCCGACCTACGTTTTCCGCACCAGCAACTTCACCTGGTGGCCGGTGTCGAGCTGGATGGCCGACGCCACGGCCTGGGTGACGCCCGATGTCTATGTCCGCATCGGTGCCTACCAGGTCGATCCCAGCCAGGCCGAGGATGGCCAGCATGGCCTGAAGTGGAATACGAACCAGGCCACCGGCTGGATCGTGCCCTACACGATCGGCTGGCGCAGCCCGGCTTCGGCACGACTGAAAGCCCGCTACGAACTCGGTGGCTGGCAGGACAACTCGACCTATCGCGATCCGCTGCGCGATGCCAACGGCATTCCCGCGCTGCTCAGTGGCCAGGAGTACGCGGCACGCCACGGTCGCTCCGGTGCGTTCGCGCGCTTCGAGCAGCAGCTTACCGGCGATGGCAATGGCCGCGGCCTGACCCTTTTCGGCGCCGCGCTCAAGGGTACCTCCGGGCAGCTGATCGAGGATCACTTCCTGCAGGCCGGGCTTGTGCAGAAGGGCACGTTCGCCCGCCGGCCGCAGGACAGCATCGGCTTCGTCGTCACCCGGCAGAAGTACAGCGGCATCGCGCTGGAGAACCTCCGCCTGGCCCGCGCTGCCGCCGGCGGCAGCGGCACCCCGCACGGAAGCCAGGTGATGATGGAGCTGAGCTATGGCATCCAGCTCACCCCGCAGCTCAGGATTGCACCGAACCTGCACTACATCGTGCATCCGGACCCGTTCAACGAACCTGCGCGGCAGCGGGACCTGCCGAATGCACTGATCGCGGGCATGCGGGTTGACTGGAACCTGTAGCAGATGGCACGTGTCGGTCAGGCGCAGCCCGTGTCAGGCACCAGGGTCCACAACCGGTCCAGGCGGCGTACCGATACTCCGGAACCAGGGCGATTGCGGGCCCTGGCCGGGCTTCAGCTGCTGTCCGCCACCCACGCCAGTTCGAACGTCAACGCGAGGCGCTGGCCAGGCTCCAGCCGGTGCGGTGCCAGCGTGAAGCCGTCCGGCGGGCCACTCTGCGGTTCGACACAGGTGGCGTGCGGCGCAGCGTCGTAGACCACCCAGTGGTCGTGGTCCGACCTCAGCCGCAGGCGTTGGCCTTCGCGTACCAGCGTGATGTCACCGTCGGCAACGAAGCAGTCATCCCAGGGGCCGGTGGTGGGCTCCACGTGGGGCAGCGTGGCAATACCTTCCCTGTCCCGCGGATACATCGCGCGAGGATTGAACAGCAACCGGTCCGGCTTCCTGAACCAGGGGTGCCAGCCCAGCACCGCCGGCATCGCCTGCTCGCCGGCCTGGACCGAAAGGCGCAGCTGCAGGGTGTGCCCCTGCAACCGCAGTTCCAGCATGGCAATGCCACCGAAGGGCCAGTAGCTGTCGCGCGGCAGCTGCAGCGACACCTCGGCTGCGGCCGCATCCAGCCGGTCGATCTGCCAGGGTCGCGAGAAGCCGACCCCATGGATGGCATGCCCGTCGAAGTTGAGCGGCAGCCGATGCGGCATGCCGTCAAAACGGAACTGTCCACGGCGGATGCGCCCGGCCCACGGCACCATCGGGTAGCAGCCCCAGGCGATCGCCGCCGCCCCGGTCTCCTGCGCGTCCACCAGCCATTCCACGCCCCGGTAACGTAGGTGCGCGATGCGCCCGCCCGCCGCTGCGGCGAGCGCAACCTCCAGTTCGCCGCATCTCAGCCAGTGCAGCTGACCGGCCGGCAGCGGGGCCAGCGCATCATCCCTCGGCAACATGTGCTCAGGCCCCATAGGGATTGATCGTGCGGATGCTTCCGTCCGGCTCCATGTGCAGCGGCGTGCACTTGGCCGAGCGCAGGTGGGTAATGCCGCCGGACATCAGCGCATCGTGATAGAACAGGTACCACTGGCCCTGGAACTGGCAGATGGAGTGGTGGGTGGTCCAACCGACCACGGGGGTGAGGATCACGCCAGCATAGGTGAACGGCCCGTACGGGCTGTCACCCACGGCGTAGCACAGCTGGTGGGTGTTGCCAGTGGAGTACGACAGGTAGTAGCGACCCTGGTACCTGTGCAGCCACGGGCCTTCGAAGAAACGGCGCGCATGGTCGTCCGCACGCAGCGGCTGGCCATGCTCATCCAGGATCTGCACTTCGCGGGTGGGTTCGGCCAGCTCGGTCATTCCAGCATCCAGGCGGCCCACGCGCGGCCCCAGGGCCGGCGCGCCGCCCTCGGGTTCCTCGTGCGCTTCGCTGTACTGGTTGTCACGATACTTCTGCAGCTGCCCGCCCCAGATGCCACCGAAGTACAGGTAGTGGCTGCCATCGTCGTCTTCGAACACGGCCGGGTCGATCGAGTACGCGCCCTTGATCGGCTCCGGCTGGGGTGCGAACGGGCCCTCCGGTCGCGCACCGATTGCCACGCCGATGCGGAACCGGCCCTCGGCGTCCTTGGCCGGGAAGTACAGGTAGTAGCGGCCATCGCGACAGGCGGCATCGGGAGCCCACATCTGTTTCCGCGCCCACGGCACGTCGCGCACGTGCAACGCCATGCCGCAATCCACGGCCGCGCTATCGGGCGTATCCATCTTCAGCACATGGTAATCCTGCATGCCGAAGTGGCCGCCTTCATCGTCGAATGGCTGGCCACCGTCGATGTCGTGCGACGGATAGATGTACAGGCGCCCCTCGAATACGTGCGCCGAAGGGTCGGCGGTGTAGATGTGGGTCACCAGCGGTTGCGAAATGGCGTGTGCGCTGAGCTGCGCGAGACGGGCTTCGCTGGCCTGGCCGTCTTCACCGGCAGAGAGGTCGATCATGGTTGTCATCTTGGCGTTACGCGGAGGCGTCGGCGGAACGGCGACGCAGGTGGAGATCCTGCTCGATGCGGGTTTCCGCGCGCTTGTCGATCCGGTAGAAGAACAGCAGCGCCACGGCGAGCAGGAACGGAAGGGAGCAATAGACGCTTACGGTCAGGCGGATGCCCTGCACCACGGCCTCAGGCTGCTGCACCAGGCCTGCCTGGTAGCCGTAGTGGGCAAGGATCGCGGCGACCAGCGCGCCGCCGACACTGAGGCCGATCTTCAGGCCGCACAGCATCGCCGAGAAGATGATCGCCGTTGCCCGGCGATGGTTCTTCCACTCGGAGTAGTCCGCAACGTCCGCGATCATCGCCCACAGCAGCGGGATGGTGATGCCATAGCAGAAGCCATGCAGCATGAAGGCAGCGAAGGCCACCGCCACGCCCGTGGGTGGAAACAGGTAGAAGGCAAGCAGGAACAGGGTCGAGACAAACAGGGCGCCACCGAAGACATCGCGCTTGCCGAAGCGATCCGCCAGCCGCCGTGATGCACCAATACCCAGGATCATGCAGAGGATGCCGCACGCGTTGAACAGGCTGAACGCCGAGGTGGCCGCGTCCTTCGGCCAGGTGAACGCCGCGAAGCCGGCGCTGGCCAAGGCGCCATTCAATGCACGGATCAGGCCGTTGAAGCCTGAGTTCTCCAGGAAACCGGCCAGCGCCGCTTCGCTCATGTAGTACTGGAAGTAATAGATGTAGGTGCCGCCTTTCAACGCCAGGTTGATGAACACCAGCACGGTCAGGGCCAGCATCACCTGCCACGGGCGGTTGTGCAGCAGGTCGGACAGGTCCTGCACAATGCCGCCGGTCTGCTCGCGCGTCGGCACGATGCGCTCGCGGGTGGTGGCGAAGGTGATCAGGAAGAACACTGTTCCGATCAGTGCGAAGGCGGTCATGACCTGTTCGAAGCCGCGCACCCGGTCGCCGTCACCCAGAATCAGCACCAGCGGCATCAGCAGCACCTGGATGATGAACTGCGCGATCATCACGGCCACGAAGCGGTACGCCGAAAGGCTGTTGCGCTGGGCCATGCTGCCGGTCAGCACGCCGCTCAGCGCCGAGTACGGCAGGTTGTTCGCGGCGTAAACGCAGACCAGCAGCGCGTAGGTGCCCAGTGCATAGATCACCTTTCCGCGCTCGCCCAGGTCCGGGGTGCTGAACGCCAGCAGGGACAGTACGCCAAAGGGGATGGCCGTCCACAGGATCCACGGGCGGAAGCGGCCCCAACGGGTGGACGTTCGGTCAGCCGCAATGCCGATCAACGGCGTGAACACGAAAGCTCCCAGCAGGCCGACCACAAAGATGATCGTGGCCGCGGTCGCAGCTGGCAGGCGGTAGACGTCGGTGTAGAAGAATGCCAGGTAGGTGATCAGGGTCTGGAAGATCAGGTTGGCGGCGAGATCGCCCAGGCTGTAGCCGAGCTTCTCGCGTACCGATAGCGCGTGTTCAGTGCTTGCCATGCAGCGGACGTCCTGGAAAAGGAATCTGGTCGAAGGGGAACCGATGCCAACGAGGGCGATCAGTCATGCGCGGGCACCACGCTGAACCTGCCCTGCGCACGTATATCGGCACTGGACGCCCCTACCCTGACCTCGTAGGCACCGGGCTGCACCGCGTACGCCGCACGCGCTTGGTCATAGTGGCGCAGGGCCTGCGCCGCCTGCAGGGTGAACGTCACCGTGCGGCGTTCGCCCGGGGCCAGCTGGACGCGCTGGAAGCCACGCAGTTCCTGCACGGCATCGCCGCTGCCGGCGTGTTCGCGCCGCACGTACAGCTGTACCACTTCATCACCGCTGCGTGTGCCCGCATTGGTCACATCCACCGTCACGCCCAGGCGGCCATCGGCGCCGATGGTGTCCGCATCGAGGCGGAGCGCTCCATAATCGAAGCGCGTGTACGAGAGTCCGTGACCGAACGGATACAGCGGCGTGCCGCGGAAGTAGCGGTAGGTGCGGCCCTCCATGGCGTAGTCGTCGAATGCCGGCATCACTTCGCCGGCCTTGTAGAACGTGACCGGCAAGCGACCCGCCGGATTGACGTCGCCGAACAGCGCCTGGCCGACGGCGGTGCCGCCGCGCTGCCCGGGGTACCAGCTCATCAGGATCGCCGGCAGATGCGCCTGCGCCCAGTCCACGGCGATGGCTGAGCCGCCGGTGAGTACCATCACCACCGGCTTGCCGGTAGCGTGCAGGGCCTCCAGCAGGGTGCGCTGCGGCGCGGGCAAGCGCAGGTCGGTACGGTCGCCACCGGCAAAACCCGGATAGTTGACCGTCATCTCCTCGCCTTCGACATCGCCGGTGAGTCCACCAACGAACACCACCACATCGGCCTCCCGTGCGGCATCGAGCGCTTCATCGAACGGCGCCTTGGCACCGGGCATGCGCCACCCCAGGCGCACGCCGGCATCGCGCTGGTCGTCGTAGTACTCCAGCTTCAGGTCATAGGCACGCCCCGCCTGCAGGTCGAGTTCGACACCCTCGGCATGCAGGCGATCCGTGTTCACCCAGTGATCGATCACACGCTTGCCGTCCAGGTACAGACGGTAGCCATCATCGCCGGCCACCTCCAGCCGGTAACGACCGGACACGGGGGGCAGCAGCTGGCCACTCCAGCGGATGCTGAAGCGGTCGTCGGGAATCCCCTGCCCCGGTGCCGCTTCGCCGCGTGCCAGCAGGTTGTCGGTCGGCGAGCCGCGGTCCCAGCGGAAGCCGATCTGCGCATCGGTACGTACCAGGGCCGGAGTGCCAGACAGGTCGGGCGTGCGGAAGTACTCGCCGCGCAGGCCGCGCTCGGGCGAGTCCGCTGAGGGCCGCAGGAAGGTCGGCTCGATCAACGGCGTGGCACCGGGGTCATCGCGGCCCTCCACCAGGTCGACGCCACGCGCATACCGCACCTCAGCGCCCTTGGCCGCCTCGCGTATGCCCTGCAGGATCGTGACCGGCGCGGCCGGTGTGCCGAAGTAGTTGCCGAGCAGCGCCATGGTGTCGTCGGCGGTGGGTCCAACCACGGCAATGCGCCTGGTGTCGCGCGACAGCGGCAGGATGCCATCGTTCTTCAGCAGCACCAGCGATGCCTGCGCGGCCTTCAGGGCAAGCGCATCATGGGCCGGCGCCTGGTTCACCGAGGCCGGAATGCGCGCCCAGCGCACCCGCTCCGGCGGATCGAACATGCCCAGGCGCATCCGTGCGGTGAACAGGCGGGTCACCGCATCGTCGATCTCCGCTTCGCTGATCAGTCCCTGGCGCACTGCCGCAGGCAGCGTTGCGTACTCCTGGCCGCATTCCAGCTCGGTGCCGTTCCTGACCGCCAGCGCCGCGGCGGCTTCGCGCGTGGCAACGATATGGTGGTGCTTCCAGATGTCGACGATGGCCCAGCAGTCCGAGACCACGTAGCCCTTGAAGCCCCAGTCGCGTCGCAGCACATCACGCAGCAGGAAACGGCTGGCGCTGGCGGACTCGCCGTACACGCGGTTGTAGGCGCCCATGACCGCATCCACTTCGCCTTCCTTCACCAGCGCTTCGAACGCCGGCAGGTAGGTGTCATACAGGTCGCGCCGGCTCGGGCGTGCATCGAAGTGATGGCGGTCGGCCTCCGGGCCGCTGTGCACGGCCAGATGCTTGGCGGTGGCGTCCAGCTTGCGGTAGACGGGGTCGTCGCCCTGCAGGCCGCGTACGAAGGCCACGCCCATGCGCGCGGTGAGGTACGGATCCTCGCCATAGGTCTCCTGTCCGCGCCCCCAGCGCGGGTCGCGGAAGATGTTGACGTTCGGCGACCAGAAGGTCAGGCCCTGGTAACGGCCATGCGCGCCTTCTCGGAGGAACTGGTGGTGCTTCGCGCGGGCCTCGTCGCTGATGGTCGTGGCCACCTGCCCCATCAACGGTACATCGAAGGTCGCGGCCAGGCCGATTGCCTGCGGAAACACCGTGGCCTGCCCCGCCCGTGCGACGCCATGCAACCCCTCATTCCACCAGTCGTAGGCGGGCACTCCCAGCCGTTCGATTGCCGGTGCAGCATTCTGCATCTGCGCGGCCTTCTCTTCCAGGGTCATCTGCGCGACGAGTGCGGCGGCCCGTTGCTCGAAGCTTGCCGAGGCATCCAGCCAGGGCCGTGGCGCGGCCGCGGCCGCGGACGCCGCGGCCGCCACGCAGGTGAGGACGAACAGGGTAGCCCGGCCACGCCACGTGCGGCGGCGGGTCCTGGACGAAATCGACAGTCTCATTTGCTTCTCCCGGTGCGCTCGTCGCGCGCGAAGGGACCCAGCAGTGCGCCCACGAAGCCGCCTGCCCGGTCCGTACTCAGAACGGTGCCGTCCACGTCGCCTGCGAGCAGTTGCCAGCCCTGCCCGTCGCCGGTGTCGAACGAGAACGCGTAGGCGCCCTCGTTGCCGGCAATCTTCAGGCGCAGTGCTGCAGACGCCGGCACGTCATGGCTGGCCAGCGTCCGCGTGCTGCCCCCCCCGTCACACGCTTCGAGAAAGAGCGAGAGGCGACCCCCGCCAAGGTCACGAACGCCGAGGAAGTACCAGTACGCCTCGCTCTGGAACGCCGCCAGACCGGCGGCGACACCGGGGGCTGGCGGGGTCATCGCGGTGCTCGCCTCGAAACGCAGGTGCTGCTGGCGCCGGCCGAGAAATGCCGGATTGCGCAACGTGTCCAGATCCTCGGCAAGCGGGTGCACGGCCAGCATCCCGGGGCGCTTGTGCAGGTCAGCCCAGGCATGCCTGGGCACGCGCACGCGCAGCCACTGGCGATCGAGCGCTGGGCCATCAAAATTGTCGCGCGCCACGAAATTGCCGGTCGACGGGGCCTGCGATGCCTCGCCCTGCATCCATGACGGCGCCTTGGCCACGTAGGGAATGGCCTGGTCGGTCGGCAGGATCTGCGGCCAGCCATCCTGCCATCGCACCGGCAACAGGTAGGTCTCGCGCCCGGTGTTGTAGTGGCGCTTCTGATAGTTGCGGCTGGCCAGGAACACCGCCCACCACGAGCCATCCGGGCCTTCGACCAGGTCGGCGTGGCCGGCATTGGTGATCGGCAGCGGACGGTTGTCCGGCAGCTCGCGCTGGGTCAGGATCGGATTGCCCGCATAGGGAACGTAGGGTCCCCACACCGCGCGGCTGCGCAGCACCACCTGCGAATGCTGCGGCCCGGTACCACCTTCAGCGTCGGACAGGTAATACCAGCCCTCCCGCTTGTAGATGTGCGGTCCCTCGATCCAGATCGGATTCTTCGCCGGCTCCACGCCTCCATCAACCAGCACCCGGCGTGGCCCAACCGGCTTGAACGCCGGCAGATCGATCTGCTGCATCCAGATGGCGCGGTGCCCGTCGTAGCGCGGCGGACCGGGCGGTGCATCGTTGTTGATCAGGTAGACCTTGCCGTCGTCATCGAAAAACAGTGATGGATCGATGCCATCGATGCCGGGCAGCCAGTGCGGATCGGACCACGGCCCGGCCGGGTCGCGCGCCGTGGCAATGAAGTTGCCACCGCTGTCGGTGGCGGTGGTGACGACGTAGAAGGTGCCGTCGTGGTACTCGATGGTGGGGGCGAAGATGCCGCGCGACACGCTCAGCCCGTCGAAATCCAGCTGCGTGGGGCGGTCAATCACGTTGCCGATCTGCTTCCAGTGCACCAGGTCAGCACTCTCGAACACCGGAATGCCCGGGAAGTAGGTGAAGCTGGAATTGACCAGATAGAACCGGCCGTTCGCGCGCACGATGCTGGGATCGGCATGGAAGCCGGCCAGTACCGGATTGCGGTAGTGCCCGGCCGGCAGCGGCACTTCAAACGCCTGGTCATTGCCGCGGTACTCGAACCAGTCGAAGTACACCGGCGGAGCGTCCGGCGGCGCGCTGGCCCGGGCGGCTGCGGCCGACAGCAGGAACACTGCCGCCAGCAGCCGGCGCGCCATGGATCTCAGGCCGGCCCTGTCGCGGGCCACAGGGGACTGCGTGGACAACGTCATCATCGTCGGGCCTCGGCTTCGGCAATGGGGAGTTCGAACGGGCCGGCCGGCGCCCCGCTGCGATCGCGCAGCGTGCACACCGGGCCATCGGCCCAGCAGTAGCGGACGTGCGTTGCGTGCGTCGACCGCGGGCCGCGCAGCAGGATCCGGCGCGCATCCAGTTCGGCTTCGGCGTACTCGCAGTGGTGCGCATGGCCCCTGGCCTCGCACAGTTCAAAGCCGATCGGACGCAGTGCGCCGGTCGCGGTGAGCGCGCCTTCGACATCCTCGAACGCAATGGCGACGGCCGTGGGCGTCCGCACGGCGGTGACCGCCCGCGGCCCTGACGGTGCCAGACCCTTCTCGCCGTACACCACCTGGCGGGCCACGCGCGCCAGGCGGCGCCCGAGCTCCTGCTTGTTCGGTGGGTGGATGTCGTAGGCATCTCCGATGTCGATGGCGATGGCGAGCCCGCTCTGCGCATCCTCGGCGGCGACGCGCCGCTGCGACTCGCGCACCTGCGCCCAACCGCTGTCGGCGGGCGCAACCGGTGGCTGGCCATAGCTGGCCAGCTGCACGAGCAGCAGTGGCGTGCGCGCACCGAACTGACGCCGCCAATCGTCGCGCAGCGCACGCAACCGCGCCGCGTACGCCGCGCCATCACCGGTGTTCGATTCACCCTGGTACCACAGCATGCCGCGCAGCCCGAAAGCGCCGAGCGGTGCGATCATTCCGTTGTACAGCGTCGACAGCCCGGTGGCGGCCTGCCAGGGGGCAAATGGCGGCGCCTGTTGGCCCGGCGCGACCCGGTACTTCCACGGACCCTGCAGTGCCACCCGCTCACCGTTGTCGAACTGCAGGCCGTATGCCGTGGCGGGGCCGGCCAGGCCGCCTTCGCCGTAGGTGTCCAGCACGTTGACCGCAATGCTGTTGGATCCTGCCTTCAGCAGGCCACGTGGCAACGGGTAGCGCCTCTTGCCGGCGCCGTACTGGCTGCCGACGGCGACCCCGTTCACCCAGGTCACGTCCACCTCGTCGGCCGATGCCAGCTCCAGGGTCGCGCCGCGTGCAGCCTGTTCAGCGCTCAGCATCACCTGCGTGCGATACCAGACCATGCCGTTGTAGTCGGCAAGCGCGGGCTCGTTCCAACGCTCCCATGCGCCCAGTGTGGCCGGTGCGCGCGGCCATCCTCGGTCATCGGCATCCGCGCGCCATGGGGCGTCGCCGGGCGGCGTGCCCTCGCGTGTGGCCCACCAGTGCTGCCAGTAGCGGCCCCAGGCTGCGCGTGCCTCCAGCGGATCACGCGCAGACCGCGCGAGGATATCGAGGGGCTCGTCCAGGCCACCCTGCTCTCGCAGTGCACCCACGCTGGTCCAGGCCTCGATCCGAGAGCCGCCCCACGCCGCCTCGATCAGCCCCATCGGCACGTCGACGGTGCGCTGCAGTTCGCGCGCGAAGTAGAAGCAGGTGGCGGAGAAATCGCGCACCGTATCAGGCGTTGCCGATGTCCAGGCAGTGCTGCCGTTGAAGCTCTCCTGTGCCTGCACGGCGGCGTGCTGCGGCACGGTGAACAGCCGGATCCGTGGCATCGTGGCTGCGGCGATCTCGCTGGCTGCGTTGAGCGAGCGCCACACCGGCAGCTCCATGTTCGACTGGCCCGAGCACAGCCACACGTCGCCGACCAGCACGTCGCGCGCCATCTCCCGACGTGTCCCAGCGTTTACCTCCAGCGTGTACGGACCGCCCGCGGCCACCGGGGGCAGCGTCGCCTGCCAGCCGCCTGCGGCGTCCGTCCGGGTGCTTACCGCCTGCCCGGCAAACGTCACGGAAACCGGCTGCCCGGGGCTTGCGTGCCCCCAGACCGCAATGGGCCGGTCACGCTGCAGGACGGCGTGATCGCTGAACAGCGGATGCAGCAATCCCTTCACTTCCCGCGCCGCAGCCGGCACCGCAAACCCGGCCATGGCCACCAGCATCAGCGCATGACCAACCGCTCCGAACCTGCTCATCGGCCATCCCCCGGTGCGAACGGAAACTGCAACGCCTGGTAGTACGACAATGGCTGCGGCGGTGGCCGTTCGCCGACGGGCAGCGGCCGTCCGCTGAGTGACTGGAAGTACGCCACGCTGGCGTCACGCCACCATTGTGCTTCGTCGTGCTGGATCTGCAGGAACGCCGCGACGTGCCGATGCCGCTGCGGATCGATCCGGTCGCGCAGGCCGGCCCAGGTCGCCTGCATCGACTGCACCTGGCGCACGCCGCGCGAATAGCGCCCGACCAGTTCCTCCCAGAGCGTCCTGCCCGAGCGCATGCGGCGGTCCCACGGCACATGATGGAACCACAGCAGCAGCGACTCGGGCACCCGCTCGGGGTCGCCATAGACCTCGGCGACCTGCGGGGCGTACTGGCCCACGGCGTTGCTTCCGCTGGCGCTGCGGTCAAAGCCGATGCCCTTGCTATCGGCTCGGTGGTAGTAGACCGACGTCCAGTCCGCACGCGGGCCGCCGTCCACCCAGGGGCCGGGGCCGTAGTGATGGCCGCGTGCCATGAGGTGATGCAGGCCCAGCGGCGTCATGTAATCCACTGCCGCCTCGCGCGAGTCCATCATCATCCGCACGATCGGGCCGGTCACCTGCGGGTCGGGCGAGAAGGTCAGCGCTGCCCAATCTTCGGCAATCGCGCGCGCGGATTGCTGCGGGTTCCATGCCAGTCTGCCGAAGGCGTACCAGTTGGCCTGGTCGAAGTGCGAGCCACTCCAGGTACGGTCCATGCCGATGTTGGCGACGCCGGCGATACCGGTCAGTGCGTGGCCCTCCAGCGAACCATCGACCACGCGGGCAACGGTGGAGCCTTCGCCGCGGGCATGCGTGTCGGCCTGCAGCACTTCCTCGTAGAGCGTTCCCAGGTAGACCAAGTGCGTCGCAAAACCCAGATATTCCTTGGTGATCTGCAGTTCCATCATCAGCGGCGTGCGTGGCATCGCGCCGAACAGCGGATGGAACGGCTCGCGCGGCTGGAAGTCGATGGGGCCGTTCTTCACCTGCACGATCACGTTGGGCCGGAAGGCGCCGTCCAGCCCGACAAACTCGCTGTACGCCTGCTTGGCGCGATCTTCGGGGACCTCGTGCGAATACACGAAGGCCCGCCACATCACCACGCCGTTGTAGGGCGCCAACGCGTCGGCCAGCAGGTTGGCGCCGTCAGCATGGGAACGACCGTAATCCTGCGGGCCGGGTTGCCCCTCCGAGTTCGCCTTGACCAGGAAGCCGCCGAAATCCGGAATGTGCGCATGGATCTCATCGACCTTGTCGCGCCACCAGCGCCGCACGCCGGGATCCATCGGGTCAGCCGTCGCCAGGCCGCCGAGCTCGATGGGCGCACTGAAGCGTGCGCTCAGGTAGACCCGGATGCCATAGGGGCGGAACAGATCGGCCAGCGTGGCGGCCTTGGCCAGATAGGCCGGCGACAGGCTCAGCGCATTGGCGTTGACGTTGTTGAGGACGGTGCCGTTGATGCCGAGCGAAGCGTTGGCACGGGCGTAGTCGGTGTAGCGCGGGTCACGCCATTGCGGCAACGTCTGCCAGTCCCACAGCGAGCTGCCCGCATAGCCACGCTCGACGTAGCGGTCCAGGTTGTCCCAATGGTCGAGCACACGCAGTGTGACCCGCGGCGACTCCCGAACGTCCAGCCCCTGCAGCGGCATGCCACGCTGCAACAGGCGCAGCAGGTGGAACGTGCCATACAGCACGCCGACATCCCGGCGTGCCGCCACCAACAGCACATCGCGCCCCTCGGTCCGGACCTGCCGGATCAGGAAGCCCTCGTCGCCCAGCGTGACAACCTCGTTGCCGATCGCGGCGACCAGCGCCGAGGACTGCGGCGTACCCAGCACCAGGGCATGGCCAGTACTGATTGCCGTTCGCATTGGCGGCGCCGCTCCGAGCAATCCAGAAAGGCTCCGCGCAAGCTCGTCGCGGGTGGCGCGCTGCATTGGCGTGCGATCCGGGGCCACCACTTCGGCCAGTTGCCGCCGGTAATCGGCAGCGACCGTTGCGGCAACCGGCTGGTAGCGCATCCACAGCGCATAGCCATCCTCCGCCCGTGCCCCGCCAGCACAGGCCAGCAGTGCGAGCACGGCGCATAGGTGCGTGCCGACAGCACGCAACAACGGCGTTAACATGCGCCTTTGTAGACTACGTCCGGACCCGGGGCGGCGCATCATCGTCCTTCGCACCCGCGCGGCAGCGCCACCAAGAACAAAGGGATCGTGCATTGGACAAGCCGAAGAAATCGGTTCGCCGCAGAACCGCAGGCGTGACGATCGACGAGGTTGCGGCCCTTGCCGGCGTTTCGCCGATGACCGTGTCGCGGGTGATCAACCAGGGCAAGGTGCGCGACGTCACCCGCGAGCGCGTGCTGCGCGCCGTGCGCGAGCTGGGCTATACGCCCAATCTTGCCGCCAGTTCGCTGGCCGCCGCACAGCACACGCGCATTGCGCTGATCTACACCAACCCCAGCGGCGCCTACCTGCGCGAACTGCTGGTGGGCCTGCTGCGCGTCGCCTCCAGTTCCGCCATCCAGCTGGTCATCGACTACTGGGACAAGCTGGATGCCGAATCCGAACGCAAGGCGGCGCGCGCGCTCGCCGGACGCGTCGACGGGGTGATCCTGCCGCCGCCCCTGTGCGAATCGCAGGCCGCCGTAAACGAACTGGTCAAGGCAGGCATTCCGGTCGTGGCCATCGCATCGGGGCGCCTGAGCGAGGCCCTGTCCTGCGTCCGCATCGACGATTTCAGTGCCGGCAAGGAAATGACCGATCACCTGCTTCGGCAGGGACACACCCGCATCGGTTTCATCCGTGGGCGCGATGACCTGAGCGCAAGTGCGCTCCGTTACGACGGCTTCGTCACCGCCCTGCGCGAGGCCGGGCTTGCGGTGGAGCCTAGCCTGGTCCAACACGGTGACTACACCTACCGGTCCGGCCTGGCTGCCGCCGAAAAGCTGTTGTCCCAACGCCGCCCACCGACCGCGATCTTCGCCAGCAACGACGACATGGGCGCTGCCGCCATATCCGTCGCGCACCGACGCGGGCTGGAAGTGCCGCGCGACCTGTCGGTCGTGGGATTCGATGACACCTCGGCCGCCACTACCGTGTGGCCGGAACTGACCACGATCCACCAGCCCATCGCCTCGATGGCCAACGCGGCCGTCGACATCCTGCTGCGCACCATCCGCCGTCCGGCGGCGGACGCAACGGTGCTGCGCGATCATGTGATGCCGCATCGGCTGATCGCACGCGATTCGGTCGCCGCCCCGCCCCGGCGGCGGTAGCGCAGGCATCATGCTCCGCATCCGAGGGTGACCTCGGCTTCGTTCAGCGCACCCAGCGCGACGCGTGACACGGAAATCGTCATCGCATCGCCCGTCGCCACCGACCACGGTCGGTCGATCGCGTCCAGCTTGGCGCCCGCCCTGGCCAGGCACTTCAGCGGCACGCCGACGCGCTTCCACTGGCCCTGTGGAAGCGCCGCCAGCGCCGGCCCGATGGCGATGCGCGCCGAGCAGCCCACGCCGCAACCGACCGACAGCCACGCCTCACCCTTCGGGGCTGCGTCCACCCGCAGCGTGGTCAGCAGCATCAGGTCGCCGTTGGATTCGCGCTGCAGGTCCAGCGTCGTGTGCGACTGCAGTGCCGCGACGGCTTCGCCATTGCCCGACCAGGCCAGGCGTCGTCCATCCTCCTGCGCCAGATGATCCACGCCGGTGATCTTCAGCCGATCATCGGGCAATGCGTCCGGCACGCGGGTCACGGTCAGGCCCTGGCCAGCAGCATCCTCGAGCCGCAGCGCCATGCCAGGGCCTGCGTCGCCGCGCGCAAAGAACACGCCGGTCGCGCCCTCGTTGCCGGTCACGCCCGATGCCTCCGGCAGCGCGGCCAGGTCGCCGTTGTCGGCGTAGGTCAGGCCGAAGCCGAACGCAAACAATGGATCGTAGTCCTTTTGGCCCACGTTGTTGGCGTACTGGGTGGCAGTGCGCGGCCAGCTGAAACTGAGCTTGCCCTTGAAATCGTGCTGCACGCGTCCATCGCTTCCGCGCAGCAGCACATCGGCAATCCCGGCGCCTTCCGAACCCGGCAGCCACGCAGCCACGAAGGCATCGGCGGCATTGATTTCCCGGTTCACCCAGAGCGGCCGCCCGCTCAGGAAGACCGCGACAACCGGTATGCCATCGGCCTTGAGCCGCTTGAGCAGCGCCAGGTCCGTTTCGTTGCCGGGCTTGTAGGCCAGCGTCGGCCGGTCTCCCTGGAACTCGGCATAGGGGTCCTCGCCAAACACCACCACCGCCACATCGGGCTTCACTGCGTAGCGACCGTCGACGGAAAGAACGGCTTCACCCCCTGCCGCCCTGGCCTGGCGCGCGATGCCCTCGTAGATCGTGTCCGCATTGGGGAAGTCCTTGCGGGTGGTGCCGGTGCCCTGCCAGTTGAGCGTCCAGCCGCCGGCCTGCTTGCCGACATCGTCGGCACCGTCGCCGGCGACGAGGATCCGCTGCTTCGGCGACAGCGGCAGGAGGCCGTTCTGGTTCTTCAGCAGGACCAGCGATTCGCGCACGGCCTGCCGGGCAACCGCGCGATGTGCCGGCGCGCCGATCAGTGCGAACTGCCCGCCGACGGCCCGCGTGGATGGCCTGCCGGCCTCGAACAGCCCAAGGCGGAACTTGACCCGCAGGATCCGGCGCACCGCATCGTCCAGGCGTTGCGGCGTGATCCGCCCATCCTTCACCGCAGCCAGCGTCGTCTCGTAGAAACCCTTCCAGCTGTCCGAGGCCATCGCCATGTCCAGGCCCGCGTTGATCGTGGCCGGGCAGTCTGTAGTGGTGCAACCCTTGACCTGTCCATGACCATTCCAGTCACCCACCACGAAGCCACCGAAGTTCATGCGGCCCTTGAGTACATCGGTAAGGTAGTGCCGGTGCCCATGCATCTTTTCACCGTTGACGCTGTTGAACGACGCCATCGCGGTCTGCGCGCCGGCGGCGATTGCCGGCGGATATCCGGCGGCGTGGATGCGCACCAGATCTGACTCGCTGATGCGGGTGTCGCCCTGGTCCTTGCCGTCAGTGGTGCCACCGTCGCCGAGGAAATGCTTCACCGAGGCGATCACATGGCGGCCATCGAGGAACTCCGGGGTTCCCACCCTGCCCTGCAGCCCCTCCACCATGGCGGCGGCATAGCTGGCCACCACGTCCGGCGATTCGGAGTAGCCTTCGTAGGTGCGTCCCCAGCGATCATCCTGGGGTACGGCAACGGTCGGCGCGAACGTCCACTCCATGCCGGTAACGCGGGTCTCCAGCGCGGTGATGCCACCGATCTGCCGCAGCAGCTCCGGATTGCGCGTGGCGCCCAGCCCGATGTTGTGCGGGAACAACGTGGCGCCAATAATGTTGCTCTGCCCGTGCACGGCATCGATGCCGAACAGCAGCGGAATGGGCTTGCCGCCTTTCGACGTGTCCATCGAGGCGTCGTAGAAGGCGTCGGCCAGCGCCAGCCATTCGGCCGGCGAGGCGTCATAGCGGCCACTGGGATCGGAGTTGCCACCGGCCAGGATCGAGCCAAGCCGGTAGCGGCGCACATCGTCGGGGGTGACGCTGGCGATGTCACCCTGCACCAGCTGGCCGACCTTTTCCTCCACCGTCATGCCGGCCATCAGGTCGGTGATGCGCTTCTCCAGCGCCGGGTCCGCAGCCAGGGGCCAGATGACCTCCGGCCAGGGATCCTTGTCGGTGGCTGCGGCGGCGGCAGCCCGGTCCTGGCCGCGGCAGCCGAGCAATCCCAGCATCAGTGCGGCGACCAGCGCGCCGCTGCGGATGACGAAGGCCTGCGATGTCATGGTGCTCATCCTTCCATCTGCTCCAGTTCCTTGCCCTTGGTCTCGTGCACATGCCGGACGACGAAGATCACCGAGATCACGGCAGCCACCAGGTAGATGCCGTAGGTGGCCGCCAGCCCTGCCGCGGCCAGCAGCATCGGGAACGTCACCGTGACCACGAAGTTGGAGGTCCACTGCGCCGCGCCGGCGACTGCCAGTGCCGAACCGCGGATCTGGTTCGGGAACATCTCGCCCAGCATCACCCACATCACCGGTCCCCAGGACAGATTGAAGAACACGACATAGGCATTGGCCGCCACCAGTGCCAGCGTGCCCATGCGGCCGGGCAGCTGCAGATGCCCGTCGGCCAGCGAACCGCTGGCAAACGCCACCACCACCAGTGCAAGCGACAGCGACATCCCGGCCGAGCCGAACCACAGCAGGGGCTTGCGGCCGATCCGGTCGATCAGCAGCACGGTGACCACGCAGGCACCGATGCTCAGTGCGCCGGACAGCACGTTGATCAGCAGCGCGTCGTTCTCGGAAAAGCCGACTGCCTGCCACAGCACCGCGCCGTAATAGAACACCACGTTGATGCCGACCAGCTGCTGGAAGCAGGCCAGCCCGACGCCGACCCACACAATCGGGCGGATCCGCCCGGTCGCCCGGCTCTTCAGATCGGACAGGCGCGGGCGATGATGGTCGTTGGACAGCGAGGCATCGATCTCCTCGAGCGTGGCCCTGGCCTTGTCGCTGCCCAGCAGCCGGGTCAGCACCCGCAGGGCGTCTTCCTTGCGCCGTTTCACCACCAGGTAGCGCGGGCTCTCCGGAATGGTCAGCAACAGCAGCAGGAACACCAGTGATGGCGCGGCCTGCATCCAGAACATCCAGCGCCAGGCGGCCTGCCCGCCCCATAGCGGTTCGGTCGACGCGCCCGCTGCGGCCGCCAGCAGATAGTTGGACAGGAAGGCGGCAGTGAGGCCGGTGATGATCGCGATCTGCTGCACCGTTGCCAGGCGACCGCGGTAACGGGCCGGAGCGACCTCGGCAATGTAGGCCGGCGAGATCACGCTGGCTGCGCCGACCGCGAATCCACCCACCACCCGCGCCGCAATGAACCAACCCGAGGAGACCGCCGCCCCGGCACCGAGTGCCGACAGCAGGAACATCACTGCCGACAGGATCAACACGTTGCGACGGCCCAGGCGGTCGGCCAGCCGGCCAGCACTGAACGCGCCCACCGCACAGCCCAGCAGCATCGACGCGATCTCGAAGCCCTGCATCCACTCGCCGGACCGGAACGCCCGGTGCAGGCCATCCTGGGTGCCATTGATCACGCCGCTGTCGAAGCCGAACAGAAAACCGCCAATCGTCGCCACCACGCTGATCAGTACGATCAGCCGCGTGTTCTCACCGCTGCCTGCTGCCTGGTTCATCCCCATCCCCTTGAGTGCACCGTTGCCGCGCTCAGCGCAGCAGATACTGGTTGAGCAGGTTTTCGTAACGCTCCTGCTTGCCGCTGGCCTGGTGCGGTTCGCCGAGGCGGGCGGCCAGTGCCGCCAGGTCCGGCAGGCTGAGCGTGCCACGCTCGAAATCCTGGCCGGCGCCGGAATCGAAGCTGGCGTAGCGCTGCGCACGCCATTGCTCCCACGGCGACTCGGTCAGCAGTGCATGGGCAACCTCCAGCCCGCGTGCGAACGCATCCATGCCGCCGATATGGGCAATGAACAGATCCTCCAGGTCGGTCGACTCACGGCGCACCTTCGCATCGAAGTTCAACCCGCCCTCCAGCCCGCCCTGGCGCAGCACGACCAGCATTGCGCCCACGGTGTCGTACAGATCGCTGGGGAACTGGTCGGTGTCCCAGCCGTTCTGGGCGTTGCCGCGATTGGCATCGATGCTGCCGAGCAGGCCATGATCGGACGCGACCTGCAGGTCGTGCTCGAAGGTATGGCCGGACAACGTGGCGTGGTTGGCCTCGATGTTGAGCTTGAAGTCCTTGTCCAGCCCGTGTTCCTTCAGGAAGCCCACCACCGTGGCACTGTCGAAGTCGTACTGGTGCTTCATCGGCTCCATCGGCTTGGGCTCGATCAGGAAGTTGCCCTTCAGCCCGATGCTGCGGCCATAGTCGCGTGCCATGGTCAGGAAGCGCGCGAAATGCTCGATCTCCCGCTTCATCTGGGTATTGGCCAGCGACGCATAGCCTTCGCGCCCGCCCCAGAACACATAGTGCTCGCCACCGAGTTCGACCGTGGCCTCCAGGGCGGCCTTGACCTGCACGGCTGCACGCGCGACCACCGCGAAGTCGGGATTGGTCGATGCGCCGTTCATGTAGCGCGGGTGCGAGAACAGGTTGGCCGTGCCCCACAGCAGCTTGACGCCAGTGGCCTCCTGGCGTGCCTTGGCCAGGCCCACCATATGCGAGAGGTTCTTCTGGTACTGGCCGATGTCGTCGGCATCCGGCGCCAGGTCGATATCGTGGAAGCACCAGTACGGCACGCCCAGCTTGGTGAAGAACTCGAACGCCGCGTCCACCTTGGCTTCTGCCGTGGCCAGTGGCGAGGCGGCCTCCCACGGGAACTGCCGGGTGCCCGGGCCGAACGGATCGTGCCCGGCATTGCAGAAGGTGTGCCAGTAGCACACGGCGAAGCGCAGATGCTCCTGCATGGTCTTGCCACCGATGACCCGGCTGGCATCGTAGACCTTGAAGGCAAGCGGATTGTCCGAGCCCTTGCCCTCGAACGGAATGCGGCCGACGCCGGGGAAGTACTCCTTGGCGCCGATGAAGGGCTGCGTGCTCATGGTGCGTGCTCCTGTCGTTGTACGGGGTGTCGTGGAGGAGCCATCAACCGCGCTGCAGCGGCGTGATGGCATCGAGATGACTGAGGAAGCGTGCGTAGGCCCGTGCATAGGCATCGCTGCGATCCGGATCCGGTCGTGCGGACAGCGCGGGATCGACGGTGACGTGCCGTGCGGTGATGTCGCTGATCGAAGTGGCGTTGCCCTGCGATCGGGCGAGCGCCCACAGCGCCTGCAGCGCCGCTCCAAACGCCGCACCCTCGGCCTGCACCGGGACCTCCACCGGCAGGCCGAATACATCGGCCACCAGCTGACGCCAGGCAGCGCTGTTGCTGCCGCCGCCGGTGAGCACGATGCGATCGAACTGCATGCCCGCGCGGACGAAGGCGTCGTAGCCGTACTTCAGGCTGTAGGTCGCGCCCTCCATGGCGGCGCGGTACACATGCGCCGGGGTGAAATTGGCAATGTCCAGGCCAGCCAGCACCCCCTTGCCGAGCGGCAGGTCAGGGGTACGTTCGCCATTGAGGAACGGCAGCATCACCAGGCCCCCTGCCCCCGGCGGCGTTGCGCGAAGATGCGCGTCGCCGTCGCGGCTGCTGAAACCGAAGGCGCTGGCCACGCGTTCAGTGGCCACGGTGCAGTTCATGGTGCAGATCAGCGGCAGCCAGCCCCCCGTGGACGAGCAGAACGCCGCCCACGCGCCATCCGGATCGATCACCGGCGAGCCGGAATACGCAAACAGCGTTCCGGAGGTTCCCAGGCTCATCGCCAGCCGCCCTTCCGTGACGCAGCCGGTGCCGATCGCCGCCATCATGTTGTCGCCGCCACCAACGGCCACCTTCACCGCCGCTGCAAGCCCGAGCGCGGCCGCGGCCTCCGGCGCGATATCGAACAGGGCATCGGGCGCAGCGATCGGCGGCAGGCAGGCAGCAAGATCACGATCAGGATCGGTGGCGCGCAGCAGTTCCTGCGACCAGGTGCGCGTGCGCACGTCCAGCCAGCCGGTGCCGGACGCGTCGCCAAGCTCGCAGAACCGCTGCCCGGTCAACACGAAATTCAGGTAGTCGTGTGGCAGCAGGATGGTCACCAGCCGCGCATAGGCGTCGGCACGGTGGGTGCGGGTCCAGGGCAGCTTGGACGCTGTGTAGCCGGCCAGGATCGGGTTGCCCGCCAGCGTTATGGTTCGTTGGAACCCGCCCACGGCGTCCATGATCTGGATGCATTCGGCCGAGGTGCTGGTGTCGCACCACAGCTTGGCCGGTGCCAGCACCTCGCCAGCATCGTCAACTGGCACGAATCCATGCTGCTGGCCCGATACCGCCAGCGCAACGATGCGTGCGCGCAGCGAGGGATCGATCCGGGCAAAGCAGTCGCGCAGGGCCGACACCCAGTCGGCCGGCGCCTGTTCACGGCTGCCATCGGCACCGCTGTCCAGCGCGAGCGGCGCGCTGGCCGAGGCCACCACCGCCTGCTTCCGCGGGTCATAGACCAGCACCTTCAGGCTCTGCGTCCCTGCATCGATCCCTGCAACCAGACCCATCGAAACCGCCTCCGATCAAAAAAAGGTAGCGCTAACATTCCGTGGACTCAAAAAGGGGGCGTGGTGTCCGGCCCCCTCGTTGCCACCGCGCGCGTCATCGCCCGCGGTGTTGCCGCACTGTAACCAGCCGCAGCGGAAAAAGCGTGCTGCAACGCAAAACCCTGCTACGCGCTTGCTTCCGTCGAACGCCACACGTCCACGCCGGACCTGCAGTACTGCGCGATGAACTCCGCCTGCGCCGGCATCTGCGCGGCGGCCTGCTGCACAGGCCGTTGGATGCCCTTCAACAAGGTGCGCAGATCGACATCACTCACGGCCCGCGCCAGCGGGTGCGCAGGACCGGGCGCGATGCCCTGCCCGAGCAGCACGCTGGTCCAGGATTCGACGCGGAACAGCTCGCCGGGGTCCTGCCACGCATGCGCACGCTCGCGCCACGCCTGCAGCCGATGCTGCAGCGACTCGGGCACGCGCGTCTCGCGACAGGCCTTCCACATCGGTTCGCTGCGCTGCGTGGCGTGGTAGTGCAGGATGATGAAGTCGCGCACGTGCTCCATTTCCTGGCGGCTGACATCGTTGTACAGCTGCACCAGCGATGCACTGATGCCGTCGAACGGGAACAGCTGGATCAGCCGCACCACTGCGCTGATCGTCAGATGGATGCTGGTCGACTCCAGTGGTTCGATGAAGCCGCTGGCCAGCCCGAGCGACACCACGTTCCTGTTCCAGGCCTTCAGCCGGCGTCCACTGCGGAACGGCACCTTCCATGGATCGCGCAAGGGTGGAGCCCCGGCATCGCGCAGCAGTTTCGCGGCGGCCTCGTCATCGGACAGATGGCGGCTGTCATACACCAGCCCGCAGCCAACGCGGTGCTGCAGCGCGATGTGCCAGCGCCACCCCGCCTCGTGGGCGATCGCCCGGGTATAGGGCGCCGGCGGCGCCACCGCTTCGGTCTGCACCGCCACGGCCCGGTCGCACGGCAGCCATTCGTGCCAGTCCTCGTAGCCGGTGCACAGTGCCTGCTCGATCAGCAGGCCGCGGAAGCCGGTGCAGTCGATGAACAGATCGCCCTCGATCACCTGGCCGTCGTCCAGCACCAGCGCCTGCACCGAACCGTCGTGCGCGTGCTGCCTGACCTGGGCGATCCGGCCTTCGATCCGGCGCAGGCCGTGGGCCTCGGCCCTGCCGCGCAGGAACCGCGCATACAGACCGGCATCGAAGTGATACGCATAGCTGGCCTGCGGCTGGGTGTGCAGCGAAAAGCGGTCGCCACGCGAGGCGATGCTCTCCAGGCAGAAGTCGCCCAGGTCCGAGGGCATGCCGCGGCGCAGGCTGTCCAGCCAGAAGTGATGGAAGGGGGCCGCCCAGGTGCCATGGCCGATGGTGCCGAACGGATGGAAGAAGCGATCGCCCGGCAGGCGCCAGTTCTCGAACGAGATCGACAGCTTGAAGGTGCCGGCCACCGCGCGCAGGAACTCCTGCTCGTCGATCTGCAGGAAGCGGTGGAAGGTGCGGATCGGCGGCACAGTGGACTCACCGACACCGACCGTGCCGATCTGCTCGGACTCGACCAGCGTGATCTGCAGCTGGTCACGGAACTGGTGCGCAAGCGCGCAGCCGGCCAGCCAACCCGCCGTACCGCCACCGGCAATGACCACCTTGCGGATGCGCCCTGAAGGCGTGCTCTGGGTATCCAACATGGTGCCCTCTCTCAACGGTTGAGCCTGCCCAGCAGCATCGCGCGCATGCGGCGGGCGCGCTGCTCGTCGAACGGTGCCAGATCCCCGCGCGCGGCGTCAGGCAGGTGCTGCCCCGCGCGTTCGCCAGGGCCGAATGCGTAGTAGCGGAAGAGCCCTTCCCAGGCCTGCTTTTCGCGCGCCGGCAGATCACGCACGGCCCACATCGCGTGGTGCAGCGCCGCCAGCGCGGATCCCAGCCAAGTCGGCGAGCTTCGCCACCAGTAGTTCACCAGCACGTTGAACGGTTCCAGGCTGCGTACATGGTGCCACCACATGCTGGGAATGAAGATCGCATCGCCGGGCCCAAGCACCGCGCGGCGCGCGTGCGCCACCGCCTCGCGGAAACGTGGATGCCGATCGAAGTCGGGCTGTTCGAAGTCCACCACGCTGACCACCTGTCCCCCCGGCGTGGGATCGAGCGGGCCCGGATACAGATTGTCGATCTGGTCGGGCGGGAACAGGGTGAACTCGCGCTGCCCCACCGCGCAGCAGGCGAGGTTGTCGGGTGTGTCGAAATGGCACGAGGCCGTCACCCGGTTGCCGATCCAGATGCTGGCGGTGGCGTCGATGCCCTGCTTGGCCAGACCGGCGTCGTTGGCCTGCGCGAATGCCGGCAGCAGTGCCCGCGCGATCGGCAGCGAGGCCACGTAGTAGGTTGGCGGTTGCGGTGCATGCAGCGTCATGGCGATCTCTTCCAGCACCTGGGCCAGCCCACCGCGCCGTACTTCGAAGTTCAACCGGGTGAAGTCCGCGCTGTAGAACGGGCGTCCCCCGATCTCGGCGCCGCCGAACGAGTACTGGATGGGCGCACCCGCATCGACGCTGCACAGGTACGCCATTGCGTCCTGCACCCCGCCCAGCCCGGCCTGGACCAGTGGCCAATCGGTGGCGATGCCACGCAGTACGACCGGCTCACCGGCCTCCACCAGGGCAGCCAGTGGCAAGGCCGCAGGATCGATCCCTTCCAGGATCCGCATCGGCAGGCTGGCGTGCACCGGTCAGTTCCTGACCGCCTGCGCGGTGCCGTGCTGGACGCGGAGACGGCGCTGCTTCTCGGCGATCAGGCGGCGCATGTTATGCAGCGAGGCGAGCATCAGGTACGCACCTTCCAGGTAACCGGCGCGGTTCAACGCAGCCAGGCGCGAACTGTCCAGCGCCGCCAGGCGCTCGCGGTCGATGCCGTGCAATCCGCTCACGCTCACCCGGTGGTGCGGCGCGATCTGCACGTCGAGCGTGACCGGCTGGATGAGGCCGCAGTCGTCGAGCATCGTGAACATACCGGCCGCGAAGGCACTGCCCTCGTGGATGCCGCGCAGCACGCTGGCGATGTGGTCCAGGTAAGGGGTGTTGCCGCCCTGCGGCAGGAACACCGGCTCGCCGCCCCCGTCGGTGACGCGCGGATGGTCCAGGTCCACGTGCATCACCGCATCCTGGGTGAGCAGGCCATCCACGTAGTGCTCCTGGAAGCCGATCAGGAACGGCCCTTTGGCCGCCGCGCCAGGCAGGTAGGAAGCATTCCAGCGGCCGTCCTGCAGGAACAGGTTCTCGTGTTGCTCGAAACCCAGCAGGGCCACGGACTGCCACGCTTCCGTCCCGGTTTCCCTGCGCAGGAAGATCGGATACTCACGCTGCAGTTCTGCGAACTCGCTGGGATAGGCCGGCACCATGCCCACGGCATCGCCGAACTGCGGCCCGAATCCGGTGGCGACCTTCAGGTCCCGATGCGCGATGTTGTTGAGCATTTCGTAGCGGGCCATCAGGGTATCCAGTGCGGGGTGGCTGGCCGGCAGCGTAGCGCAGGCGCGACAGCTGCGGCGACACCGTCCCGGCACGGCACCGCTGGCGGGCAGCGGTGCCGTGCCGGACGCATCGGCAGCCAGGCTCAGAACTTGTAGCGGACGCCCAGCATGTAGCGCGGGCTCTGGTCAGCCAGCTTGACGATCATCTGCGACGTGCGCGAGCGCCACCGCACATCCTCGCCGGTCAGGTTGATCGCCTCCAGGCTGAAGGACCAGTGGTCATCCAGCGCGTAGTTGACGCTGAGATCCCACTGCTCGTACGGCTCCACATAGTAGGGGTTGCGGCTGGAGCCCTGGTTGGCCAGGATCAGGTACTGGTCGCGCCAGTTCCATGCCAGGCGCACCGACCACCCGTACTTCTCGTACATCAGCATGGCGTTGGCGGTGTCGCTCAGGCCGGTGAGCGAGAACTGGTCGATGCCCGGATCGCCGCCATTGTTGTAGCCGACATCACCTTTGACCACGGTGTAGTTGGCCAGCACGCCGAAGCCGGTGTCACCGAAGAAGTACTGGCCGCCCAGCTCCCAGCCATGCAGCTTGGATTTGTTCTGGTTGATCGGGCGATTGACGTTGAACTGGTACAGCGGATCGTTGGGCTGCCCATACAGATCGTAGGCCGCTTCGGTGGCCAGCACCTGCGCATCAGTGCCGTTGTAGGCGCCGAGGCCGGCAGGATTGTTTCGCAGCAATGCCAGCGCGGTGAACAGCGAGGTGTCGTTGGCCGAGCAGGCAGCGGCATTGGCCGGCCCGACCTGGGCGACGCAGGCGCCGCTGGTCAGGAAGTCCAACGCCGCCCGCGCATCCGGCCCGGAGGTCGGGTCGGTGAGGCCGTAGAGGCTTTCCTGGACGACGGTGTTGCCGATGAAGTTGCTGACCGACTTGTTCCAGTAGGTCAATGACACATAGCTGGCATCGGCGAAGTACCACTCCAGCCCCAGGTCGAGGTTGTCCGATTCCAGCGGCTTCAGGCTCGGGTTCTGCGAGTTGCCGCTGGCGCGCGACGAGGGGTCGATCAGCACCGAGCCGAACGGCTGCTGGGCCCCGGGTCCCGCATAGAGATTGCCGTACGGCGCGCGGGCGATGCTCTTGCCGAACGAAACGCGGCCCTTCAGTTCCTTGGTGAGGTCGATGCTGAAATCAAGGTTGGGCAGGATGTAGCTGTAGCGCGCCTTCTCTGTGAAGGGCTGCTGCTCATCGGACAGCACGATGCGGAAATCGTTGTTGGCCTGCCACTCGATGGACTCGGGGACGGCAATGACCGAGGTCGACACCACGTCAGTGGTTTCATAGCGCACGCCCAGGCGGGTGTTGGTGCGCATGCCACCCAGCTCCCCGTCCAGCTCCACCTGGAAGTACGCCGCCTTGGTCTTTTCTTCCACGAAGTTGTCGGCCGCGCGTTGCGGGTTCACACCCAGGCCGACGCCGTACTCGCGCGATGCCCATTGCGCGAGCTGCCCGGCATTGCCGCGCCAGGCGGACCAGCTGTTGGCACTGTAGTCGTCGAACAGGCCGACGATGCTGACCGGCTGCAGCAGGTCCATCAGGCCTGCGGCGGTATCCCGGTCCACGTTGGCCACGCCCCAGTCGCCCAGGGTCGAGTAGGCCTCGGCGGCCTGGATGCGGTGGGTGGTGGACTTGTTGGTGTCCACGCCGAACTGGAAGCGCCCGTGGTCGAAGTTCCATTCGCCATCGACGCGCGCCTGCTTGATCTCGCTGATCTGGGTCTGCGCGTTGACGCGCAGCACCTGCGTGCCAACCTCCCCTTCCTGGAAGCCCGGATTGACCACGCCATTGGTCCCGGCGACCGCATCGGCGGTGCTGGGATACCAGACCTGGGTGCCAACCGGCAGGCCATTGTTGAAGTTCAGCTCCTGCACCCAGGAGCCACCGCAATGCGGGCCACGGGTACAGTTGTTGGTGCCGGCGATGCTCATGAAGATCGAACCACCGCCGGTCAGCGGATCATTCGGTCGGCTCTCGTTCTTCGAGTTGTGCGCATCGAAGCTGAGCTTGAAGCGGTCGCTGACATTCCAGACGGCGTTGAAGCCCAGCGAACCCAGCTTGTACTCCTGCATGCTGCGCTGCTGCTCCAGGCCGAAATCCTTGGTGCCGGCGATTTCACGGATGTAGACCGGCGTCGCGACGGCGCCACTGGTGTCGAACTCGACGTTGGTGTAGTTGCTGTTCTGCAACCACATGCCCTGCTCGCCACGATTCTCGGTGATCTCGTTGGTCGAGTAGGTGTAATCCACGGTCAGAGTCAGGCTGTCCGTCGGTGCGAACTGCAGCACGGCCTGGCCGTTGACGCGTTCGCGCTCGAATTCGGAGAACGCGTAGCGCAGGTCGTTGGGCCGCGCGTAAAGCTGGCCGACGGCCGGAGCATTGACCACGGTCGGGTTGCCCGGCATCGACCCTGTCCACGGCTGCACGTTCCAGTAGTTCTCCGTGGCCTGCACCGAGCCACCCTTGCGCTTCTGCTGGCTCGCGCTGAGGCTGACGCCAAAGGTCTTTTCCGGATTGCTGTAACTGAAGATGCCCGACAGCTCCGGTGTCAGGTCATTGTCAAACGGCTGGCTCTGGTCGGACACCAGCTTCGCCCCGGCGCTGGCCACGATGCCGGCGTGATCGAGCGGACGCGAGGTCAGGATGTTGATCGTCGCACCGATGCCACCGCTGGGCACCTGCGCCTGGCTGGTCTTGTAGACCTCGATACCATTGATGGCCTCGGCGGCCAGCTGCGCGAAATTGAAGGCGCGGGTGCCGCCGTCGACACCGCCGATGGCGACCTGTCCAGAGGCACCGAATGCATCGGCACCCGGCATCTGCCGACCGTTGAGCGTGACCATGTTGAACTGGGGGCCGAAGCCACGCGCGGTCACCTGCGCACCCTCGCCGTCACGGCGCTCGATGGAGATGCCGGTGATGCGCTGCAACGACTCGGCAAGATTGGTATCGGGGAACTTGCCGATGTCCTCGGCACTGATCGCGTCGACCACGCCCGCCGAGTCGCGCTTGATGTCCATGGCCTGGCTCAGGCTGTTGCGTATGCCCGTGACCTGCACTGCATCAAGCTGGGTGGGTTGCGACTGGCTCTGCGGCTGCGGCCCGGTCGCCGGTGCGGCGTCCTGCGCAAAGGCGGGATTAATGACCAGGGCACCACCCACGAAGGTGAACATGGCCCGGGACCGGAACTTCGCCAACGCGCGGCTCATGAACCGGACCTCGGGCCCGGGGTGCCACGGAAACTGCAGGTGCTCATGAAAGTCCCCTCTGACATACGATCGAATGGATGTACCGCCCCCTCCCAGGGGCACGCACGGGCGTGGCCCGCATTCCAAACCGAACAGCACGGGTGCTCGGGCACGCCGCGACTTACACTTGCTTTTCAAGCCTGCCAGGACAAACACGCGGCAAAGAAGGCAGCCTCCCAGACCCTGGATCCCCGTCCGACTGGTAGCGCTACCATCGCGTTGCAGCGGAGAGTAATCACCGAGGTTCGCCGTTGTCACCATGCAGCGCAGCAAAACCGGCAGCGCGCCAATGACTCGGCCGTTGCTGCATCCGGTCACGCTCACCCGACGTAGGAAAGATGCCCGCACTTGCGGGTCATCCAGAAAGGAACGCACCGTGAACGCTCTTCAGCGCATCGCCGCCGCAGTCGGCTTCGCCGTACTCGTTTCGTCCGGCTCCTCGGTTTTCGCCGCCAACACCGTCATCGTGGGCGGGGCAGAAATGTACCCCACCAGGACCATCGTCGAGAACGCCGTCAATTCCAAGGATCACACCACGCTGGTTGCAGCGGTCAAAGCAGCCGGCCTGGTCGACACCCTCAACGGCGCCGGGCCCTTCACTGTTTTCGCGCCCACCAATGCGGCCTTCGAAAAGCTGCCTGCAGGCACTGTCGATACACTGGTGAAGCCTGAAAACAAGGCACAGCTGACCCGGATCCTGACCTACCACGTCGTCCCGGGCAGCTACAGTTCGGCCCAGCTTCTGGCCGATGCCCGCAAGCACGGCGGCAAGGCCACCCTGAAGACCGTGCAGGGTGAGCCTCTCACCGTGGCGCTCCACGATGGCAAGCTCTGGGTCATCGACGCAAAGGGTGGAAAGGCAGGCATCAGCATTGCAGATGTCGGCCAGTCCAACGGCGTCATCCACGTGGTCGACACCGTGCTGATGCCCAGGTAAGCGGCCTCACGCAACGGGCATCCGGCGCGATGCCCGTTGCCCGGGCCCGGTCATCCCGACGTCACCATGCGGATCCCTGCCCGGCATGGCGTAGTAGCTACCACTCCGGCCCGAGCAGCTTGGTCACTTCGGCCTCCAGTTTCTGCGCGGCCTCGTCCTGGGAGGCGACCTTGATGCACAGCCCCGACTGCGCCGGCCCCGGCACCAGCTGGTAGCGGTTGATGGTGCCGCCACCGTCGCCGTCCAGCGCTACCCGCGCCACTACCGTTCGGCCATTGGCGTGGAAGGTCCAGTCCTGATAATCAAACATGCCTAAGTTGCTGTGCGGCCAAGATGTCATCCCACTTTAGGCGGCACGCCAGCGAAGAACGCTCCAGGAAGATGTTCAGCGCGCGTGGACATGATGGCGACAGGGCCTATCGCAGTGTCCGCGCCAACTGCAGGACATCGGCGAAGAAGGAGGGATAGTCGTCCTGTGGAGCGCTGTGGGTCTCGCGCCGGTGGACCAGACGCACGGCGACCACCCGCTGTTCCGGGACGATCATCAGGTATTGGCCCAGGTAGCCGTTGGCGGCAAAGCCGACGACCGGCCCCCGTGTGATGTCGTAGAGATCGGCGCGCTTCAGTCCGCGCGCGGAGATCTGGCTCCGGCGGCGGGCTTCAACTCAAGCAGCGTCTCCCGGTCGTGCATCACCAGGACCGCGTCGGAATGCGCGCCACGCGCGTTGCGCTCGATCGCGGCGAGGGCTTCGGCACGCGTCGCCGCTTGGCTGGGCCCGGCGATGCCGAACACCAGGGCCAGGGCGCAGGACAACCAGCAGGATCCTGGCATCGCAATCTCGTCCAATGAGTGTGCGTGCAGTGTGACTACATGCGTAGTCACACTGCAGTGGCTGAAGTGATGGCGCGCTTGCGTGCTGAACGTGGGCTGGGCGCCACCCCCGGCCCACCTGCAACGCGGTCGACCGCAGCGGTCGCCATGCAGCGCCGCACGGTATGATGCGGCGACCCGGAACCTGCGATGATTGCAGCGGCCGCCCATCCGCTGATCGCGCGCCAGGCCCCCCCTGCGCCGGGGTCGGTGCAGGTGCCGCTGAAGCCCCACTCCATGCTTGCCTCCCAAGCCCCCCTCCTGATCTGGGCAGCGGTCGCCGTTGCCACCCTCGGCCTGCTGTTCCGTCCTTTCCGCATCCCCGAATATGTGTGGGCGCTGGGCGCTGCCGCCGTGTTGCCGCTGCTGGGCGCCGTGTCGCTGCACACCGCATGGGGCGCAGTGGCCGAAGGCCGCGACGTCTACCTGTTCCTGGTCGGCATGATGGTGCTGGCCGAACTGGCGCGGCGCGAAGGCCTGTTCGATTGGCTGGCGTTGTACGCGGTGCGGCATGCGGGCGGATCCGGGCGACGCCTGTTCGACCTGGTGTTCCTGGTCGGCACGCTGGTGACCGTGTTCCTGTCCAACGATGCAACGGCCGTAGTGCTGACGCCGGCGGTCTACGCCGCCTGCAAGGCGGCGCGCGCCAACCCCCTGCCCTACCTGTTTGTCTGTGCCTTCATCGCCAATGCGGCCAGCTTCGTGCTGCCCATTTCCAATCCGGCCAACCTGGTGGTGTACGGCCAGCACCTGCCGCCGCTGCTGCAGTGGCTGGCGCAGTTCGCGCTGCCGTCGGCGGCGGCGATCGGTGCCACCTATCTGGTCCTGCGCTGGGTGCACCGGCGCGAGATCGCCCAGCCGCTGGTGGCCGCGCCGGCGCATCGCCCGTTGACCGACGGCGGCCGGCTGAGCGCACTGGGCGTGCTGTTCACCGGCACCGTGTTGCTGGTCACGTCCGCCTTGAACGGGCCATTGGGCCTGACCACGTTCTGTGCGGGCACGCTGAGTGTGGCCGTGGTGGCGATCCGCCAGAGGCGCAGCCCGCTGCCACTGCTGCGACACGTGTCCTGGGGCGTGCTGCCGCTGGTGGCGGGACTGTTCGTGCTGGTGGAAGCGGTGGCGCAGACCGGTGTCATCCAGAGCGCGGCCAGCGCGCTGCAGGCTCTGGCGCAGGCATCTCCCCGCCAGGCCAGCTGGCTGGCCGGTGGCGCGGCTGCGCTGCTGAGCAACGTGGCCAACAATCTGCCGGTCGGCCTGGCCGCCGGTTCGCTGGGGCAGATGGCCGACCTGCCGGCGCAGACCCGTGCCGCATTGCTGGTCGGCGTGGATCTGGGGCCCAACCTGTCGGTCACCGGTTCGCTGGCGACAATGCTGTGGCTGGTGGCGCTGCGCCGCGAGGGCGAACATGTCAGCGCGCTCGACTTCCTGCGCGTCGGCGCGCTGGTGATGCCGCCGGCGTTGATCGGAGCACTACTGCTGCTCTGATCGGCGCGCAAGCGGCATGCGCTGCTAGAAGGCCACCTGCAGGCGGGTGTTGAAGGTGGTGCCTTCATCCCTGCCCTGGCCGGTGCCGCTGCGGTTGCGGGTCTGCCAACGGATCGCCTCGAACATCACGCGGCTGAAGTCGTTGAGATACCAGTTCGCACCCAGCGTCCACGCGTGGCCGGTACCGCCACTGGGCAGCTCGGCATAGTCCACGTCTTCGTAGCGCCCTTTCAGTTCCCATGCCCCGGCGCCGCCGCGGGTGACAGGATCGGCCACTTTCACCCGGCCCCAGGTGCCGGCCTTGCCCGAATAGGCCGGCCTTGCACCGGCCAGGAACCAGCCCGCCGAGATCGCCCAGGCCTGGTGGTCCAGATCGTAGCGCCCGCTGGCGCCGGCCCCGCCCAGGTTGCGCGTACCCCATTCGCCGGTCGCCCAGGCCGGCCCGAAGAAGCCTGCCAGTTCCGCGCCATAGGACGTGCTGCGCTCGGCGCCCAGCAGTGTGCCCGGCGCAATCTTGACCAGGTCGTTGAAGTGCCCGGCGATGGCCGAACTGCGGACGACGCCGCTGGCGCTTGCGGCAATCTCCTCGTGGAAGGCCCAGGCCCCCAGGTGCACCGTGACTGCGTCGTTGGCCACCGGGTTCCAATGCACGCGCGTGGCCCAGGTCTGGCTGTCGTTGTCGGTGCCGGCGTTGTTGAGATCGTTGCCGGCCACCGACAGGCTGGCATGCCAGTTCTTGCCGTACACGCGCTCGGTCAGGCCGACACCGAACAGGCCGCGCTGCGGCATCATCAGCGTGCCGACCACGTTGCGGTCCTGGAACGGCGTGTTGGAGGTGCTGCTGGAGCCGTCGATACCCCGGTCGTTGAGGCGGTTGCCTACGGTCAGGTCGGCCGGCAGCCCGAACAGGCGGTGGTCAACGGTGGCGTAGACCGACTTCCACGCCACCGCGTTGTCGGCGAAGTCACCTTCCACCGCCCAGCCGAGGATGCCGTAGCGGCCTTCGGCGCCCAGCCGCACCGAGCGGATCTCGGTACCGGAGATGTTGCGGTCACTCACTGACGATCCATCGGTGCTGGATGCGTCGACGAACAGGCGTCCGCGCGGACGGAACACCACGCTGCCATCGGCACTGCTGAACTCCGGTGCGCCCTTGGACCAGGTGACCTTGGGCGCCTTGGCCTGGCTGGATTCCAGTGCGGCGACGCGGGTGTCCAGCGCGGGGGCCTGCGTTGCGGCCGCCGCACCGGCGGTGCCGTGCCCGCCCTCCACGGCGCGGAGGCGTGCTTCCAGTTGCTGGATCTGCAGTGCCTGCTGCTGCACCAGGCGTGACAGCTCAGCCTGGCTCAGCGGCGCGGGCAGCGAAGACGTGGACTGGGCGCCGGCATGGCCACTGGCCAACAGCAGGCCGAGCGCGACCGACAGCGCTGCCAGCGGCAGCACGGTGGAATGGTTCATGGACTCTCTCTCCGGCCAGCCGGCCCCCTGGCCCGGCGCTGGCCTGTTGCGGTGGTGCGGGGGAAGATCGGGGGAGGAAGCGCGCGCCGCCGGATCGGCCCGGCGGCGCGGCAGGCGGGCTCAGCCCGGCCCGGTCAGCTGGTGGCCTGGGCCTGGGCGTTGGGACGCCAGGTGATCAGCTTGTTCTCGACCACGTCCAGCAGCGCGTCGATGACCAGCACGAAGGCGGCAAGGATGATGATGCCGGCAAACACACCGACGGCGTTGAAGTTGCCTTCTGCCTGCGCAATCAGGTAACCCAGGCCCGCCGAGGCGCCGAGGTACTCACCGATGATCGCGCCGACCACGGCGAAGCCCACCGAGGTGCGCAGCGAGGACAGGATCCAGCTGGCTGCTGCCGGGAAGTAGACATGGCGTAGCAGGTCGCTGCGGCTTGCGCCCAGGATGCGGGCATTGGCCAGTACCACCGGATTCACCTCGCGTACGCCCTGCATGGCATTGAAGAACGTGGTGAAGAACACCAGGGTGACCGCCAGCGCCACCTTCGACCACAGGCCCAGCCCCAGCCACAACACGAAAATCGGGGCCAGCACCACGCGCGGAATTGCGTTGAAGCCTTTGATGAAGGGATCGAGGATGCGCGCCGAGCGGCGGCTCAGGCCCAACCAGACACCGCCGGCCACGCCGAGGCCGGTGCCGATGATGTAGCCCAGCGCGGTTTCGGTCAGGGTGATGTAGACGTGCTGGTAGAACGACGTATCGGACAGCCAGGTCCAGGCCTGCTGCACGATCGCGGTTGGCGAGGGGAAGAAGAACGGATCGATCACGCCCAGCGCGATGCCGCCCTCCCAGCCGCCGAACACGGCCACAACCAGGGCCAGTTGGATGAACTTGTCAGTCTTGGCGTGCATAGCTCTTCTCCACTTCGCCGCGCAGGCAGGCCCAGATGTCGCGGTACAGGTCGGTGAAACGGTCATCCAGCTTGATCTCGGCCACGTTGCGCGGGCGTTCCAGATCCACGTCGAAGCTGCGCACCACGCGGCTGGCCGGACCGGATGACAGCACCACCACGCGGTCGCCCAGGGCGATCGCTTCTTCCAGATCGTGGGTGATCAGGATCACCGAGCGCCGGTCCTCCTGCCACAGGCGCAGCAGTTCGTTCTGCATCAGGTGCCGGGTGTGGATGTCCAGCGCCGAGAAAGGTTCGTCCATCAGGATCACCTTCGGCTCGACGATCAGCGCCTGCGCCATCTGCACGCGCTTGCGCTGGCCACCGGACAACTGGTGCGGATAGCGGTGCTCGAAACCGGCCAGGCCGACCTTGGCCAGCCACGCGTTGGCCTTGGCCTTGCGTTCGGCTTCGGGCACACCACGGAAGCGCAGGCCGAGCTCAACGTTCTGGTAAGCCGTCTTCCACGGCAGCAGCGCGTCCTGCTGGAACAGGTAGCCGACCGACTCCTGGACGCCGCTGACCGCACGGCCATCGATGCTGACCTGCCCGGACGACGGCTTCAGCAGGCCCGCCACGGAATTGAGGATGGTGCTCTTGCCGCAGCCGGTCGGCCCGACGATGGCAAGGAACTCGCCGTCCCCCACCTGGATGTCGACATCACGGACGGCGGTGAATTCGCCGAAGGACATGGTCACCTTGTTGATGGCGACCATGGTCTGTGCAGGCTCCAGCTGCGGTGCGCCATTGAGCTGGCGCACGGTGGCATTGAGGGCCATGGGGTTACCTCCGCTTACGGTTGGGCAGCCGGCGCCGCGGCGTTGGCACGCTCGACGAAGGCATTGGTGTAGGTGCGGGACAGATCGATGTTGGCCTTGGCCACATCCGTATTGAACTCGCGCAGCACCTTCAACGGCGTTTCCAGATCAGCCGGCGTGAAATGACCGTCGCGGGTGAAGATCGCGCGGGCGTTCTCCACCGCGCGCGCATAGGTGGCGCGGTCGCCGGAGACGTAGCTGTCCGGCAGCGCCGCAACGATGTCTTCAGCACTGTTGTCGGCGATGAACTTCAACGCCATCTGCTCGGCGCGGGCGATCTTCTCGGCCGCTTCGGGGCGCTTGTCCAGGAAGCTCTGGTTGGCGTACATCACCGAGGTCGGGTACAGGCCGCCATAGACCTGGCGGGCGCCGTCATCGCTGCGCGCGTCGAGGAGGATCTTCCCGACCTTGCGCTCGGTGATCAGGGTGGCGGCCGGGTCGTAGTTGACCAGCAGGTCGATCTTGCCCTGCTCCAGCGCGGCCACCGCAGCCGCGCCCGAGCCGACGCCGATCAGCGAGATACTGTCGACCGGGATATCGTGCTGAGCAAGGAAGTGACGGACGAAGAAGTCCGACGATGAGCCCGGCGCGGTGATCCCGACCTTCTGGCCCTTGATGGTTTCCGGGCGTGCCGGATCGAAGCTGGCATCCTCGCGGCCGGCCATCACCAGGCCGGAGTTGCGCGAGAGCAGCACGAAGGCCACCACGTCCTTGCCCTTGGCCTGCATCTGGATGGTGTGGTCGTAGAAGCCGACGGCCACGTCGGTGGAATTGGCCACCAGCGCCTGCAATACCTTGGAGCCGCCCTGGGCGAAGTTCTCGGTCTTCACCTGCAGGCCGACGTCCTTGAAGTACCCCTTGGCGTCGGCGATGAAGAACGGCAGGTTGTTGAGGTTGTAGGAGCCGACGCTGATGCGTACCGGTGCATTGTCATCACCGCCGGCGGATGCGCCTTCGGTGCGCCCGCTGTTGCTGCATCCGGCCGCGGCCAGACCAGCCGCGCACAGCGCGGCCATCAAGAACTGCTTGTACATCATCCCTCCCAGGAGTGAAGCATCTACGTTGTAATGGCGGGCATGCGCACCTGCGCCGGCCCGTCCGGGTTCAGATCATGCCGCTGACGTCCATTGGCGGGCTTGGGTGGAACCGGCCACGGCAAGTGCTGGCGTGGTGGCAAACACGCGTCCTTCGAACAGCCGGCGTGCGGTGCGCACGACGCTGGCAACGACCGGCGCGTCCTGCGAGCTGCGACTGAGGCCCACCTCCAGGGCCCCGCTCGGATGTTCGAGGGTAATGCTGCCGGGAACGGACAGGCATCCGACCAAAGTGTGGGCCAGCGTGCCCGGCGTAACAGCGGCGGTGGCCAGGCCGACCGCGCCGGTAATGGCCAGCGCGGTGTGGCATTGATGCGGCATGAAATAGCGCACCTGCAGATCGCCCCCATGTTGCGGCGCCGACAGCAGCACCGGCTTCGGAATGACCTTGTTGCCGGCGTCAGCGATGCCCATGCGGGCGCCTGCCTCGATGCGCAGCGCTTCCAGCCGGCGCATGAATACCGCGTCCGCGTTCAGTTCGGCGGGCGGGGCATCGCCGCGCACGCCCAGGTCTTCGGCACGCACCAGCATCATCGGCATCGCGCAGTCCACCAGGCTGACCGGCACGCCATCGATGGTCTCCTGCGCGTGGCCGCTGGGCAGCAGCTTGCCGGTGCGGGCGCCTGCCGCATCAAGGAAAGCGAGCCTGACCGGCGAGGCCGAGCCCGGCGCGCCGGCAATGCGCGTGTCACCGCGGTACACCACGTTGCCGCCGGGCGTTTCCACCGTGGCGATGATCAGCTTGCCGGTGTTGACGTTGTGGATGCGCACCTCGGTCTGCGGATCCTGCGCCTGCACCAGCCCACGCTCGATGGCATACGGGCCTACGGCCGCCAGCATGTTGCCGCAGTTGGGCGAGGTATCCACCACCTGCTGCTCTACCCGTACCTGGGCGAACAGGTAGTCGACATCGGCGTCCGGACGGCTGGAGCGGTCGATGATCGCCACCTTGCTGGTCAGCGCGTTGCCACCGCCGATGCCGTCGATCTGCAACGGATGGCCCGAGCCCATCACTTCCAGCAGCAGGCGATCGCGTTCAGCGATGTCCATCGGAAGGTCGCTGGCCAGGAAGAACGGGCCTTTGGAGGTGCCGCCGCGCATGAGGACGCAGGGAATGCTGAGCAGATCGTTGGACATACGTGTGCTAGATTGATGCGTATAGGGGATGAATGACCCCTCTGTGATTCGATACTGGCATGACCCCAATTGATCTGTGAATTGCTGATTTTTGGATGATTGATACCCCATGAGCATCAATTGCGAAATCCTGGATCTACGCGCCTTCCTGCTGGTCTCGGAGACCCGCAGCTTCCATCGCGCCGCAGAAATCCTGCACGTCTCCCAGCCAGCACTCAGCCGCCGCATCCAGAAACTGGAGCAGGCGGTGGGGTCGCCGCTGCTGGAGCGCACCACGCGCAGCGTCAGCACTACCGCCGTCGGCGAGAACCTGCTGCCGCTGGTGCGCCGCATGCTGGAGGAGTTCGATGGCTCGCTGTTCTCACTGCGTGGCCGCGAAGACACCCGCGGCGCTACCGTGACCATCGCGTGCCTGCCGACGGCGGCGTTCTACTTCCTGCCCAGCGTGATGGCGCGTTTCCACGAAGCGCACCCGAACGTGCGCTTCCGCATCCTGGATATCCCGGCGACGGAGGGTCTGCAGGCAGTGGAACGTGGTGAAGTCGAGTTCGGCATCAACTTCATGGGCGCCAACGATCCGAATCTCGATTTCGACGTGCTCGCTGAAGATCCATTCGTGCTGGCATGCCGCCGCGATCATCCTCTGGCACGCAAGCGCAAGGTGGAATGGGCCGACCTGGCCGAGCACCAGCTGATCACCGTGCATCGCACCAGCGGTAACCGCACGCTGCTGGATGGTGCGCTGGCGCGCGAGAACCTCAAGTTGAGCTGGCACTATGAAGTGACGCACCTGTCGACGTCACTGGGCATGGTCGAGGCCGGTATCGGCGTGTCGGTGCTACCGAAGATGGCCACGCCGGACGGGGATCACCCCACCCTGGTGACACGCGCGATCGGCAACCCGGTGGTGTCACGCACGATCGGCATCGTCCGCCGCCGCGGCGCCCTGCTCTCGCCCACGGCGGAGCGATTCCTGCAGATGCTGATGAGCCAGTGGCGCGGGGAGGCGTGAGCAACTGCGCGGTTCACGCGCCTATGCGTTCCGGCGCGCCAGACGCTGGCAGGGCCGCCCTTCATGACGAAGCCGCGAAGATCGACGCAATACCTGCAAGCGATCCCACGGCCACCCACGAGAGCGTGGCGAATGCAACCAGCAACACCTTCCGGTGCACGACCTGCGCTTCGTTCCGGGGCTCCGGCCGCCGCGCATAGGGCCTGGAGAAACCCAGGAGTTCGCCGGTGACTGTCAGCGCCCCCATGAAGATCAGTGCGGTCACGCAGAAACCAAAAATGGAACCAATGAGGGCCACATGCTGGGCATCGCCAATAGCCGGCTGAGTGCCGGCCAAACCCTCTACAAGCTGGCCCGTCCACCGTGCGGGCAGCCAGGCCAGGGCTGCGACAATACCGAAGTGACTGGCCACGTTGATCCAGAACCAGGATGTGGTCTTCATGACGTCAGCGTTTCCGGTGTTGGCCAGTGGTGGGCATCGTGACGCCTGCGTCAGCCCCGCACAACCCTGCATGGGGAAGCCGGCCAGCGGCCGGCACTACCCGGGCGATCAGCCTGCGGTTTCCAGCCCCTTGCCTGCCGCATCCATCCGCAGCGAGGCCAGGTATCGGCCGTACTTGCCAACGAAGATGCCGGTGAATCCGCCTGCCAGCAGCAGGTAGGCGGCATTGAAGCCAGCATTGGCGGACAGCGACGGCGACACCGCAAATGCGACTTCGAACCCGTACTTCACCAGGAAAGTGATCAACAGCAGTGGCAGCAGGCTGAAATCCGCGTTGCGCCAGAGCTTGCCGGTACTGCGGTCCAGCGTCAGCTTCAACCGATTCAGCAGCAGCCAGGCAAGCGCGGCGCCCGTGGCGATGCCGGCCAGCCATTCGCTCCAGGCGCTCAGCGACGCGCCGAAGCGATGGCTGACCGACCACGCACCCCAGACGGCGAACAAGGCGGGTACGATCGCCAGCTTCTGCAGCGAGGTCTCGGCCGGCTTCATGGCGGCGATGCCACGGGTGACCAGGAAGGCCAGCAGCAGCCAGACCCAGATCGGCGTCTGCGAGGCGAGATGCTGGAGCATGTTCATGAGCGGTCCCCTTGGTGAGTGGTGGCGAGGTGCGCTCGCCTTGGCGCTCACTATTCGCTTCCGCCCGGGTTGCAGCCAGTGACAGCTGTCAGCCTTCGGGGATTACGCTGCGGGCACTGGAAATGCGCCGCCGGTACCGCGCCATCCACTCCAGCGACGGCGCAACACCGCCGAACGGGAAGAAATGCGGGCTGACCGGGCCATGGGCACTGGTCAACCCCTTCACCAGGCGGTCGACGAACGCTTCCGGCCCCGCCGTGCCGAGCAGCCGGCCGATCGAGATGCCATACCGGGCCAACATCGATGCACTGGCGCCCACGCCGCACATTGCGGCATAGCGCAGCAGCCGGGGGATGCTGGCTGGGCCCGGCACACCGACCAGCACCGGAACCGTGATGCCACGCGCGCGCAGTGCATCCAGCCAGGCCAGCACGGTATCGGCATCGAAGGCGAACTGGGTGACGACCAAGGGGGCCATGCCACGTGCTTCGATGGCCTGGCATTTTCCCTCCAGCGCCTGCCAGCGTTCGTCACTGCTCATTACAGGATGCCCTTCCGGGTGCCCGCCGATAGCAACGACCTTGATGCCGCACCGTTCCAGAAGTCCGGCCTCGATGATCGAAATGCTGTCTGCAAACGGTCCAGCAGGCGTGGCGAGGTCACCGGCGATCACCAGGCACTGCTCGACACCAGCCTCGCTGGCCGCGCGCTCAAGGAACCGCCCGAGTACCGCGCGCGAGCCGATACGGCGCGCAGACAGATGCGGCATCGGCTCGAAGCCGAGCGCGCGCACCGTGCGTGCGGCGGCCAGGCGTGCGTCGTCATCCTCGCTGGCCAGCCAGGGAATGGAGATGATCGTGCCGCGCGGTATGCGGTCAGCCTCGGCGCGCAGCGCGGGCATGGCCTTCGCGCTGACCTCCAATGAAAAGGTGTTGATGAAGGCTTCCGCCCGCAGTGATCCAGGTACGGGCATCAACGGGCTCCGTCTGCGTTGCCGGCAAGCGGCGAGCTGTTGCGGGCCAGCTCGATGAAGGCCTGCAGGTAATCGATGCTGGTATCGGCCTCGCGCGCACCCAGATAGATCTGCTTGGGGATGCCCTTGGCACCCAGGCGTACGGGCACCACGTCCATGCGCGCGGCGTACTCCTCCACCAGCCAGCGCGGCATGGCGGCCACGCCGCGGCCGCTGGCCACCATCTGCATCATGATGTCGGTGGTTTCAATGGCCTTGTGGCGCCGCGGGGTGATGCCGGCCGGCAGCAGGAACTGGTTGTAGATGTCCAGGCGCTCGAACGGCACCGGGTAGCTGATCAGCACTTCCTGGCTGAGCTGGCGCGGCTTTACGTGGTCCACCTTGGCCAGGGCGTGGTTGCTGGCCACCACCAGCACCTGCTCGTAGTCGAACACCGGGATGAACTTCAGGCCTGGCTTCAGCAGCGGGTCGGGGGTGACCAGCAGGTCGATCTCGTAGCCGAACAAGGCGCCGATACCGCCGAACTGGAATTTCTGCTTGACGTCCACATCCACATCCGGCCACGCGGCCAGATACGGCGAGACGATCTTCAGCAGCCACTGGTAGCAGGGGTGGCATTCCATGCCGATGCGCAGCGCGCCGCGCTCGCCCTGGGCAAACTGGCGCAGGCGCTCCTCGGCCAGGTCCAGCTGCGGCAGCACCCGGTTGGCGACTGCCAGCAGATATTGCCCGGCCTGGGTCAGCCGCAGGCTGCGGCCTTCGCGCAGCCAGACATCGGTACCCAGCTGCTGCTCCAGCTTCTTCATGCTGTGGCTGAGCGCCGACTGGGTCAGGTTGAGCACGCCGGCCGCTGCGGTGAGCGAGCCCTGCTGCTCGACCTGCTGCACGATGCTGAGGTGGATCCGCTCCAACATAAAGATGAATCTCACTCATGGATAGGTGAAGTAATACCATTTTACGTCATGGAAAGGCATGGCTAGGATCGGGTCATGCCTTCATCCCAACGCCCCCTCCGAATCGTCGCCGTCTCCGGTGGACTGCAGCGCCCCTCCCGGGCCGCCACCCTCGCCGAGCACCTGCTGGGCCTGATCGGCGACAACATGCGCAGCGAACAACAGCTGATCGAACTCGGCGAACTGGCGCCGCAGCTGGCCGGTGCGCTGTGGCGTTCGCAGCTCCCGGAGGTTGTCGAGCGCCAGCTGGTGGCCGTCGAACGGGCCGATGTGCTCGTGGTGAGCACGCCGGTCTATCGAGGCTCCTACACAGGGCTGTTCAAGCACTTCTTCGACTTCATCGACCAGGACGCGCTGGTCGATACCCCCATCCTGCTGGCCGCGACCGGCGGCAGTGACCGCCATGCACTGGTGATCGATCACCAGCTGCGGCCGCTTTTCAGCTTCTTCCAGGCCCGCACCCTGCCCCTGGGCGTGTATGCCACCGACCGCGATTTCGCCGAGGGGCGCGTGCACAACGAAGCGCTGATCCAGCGCGCACGACTGGCGGTGCAGCGCGCAATGCCGCTGCTTGCGCTGTCCAATCGCCGCGCGCCAGTCGCCGCCGCTGAGGCCATCGAAGCCCTTTGAATGCCAGATGCCGCCGACCTGCATCTGGATGTCACCCTGCAAACGGAACGCCGCCCATGACGAACGACGCTTTCACCTTCAGCATCACGCGCATCCCGTTCAACGAGGACTACCAGCCGGCCGAAGGCACGCGCATCACCACCAACTTCGCCAACCTGGCGCGCGGCGCGTCCCGGCAGGAAAACCTGCGCAACACCATCCGCATGATCAACAACCGCTTCAATGATCTGGCGCATTGGGACAACCCAAGCGCCGATCGCTACGCGGTCGAGCTGGACATCATCTCGGTGGAGATGCACATCGATGGCAACGCGGGCAGCGACCCCTTTCCCTTGATAGAAGTGCTGCGCCCGACCATCGTCGACACGCACACCGGCGCACGCACCGAAGGCATCGTCGGCAACAACTTCTCGTCCTATGTCCGTGACTACGACTTCAGCGTGGTTCTTCCGGCCAGCAACGAAGGCAAGGACACCTTCGGCCTTCCGGAGGGCTTTGGCGACCTGCATGGCAAGCTGTTCCAGCACTTCCTGCGCTCGGACGCCTACCGCGCCAACTTCAGCAAGGGGCCGGTGATCTGCATCAGTGTTTCCAGCAGCAGGACCTACCACCGCACCGAGAACCACCATCCGATCCTGGGCGTGGAATACCGCCAGGGCGAGTCCTCCCCCACTGACCAGTATTTCGACAAGATGGGCCTGCAGGTGCGCTACTTCATGCCACCGGGCAGCGTGGCGCCGCTTGCCTTCTACTTCCAGGGCGACCTGCTGGGAGACTACTCGAACCTGGAACTGATCGGCACCATCAGCACGATGGAAGCTTTCCAGAAGATCTACCGCCCGGAGATCTACAACGCCAACTCCGTGGCCGGCAAGGTCTACCAGCCCAGCCTGAAGCACCAGGATTACTCCTCCACCCGCATCGTCTACGACCGCGAAGAGCGCAGCCAGCTGGCCGTCAAGCAGGGCCGGTTCACCGAAGAACACTTCATCAAGCCGTACCGCGCCGTGCTTGAGCAGTGGGCCGCCCGCTGATCCATCGATTTCCCATTCGCCCCCAGGACACACCACACGATGCCGACGAAGACGCTGCTCCCCACCTCCACCGCAGGCAGCCTGCCCAAACCCTCCTGGCTGGCCGAGCCCGAGAAGCTCTGGTCACCCTGGAAGCTGCAGGACGAAAGCCTGATCGAGGGCATGCAGGACGCCCTGCGCCTGTCCCTGCAGGAACAGCAGCATGCCGGCATTGATATCGTCAGTGACGGCGAGCAGACCCGCCAGCACTTCGTCACTACCTTCATCGAGCATCTCAGCGGCGTCGACTTCGAGAAGCGCGAAACCGTGCGCATCCGCAACCGCTACGATGCCAGCGTGCCGACCGTGGTCGGCGCAGTGAGCCGTCCGAAGCCGGTGTTCGTGGAGGATGCGAAGTTCCTGCGCCAGCAGACCACGCAGCCGATCAAGTGGGCGCTGCCCGGCCCGATGACGATGATCGACACGCTGTACGACGCGCACTACAAGAGCCGCGAAAAGCTGGCCTGGGAGTTCGCGAAGATCCTCAACGAGGAAGCGAAGGAGCTGGAGGCCGCCGGCGTTGACATCATCCAGTTCGATGAGCCGGCCTTCAATGTGTTCTTCGACGAAGTGAACGATTGGGGCGTGGCCGCGCTGGAGCGTGCGATCGAAGGGCTGAAGTGCGAGACCGCCGTGCACATCTGCTACGGCTACGGCATCAAGGCCAACACCGACTGGAAGCAGACGCTGGGATCGGAATGGCGACAGTATGAAGAGTCGTTCCCCAAGCTGCAGACCTCCAACCTCGACATCATCTCGCTGGAATGCCACAACTCGCACGTACCGATCGACCTGATCGAGCTGGTGCGTGGCAAGAAAGTGATGGTGGGCGCCATCGACGTGGCCTCCAACACGGTGGAATCGGCGGAGGATGTGGCCAACACGCTGCGCAGGGCGCTGCAGTTCGTGGACGCCGACAAGCTCTACCCGAGCACCAACTGTGGCATGGCGCCGTTGGCGCGCGACGTGGCCAGGGGCAAGCTGCGCGCACTCAGCGCGGGGGCGAGGATCGTACGTGAGGAGCTTTCGGCGTAGCCCTGGCTGGGGATGTGTTCCCGTTTCGGCGCGGGGAGGATGGAACCTGGCCTGGTACAGACCAGGCTCCACCTCGCCCCTGCACCTCGGGCCTGGCGGCCGTCATGCGCGGCCGTGGCGCCAGCGCTTCCTTGATCCGCCCCATCTCCCCTGCCCCGGCTTCGGCCAGGCGCCGGGCCTGCTGCCGCTGTTCCCGCGTGAGCGCCGGAGGCGGTGGAGTACCGGCATCCACCAATCGCGCCACCGCATCGCGCAGAGGCAACTGCGGGCAGAGCCGTGCAGCACACCAGCGCTCGGCGTAGCGCTTGGCCTGACGGGTGCTGGTGGCGGACACGACCTTGACCTGTGACATCTTGCGTGCGTCCAGGTACAGACGGAACCCGAGCGCGGCATGCGGCACGATACTGGCCACCGAACGGCCGTTCCACCACAGATCCCAGCGCTCGCCGCTCTGCACCCAGCCCGAGGGCCGGCGGGCTATCATGAAATCGGGAGCGCTGGAGGGCGAATGCATGGCCGTAAGAATACGGTCGGCCGTCGCATGGACTGAGATTGCGGAGTGGCGCTGGCAACCTCACAACGCTTCTGCCGCAGTGAAGCCCTCTTTACCACTCCCCTCTTTACCACTCTGGGCCGAGCAGTTTCTCCACCTCGGTTTCGAGCCTCTTGGCGGCTTCCTCCTGCGAGGCCACCTTGATGCACAGCCCGGACTGGGCGGGCCCGAGGGTCAACCGGTAACGGTTGATGGTGCCGTCGCCGTCGCCATCCAGTTCCACCCGGGCCACCCGGGTTCGGCCATTGGCCTTGAAGGTCCAGCCCTGGTAGTCGAACATCGTTGAGTCCACCGCAACGCCCTGAATGGCTCCCACCTTATGCGGGGAGGTGCGACACCCCGCCCGATGCTCGCTTCCTGTTCCTCTTTCCTCATCTGGGCGGCCGTGACCGTGGCGACCCTCGGCCTGCTGTTCCGGCCATTCCGCATTCCGGAGTACGTGTGGGCACTGGGGGCTGCTCTTCTGCTTCCACTGCTGGGAACGGTGCCGTTCGGCACGACCTTGCACGCGGTGGCCGAGGGTCGCGATGTCTATCTGTTCCTGATCGGCATGATGATGCTGGCCGGGCTGGCCGGGCTGGCCCGGCGCGAAGGCCTGTTCGACCCGGCACAATCATTCCCTGGCACGCAAGCGCAAGGTGGAATGGGCGGATCTGGCCAAGCGCCAGTTGATCACCGTGCACCGCACAAGCGGCAACCGCACGCTGCTGAATGGTGCGTTGGCGCGTGAGAGCCTCAAGCTCAGCTGGCACTACGAAGTGGCCCATCTGTCGACTCATTGGGCATGGTCGAGGCCGGCATCGGCGTGTCAGCGCTGCCGAAGATGGCCACGCCGGACGGGGATCACCCCACCCTGGTGACACGCGCGATCGGCAACCCGGTAGTGTCGCGCACGATCGGCATAGTCCGCCGCCGTGGTGCCCTGCTCTCGCCCACGGCAGAGCGCGCCACCTCTCCTGCCCGCAGCAATTCCCTGCGGCGCCTACTGAAGGCTTCCTCGGTCCCGGTGCCTCATACCGGGTCGAGATTCAGATCGGCAACCTTGCCGAAGGGCATGACGGTCAACGCCTTGCAGCTTCCCTTCTCGATTGAATCACTGGGATTCTCAGCGGATTTTACGATCCCGTAGCCTGAGCCGCTCTTGTTGAAGACGGCGGCGCCGCTGTCACCGGACGCGCATGCAAGTTCGGAGCCTTCCACTCTTCCCCAAGTGGGTGCACAGACTGCAGCGCCACATACGCCCAACGGGGCGTGCTGCACCGATGTGACGGTTCCGCAACTGAAGCCGGTGCGAGCCCCTCGGAAGCAAAGGAGGCCATGCAGTGGAAGGTCCGCATGGATCAGTATCAATGCCTTCGTCTGGTACTCACCCTTCAATTCTGCGAACACTTCCTGGAGCGGTGTATTTCCAGCAGGAAGCGAGTGCCATTGAACATCGTGACTACCGTCGAAGAGCGCGTCCTGGAATGTCAGTGGCATCATGACCTGCGGGCCACCAACCTCATGACCGTAATTGCTGTAAAGCAACTGATCATCGCAGTGCGCTGCCGTAAGGAGCCCTTTTACCTTGGTCAGCTTGTGCCGAACCGCAAGGCCGCTTGTGCACATCCTGCCATTGGCAGTCAGGATCGCCCCACCGGCGGTGTACGCCGAATTGCGGAAGGGATCCCTCCCAAGGATGATGTTGACCTTCAGCTTCGCAGCCTCTTCAATCTTGCGCTTGGCCGCTTCATACGATTTTGCATCGGCTCCACGAACCGAAACGTCAATCATGCCCAGCTCGGGGCGGCCGTCCACACTCACTGCATCAGGTATGAGTTCGACCACAAGTGGAACGACTCTATGCATGGTTTCGGAGAACTCCTTCTCCGTGTACGGATACCCCTCCTCGAACTCGACCCTGATGGATGAGTCGCTCACTCTGAAGTGCCGGACCGCCTCCATCATGTTTCCCTTCAGTCCAACAACGAGGTGTTGATCGGGCATGTTTTCGATCGAAACAAATGCGAGCCGATCACTGTATCGCCGTTTCAGTTCGGCGATGACCGAAGGTAGCTCGGATTCAACTTCCAGCCTGCGCTTGGCGGTGTCGAGTGACACGCCGTTCGCACTCATGTAGGCCTTGGCAGCGATATCCGATTCCTTCTCCGAAAATGCCTGGCCTGCCGGCATGACCGCGAGACTCTGAGCTGACGCGAGAACAAGCAGAACTGATGCTAGCGACATCTAGGTTTCCTCCATGGAATGAGTTCAGGAGCCAGTGCCGGCTCCACGGCCGAAGGTAGCAGGAAACCTCTTTGCGCTCGGCGGGGCAGGAGGGCCATTCACCGTTTCGTGATGCATTGCGCGCTTCAACGCAGGTGTGCGTCGCGCCAGATCAAGCTTGGCGCTGGTAGTTCTTCAGAAACAGCCAGGTAATCAGCGCCGACCATCACGTGCTCGGTGCGCTGCTGCTGGGACGCGATGGAACCCGCGCGCAGGCTCCTCCGAGGCCGCTGCCCGGCATCGTTGATCGCATCGGCGGTGGCGATGCCTTTGCCGCCGGCATCGTGCACGGATTGCTGTCCGGGCTGGACGCAGAAAGCACCGTGCGCTTCGGACTGGCTGCGGGCGCGTTGAAGCACGCCATTCCCGGCGACTTCAGCCCTGCCCGCGAAGCTGAAGTCCGGGCGCTGATGGAGAGCGACCAGTTCGACGTTCGTCGCTGATCTCCCCCAGGATAATCCCGCTAGAATCCAACGGGCGCTGGAATCGCGCAGGGATCGCCCATGGATTACACCGGATACACGCGCAAATTTCCCAACAACCGCCCGCTGAATGCGTTTGATCGTGAGCACCGCCTGCTGCGGAAGAAGCGACTGGATGTCGCGCCGCTGGCGCAGCTGTGCGTGGTGAAGATGAATTCGAACTGCCTGGTTTCGGTGGATCGCTGGTTCGCCGCACGTGGCTTTGCAGCCCTGCTGGGCGCGATCGGCATTGCCTTCGGGCTGGGCGGCATGCTGATGCTGCTCTGGTTGCTGGTCGTGAACAGGCTACCGAACCAAAACGGCCTGTGGGAGGCGATATTCATAGGCATGGCGATGCTGGCCGTCTTCACTGCAGCGAGCATATGGGTAGCTTGCCTCGAGCTGTTCCGTTGGACCTACTATCCGATCGCGCTTGATCGCAAGCATCGGCAGATACACGTGTTCCGGCTGGATGGCACCACCCTCAGCGCGCCCTGGGACCGGGTGTATTTCACGCTTGGCCGCGGAACCGGAACCTTCGGATGGTACAACTGGGATGTCCGCGGACTGATCCTAGACGCGGATGGCGTGACAGTACGGGAGACGTTCGCGTTCTGCATCGCGACCTCCCGCATCGAGAACGCGCATGCCCACTGGGAGTTCCTGCGGCGCTACATGGAAGAAGGACCGGCAGCCGTCGTGGACGCGGTGCACTACTGCATGCCGCTGGACGGCAAGCGCGAGAGCTTCGCGTCCGGCAAGGAGCGCATCTTCGCCGAAGACGCGCAGCTCCCGGGTTTCATGTGGCTCACGATGCTGCCACTCAACTACCTGCACACGATCATGCGCTGGGTGGTGATGCAGACCAGCAGGATTCCGCGGTTTCCACCGGACATCGAGGCGTGCCTGACACCGGACGCCGGTGATCCCTGTGTCCGCGACGCTTCGATGAATCCACCGGACCTGCGCTGACCCATCAATGCAAAGGCACCTTCAGCACCGAAGGCGCGTTGGCTGGCGAGCTGAAGGTCACCGCACCGCCCAGCTGGCTGATGCCCGCATAGCGCAGGTCCACGGTATCGACCACCAGGGTCAGCCGGCTGCCGGTCGGGAGGTTCCAGCTGCTGGCTTCCAGGCGAAGATCGATGGTTCTCGGCTGGCCGGGCGTGGCACCGCGCAGGGTGTACGGCTTGTGGCTGATCAGCTGGCCGTTGCCCAGCATATCCTCGGCATACAGGTAGGCATACAGCGTGGTGTTGGCGCGCGTGGGCGTCACCGTCAACCGCACTTCCGGTGCGCCATCCAGCGGCGTGCACTCCAGTAGATCGGGCCTTGCCAGACGCCTGCGGCGTTGCGGCCAACGAACGGCACATAGGCGCCGGGCGGCAGGTTGAACATCTGCAGCGCGCCGGACGCCATCACCACGCCGGAGTTGGCGGCGGTCAGCAGGCCGCTGCCGATCCGGTAGTTCCAACCGGTGCCGCCACCGCTCTCGGCCAGCCCTCCGGTGGGCAGCAGAAACCCGGTCGGCGCGGTCAGCCTGTAGCTTACGGCGCCGGTAGAGGTGGCCTGCCAGTCCGGATAACGGCTCCAGCTGCCCTTCTGCGACTTCAACTGCACCGCCGGCTGGCGGTCGATGCCATTGGCCACGCCCTTGAGGTAGTGGTCGAACCAGTCGCCCACCGCGGCATAGACTTCATTGGGAATGCCGAGCGCACCGAAGGCTTCGTTGAGGGCGTGGTCGCCATGGCGCAGCTGCAACTGCTTGGGTCCCTTCAGGCGGGTAAAGAAGTCGACCAGCTGGCCCGGCGGGAACAGGCTGTCGTTGAAGGCGTTGGCGAGGAATACCGCGGGTTGGTTGGCATTGATCTCATCAAGGCTGCTGGCCGGGCTGCGCTGTGCCGCTACCGGCAGCAGCGAGTCCACCGCCCCCTGGTAGTTGCCGACCAGCACATTGCCGTTGATGGTGGCCAGCTCCGCCCCGGGGCGGCCAGTGGCCAGGCCGGCTGCCACCAGCAGGGCGATGCCCTGTGCGCTGGGCGTGTCATGGCTGTAGAGCGACGCCTGCAGGTCGGCCCAGCCGCTCAGCGCAGCAACGGCCTTGATGCGCGGATCGCGTGCCGCCGCCAGCAGGCTGGGGCCGGCCCCGTAGGAGATGCCAGAGACACCAATGCTGGCCGGATCGGCCCGGGTGTTGGCCAGCGCCCAGTCGATCAGGGCACTGACATCTTCGACCGTGGCGGGCCCGGCGATGTCGATGCTGCCGCCGGACTCCCAGAAGCCGCGCGAGCTGTAGCTGATGACCACATAGCCGCGCTGCGCCAGCGACTGTGCCGCGCCCACGTACTCCACGCTGGGCACTGCCCAGCTGCTGGGCATCACCAGCAGCGGATAGCGGCCACTGCCGGCATCCTGGGGTTCGATGACGAAGGCCCCGAGGGGCGTGCCATCCCAGCTGGGGATGGTGCGATGGGTGGTCTTGACCGTGGCCGCCAGGGCCGTGGGCGCCAGCCCGGTCAGCAGGATCAACAGCAGCAGAACCTTGCGCATCGTTGTCTCTCCCCGTCGGTGGTGGTGCAACGGATCGGACCGTACCAGTGCGAATGGTGGCTGGCACCTTGCGACGCAACATGCCGCAAAGCGCGCCTTGCTATGCTTCAAGGCACTGCGGGCCCTCCGCAGTCTCCCATCAAAGCAAGGACGCCCCCGATGCACAGGATGCTCGTCGCAGGCACGCTCTCCAGCGTCGCCTGTCTGTTCGCCCCTTCAGTGTTGGCGGTAGATGCCCCCGGACCGGCCAACGACTGCGCGGAGATTGCGCGGCTGATGGCCAACGACGACTTTGCGGCACTTGATGCGATGGCCGCGCGTTTCCGCAAGGGCGAGCTCAACGCCGCCGGCCAATCCCGGCTCGGCCGTTTCTACATCTGCATGTCGCGTGCAATCGGCACGTCGCGGCAGGAGGTTCAAGCCTGGAACGACTGGTCTGCATGGGCGGCGCGCTGGGTTCAGCACGCGCCGAAGTCCGCGGCGGCCCACCTGATCACCGCACGGATTCCACTCAACCTGGCCTGGAGCTACCGCGGCAACGGTTACGCCAACACCGTCAACGCCGACGACTGGGCACAGTTCCATGAGTACAACGCGGTTTCGCGGGCCTACCTGCAATCGCATGAGGATGTTGCCGGCGGCGACCCGTTCTGGCACGAGATGAACGTGCTGATCGCGCTGCGCGAAAGCGCGGATGACGACGAAATGCTGGCGCTCGTTGATCGCGCAGCGAAGGCCTTCCCCGACTACGAACCACTGCACCTCATTGCCATGGAGTACTTCACGCCGGCCTGGGGTGGCAGCGCGCAGAAGATGGAAGCCTTCGCGCGGCACTCGATGGCCAGTGCACCGAAGAAGAAGCGGGCCATGCGCTACGCACGGCTGTACTGGTCGGCCACCGAATATTCGCCCGATCACTTCCGCGCAGCGAAGCCCGATTGGCCGCTGATGCGCCAGGGGCTGGACGAAATCGCCCAGCAGTACCCGACCATCGACAACCTGGAATCGATCGTCCGCTATGCCTGCCTGGCACGCGACGGCGACGCACTGGTCCGCTGGAATCGTTTGTGGTTGAGCCGCGCCGGTTTCGACGAGGCGGCCATTGCGCACTCGACCGAGCAAAGCAAGGCCGCATGCCTGGCGCCGGACGAAGAACAGGAAACATTCCAGTAGCGCCCGCCGCCGCAGGCCCAGGAGCGCAGCCGGCAGGCCTGCCGGGCGCCTAGCACGCGCGCGTGTCATCCACGCGCCGCGTGATCTGACATATCACCAGTGCTTGCGCATGATCACAGCTTCGCCCTTTCGTCATTGACCACAAGGCGCCAGCTTGTGACGCTTATGACACCGCAGGGCTGATGGCCCAACAACGCGGCCAGGCTCCACCGCAATCCGCAGCATCCGTCTCCGCAGCATCTCCGCATGACCTCGCCCCGGCCAGGTCGTGACGGGCGGCTGCGCCCTGAATCTTCTGCTGGAGAATCGAAATGCGCCTTGCAAGCTTTGTCTTTGCTTTCGTACTCAGTGCTTTTGCCGGTGCTGCACAGGCCCAGGTGGTCACCCTCAACAAGGGCGGCTTCGTGCTGACCTACGACTGCAGCATCCACAGCGCCACCCGCTACGAGTACACGCTTACTGCCGATACCGGTTCGGCCGCACGGCCGTCCAGCTTCTACAAGGACCCGGACCTGCCGGCCGGTTGCCTGGGCCAGACCAGCACCGCGTCCTACGCCAGCATCAGATCCGGCTACGACCGTGGCCACCTGGTCACGTCCAACCACATGGACTACGACGCGACCTACATCCGCCGCGCCAACTACATGACCAACATCGTCCCGCAGGTGTCCAGCTTCAACCAGGGCATCTGGGTGAAGGCCGAAAACGTGGCCGAGTGCTACCGCGACATCGCACCGGTGGACGTCTACGGTGGTGTGGTCTACGGCGACGCCGCCAACGATTACTTCCTGGCCAGCCATGGCATCCCGACCCCGGAGTTCTTCTGGAAGACGATCATCACCCGTGACCCGAACACCGGAACCGCCAAGGCGATCAGCTGGATCATTCCCAACGAGGCCAACCTGGGCAGCCTGGACAACTATCTGGTGACGATTGCCGATCTGGAGGAGCTGCTGGGCGCCAGCTATGTGGCGATCAACGCACCGACCTCGCTGAAGAACATGCTGCCGGCCAGCACCTGGCCACAGCCTGCAGGGTGTGACCTGGGCTGATCGGCAGGCAGAGGAATCACGATACCTGCACGCGCAGCCATCGTGACGCCAGCACTCTGGCAACCAGGAACTGCACTGCGGCGCCTGCGACGGTGGCAACGACAAGCAGGACGGGGAGCAGGCAGCTGCCGGCCAGCGTCACCGCGCCGGCGATGCCGGCACTGATGAGGCGATGGTGCCGGGCCCGGGATCGCACTCGGTTCAAGGGGTATTCCCGTGCAAGCGCTGGGTGGGGTGGCCCGGCAGTCTAGCGTTCCTGTGGCCAGCGTGCCCTGCCCGTCCCGCTATGGGAAAATGGCGGGCGCCTCGCCCCTTTGGCTGTTCCCGGAGTAGTTGATGTCCCGTCTCCCCTTCGATGCCGTGCTGTTCGACTGCGACGGCGTACTGGTCGATTCCGAGCCGCTGGTCGCCCGCGTGCTCTCGGAAATGCTGACCGCACGCGGCTGGCCGCTGACCCCGGCGCAGGCCGGCGAGGTCTTCCTGGGCCAATCCGTGGCCCATCTGGCCGGGCTGATCGCAGAGCGCACCGGCAAGCCGTTCACCGAGGAATGGCTGGAGGAGTTCCGCCAGCAGCGCAACCGGGCGCTGGAACGGGATCTGGAGCCGATCCGGGGGGCGCCCGAGGCCGTGCGTGCGATCGCCGCAGCGACCGGTGGCCGCATTGCCTGCGCGTCCGGTGCCGACCTGATCAAGGTGAAACTGCAGCTGGGCAAGGTCGGCATCCTCGATGCCTTCGGCGACCACGTCTATAGCGGCCAGGACATGCCGAACACCAAGCCGCACCCGGACGTCTACCTGGCGGCCGCTGCCGCGCTGGGTGTGGATCCGAAGCGCTGCGCGGTCATTGAAGACACCGTGACCGGCGCGACCGCCGGCGTCGCGGCGGGTGCAACCGTGTTTGGCTTCAGCGAGGGCGGCCCGCACCACAGCACGCCGGAGGCCCTGCGCGCTGCGGGTGCGAAGGTGATCTTCCAGCGCATGGACCAGCTGCCGGCATTGCTGGCGGCCTACGCCGCCGACGCTGCAGCCTGAGGCGGCCTCAGCCTGCAGCGCCCAGCGTGGCGCTGCGGCGTTTCCCGGTGTAATGCAGCACGAACAGGTACAGGCCAGTGAACAGCTGCAGGAACAATGGCGGCAGCGGCGAATAGGTGATCCACGCTGCCGGCTCGCCCTGCCCCAGCCCGCGAGCTGCGAAATTGGCGATCACCGCCAGGGTGAAGACGATCGAGGTCCAGCGATGCACGGGCCGCGCCCAGCCACCCCGGCTCATTGACGGCGCCTCGCTTCGGATCGGGCTTCGATCATCTTCCAGCCATTGCCGGACGGGTCACGGAATCCGGCATCGATGGCGCCATAGCGTTCGACCGGCTCCTGGGTGAACTCGACGCCCCGTGCCAGCCATTGCGTATAGCGTGCCCGGCAGTCATCGACGGCCAGCACCAGCGGAGGCATTGCGCCTTTCGCCACCAGCTGCTGCAGTGCCTGCGCGGTGGCCGCGTCGTGTGTGGGCGGGCCCGGAACGAACAGCCCCAGCTGGAATCCGTCCTGGCCGGGGCTGCGTACCGTCAGCCAACGGTAGCTGCCATTGCGCACATCGGTGTGCACTTCGAAACCGAGCATGCCGACGTAGAACGCGAGCGCTTCATCCTGGTCGCGCACATAGAGGCCGACCGTGTTCACAGTGTTTGTCATGGGACCTCCCTCACGTGGGATCCACGTTAGCAACCGCCGCGCGCCGGCGCTTCTCCAAAACTGCCATGTTCAGGTCCGGTCGCTGCGCGGCACGTGCGTGGCACTCCGGCACGCAGGCCGGCGTCGCCTGGCCGGCCCGCTCACGCTCGCGCACGTTGCCCGGGCTGTCGCCGGTGATGTCACGGAAGATGCGGCCGAAGGTGCCCAGGCTGCTCCAGCCGGTCTGCGCGGCGATCTCGGTGACCGGCAGATCGGTGTCACGCAACATCGCCACGGCCCGTTCAATCCGTCGGCTCAGCAGGTAGCGATGCGGTGGCAGCCCGAAGGCCTGCTTGAACGAACGCGCGAAATGCGCTGCGGATACGGCACTCACTTCGGCTAGGCGGGCCACCGGCCAGTCCTCGTGGCTGGCATGGTCCATCCGGTCCTTGGCACGCAGCAGGCGTCGCAGTAGTTCAGGGCTCTGGTTCATGCCGCCACCGTGCGCGCCAGATGATGTCGCGCCGCATGCCTGGCCTGCGCGGCCTGCTCGCCCAGCCAGTCACCGAATGCAATGACCTTCGCGCTCCGGCTGCGCGCCGTCGGTGCCACGAACCAGAAACCACGCCCGTCGCTGGCCACACCGGGATGTGCCTGCACCAGGCGCCCGCTGTCCAGTTCGGCCTGGAACAGGATTGGCGAAGCAATGGCGATGCCCTGCCCGGCAATGGCCGCGCCGACGTCCAGATGCTCTACCGCAAAGGGGCTGACCAGGCTCTCCTCGGCCGGCGGCGGAACCGCGCCATGTGCGGAAAACCACAGTGCCCACCAGTCGGGCCTGCCGAGCAGCGGAACCTCCAAGGCCCGGCGCCCGAGCCCGTCAGCCGCCGGCAGCAGCGCTGGCGCGCACAACGGGGTGAAAATGCTGGGGAACAGGGGCGTGGCCTGCAGCCCGGGCCACTCGCCATGCCCATTGCGGATGGCAGCATCAAAATGCCCGGCGGCCAGGTCCTGCGGCTCTGCCGACAGGTCCAGTTCCAGCACGATGCTCCGATGGCGGCCGCGGAAACTGCCCAGCCGCGGTGTCAACCAGCTGGTGCCCAGCGTGGGTAGCACGGACAGGCGCAGTCGCGCCGCATCCATGTCTGCGGCGCGCATGAAACTGGCACGAAGCGCGTCGAAGGCCCGGGTGGCCTCCTGCGCGACGCTGGCACCCGCTGCCGTCAGTTCCACATGCTGTGCGTGGCGCAGGAACAGGCAGGTGCCGGTCTGGGCCTCCAGCCGGCGCACGTGGTAACTCACCGATGCCGCGCTGGTGTCGAGCTCCTCGGCGGCACGGGCAAAACTGCCCAGCCGCGCCGCCGCTTCGAAGGCGCGGATGGCGGCAAGCGATGGAAGCTGGCGTTGGCTCACCATAAGTGTGGCTTAGCCTGAGCCCGGATATCTGCGTGGTCAATCCCCCTCGCACCCGCAACGATGGAGGCACTTCCGGCAAGGGGTCACGCACATGGATCGACGGCAGTTCCTGGCCACCTTGGCCGCAGTGGCAGCCTCAAGCGCCCTACCCTCGGGGCGGCCCCTGTCCAGCCACAGCGAAGACTGGAAATGGTTGCAGGGCAACTGGCAGGTCCGGCACCAACGCCTGAAGGAGCGCCTGGTGGGCGACACCCGCTGGGAAGCCTTCACCGGCGCCAGCGCGGTCTGGCTCACCCTGGGCGGGCTCGGCACCATCGATGACAACGTCATGGCGCTGCCTTCGGGCCCGTACAGAGGCCTGGGCGTGCGTGCTTTTGATCCAGTGTCTTCCACGTGGTCGATCTGGTGGATCGATGGGCGCAACCCTGCCCATATCGAACCGCCCGTGCGCGGCGTCTTCGAAGGCGATGGCGGCAGCTTCCGTGGTCGTGACCACTTCAAGGGACGCCCCATCGACGTCTGGTTCCGCTGGCATGACATCCATGGCGAGGAGCCGTGGTGGGAGCAGGCGTTCTCCGACGATGCCGGCGCGCACTGGGAAGTGAACTGGCGCAACTGGTTCCGCCGCACTGCGGCGGTCCCCTCACCGCTTCCGAAGCTGCCGGATGCACCGCGCGATTTTGATTTCCTGGTGGGCCATTGGAACGTGCGCCATCGTCGCCTGCGCGCTCGGCTGGCAGGCAGTGATGCGTGGGACGCGTTCAACGGCACCCTGCACAACTGGCCGGTACTGGGAGGATTCGGCAACGTAGGCGACAACCTGATGGACGTGCCGGGAACACCGCTGCGCGGCATGGGTATCCGCGCCTGGAGTGCGGCTGAGCAGCACTGGCTGAGCTGGTGGCTGGATGGTCGGGAGCCGACCCGGATCGGTGCGCCGCTGCGCGGTGGTTTCGAGGCCGGTGTCGGCCGCTTCTTCGGCGAAGACCAGCACGACGGTCGATCAATCCAGACGCGGGTGATCTGGTCACGCATCACCCCGCGCTCGGCGCGCTGGGAACAGGCGGCTTCGACCGATGGGGGACGCAGTTGGGAAACCAACTGGGTCAGCGACTTCGAGCGGCAGGCATGAAAGCGCGGCTGGCCGTGATGCTGCTGGTTGCTGCGTCGCCCCCCGCGACTCCCTCAAGCGTGCTGCAGATCGTCGGCTCCTCTGAACGCTTTGCGCCGGGCGTTGCATCCACGCAGTACGACGAGATTCGACTGACCCTGAGCCCGGACGGAAACACCGCGCTGTGGTTCAGCCGCAACCGTCCCGGTGGTCCGGGCGGGTATGACATCTGGGTCTCCCGCCACGATGGGCAGCGCTGGCGGCCGGCGACGCCGGTCTCGTTCAACACGCCGGGACGAGACTTCGATCCCGCCTTTTCTGCCGATGGCCGCACGGTGTATTTCTGTTCGGATCGAGCAGGCGGCCAGGGCGGCGACGATCTGTACCGGGTCAGCATTGGACGTGACGGTCGATTCGGCGAACCGGAGAATCTGGGCCCCGCGGTGAACAGCGCGGCCGACGAGTTCGCGCCGATGCTCTCGCCGGACGGTCGTACGCTGTTGTTCTCCAGCGATCGCGCGGGCGGTGCCGGCGGCCATGACCTCTACAGCGCCACGATGATCGGCGGCGTGGCGCAGCTGGCGCGGCCGCTGGCGGGTGGCATCAATACCGCCGCACAGGAGTTCGATGCCACGTTCCTCGGCAACGGCCAAACGGTGGTGTTTGCCCGCGCCCTGGACTTCGCCACTGCACCGGTCCGCCAGTTCATTGCCTACGAGCGTGGAGGCCGTTATGACGCGGGCCATGCATTGCCCTCCCCGGTGAACGAAGCCTCCGGCGACAGCTACGGTGCGATGCTGGATGGCTCGCAACCTGACACTTTGACCTATTCGGCGCGGCGCGCAGACGGTGCGGGGTTGGACCTGTACCGCATCCGCTACCGTTCGGGCGAACCATGATCCGCACTCAACGCTGCGCCGGCAGTTCCAGACGATGCTTGCGGCACAGCCGGTACACGGTCACCCGCGAGATCTGCATCTGCCGTGCGCACTCGGAGACGTTGTAGCCGGTCTGGCGAAGGGTCTGCAGCAGCACATCGCGCTCGGCCTGGCCGCGGGCATCCTGCAGCATCGCGCCCGGCGGCGCATGCTCGGCCCCACCCAGTTCAAGGTCACGCTCGCTGATCAGCTCGCCTTCGGCCATGATCGCCGCCCGCTGCACCCGGTTGAGCAGTTCACGCACGTTGCCGGGCCAACCGAAGCGCCGCATCGCCTGCAGCGCAGCGGGCGCAAAGCCACGTGCACGCACGCTGTGGCGCAGGCGGAAGCAGCGCAGGAAGTGCTCGGCCAGCAGTTGCACATCGGCGCCACGCTCGCGCAAGGGCGGCATCAGCAGGCGCAGCACATTGAGCCGATAGTAGAGATCGCTGCGGAACCGACCCTGAGTCACCGCGTGTTCCAGCTCCACGTGGGTGGCGGCGAGTACCCGCACGTCGGCCCGCAGCGGCTGGCTGCTGCCGACACGCTCGAAGGTGCCTTCCTGAAGCACGCGCAGCAGGCTGGTCTGCGCCTCCGCCGGCAGGTCGCCCACCTCGTCGAGGAACACGGTGCCGCCGTGTGCGGCTTCGAATACGCCTATCTGGCGCTTGTCGGCGCCGGTGAACGAGCCGCGCTCGTGGCCGAACAGCTCCGACTGCACCAGGCTGGCCGGAATGGCACCGCAGTTGACCGCGATGAACGGCTTGCCCGCACGGCCGGACAACGCATGCAGTGCGTGAGCCGCCAGCTCCTTGCCGGTGCCGGTTTCGCCGGTGACCAGCACCGGCAGTTCGACCGGCGCGAACTTGTGCAGCACGCTGCGCACCGCATGCAACGCAGGACTCTCGCCGATCAGTGTGCGCGGCCCCTGGCCGGCGCATACCTCGCTGGCAGAAGGATCATCCGCGTCGAACTGCTGGCGCATCGCAGCCACCAGGTCCTGCAGGCCGAAAGGCAGCGTGAACCGCGAGATGCAGCGCTGCAGCAAGGGCAGCCACGCTGCAGGCGTGGGCCCCGCGCCGGGTGGCAGCACCGCAATCCAGGGCAGATGCACGTGCTGTTCGATCCATGGCGCCAGCAACTGCAGCGCGGGCGTATCCAGATGGCGAAGATCCAGCACAGCGACCAGCCGATCACGCCCGCGCAGCCCGATCGCCATCGCCGGGTCGGGATGAATGCGGCGCACGTACCAGCCTGCGGCCGCCAGCGCGCTGCGCTCGTTCGCCTGCGGCTCGCCGAACCAGAGCACGCAACGTGATGTAGAAGCCTCCGGGACCGCCGCCATGCTTCCCCCAGCATCCGGACACCGTCGGCGGACTGTCAGGCAATCGCCGGCGTGCCGCCCTCCGCCGGGACCCTCTACGGCCACCGCAGCGGCCTTTGATGGGCGGATCCTAGCGCTGCGCTAAACGGCGGCGCAATGAGCGCCGCGTCAAGAGACCACCGGCTGAAGCGGCATCGTTACAGTCCGCGACGGCACCTGTAACACCCGTGTGACAGTCGGGCGCCCGCCTTGCCCTGCGGCGCGTGGTACAGCGCGATCCCAACATTTTTCCGACGCCGCTGTAACAGCGCGGCAGCAGCCCCCTGCGCCTGCCAGCGCCTGACGCCAAGGCAGCCAAGCCTTGCAGGGTTGGCACGCTTGATGCGTGCTTCCGCCGCACCCACCACGGGAGATCGGCATGGACGGCATCACCCCCATTCGCGGCTTGCTGGCAACGCTGGCTGTGGCCCTGCTGTCGGTTGGCGCGAGCGCCTCTGCCTCCGGTGCACGCCAGGGCGTGAAGGCTCAACCGGGCGAAATCGTCCTGTTGCGTGATGTGTCCGCACGCCCGGCCTATCGCATGGCGCCGCCCGGCATGGCGCTGATCGCCGACCCGAAACCCCAGCGCGAGATCGCGGCGGCCCTCGGTGCGGGTGCCCCGGCAAACGGGATGGACGAGCTGAGCGATGAGGACTACGCAGGCATGGGGGCAGGTCAGGCCGCCACGGCCACCGCACCCGCAGGCACCACGGTCGAACGTGTGACGCAGCAGGCATTGGGCGGTACGCTCGGCCGCAACGGTGACGGCATGGTCGGCAGCAGTCTCGGTGGTGCCATGAGCGGGCCGCTCGGCGCGGTTGGCAACAGTACCCGCGGCATCGGCGAGACCGTGCGCGGCGCGCTCGGCCAGTTCCCGCTGCAGGGCATGGCCCCGGCAGGTGGCAAGTGAGGCGGGCGCACTGGCTGCTGCTGATCCTGCCTGCCACGCCGTTGATCGCGCAGGCCGATGACTATAGCGGCATGCTCGCCTACCTCGACGTTGCCCGCATCGACGGCCATGCACTGGCCGGCGCGAACGGCGCCATCGCGGTCAACCAGGCGGCCGGCGACCTCAATCTGCAGGCCAACCTGCGCGGCATCGCCACGGGCGAACATGCAGACGTCTCGATCGGCAACCGACAACTGCGCGGTGGCAACCGCGTGCTGGGTGCGCCGATGCACGCCACTGCCGTCATCGATGGCAAGGCGCTGGCCGGTGCCAGCGGCATCGCATCCATCAACCAGGCCAGCGGCATCGCCAACGCGACGCTCAACGTCGTCAGCGCGACGCTGGCCCGACAGGGCATACGCGAAACCGACGATACGGCCTTGGCCGCCGAGGGTTCCGCGTTGGCAGGGGGGCGGGACGACGCCGGTCGCGGCGTCGCGACGGGCACCCGCAGCGCCGGTGTCACCAGCACCGCGCTGCGGGGATTCGACGGGGTCCTGCAACTCAATCAGATCGCGGGCAGCGGCAATGACACGGCCAATGTGCTGGGCCTGGTCGTGCAGGACCGCCCGTGACAACCACCCAACCGATGCACCACCTGATGAGAGAAAGAGGGCACCATGAAAGCGACCGTCAAACGGACCATGCTCGCCATGGCGATTGCCACTGCCTCGACCGCCGCTGCGGCCAATGGCTGGGACAACCAGAACGCCAACGCGAACATCAACCACACCCACACCGTCAGCGAAACCCGCAACGAGACGCACAACCACACCGACAACGACGTGCGCAACCGCACCGTCAACGTCAATGTGCAGAAGCACAGCACCATCCAGGCCGACGAACGCAAGGAAAAGAACAACCACGGCGTCGACGTGAACCTGGAGAAGGACCTGCGACTGAGCACCGACATCAATTTCTCCGGCGACCCGAACATCACCGGCGACATCGACCTCGACTCGGCGGCCATCGCCGTGATCGACAACCGCCAGTCGATCAGCAACAACGCCACCAGCAACAGCCTGGTCACCAACAGTGCCTCCATCGGTGACAGCGTGGGCGCAGGTGCCTCCGGCAACCTCGGCTTCAACGTGGTATCGGGCGACAACAACGCCCAGGACAATGCCGCGTCATTGTCCGCCGCCGACGCGTCCTTCAGCTTCGGCATGGCCGACGCCGAGGTGTTCGTCAACCAGGCCGGCTTCGGCAACGCGACCATGAACTCCGGCGTCACCAATGCCGCAGGTCTCGGTGGCAATGCCTTCGGCGGTGCGTCCGGCAACATCGGTGTCAACATTGCTTCGGGCAACAACAACGAGCAGAAGAACGCGCTGGCGGCGTCGGTCGCGACCACCGCGGTGGCGCAATCGAGCATCAGCTCCAACCAGGTCTCCACCGGCAACACGGTCAGCAACGCCGGCTTCGTGCAGTCCTACACCGATACCGTGCAGGTCGGCATGCGTGGCGGCGTCAGCGGCCTGACCCTGGCCTATGGCGCCGGCACCTACCGCGGTACCGGCAACGCCTACCAGATGGCCAACTACTATCTGGATACCTGGAGTGGGGAGCTGCCACACCCGGGTGGCAGCAGCACCGGCCATATCGATCTGGACGACGAAATCCAGAACGCCACGATGAACCCCAACCGGCCGGGGGTGGGTGGCCTGGGCTTCGATACGCGTGAGAGTGGCACCAGCCAGTTCGTCGAACTGGGCGTGGCCGACCTGTATGCCAGCCTCAGCGGCACGGTCAGCACCACGCGCTGGGTGAACGTCAACGCGACCAACACCTCGGCCTTGTCGGGCAGCGCCTTCTCCGGCGCCTCCGGCAACATCGGCGTGAACGTGGCCGCGGGCACCGGCAACCTGCAGGCCAACAGCCTGGCCCTGGCAGTCGCCCAGCCCAGCATCGGCGGCGGTGGTGGCAGCGGCGAATAAGCGCAACACCCCGGCCGTCCGCCAATGGCCGGGTCCCCGGGAGCCCCTGTTCCTCCTCCCCCTTGGGACAGGGGCTCCCCCTTGCTGCCGGAGAATGCGATGTTCGGCCACCGTCTCTCGATACGCCTGCTGGCCTGCCTGCTGTTGCTGGGCGGCGCGTCCGCGCGGGCGGGCGACGTCGGCTTCGCCGGCGTACTGCCCAATGGCGCACTGCTGCAGCAGAAGGTGGAGAGCATGCAGGAACGGCGCTACCGCAACGTGGTACGCCAGCACACCGATTACAGCTGCGGAGCGGCCGCACTGGCGACCGTCCTGCGCCATGCCTACCACCTGGACACCGACGAGGCGACGGTCATCGAAGGGATGATGGGGGTGTCCGACCCGGCGCTGGTGGCCGAGCGTGGCTTCTCGCTGCTCGACATCAAGCGCTACGTGGAGTCGCTGGGCATGCGCGGGCGCGGCTATCGCATCGATGAGGCCCGCCTGCGCACGCTTCGGGTTCCGGGTCTTGTGCTGATGGACGTGCGCGGCTTCCGCCACTTCGTGGTGCTCAAGCAGGTGCGCGGCGGTGTGGTCGAGGTGGCTGATCCCATCCTTGGCAACCGCAGCCTGGCGCTGCCTGAATTCCTCGCTGCGTGGCCATCGCGTGCCGTATTCGTGGTGATCGGGAGTGATTTCGATCGCAACACAGTCCTGCTGCAACCCAGCGAACGGCCCAGTGCCCGCGCGCTCTACGCGCGACAGGGGCCGATCACCGATGCCGAACTGGTCGATTTCGGCTTCAGCCACGCCGACCTGTTCTGAAGGAGGTTCCGCCATGTTCCGCCACCGTCTGTTGATGCTCCTGCTGCTGGCGAGCCCCGCCCTGCCCCTGCAGGCGGCGGATGCTGCGCCGGGACGCGGCCTGAAGGAAATTCCGGATCCCGAACTGAACCTGATGCGCGGCCGCTACACCGTGGGCGGCAATACCGTCGCGTGGTTCGGGGTGACGATGGTCTCGCAGTGGCAGGCCGGCAACGGAAACGTATTGCAGGGTGCGTTGACTCTGGGCATGGACTTCCGCGGCGGCGGCAGCCCGAAACTGAGCTTCCAGCCCAGCGTGCACGTGACTGCCGCAGATTCGCCGCTGCCGGACACGCAGGGCCGCCATATCGACAGCACCGGCCTGGCCAACGCCAATGGCCTGGTGCAGAGCGTGCAGGTGGCCGGCGATGGCAACGTTGCCCGCAATGCGACCACGCTGGTGGTGCGCAACGGCACGGTGCCGGGCCTTTCGGATGACGGTGCCCATTCGCTCAGTGCGCAGGGTGCAGGCGTCTCGGCCTCCGCAGTGCTGGACGGCAACCAGGCACGCCTGCAGCTGCAGGTGGAGGGCCAGGGCATGGTCCAGCAATGGATACGTAACGGCAGCGTCGGCCAGGGCATCGCCCTGGCCGGTGACGGCCAGATCGCCAGCAACCAGCTGCGGCTGGAACTGGTGCGGGATACCGCGGGCGGCAACCTGCCGTTGAGCCAGAACGTGGCCCAGGCGATTGCGATGAACCGCGGCATGGGGCCGGGCCGATAGCACCACGGCACGGCGTTGGGGGATCCACAACGCAGGACACGAACATGCACACCTTGATGAGGATCACCCCGTTGGCGCTGGCGGCGCTGGCGGGCACCGCCTTTGCCGCACCGCCAGCGGCGGACGATGGCGGCGACGTGCAGGCACTTGCCAACCAGCTGGAGCAGCTCAAATCCAACTACGCACAGGAAGTGCGGCGGCTGCGCGAACTGGACATGCAGGTGCAGGCCATGCAGGCGCGATTGAGTGGACGCACGGGGCCCACCGGGCCGGCAACGGCGGCGGCAACGGGCGCAGCAGTCGAGCATGGCTCGACGCTACAGACGTCGCAGGGTAGCGAGGGCTACGCCAGCACGGCGGCCGAGGCACAGCAGGCGAAGCAGGAATCGCGGCGCAGCGTGGATGATGTGAAACAACAGCAGTCGGCGCTGTTCTCGCGCCGCTTCACCGTCGAGAACAGCCTCACCTACGCCCGCTACGACCGCAAGCAGCTCACCCTCAATGGTTTCCTGGCGCTGGACGCGATCTTCCTCGGCAACATCGCCATCGAGAACGTTGAATCCGATTCGCTCACCTACAACCTGGCCGCACGTTGGGGTGTCAGCCCGAACCTGACGCTCAACCTGGACGTGCCTTACCTGGCGCGGCGCACCGTCTACCAGAAGGGCGGCGCGGGCGGTGCGGCGGCCGCGATCGCGCAGGAAGAAACCAATGGCAACGGGCTGGGCGATATCGGTTTGAGTGCGAACTACCGCTTGTTCGGCGAACGCGGCTGGCGCCCGGAAACGGTGCTCACCGCCGGAGTCACCGCCCCTACCGGGCGCGCACCCTACGGTCTGGACTGGAAGGTGATCGAGCGCGACGACGACGACTACATCCGCTTCGCCGTACCCAGGGAACAGCCCACCGGCAATGGCGTGTGGCAGGCCAATGTGGGCCTGTCGATGGTCAAGACCGCCGATCCGGCGATCCTGTTCGCCAACGTCGGCTATGTGCATTCGTTCCCGCGTGGCTTCAGTGATATCGACAGCAACCCCGACACGGTCAACCCGGGAGACGTGAAGCTCGGCGGCGCGGTCTACTTCGGCGCTGGCGTGGCCTTTGCGTTCAACGAGCGCACCAGCCTCAGCCTGTCCTTCAGCGACCGCATCAGCGCCCGCGCTTCCACCCGTTTCCAAGGCGGGAAGTGGATGAAAGTGATCGGCAGCGACGCCAACGCGGCATCACTGAATCTGGGCGTGACCTACGCGCTCAACCAGCACACCACGCTGGTGACCCTGCTCGGCATCGGGCTGACCCCGGATGCACCGGACTTCACTCTCGCCTTCAAGATCCCGTACATGTTGTAGCGACAGCGCCAGGCACGGCCCTGCGCCCCGGCAGGGCCTGGATTCATCTTCCGGCACCACAGCGGTCCCTGCCCGCTGCTATATTCAGCCCAGCTCGGCAGGCATGGTGCCTGCCCTCGAATCACAGGGAGTTGGACATGGGTCTGGTACAGGCGGTGAAGGGTGCGGTCGGTGGTGTGCTGGCCGACCAGTGGAAGGACTTCTACACCGTGCCCACGGGCCTGCCCTCGACGGCGGCCCTGTTCGCGGCGGTGCCGCGCGGCACCAACGCCGGCCGCGGCTCCAACACCAGCGGCTCGTCCAACATCATCACCAACGGCTCGAAGATCGTCGTGCCGGAGGGCTACGGCCTGCTGCTGTTCCAGGACGGCGCGATCACCGCGTTCGTCGCCGAACCGGGCGGCTACGAGTGGCGTTCGGACGACCTGAACTCGCAATCGATCTTCGCCGGCGACGGTCTGGTCAGCACCTTCATCAAGCAGAGCTGGGAACGCTTCAAGTTCGGCGGCCAGCCCGGTTCCCAGCAGGCGGCTTATTTCGTCTCGCTGAAGGAGCTGCCGGACAACCGCTTCGGGACCCAGTCGGAAATCTACTGGGACGACGGCTTCCTCAATACCCAGGTGGGCGCGGTCACGCGCGGCTCGTACACGCTGAAGATCGTCGACCCGATCCTGTTCGTGAAGAACTTCGTGCCGGCCAGCTACCTGCAGCCGGGCCAGGTGTTCGACTTCACCGACCTGGACAACGCCGCCGCCAGCCAGCTGTTCAATGAAGTGGTCGGTTCGCTGGCGCCGGCCTTCAGCCTGTACACGAACGATCCGGGCAAGGGCAACCGCATCACCAGGCTGCAGCAGGACTCGCTGGGCTTTGCACAGAGCCTGTCGGCCGCCGTCGAGCAGGGCTACCAGTGGAAGTCGGATCGCGGCCTGGCCATCGTCAAGACCGCCATTGTCTCGATCGAGTACGACGCCAACACCCGCGAACTGCTGAAGACCGTGCAGCGCGCCGATGCGCTGTCCGGCTCGCGCGGCAATTCCAACCTGCAGGCGAGCGTCGCCCAGGGCATCCAGTCGGCCGGCGAGAACGGCGGTGCGGCCGGCCTGGTCGGTGTCGGCATGGCCTCGGGCATGTTCGGTGTCGGCGGCATGCAGCAGCCGGTCACACCGGCTGCCGACGATCCGGTGGCCAAGCTGAAGAAGGCCAAGGAAATGCTGGACCTGGGCCTGATCACCCAGGGCGACTATGACGCCCTGAAAGCCAAGGCGCTGGGCCTGTAACAGCAGGACGCACAACCCACATGTCCGATCCCAGAAACGGCCCACCGCCGCTGCCCGGATCCGTGCCCGCGACGCCGCCGCCCTTGCCGGCGGCGTCGTTGGATGGGCCCGGTTCGCCGCAGGACGTCCCTCCCCTGCCCGGCAGCTTCCCGCTGGACACCTCGAAACTGCCACAGGCCATCCGCGATGAAGTGGAAGCGCCCGATCCTGTGGCCATTGATACCTCGGCCAGCGAGCTGAAGGACGGCCTCAACCGCTGCCCGAAGTGCGGCGCCACCGACATCCGGCCCAAGGCCGGCACCGATATCCTCATCTGCCTGTACTGCCGTCACGAATGGCATGGCGCGCGGGTCGAGGAGGAATTCGGGCTGGGCGAGGCCATCGACCAGTTGCGTGGCACGGTCATCGCCTCCGGCGCGCGTGACATCGACGCCGACACCTCGGCGTTGATGACGTTCAAGTGCACGGGCTGCGGCGCTGAAGTCACGGTCAATACCGAAAGCACGATGACGGCGCGCTGCCACTGGTGCCGCCATGTATTCGGCGTCAACGAACAGATCAGCAATGGTGCGGTGCCCGATGCGGTGCTGCCCTTCCACATCAAGAAGGACGATGCGGTCGCGCGCATCCGCCAGTTCGTCGACAAGCGCCGCATGTTCGCGCTGAAAGCGTTCAAGGAGCAGTTCACCCCGGAAAACGTGGTGGGCGTGTTCCTGCCCTACATGATCGTGGACAGCAACGTCAGCGCGGCCGTGGCCGGCAAGGGCGAGATCCAGACCCGGCAATACACGGTCGGCACCGAGAAGAACAAGCGCACCCTGTACGACGCCGATGTCTACCAGGTCGAACGCCAGGTGGATTTCACGGTTGATGACCTGCCCCTGGAATCCTCGGCCGAGCGCGGCAATCTGGATACCCGCGCCAACACCAACAACATCATCAACACCATCCTGCCGTTCGACACCAAGAACGCGGTGAAATGGAACGCCTCATACCTGGCTGGCTTCACCTCTGAGAAGCGCAACCTGGATGTGGAAAAGCTGCGGCCGCGGCTGGAAGACCAGCTGCTGTCGATCGCCCGCGCGCAGGTGGAAGGGTCGGTGAGGCGCTACAACCGTGGCGTGCGTTGGGAACAGGAACAGCTGGAGGTGCATGGAACGCGCTGGGTGTCGATGTACCTGCCGGTGTGGTTGTACTCGTATCACCAGCCCGGAAAGAACGGCGGCATGTTGCACTACATCGCGGTGAACGGCCGTACCGGCGAAACCATGGGCAGTGTGCCCGTGCAGCAATGGAAGATGCTGCTGGCGGCCCTGGCCACCGGCACCGTCATTGAAGCCCTCGCAATTGCCTTCCTGGTGGCATCGACATGAGCGACGACAGTGGCCTCTGGCTGTTGGCGGCAGGTCCGGCCGGCGCAACCGCGCTGTACTGGGCGCTGTACCGCTATTACCGCAACACCGACAAATCGCACTCCTTCGAGCACGAGACCGAGATCGAGGCCAAGCCGGTCACCGGCTCGGACCAGCAGGTCGGCCGGGTCACCGGCACCGAGGACAAGCGTATCCGCGGTGACAACGTGTATGAGTACCGGAAACGGGTGGCAAGGGTGAAGCCGGATCAGTAGCGCCAGGCCATGCCTGGCTGCGGGTCATGCCGGCCGATGGCCGGCATCCCTTCGGTCTCTGGGCGTCAAAGGGGAGCCGGCCAGCGGCCGGCACGACCCTTCAGCGGACAGCACCTGTTCTTGGCTGGCTTGCCTCAGGGCGCGCCCTCACACCGCCTCCCGCCCCACCGGTTCGGTACTCGCGCGATCCACCCTTCCGAGGATCGTGCGATGGCCGCCGTTCCTGCCCGTGCCTGCCTGTCCGTCCCGTGCTTCCTGACCCTGCCCGCCCTTGCCCAGGACGCGTCGTTCGGCTTCGGTGAACAGGCCACCCGTACCGAGCAGACCACGCAATCCAGCAGTACCCAGACCCAGAGCAGTGGCGCGGTGACCACGCAGACCACCACCAGCGGCAGCTCGTAGTCCGAGTCGCGCAGTGAAAGCAAGGGGCTGGACGTGGACTTCGGCTTCCACGACAACAACGATGACTGGGACCACGACCGCCAGCGCGGCGGCCGCGGCGTGCGCGAAGGCGATCTGTTCCGCAGCTGGACACTGGGCCAGGAGAACGGCAGCACCTGCACCATCGAGCTGAAGAACATCGAGTGGTTCGGCGGCTACAGTGCCTCTGTGCCTGCCGGCTGCCCGGATGGCTTCTTCTCGGCCAACCGCTGGGTGCTGTCGGGCAACCAGCTGCTGCTGACTGACACCAGCAACACCGTATTCGGGCGCTTCCGCGCGTCGGGCGGCGGACGCTGGACGGGGTACCGTGAACCGGATGGCGCGCGGCTGTATCTCAATCCCAAGGGGCGCTGATCGCACCGTGCACGCAGTGGGCACGCGCTGATCGGGAAGATCAGGCATCCGCCCCACCCCGCCACCGAAATGTCCGCTCCCACCGGCTCCCGTCTCGTCATCTATGCGGCCCTTGCAGGCAATCTGGCCATTGCCGTGGCCAAGTTCATCGCAGCCGGCATCTCCGGCAGCTCGGCCATGCTCAGCGAAGGCGTGCATTCGCTGGTCGACACATTGAATGAACTTCTGCTGCTGTACGGGCTGCGCCGTGCCAGCAAGGCGCCGGATTCCCTGCATCCGTTCGGCTATGGCCGCGAACTGTACTTCTGGAGCTTTATCGTCGCCCTGCTGGTGTTCGCTGCCGGCGCCGGCGTTTCGGCCTACGAAGGTATCCAGCACATCCGCCAGCCGGAGCCGGCCACCAACCACGCGTTAAGCTACAGCGTGCTGGGCATCTCCATCCTGTTCGAGGGGGCTTCCTGGTGGGTGGCGCTGCGTGAGTTCCGGCGCACCAAGGGCAGACTTGGCTACTTCGAAGCGTTCCGCCGCAGCAAGGATCCTTCCACCTTTACCGTGCTGCTGGAGGATAGCGCGGCCCTGCTGGGCCTGGGCTTCGCACTGATCGGCCTGGTGGCCGCGCAGGTGCTGGACATGCCGGTGCTTGATGGCGTTGCGTCGCTGTGCATCGCTGGCGTGCTGGCCGCCACCGCCTTCCTCCTGGCCCGTGAGACCAAGGGCCTGCTGGTCGGAGAGCCTGCCCATCCCGCAGTGGCCGAGCGGATCATGGCGGTGGCCGAAACCGATCCGGATCTGCGCCGCGCCAACGGGGTGACCACCATGCAGATGGGCCCGGAACAGGTGGTGGCCATGCTCAGCGCCGAGTTCGAGGATGACCGGCGGACCCCGCAGATCGAAGCCTGCATCACCCGCATCGAAACGGCGGTGAAGCGCGAGTATCCGGAGCTGGTGGCACTGTTCATCAAGCCGCAGACGCCGGAGGTGTATGCCGCCCGGCGCGCTGCATTGGCCGCACCGCCTGCGCCGGAATGACGCGGCGTCTGCGCCCGTTTCACCTGATCGATGCCACAGTGCCACGGTCTTTCTCCCGAGCCTGCCACCACCGTGCCGGATTGGTTGCCCGCCTCCCTGCAGATCCTGCCGCGCCGCTTCTACCGGCGTCCATCGACCGACGTTGCGCCGGAGCTGCTCAACAAGCTGCTGGTGCGCGACGATGGTCGCGCTGGCCGCATCGTCGAGGTTGAAGCCTATGCCGGCAGCGACGACCCCGCCGCGCACTCCTATCGCGGGCCAACGCCGCGCACGGCCAGCATGTTCGGTGAGGCCGGCCACCTCTATGTCTACTTCACGTACGGCATGCACTGGGGCAGCAACGTGGTCTGCGGAGAGGTCGGTGAAGGCGTGGCGGTGCTGCTGCGGGCCGTCGAGCCGCTGGCGGGCCTGGAGCGCATGCACGAGCTGCGTTCCGCCGCGCGCCGCGACCACGATCTGGCCAGTGGCCCCGGCAAGCTCTCGCAGGCCTTCGGGTTGGACCGCAGCTTCGACGGCGCCGATCTGGTGACCGGCAGCCATGGCATCGTGATCGCCAGCGATGGCACCCCGCCTCCGTCCGACCCGGAAGTTGGTCCTCGCATCGGCATCACCCGAGCCGTGGATTTCCCGTGGCGATGGCACGTCCGTGACCACCGTCACGTATCGGTGCGGCGACGCCGCATCTCCGCCCCCGCAAGGAAACGTTGATGACACCTCTCGACAAGCCGTTGCGACGCGAACTGGAGATCGATGGCCAGCCCTACACCCTGACTGTGGACCCTGAAGGCCTGAAGCTGGCGGAGAAGGGGCGACGCAAGGGCATTGCGTTGCGCTGGCAGGATCTGGTGTCCGGGGACGCGGCGCTGGCAACCGCATTGCAGGCGTCGCTGCGCGAGCACTGAACCGGCGCACCCAGCTCACGTCGGCATCACCCCGTCACAGCGATACATAACACTGTACCGACTACCGTAGTCCCAGACAGCCGCCGCAAGCGCCCTCGCCACCCTGCCCTGAAAAGCACCATGGACGAAGCCGAACGACTGCTTGAGATCGAACGACTGCACCTGTTGGATACGCCCCCGGAGCCGGTGTTCGATGCCATCGTCGCCGCCGCCCGCGCCGCAACCGGCATGACCATGGGCCTGATCAGCGTGGTGGCCGAAGACCGCCAGTGGTTCAAGGCCAACATCGGCCTTGAAAGCGTCAGCGAAACGGCCCGCGAAATTTCCTTCTGCACCCATGCCATACGCCAGGACGAGCTGTTCGAGATACCCGATGCGCGTCAGGACCCACGTTTCTCCACCAACCCCCTGGTGACGGGTGGGCCGCGTATCCGCCACTACGCTGGCATCCCCCTGGGCTCGGCGCACGGCGCGCGTATCGGAACACTGTGCCTGCTCGATCCGATGCCCGGCGTGCTGTCTCCGTCCCAGCGCGAGCTGATGGTGCACCTTGCCCGGGTCACCACCCAGGTGCTGGAGCAGCGCAGCACGCTGATGGCGCAGGTGGGCCAGGCCAAGGCGCTGCATCGTGAGCTCAAACGCAGTGAGGACTTCCTGGAGCGCACCAACCGCGCCGCCCGGGTGGGCGGCTGGGAGATGGACCTGGTCACCAACGAAGTGCGCTGGACCCGCGAGACCAAGCAGTTGCACGGCGTGCGCAGCAACTTTGAACCGACGCTCGACACCGCGCTGTCGTTCTATCGCGAAGACAGCCGCAACATCATCCGGGCAGCAGTGCAGCGTTGCATCGACGAAGGCACGTCCTGGGAGGTGCAGCTGCCAATGACCACCGCCGACGGGCGCGCGATCTGGACCCGGGTGGTCGGCAGCCGGCAACAGGTCGACGGCCATCCGCGCCTGGTCGGGGCGATCCAGGACATCACGGACGAACGAGCCGCGCTGGACGCGCTGGAAGCGAGCGAAACCCGCTACCGGCGACTGTTCCACTACAGCCTGGGCCTGATCTGCACCCACACGCTGGACGGCACATTGACCTCGGTGAATCCCGCGGCGGTGCAGTCGCTGGGCTTCGAGGAAAGCCAGATGATCGGGCGCAGCCTGTGTGACCTGATGCCGCCGGAAAAACGCGAGGGCTTCAAGGCCTACCTCGCTCGGATCCAGGCAAACCACACCGACGCTGGCGTGATCGAGCTGATTGCCGCCGACGGTACGCGCCACTACTGGGCGTACCACAACGTGCTCGACAGCGAGGCCAGCCCGCCCTACGTGCTGGGACATGCACAGGACGTCACCGCGCTGCGGATGCAGGAGCAGCAGCTGCGCGAAATGTCCTTCAAGGATCCGCTCACCCAGTGCTACAACCGGCGCTACCTGCACCGGCTGGATGAACTGATTGACGAGCGCTGGGCCTGCGTGATGTTCGACCTGGACCACTTCAAGCACATCAACGACACCCAAGGCCACCGGCGTGGCGACGCCGTGCTGGTCGAGTTCGCCACCTTCCTGCGCTCGCCGCTGGGCAAGGAGGAGACGGTGGTGCGTCTGGGCGGCGACGAATTCATGGTGGTACTGGTCGCGCCTGCGGACGGCCGGTTGAGCGAACTGGAGCATTGGTACCAGGACCACGCCGCGCTCTCGCCCAGCGCGTTCTCGATGGGTGCGGCCATCAACACGCCCGGCGAGCCGGTGGCCGACACCATCCAGAAAGCGGACAGCCGCCTGTATCGCACCCGCGCGCGCGTGCGTCGGGAGCCACGCGCGCAGAAGGATTAGGACCGCCCGCGGATCGCTACCGCGCGCTGCTCACGCAAGTCGCCTCGCTGCACCGGACCGTCGGTCGAGCAGGCCATCCAGCATCAGCAATCGTGGAGAGCGCTTCAGCAGCCGGTCCAGGAAGATGCCGATGCCGGCGCCCCCAACGCTGTACTCATTGCAGACCCGGTGATGTGCCGGGCCCGCGAACGCCACCCCGACGGGCATGGGAACTGCGTGCTGTACGATCGCCTCGGCGTGATGGAAGGCCACATTCGCGTAACGCTCATCCCCCAAGACGCAAGCCAGGTCCAGCATGTACTCACCGAATCCGGCATTGCCGCTCTCCTGCCACAACTTGTTGGTCACCCTTGATCGGACCGAATAGGCACACTCCAGGGCAATCTCGCGGAAACGCACCTCACCCGTCGCAGCAAAGTGGCGAAGGCAGGCGGTACCGATGCCCGCTGCACCAAACCGTGTGTGCGGTGAGTTGCTCGCATTGGCGGGCGCATCCGCCAGATTCTTCCAGAACAGCCGTCCGGCCACACGGATGCCATGGGAAATATCGTAATCCAGCGCCTGCGACGCCGCCTCCAGGAACCGGGCATCGCCGCTGGCCACGCCAAGGTAGCTAAGGAACAGTGCAATCCCGGATTGACCATCACCCAACCCAAGGAAGATCTTGCCCTGCGATGACCAGAATCGACCTTGCGGGCTACGCCGGGAGCTTTCCAGCAGGCCTTCGCCGATGCTGATCGCCGATGACAGGTAAGCGCCATCACCGGTGGCCTGCCAGAAGTGCAGGTCCATCAGGCCCTGTCCGGCCGCACCAAAGTACAGGCTAGGAGTTGCCAGTGCGTCGCCCGACTGCGCGACGCCCGCGCGCACCCGCATCGCCGCTTCCCGTCTCCCGGCCTGCAACAGCAGCAGGCTGACCCCGGCTAGTCCGGAGTACAACCCTGGCGGGCACCGCTCACTGACCGCCCTGTCCTGGATCCAGTCAAGAATTGCCGGGTCGAGGTGCCCCTCATGCCGTAGCAGGAACCATGCGGTTCCCGTCGCGCCAAACTGAAGCGAAACCGGGTTGGTGAAGAACAGCTGCGGTCCGGCTGGCCAGAGACGATCATCACGCCCGGTGTCGACAGCGGAGTGCAGATAGGCCGCGAGCCCTGAAAGGATGTCCTGGAGCGCCCGGCACTCGGAGGGCGCCGGCACCGGCGCGGTCAGCAGCTCCTGGCGGGACGGAAACATCACCCGCCGTAGCGATGGCACTTCAATGTTGCCCAGCGCTTTCAACGTCTTGGCGATGTCCCAGCGCCTGCCTGCATCCTGATCGGTCAACCCGACCACGATATCCCGCAGCGCCTCGGGCAGGCCTAGGTCGGCCAGAACCTGAGGCAACTTTCCGTCGACGATCTGCCCACGGGCCAGGTCGAGACCGGAGGCGCAGAAGGTGAGCATATCCAGGATCAGCACACCCAGCGCATAGTGATCCTCTTGCACGGTCGGTCGCCGCGACGCACGCTGTTCCGCCGATGCATATCCGGGTGTCCACCCCTTCACCCAGCGGTCGTCAACACCGATTTCATGCGCGAATTCGAGATCGATGAACTTCACCTTCCCGGCGGCGGTGAACATTACGTTACTACGTGTCAGGTCGCGAAGTACGACACCACGTGAATGCACGACGGAGAGCGCCTCTGCAATGCTGACAATCTTCTCCCGGATGCGCCTGAAGCCATCGGCGGCCGTCTGCAGCTCCTCCGAGAAGTAGAAGTCCATTGCGCTGTCCCACAGCGTCGAAGCCTCCAGCTGTTCCTCGACGAGAAACCAATTGTTCCACTCCTTGAACAGCGCCACGAACTCGGGTACCAAGCCAGTGCCCGACAGCTTCTGCAGAATCCTGGCCTCACGCTGGATACCGCCCACGAGCACATGCGGAGCAAGTGCCTGCATTGAGCCGGCGAAGCCGCGCACCTCGCGGATCACGATTCGCTGGCCTGTATCCATATCCACGCCGTGGTAGACGCCGCCTGTACCATTGAATTTGAGCGCGCCCAGCACCCTGTAGCGCTGGTTGAGCAGTATCTCCGCCGGCGGCGGATCGACCGCAGGACGCTCCAACGGAACCACCGGGTCCGTGCAGCCTGGAGGGAGCCGGAAGTGGGCACCTCGCACGTCGTCGTGCCAAGAGCCATCCTCCAGCCGGAATCCCTGCTGCCTGTTGCCATAGATGTCGGGTCGGAAGCCCTCCGAGTGGGCACCGTAGCGATAGTAGACAACACTGCTCCCCTTGTACGGGCGATCAGTAAGAATGTGTGGTCCACCGAGGTGCTGCGTACGTACGTGCAGCCGTTCCAGCAGGCTGAGAAACTGGGCCTCGCCTGCCGGATAGAGCGTGATGAACTTTCCAAGCTGGAACCGCGACCATCCCTTTCCCAGCGACATTGCCAGCATGCGCGGATCGGAGCAGAACTTGAACATGGCACCCGCGGCCGCGATCTCTTCGCACGCTACCGCGATGGTCTCTTCGGCGTTCTCCGGGATGCTCGATATGTGGATCTTCCAGCCGTGGGAGCGGCTCTTCCATCCCGGCGGCCGGCAGTGTGTCCAGAACCCACGTGGCTGCAACTGCCAGTCGGCAGGGAGCAGGTTGCGAGCAACGGAAGAATATTCATCCGTCGGCCTATAGCGTTCGATGTTCTCGAAATGAACATCGTCTAACAACGTATACATCCGTGCCGTCGTGTCGACCACCAACAACCTCCCTGTCATCCCGGCCCAAGCTGGGTTGATCCGGAAACATCCGGCTGGCCAGGTACAAATGCGCCGCCAACGGGATGCCGGCGGCGCACGTTGGATCAGCTGCCCGGTGCCGTCAAAAAGCGCTCGCCGGCAACAGGACGCGGGATCGATCAGGCTTGATCCATGCCATCTTCGATGCCTGCATCCGAACTGATCAGAGACAGGCAGGCAGTGCAGGTTTCAGAGACATCGAGGCACTCGATTTCAAGGGTCTGCAGGGCAAGTACATTGTTCATTCGTCACTTCCTTATTTAATGGAGATGAACACTGCTGAATACGGTGAAGCAGATCAGTATTTTGCTCAATATAGCTGCACCGCGCGCCACTTATAATCTCAGCGGGTTTTCGATGTCAAATCGCATTATCAAATTCCGCTTTATCCATCACAGAATGGACCACCCTGCTTTGATTACTCCATTGCAGATGCCGGATGCGGGCCCTGCCGCGCGTTGATCACGCGCTTACCGTCACCCACGCCGGCGCGTGGTCGCTGGCCTTTTCCTGTAGGCGTACCCAGCGGTCGACGCCAGCGCCCTTCAGTCGCGACGCCAGTACGGGGTTCAACAGCAGATGATCGATGCGCAACCCACGGTCGCGCTCGGCATGCTGGCGGAAATAATCCCAGAAGGTATAGATCGTGGCGTCGCCGTGCACCTTCCGCACCGCATCGGTCCAGCCCTGCGCCAGCAGTCGTTCGAAGGCCTCGCGCACCTCCGGCTGGAACAGCGCATCGCGGCGCCAGGCCTTGGGGTCGTAGACGTCGGCTTTGGTGGGAATCACGTTGAAATCACCCAGCAGCAGCGCCGGATGCGGCAGCTCGACCAGGCTGCGCGCATGCCGGATCAGGCGCTCCATCCAGCGCAGCTTGTAGTCGAACCTGGGACCGGGCTGCGGGTTGCCGTTGGGCAGGTAGAGGGCACCCACGATGACCCCGTGCGCCACCGCCTCCAGGTAGCGGCTCTGGGTGTCCTTGGGCTCGCCCGGCAATCGGCGGCGGCTCTCGACCGGCGTGGTCCCTCGTGCCAGCAGCGCCACGCCGTTCCACCGCGCCTCGCCCTGCCAGAGCGCGCCGTAGCCCGCCTCTTCCAATGCCGCAGCCGGAAACGCGGCGTCGGTCGCCTTCAGTTCCTGCAGGGCAACCACATCCGGCGATTCCCTGTGCAGCCAGTCCAACAGCTGCGGCAAGCGTGTGCCGATGCCGTTGACGTTGAACGTGGCAATGCGAAGCGTCTTGCGTCGGGCCATGCAGGAAGTCTCCTCGGCGCCGGGAATGAGCGTTCACTGTGCGCGCCCGCGCATGCAGAATCCGTGGATGCCATGTCACGACAGGGTGCCATCCGTTTCACCAACCGCTGCCACGGGCGACAGCAGGCTGGTCACCCGTGGCCAGTGACGGAGAAGCCCCATGGCGGTGCGCCCGCTGCGCGCGATCTACCAGGTCGACCCCTACCTGTTCCGCGACAGCAATGGGCGCGGCTGGGGCACCCTGGATGGCATCACCGAAAAGCTGGACTACCTGCAGTGGCTCGGCATCAGCCATGTGTGGCTGCTGCCGTTCTACTGCAATGCCGGCCGTGACGGTGGCTACGATGTCACCGATCACTACCGCATCGATCCACGCCTGGGCGACCAGACCGCGTTCCAGCGCCTGGTCGATGCTGCCGACGCACGCGGTATGGGCATCATCGTCGAGCTGGTGATGCAGCACACTGCCAGCGCCCACCCATGGTTCGTCGCCGCGCAGCGCGGCGACCCGGCCTGGCGCCGCTGGTACCTGTGGAGCGACCACGTGCCCGACGACGGCCTGCAGCCGATGTTCCCGCCGATCGAGGCGTCTGCCTGGACATGGGACGCCGAGGCCGGCGCGTTCAACCGGCACATGTTCTACCGGCACGAGCCAGACCTGGAGCTGGCCCATGCGCCAGTACGCGACGAACTGCTGCGGGTGATGACGTTCTGGATGCAGCGCGGCGTGGCCGGCTTCCGCGTGGATGCGGTCCCGTACATGGTCGAGCGCGCCCGCCACGCGGACCCGCGCGACGACGGGCTGTGGCTGCTGGAGGAAATGCGCGCCACGGCAGACGCACAGCAGCCAGGGCTGCCGTTGATCGGCGAAGCGGATGTCCCCGCGTCCCGCTACGGTGACTTCCTGTGCCAGGGGCGGCGGCTTTCGCACCTGCTCGACTTCCATCTGAACAATCATTTCTTCCTGGCCCTGGCGCGCGGCGACGCCAGTGAAGTGGCCCGGGTCATGGCCGAATACGGACCGCAGGCGCCGCCGCACACGCGCATCGCCTGGCTGCGCAACAATGATGAGCTTGACCTGGAGCAGCTGCGGCCCGACGAACGCGAAGCGGTGATGGAGCGCTTCGCGCCCGAACCTGGCATGCGCATCTATGGCCGCGGCATCCGCCGCCGGCTGGCGCCCATGCTGGACGGCGACACCGCGTGGCAGGCCATGGCCTGGGCCGCACTGCTGTCGCTGGGTCAGGTGCCGGTGATCCGGTATGGCGAGGAAATCGGCCTCGGCGACTGCCTGGAACTGCCCGAGCGCAACGCCGTGCGGATGCCGATGCACTGGCACGACCGCCCAGGGGCGGGGTTTACCGATCAGCCACGGCATGCGTGGCGCGCGCCTCCGGCAGACGGCGCTTACGGTTACCGGACAGTGAATGTCGAGGCGCAACGCGCGACGCCCGGCTCGCTGCTGCGGCGTGTGCGCGAGCTGCTGCAGCAACGCAATGCCCATCCCGTGCTGCAGCAGGGGCCACACACGCTCGACCCACCTTCACCTGCGCTGCTGATGCTCCGCTACGGCGAGGCCCCCCACCAGGCGCTTGCACTGATCAACTTCGGCGACAACCCGGTTGAGGTAGAGGTGCCACTGCACGGCCCGCTGCGTATGCTGGTGGGCCACGGCACCACCATGCAGGATAACCGCTGCATCCTGCAGGGCCACGGCTACGCGTGGCTGGCCGCCGAGGGCGCCTGAGTGCGCAGCGCGGGCAGCACGTGTTCGGCGAAATCATCGATGAAGCGGTCCTGCTCGCGGTTCACGTTGTGCAGGTAGATGCGATCGAAGCCCAGTGACTGCAGTTCCTGCAGCCAGGCCCGGTGCTGGCCAAGATCCGCCGAGACATGCACGTGCTGGCGCAGCTCCTCGGCACTGACCGCCCGGGCCTGTGCCTCGAACTGCTCGGGCTGGTCCAGGCCTTCGGCCAGTTCCGGTGGCAGCACATTGGCGCTCCACTGCTCCATCGCACCGTCCAACGCCGCCTGTTCGGCGCGCGCGTAGGAGAGTTTGGCCTGCAGGTACATCGGCTTGCCCCTGCCACCGCCGTCCTCGAACGCCGCCACCACACGCCGCAACTGCGCAAGTGGCTGGCTGATGGTGATCAGGCCATCGGCCCAGCCCCCCATCCAGCGTGCGGTTTCCTCGGTGACGGCTGCACCCAGCAGCGGCAGGGGAAGGGCCGGTCGGCTGTACAGTCGCGCCTGGCGCACCTGGAAGCCACCGCTGTGGTCGACCCGCTCGCCTCCCCACAGTCGCCGCATCACCTCGGCCGCAGCGCGCAGTGCCTTCTGCCGCTCGCGCTTGGCTGGCCACGGCTGTCCAGTAACGCGCTCATTCAGCGCCTCGCCGGTACCCAGCGCCAGCCAGATCCGGCCCGGCGCCAGCTGCTCCAGCGTCGCCGCTGCCTGGGCCACCAAGGCCGGGTGCTGGCGCAGCATCGGGCACGTCACCATGCCCAGGGTCAACGCGCTCTGCACCGCCAGCGCGCCGGCCCACACCCAGCTGTGGCCCGACTGCCCTTGCGCAGCCGTCCACGGGTGGAAATGGTCCGAGCACATCAGGGCCTCGAATCCCGCCTGTTCGGCGCGCAGCGCCAGGCCCAGCAACGTGGCGGGCGGGAACTGCTCATGCGATGCGTGGTAGCCGATGGTCATCACGGATTCCGTGCGGAGACTGGACACGATGGCAACACCCCTCCAGCTAAAACGGCGTCATGGAAACGAACACTCCCTGCATCGGGCATCGACGCTGGGCTATCGCCGAGGGCTACATTCCAGCCTGGAGCAACGGCCCGTCACCGGAGATGCAGAGTCACGAAACCTGCTGTGTCCTCAATGCCGGCAGCGAGGACGCGCATGTCACGCTGACCCTCTACTTCGAGGACCGCGATCCGGTGGGTCCCTACCGGATTACAGTGCCGGCGCGGCGCACCTGCCATCTGCGCTTCAACGACCTGCAGGATCCGGCACCTGTGCCGCTCGGTACGGGCTTCGCCACCCTCGTCGAATCCGACCAGCCGATCATCGTGCAGCACACGCGGCTGGATTCACGGCAACCGGCCAACAGCATCATGACCACCATCGCGCATCCAGTGTGAAGCCGCGCGCGCAGGCGTCCACGCTGCAACGACACCGCGCCGTCCAGCCGTTTACCCGCTTGGAGGGAGACTGGCGCCGGTTTCCTTTCGGAGAGTGACGATGGCCCTGCCCGACTACCCACGCCCGCCGTTCCCGGCCCAGCAGCAATCCTTCCCCGGCAAGACTGCGCAGATGCAGCCCCGGCCGGACCACGGCGAGGACAGTTATCGCGGGCATGGCCTGCTGCAGGGCAAGAAGGCATTGATCACCGGCGGTGACAGCGGTATCGGCGCGGCGGTGGCGATCGCTTTCGCGCGCGAAGGCGCCGACGTTGCCATCGCATTCCTCGATGGCGAGCAGGACGACGCCCGCCATGTGCAGCAGCAGATCGAACAGGCCGGGCGCAAAGCCGTGCTGGTACCCTGCGACATCAGTGACCCGGCACAGGCGCGATCGCTCGTAGACCGCGTGGCCAGCGAACTGGACGGTCTCGATATCCTGGTCAACAACGCGGCCTACCAGCGCTACTACGAGCACTTCGACGACATCACCCTGGATGACTGGAAGCGGACGTTCGATACCAACGTGCATGCCGTGTTCAATCTGACCCGACTGTGCGTCCCGCACCTGCGCGGTGGCGGTGCGATCATCAACACCGCATCGGTCAACTCCAAGCGGCCGACGCCGAACATCCTTCCCTATTCTGCAACCAAAGGTGCCGTCGCCAACCTGACGCTGGGGCTGGCCGGCCTGCTGGCCGAGCATCAGATCCGCGTCAATGCCGTGCTGCCCGGCCCGATCTGGACGCCGTTCATTCCCGCAGGCATGGCCGCCGAAGAGGTCGAACAGTTCGGCGCGCAGACGCCATTCGGCCGCCCCGGACAGCCGGCCGAGCTGGCCTCGGCCTATGTGATGCTGGCTTCGGACAGCGCCAGCTACACCTCCGGTGCGCTGCTGACCATCTCCGGCGGCGCGGCAACACTGTGACCCCTCATGGCCGGATTGCCCGCCTGGATTGAGGACTGGCTGACCGTGGTTGTGCCGGTGGCCGAGGTGCTCGCCATCCTCGGCGTCGCATGGGTTATGGTGCGTGCCCTGGCGTGGCTGCTGGTGCAGGCGCGGCAGCGCGGCAGGCTGGCACCAGAGCTTCATGTGGGCCTGCGCCGCGGCGGTGCCCTGCTGCTGTATCTGGCGGCTGCGCTGCTGATACTGGAGCGACTGGGCGTGTCGCGCTCGGTGCTGTGGACCGCGCTGACCGGGTTCATGGCGGTCGGTGCGGTGGCGTTCTTTGCTGCATGGAGCGTGTTGTCCAACCTGTTCTGTTCGTTCCTGATCGTCGCCACGCGCCCGTTCCGCATCAATGACACCATCGAGGTGCTGGAAAGCGTGGACAAGCCGGGCTTGTGCGGTCAGGTGGTGGACGTCAACCTGATCTACACCACGCTGAGTGATCGTGGCGAAGGCGCGCGCGGTTGCCTGCTGCGCGTGCCCAACTCCTTGTTCTTCCAGCGCATCACCCGCCACTGGGGTGACAGCGGCTATTCCCAGCTGCCGGGAAGCGTGCCAATCAAAGGCAAGGTGCGCTGAGTAGCTGTAGAGCCGAGCCCATGCTCGGCTTGCTGCGCGCAGCGCTCGGTGCAGCGCGACCTGAACGGAGAGCAGCCGAGCATTGGCTCGGCTCTACGGGTGCCACAGCGGGTGCAACCCTACTCCGCCGCCAATGCCTGGATCGGGTCCAGCTGCGCGGCGCTGCGCGCCGGAAAGTAGCCAAAGCCCAGCCCGATCACAGACGAACACACCAACGCGGCCAGCACCAGATAGGTACCCATGCGCCGCTTGGCGCTACAGGAACTCCGCCAAGCGCTGCAACTCGTCGTCCAGCGCGCCACGAAATGCCTTGTCGCGGGCCAGCGACTTTCCGGCATAACCCACGTTCGGCACCAACTCACCGCCGCACACGCTCAGGTTGGCCCAGCCCACCACCTGGTCATGCCACAGCACCGGCAGTGCGTAGTACCCATACTGGCGCTTTGGCGCAGGTGTGTAGGCCTCGAACTTATAGACCCAATCCCACAGCAACTCGAAACGGCGGCGGTCCCACACCACCGGGTCGAACGGCGCCAGCAGGCGCACCTGATCGTCTGGCGCGTGCCTGCGCGAGCGTGGATTCTCGTCTGCCGGCCAGTACCAGGTGGTGCCCTCCAGCGAGCAGCTGGCCAGCTGCTGCTTGGCCAGCGCCAATGCCTTGCGGGTCTGCTCGGCCAGATGCGGTGCACCATAGCCCAGCAGGCGCACCAGGTAGGTCAGGCTGGCCGATGGCAGCGGCGCGTACTTGCGCACCACCAGATCAATCAGGGCGGCCGCGCGTTCGACCTGCGACTGCTCGCTGGCATCCGCCTCGGCATGCTCGGCCACGGCGTAGATACGGGTGCCGTTGTCACGCCGCGCCACGCGCAGCATTCCGCGGTAGTGCATGCCATCGAGCAGGTGGGTGCTGGCATTGCTGGTGCCGCCCCAGTAGTTGGTCACCCGCCCATGCGCAAACGCCTGGTCGACCTCGCGGGGGTGCACGCTGCCGCGCTCGCGCACGAACGCCAGCACGTCGGCCGCGCGGCGATGGGTCTCGGCGTCCCACTCGCGCTTGGACACGCGCGGGTGCATCAGCGCCAGATGCTCGCGCGGCAGGAAGCCGTAGTTCACCAGGCAGTCCTCTTCCACCGGCAAGCGCGCATAACGACGTTCAAGATCACCCGCGCGGTAGTCCTTCACCCGGTGCCGCAGGGTCAGGTCCTGCGCGCGTGCCGGTGCCCGGATCGGGTCGGCCTGCACGAAGCCCAGCCGCCGGATTGCGGTCAACAGCGTGGTCGGCTTGAACAGGGTGCGCGCCACCGCGTAGCGGCGCAGATCTTCAAGGGTAGGCGTGGCAGGCATGGCTGCATTGTAGATCCACGCCATGCGTGGATGGGATCACGGCAATTCCCCCGAGGGCTAGCGCTCATCGCACCCGGACCCTTCACCGGATCCAACTACAGGCGCTGCCAGACCACGCCCTCACCCCGGCGGTAGTACACCGCCATCGCGCGGCCATAAATCCGGTCCGCATCGACCCATCCGAAGAAGCGGCCGTCCAGGCTGTTGCCACGGTGATCACCCAGCACCAGTACCTTGCCGGAGGGTACCTGCACATCGGCAATGTCCGGGCCTCCGCCATGCGTCAGGTAGAGCCAGGCGTGCCGCTTGCCAAACCGTTCCACGCCGCTCGCATAGGTCATCTGGAGGGGGCGTCCATTGACGCTCAGGCGCCCATCCTGCAGACGCACGCGGTCGCCGGCCACGGCCACCACGCGCTTGATCATGCGCACGCCATCGGCCGGCGAAGCGAACACCACCACCTCGCCGCGTTGCGGCACGGTGGCGCCCATCAGCTTCAGCCCGCTGAAAGGCAGGCGCAGGCCGTACGCGCGCATATCGACAACGACGCGGTCACCCGGCTGCAAGGCGGGCTGCATTGAACCACTCGGCACGACGTAATGGTTGGCCAGGGTGTCGCGTGCAACGAAGAACAGGCCCAGCAGCATCAGCAGCGGCGCGGCCTCCTTCTTCAGCCACGCCAGCATTCGCTGGGACCACGACGCGCGGAGGGTGGCATCCATAAGGGCTCCGGAAGGTGATGGAAGGACTCGGAGCCCTAGGCTAGACCGGGCACACCTGGCCACACATAGGACAGGTCCCAGATGTGCCCGCCCGTAGGGCCCACAGGCACGACCAACGCTACAGATCGCCGTCCGCATCCAACAACTGCAACGACCCGATCACGAGCGCCTGCATGCCCTGCTTGAACTCGGTGATCACCTGGCCCTCTTCGTCATCCGCAATCGCGTAGATGGTGTCGGCGCCGGCGATGCAGTAGAACGCGATCGTGGCCAGCAGCCAGCGCGCCTTGTCCATCGGCAGGCCGAACACTTCGGCCACGTGCGCCTGGTGCGAGGCAATCTTTTCCAGCATCGGCGCGGTCGCCACCGTGCGCCGCAGCAGGTATGGCGGCAACCCGGGATGCGCCTTCACCACCTCGCACAACGATTCCACGAACACCATCAGATAGCCCTGCAGGCCGCCCGCCGCATCGGCCGACGCGCGCGGAATCTGCCAGCGCTGGAACACGGCTTCGGCCACCAGCCGCTTCAACGCCTCCAGGTTCGCAACGCGCTTGTACAGCGCCGCTTGGGTGACCGCGAGCTCGGCGGCCACATTGGCCATGGTCAGGTTGGGCAGACCCAGGCGGATGCCGATGTCGGCCAGGCGCTCGGGGGTGATGGTCGGTGGACGGCCGCGCGGCGGCACCGTGGTTTCGCGTTGCGTGTTCATACCCTGCCGAGGGTGCCAGCAAAGGGACCCTCTTGTCCGCTTTGGTCTCTTTAGTTTAATTTACTCAACTAATTCGGAATGCGTCTGGTTCGCAATCATGGCGCCGTCCGGATCGAGCCCGTGGCTCACTTCCCGCCAGGTCCCCACCCAGCCGACAACCCCGCGCTGCGCCCTCCCCCGTGCTTGCCGATGGCCGCGCGCCAGGCGCGCTCGCCCTCGCGATTCACAGGACCCTGGTATGACCGTATCCCCCTTCTCCTCTTCACAGAACCAAGCTGCCGCCGTGCCCTGCAGCCAGCCACTTCCACACGGCCTGGCCCGGCGCTACCGCGCATCGGCGCTCGCGCTTGGCCTGATGGCATCGTGTGCCGCGCTGGCCGAAACCGCGCCGTCCACCCTGCCCTCGGTGCAGGTACAGGAACAGCGCCGCGTGACCGGCGACTACGCCGGCGGCCAGGTCGCCGCCGGTGGCCGCATCGGCCTGCTCGGCGACAAGGATTTCATGGATACGCCGTTCAGTACGGTCAGCTACACCGAGTCGTTTATCCGCGACCGCCAGGCCAAGGACCTGACCGACGTCATCGCCGCCACCGACCCCACGGTGTTCAGCAACGGCGTCACCGGTTCCTGGAGCGAGAACTACGCAATCCGCGGCTTCGCCTCCAACACCAGCGACACCACCTTCAACGGCCTCAGCGGCATGGCGCCGTACTACCGTACCTCGCCGGAGATGTTCGAACGCATCGAGGTGCTGAAAGGCCCCTCCGCGCTGCTCAATGGCATGCCGCCGGGCGGCTCGGTGGGCGGCGCGGTGAACCTGGTGCCCAAGCGCGCTGGCGAGCAGCCGCTGTTGCGGGTCAGCGCCAACTTCGCCTCCGACGCGCAGTTCGGCACCCATGTGGACATGGGCCGTCGGCTCGGCGCGGGCAAGCAGTTCGGCGTCCGCTTCAACGGCGCGTACCGTGATGGCGATGGCGCAGTGGACAAGCAGCGCAAGAAGGTCCAGCTCGGTTCGCTGGCACTGGACTGGCGCGGCGAACGTGCGCGGCTGTCGGCCGATCTGTACAGCGCCGATGACCGTGTTGACGGCCCCGCACGTGGCGTCGGCCTGGCACCCGGCGTCGCCATTCCGCGGCCGCCGCGTGGCGATACGCTGATCAACCCGGACTGGGCCTACGTGGACAGCCAGGACAAGGGCGCGATGCTGCGCGGCGAACTGGACATCAACGATACCCTGATGGCCTACCTGGCCTACGGCACCAGCAGGACCGACTACCGCTACAACGGTTCGATCAGCGCGCAGATCCTCAACCCGGCCGGCGACTTCACCACGGTGATCGGCCAGCTCGCCTTCGATATCAGGAAGCAGTCCGGCGATGCCGGCCTGCGCGGTTCGTTCCGGACCGGCAGGGTCGGCCACCAGTGGGCTGCCAACGTGACCCACTACCAGCACACCCAGAACGACTACGGCCGCCGCAGCGTGCCGGGCTGGGACTGGACCACCAACCTCTACAACCCGGTGTGGGGCCCGGCCGCGCCGTTCGTAGCGCCGCACATCTCGCATACCGAACTGCGGCTGGACAGCCTCGGCTTCGCTGATACCCTGTCCTTCGCCGATGAACGCGTGCAGTTGACCCTGGGCGTGCGCCGCCAGCAGGTGGTCAGTGAGACCTTCAACGTCGCCACGGGTGCGCGCACCTCACGCTACGACGAGAGCGCCACCACGCCGGCAGCGGCGCTGCTGGTGAAAGCCACCGACACGATCTCCCTCTACACCAACTACATCGAGGGCCTCAGCCAGGGCGCCACCGCGCCGATGACCGCCGCCAATGCCGGCGATGTATTCGCGCCGTTCCGCACCAGGCAGAAGGAGCTGGGCCTGAAGCTGGACCTGGGCCGCTTCGCGCACACCTTCAGCGTGTACGAGATCAAGCGGCCCAGCAGCTACACCGACCCGGTCACGAATATCTTCTCGTTCGGCGGCGAACAGCGGAACCGCGGCGTGGAATGGGGCTTCTTCGGTGCGCCACTGGACGGCGTGCGCCTGCTGGGCGGCGTGGCCTACGTGCAGCCGAAGCTGACCCGCACGGCGGGCGGCGTGAATGAAGGCCGCATGGCCACGGCAATTGCGCAGCGGCAGGCCAAGCTGGGCGTGGAGTGGGATGTGCCCGCGCTGGAAGGCCTGACCCTGACCGGCAATGCCACGGCCATGTCCAAGCAGTACATCAGCGCCGACAACCGCCTGTCGGTGCCGGGGCGGACGTTGTTCGACGTGGGCGCGCGCTACAGCACCACCGTGGCGGGTCGACCGCTTGCGCTGAGAGCCAGTGTGAACAACGTGACCAACAAGGCGTATTGGGGCATGCCGTTGTTGTCGAGCCTGGCGCTGGGTGCACCTAGGACGGTGCTGGTGTCGGCGACGATGGATTTCTGAGGCGGCGCGGAACCCCTGTAGATCCGATCCATGCTCGGCCCGGTTCTGTCTGGTGAGCCGAGCGTAGGCTCGGCGCTACAGAACGCGGGGCCATCCGCCAACGGCATCCAGGCAGGATGCGAATATTCTGTAGAGCCGAGCCCACGCTCGGCTCCACGCCAACAGCATCCACGCATGGCGTGGCTCTACTCGGGATGCAGGCGGAAGATGGCGTGATTGGTCAGCGCCAGCGCGGCCAGCTTCAGACCTTCCATCACGCGATCGCCCACGTACTGTTCCGGGCCGCCATTCTGGCGGGCGCGTTCGGCCGCCAGCAGGATCTCCTGCACGATACGCAGCCCGGCCAGTGCACCGTCGGCGTCGGCCAACGCCAGGCACCGGCCCGGCAGCTGATGGCGCTCGGGCCAGGGCTGGCCGTCGGCAGCCGCGCCCAACCCGATGCGATGCAGCAGGGCCGTCAGGTTGTTGGGATCGGGCGGGATGTCGTGCCCCTCATCGGCATTGGCCGGGGCGCGCTGATGGGGAAACTCCGATGCGTTCATGGCAGGTCTCCGTGCAAGGCATGCGGGACCACCGCCCTTAACAAAGGCGGCGGACGGTACGTGTGTGGAAACCGGTAGCTAAGCGTCATTACCCGGTGGGTTCGCTTGCGCGCACCCCACGTACCGCCCGCCATGGAACGCGAACGGAATGCCAGCCGGCGCCGCGCAAGGCGACGCCGGCTGGCAAGCGTAAACAACGCATAGCTAAACGGGTTTCCACACCCGGCCACCCTTTTCCGGCGGCAATCCATCATGTGCACGGCGGGGTGGCAGGCGCCAACAACCCACGTGCAAAGACAGCAACGTTCACGCAGTGGCAGCATTGTCGCATATCGACAATCGAGCCGAAGATTCAACAACTTGCACCATGCCGATGGCGGCATGCTTCACCCGCATCGGCACCGCGCATTCCTTGACCGCATCCGGCATTCAAGACAGGCGACGCGCCAGTTGCGACATTACGCAAGCAGATAGGCAATCAACGCCAGCACCGCCAGATGTCCCACGTAGTACCCGTAGAACACCCACCGCCAGCGCGGCAGTGGCCAATTCACCCGCGCGGCCAGCAGCACCACCGGAACGGCCAGCAGCGCCCAGCCGTTGTGGTTCGCCCAGCACACCGCTGCGAGCCCGACCAGCAACAGCCACCACGCGCGATGCCGGAACGCGATCCATCCCAGCAGCACGCAGCCGACACCCGCCCACTGGTAATCCACGAACATCGGCAGCACGCCGGCAGCCAGCAACAGCAGAACGGGCCGATGGTTCGCCAGCGCATGAACGGCCACGGCCGCCAGAGTGAAAGTAAGCAGGATGTTGAGCGGCAGCCAGGAACCAAACGCGAATGCGTGCACTGGCTGGGCGATCAACCCCCAAAGCACGAGCCGGCGTATCGATTTGCGCAGGTCGGCCCCGGGCTGGGCCAGGTTGCAGGCCATCACCAGCGCGAACAGCGGGAAGGCAATACGCCCCAGTTCGCTGACCACCGGCACGTAGCCGCCGAAGGCCACCTTGGCCACGTGATCACCGGTCATGGCCAGCAGTGCGATCCACTTCAACAGCTCGCGCGCACCGCTGCCAAGGGTGAAGTTGAAGGTTGACGTCCCGGTCGTGGTCGCTTGCATCGCGGAAGCTTATGCGCATCGGCCAGCCCATTTCCAGCGCCGCGCAGGAGCCCGTCGCTGCAGCCCGCAGGTGGCGGCGCTATGCTGGCCGCCCCTGCTTGTGAGACACCCGCCATGCGCACCCTATACCCCGCCATCGAGCCCTACCGCGAGTTCACCCTACCGGTGAGCGATCTGCACACGCTGCATGTCGAAGAGTGCGGCACACCGGACGGCATTCCGGTGGTGTACCTGCACGGCGGCCCGGGCGCCGGTATCTCGCCCACCCATCGCCGCTTCTTCGATCCGGCACGCTACCGCATCGTGTTGATCGACCAGCGTGGCAGCGGCCGCTCCACACCGTTCGGCGAGCTGCGCGACAACACCACGCAGGACCTGGTGGCCGACATCGAGAAAGTGCGTGAGCACCTGGGCATCGAGCGTTGGCTGGTCTATGGCGGCTCCTGGGGGTCGACCCTGTCACTGGCCTACGCACAAGCGCATCCCGAGCGCGCCACCGGCCTGATCGTGCGCGGCGTATTCCTCGGACGCGAAATGGAGAATCGCTGGTTCGCCGAGGCCGATGGCGGTGCGCGCTGGATCTTTCCGGAGCGCTGGGACCGTTATGAGGCTTACATTCCGGAGGCTGAGCGTGGCGACATGATTGCGGCCTATTGGACCCGCATGGATGGCCCGGATGAGGCGACCCGCATCGAAGCCGCGCAGGCCTGGCTCGGCTGGGAAGACAACGCGGCAACCCTCCAGCACGACGTCGACGCCCAATCCACTGATGATCCGCTGGATACCTTGGCCAAGGCCCGCATCGAGGCGCACTACTTCCGCAACGGCATCTTCCTGGAACCCGACCAGCTGCTGCGCAACATCGATCGCATCCGCCATCTGCCCTGCGTGATCGTGCAGGGCCGCTACGACATCATCTGCCCACCGCGCAGCGCGTGGGACCTGGCCAAGGCCTGGCCGGAGGCGGGGCTGGAAATGGTGACCTCCGGCCACAGCGCCAACGAGCCGGCCACGGTGGATGCGCTGGTGCGGGCGACGGATGCCTTTGCCGACCGGTTCTGAAGCAGACGGTAGTGCCGGCCGCTGGCCGGCTTCCTGCCGTTCGAGGGTAGAGTGGACTGTTAGTCGACTGCTCTTGGCAGGAAGCTGAAGGCCCCGCGCTGCACTAGCAGTTAACTCTACCGAGGCGTCTCCGTCGAGCCACCGCCCCCAAGGCCTCCGCGCGCAATCGCCTCTGCGCGGCCCGGTGAATGGCGGCCCACCGGCAATGGTCGACGGGCCCCATTCTTCGCAGCCCGCTTACAGCCTCCCGCAGAAGATCCGGCCGTGACCACCGCACCGGTCGTCCGCCTTTTCTTCAGGAGCACGCCATGATCGCTTGTCGCTACCTTCCGATTGTACTCTCGCTTTCTGCGGCCTTGCTGCTGGGCGCCTGTTCCAGGACCCAGGAGGCGAGCAGGGCCACCGCCGACGAGGACGTCACCGAAGTGAAGCTGATACCGCCGTATGAATCGTTGGACAAGGACAAGGACGGCATCGTCACCCTGGCGGAAGTCGATGCGGTGGCACCGGACTGGGCCGAGCGCCTGCATGCCTGCGATACCGACCGCAACAAGACGCTGAGCCGCGGCGAGTACGACGTGTGCAAGCAGACCAGCGCTTCGCATTGATCCATCACCGAACCCCCGATTGGCGCTGTGCATGCCCGGCTATACCAAGGTATAGCCGGGCTAACCCACGGACCTCTAGGACTGTCCCGTTCAGGCGCGGACAATAGCACCACTGGGCAGGGCAACCCTGGCCGGCCCCCTCCCCTCATGGAGACGCAGATGGACCCCGACCCTTCCGGGCGCACCGCGACCCGTATGCCTGATTGCTGCCTGTTCCTGGCGCCTGGCCGCCGGTCCCTGCCTGCCTGAGTGACGGGGGACCGCCAGGCGCCGCCTGCCTGGAGATCGCCCCCATGTCCTACAAGATCCTCTACATCACCCTGCGTCGCCTGATCGGCGAGCGCGATGTTGCCGCCCTGCGCAGCCAGCTGCTGCAGTACGGCCCGATCATGTTTGCCCGTTCGCTGTCGCTCGGTTCGCCACGCGTTGTGGCCGACGCGCTGTCGCTGCTCCCGATCAGCGAGCGCATCAATGTGCTGCGCCACCTGCCCTATCCCCTGCGCGACGCGATGAAGCCACTGTGCATCGGTGGCAGCCAGCGCCTGCGCATGCAGCCGTGGTCGCCAGCGGTGCTGGCCATGCGCCACGCCTGACCTGCCTCACCCATTCCGTTCGTGTTCCGGCTGCGGCCGGCTCTGACATTCGAGGAGCGTCCCATGAGCCTGCTCAACGCCTGGTTCAACGCCTTCCTGCGCAGCCGCCGCGCAGGCAACCTGTTCCGCCGCCGTGCGATGCCCGAAGCCGGCTTCGGCCCTGGCAGCGCCGAGGCCGCGCCGTTCGCGCTCACCACCGGCCTGGTCACCCTCGCCCAGCAGGACGAAGCCGAGCTGCTGACCACGCTGGAATCACATGCCGATGGCCTCAGCCCGCACGAGGCCGAGGAGCGACTGGCCACGCTCGGCCCCAACGAGGTGGATCACGAGAAGCCGCTGCCGTGGTGCCGCCACCTGTGGCAGTGCTACCGCAATCCGTTCAACCTGCTGCTGACCGTGCTGGCGGCGGTATCCTGGCTGACCGAGGACATCAAGGCGACGATCGTCATCGGTGCGATGGTGCTGCTGTCCACGCTGATCCGCTTCGTGCAGGAGGGTCGTTCGAACCGAGCGGCCGAGCGGCTGAAGGCACTGGTCGGCAACACTGCGCGCGTGCTGCGCCGCAATCCCGGCACCGAGGCTGCGGATGTGGCAGACCAGTACTTCGGCGCGCGCCTGCACAGCCGTCGCCCTGCACGCCTGCTGGACCTGCCGATCCGTGAACTGGTGCCCGGCGACCACATCGTGCTGTCGGCAGGCGACATGATTCCGGCCGATTGCCGCGTGCTGAATGCCAAGGACCTGTTCGTGGCGCAGGCGGCGATGACCGGCGAATCGCTGCCGGTGGAGAAGTTCGCGCACCCGGGCGATGGCCTGGCCGGCCTGCTGGAACAGCACAACCTGCTGTTCATGGGTACCAACGTGGTGTCCGGTACGGCCACCGCCATCGTGCTGGCCACCGGTAACCGCACCTACTTCGGCACGCTGGCCCAGCGCAGCACCGCCAGCGACCGTGCGCCCACCGCATTCCAGGCCGGCGTCAACAGTGTCAGCTGGCTGCTGATCCGCTTCGCGCTGGTGATGGTGCCATTCGTGCTGCTGATCAACGGCTGGACCAAGGGCGACTGGACCGAGGCGTTCCTGTTCGCGCTGTCGGTGGCGGTGGGCCTGACGCCGGAAATGCTGCCGATGATCGTCACTTCCACCCTGGCCAAGGGCGCGGTGCTGCTGTCGCGGCGCAAGGTAATCGTCAAGCGCCTGGATGCCATCCAGAACTTCGGCGCGATGGAAGTGCTGTGCACCGACAAGACCGGCACCCTCACCCAGGACAGGATCGCGCTGGAGCGCCACACCGATGTGTTCGGCCACGATTCGGAAGACGTACTGAAGTTCGCTTACCTCAACAGTCACTTCCAGACCGGGCTGATCAACCTGCTGGACCGCGCAGTGCTGGAACACGTGGAGCTGCAGAGTTCGTTGCGGCTGTCGCAGGACTACCACAAGGTGGATGAGATCCCGTTCGACTTCGAGCGCCGCCGCATGTCGGTGGTGGTCTCCGAGCGCGAGGACCACCATGAGCTGATCTGCAAGGGAGCCGTGGAAGAGATGCTGGCGGTGTGCAGCACCGTGCGCGAGAACGGCCAGGACATGCCGCTGGACGAGCGCCGCCTGGCGCGGGTGCGGCAGACCACCGAGGAACTGAACGAACAGGGCCTGCGCGTGGTGGCGGTGGCGATGAAGGAGACCGCAGCCAGCCAGACCACCTACTCGCAGGCGGACGAGTGCGGGTTGACCCTGGTCGGCTACGTGGCGTTCCTGGACCCGCCGAAGGAATCGGCCGCGCAGGCGCTGCAGGCGCTGGCCGCACACTGCGTCGAGGTCAAGGTCTTCACTGGCGACAACGAACTGGTGACCGCGCGTGTGTGCGCACAGGTGGGACTGGATGCCGACACCATCCTGACCGGGCCGCAGATCGAGCGCATGGATGACGGCGCGTTGTCGCGGGCGCTGCACCACCATCGCGTGTTCGCCCGGCTGACGCCGCTGCACAAGGAGCGCCTGGTGCGCGAGCTGCGTGCACAGGGCAAGGTGGTCGGCTTCCTCGGCGACGGCATCAACGATGCACCGGCGCTGCGCGCGGCCGATATCGGCATCAGCGTGGACAGTGCGGTGGACATCGCCAAGGAGGCCGCCGACATCATCCTGCTGGAAAAGAATCTGATGGTGCTGGAGGAAGGCGTCATCCAGGGTCGGCGCACGTTCAACAACATGCTGAAGTACATCCGCATGACCGCCAGCTCCAACTTCGGCAATGTGTTCTCGGTGCTGGTGGCCTCGGCCTTCCTGCCGTTCCTGCCGATGCTGCCGCTGCAGCTGCTGGTGCAGAACCTGCTGTACGACATCTCGCAGATCGCCATCCCGTTCGACAACGTGGACGAAGAGCTGGTGCGCAGGCCGCTGAAGTGGAACCCGGCAGACATCGGCCGCTTCATGGTGTTCTTCGGGCCGATCAGCTCGATCTTCGACCTGAGCTGCTTCGCGCTGATGTGGTACGTGTTCGATGCACGCACGCCGGCCGACCAGGGCCTGTTCCAGTCCGGCTGGTTCGTGGTCGGCCTGCTGACCCAGACCCTGATCGTGCACATGATCCGCACGCCGAAGCTGCCGTTCCTGCAGAGCATCGCCGCGCCGCCACTGCTGCTGATGACCGGCCTGGTCATGGCCATTGGCGTGGCCCTGCCGATGAGCCCGCTGGCCGGCTACTTCAAGCTGCAGGCCCTGCCGGCCGGCTACTGGCCGTTCCTGGTGGCGATCCTGTTCGGCTATGCGGTGCTGACCACCGCGCTGAAGCGCTTCTACATCCGTCGCTACGGCTGGCAGTAAGCGCCCGCCGCCTTGTCCAGGGAGAATCACAATGGACATCAATCCGAACCTGCCGGCGTTCAACGCCGGCGCAACCCTGAGTTCGCTGATCAGCCTGTCGGTGGCGTTCGTGCTTGGCACGGCCATCGGCCTGGAACGGCAGCTGCGCCAACGCACCGCGGGCCTGCGCACCAACACCCTGGTGGCGGTGGGAGCGGCGGTGTTCGTCGATCTGGCGGTGCGCTTCCATGACCTGTACGGCGGCCCGCCGTCGCCGCTGCATGTGGTGGCCTATGTGATCTCCGGCGTCGGCTTCCTGGGCGCCGGCGCGATCATGAAGGATGGTGCGCAGGTGTCCGGCCTGAACACCGCCGCCACCCTGTGGGGCTCGGCGGCGGTGGGTGCATGCGCGGGTATCAAGCTGCTGCCGGAAGCGGTGCTGGCGGCGGTGTTCGTGCTGGCCGCCAACACCCTGCTGCGGCCGGTGGTGAACCGCATCCAGCGGCAGCCGCTGCCGGAAGCGTTCAGCGAAGCGACCTATGCGATCAACGTGGTCTGCCAGCGCGAGCAACAGGCCGAGGTGCTGGACCAGCTGTTGCTGCTGCTTGAACAGGCACAGTACCCGGTGCGCGCAGTCGACCAGCGCCCGTTTGGCGAGCGCGACGTGGAGATCGAAGCGGTGCTGTATGCCACCACCGTCGATGCGGGCGAACTCGATGCGGTATTGGCCACGCTGGCGACCACGCCCGGCGTCCTGCAGGGGTTCTGGAACGCCAGCCTGGAGGAGTAGTGTCGGCCGCTGGCCGGCAACCTGATGATCTCCGGAAGCACCCTGCAGATGCCGGCCAGCGGCCGGCACTACCAGGCATCGTTCTGGCTTGTGCCGGCCTACGGTCGGCACCCACCCCACACGAGCACGCCGACCCATGATCCGCGGACGCCCCATGCATCGCCTCGGCATGCCCACCGCTGGGGGTAGTGCCGGCCGCTGGCCGGCAACCCCGTGATCTCCGGAAGCACCGTGCAGATGCCGGCCAGCGGCCGGCACTACCAGGCATCGCTTTGACCGGTGCCGACCAAGGCCGGCATCCACCGATGGCGGCTTTGCTATCCTTTCACCCCACGCCAGGGAGCCGTCCCGATGCCATCGCTGTCGCCCCGCCGCCCACTGGTGCTGCTGGCCCTGTTCGTCGTGATGGCGGCGATCTTCCTGATCGACACCGTCACCGATTACGCGGTTGCCGCCGCCTGCTTCTACGCGGCAGTCATCCTGGCCGCATCGCGCGTGCTGGGCGCACGCGGGTTGATCACGCTTGCCCTGGCCTGCATCGCGCTGACCGGGCTGAGCTTCTTCCTGACCCGCTTCGGCACCTACCGCATCGGCCTGGTCAATTCGGTCATTGGCATGCTGGTGATCGGTATCACCACCTACCTTGCCCTGAACATGGAAGCGGCCAAGGCCGCCGTGCAGGAAGCACAGGGCCGCCTGCTGCGGGTAGCGCGCGCCTCCACCGTGGGCGAGCTGACCACCTCCATCGCGCATGAAGTAAACCAGCCGCTGGCGGCCATCGCCAGCAGCGCCGAAGCCTGCCAGCGTTGGCTCGCGCAGGATCCACCCAACGTGGACAAGGCGCGGCAGACCGTGGCCCGCATCCTGGCCGATGCACATCGTGCCGGTGACGTGATCGCCCGCATCCGCGGCCTGACCCAGGGCGCGGCACCGCAGCGACGCGCCTTCGATCTGAACCAAGCGGTGGAGGAAATGCTGGCGCTGTCGCGCAGCGAGCTGGACCGGCATGGCGTGGCCGTGGCACTGCTGCTGGACACCGAGCTGCCACCGGTGCAGGCCGATCGCGTGCAGGTGCAGCAGGTGATCGGCAACCTGATCCTCAATGCGGTGGACGCGATGGAGACCGTGCCCACCGCCGACCGACGCTTGTCCCTGCTGACCCGGCGCAACGGCCAGCGGATCAGCCTCAGTGTGCGTGACCGCGGCGTCGGCCTGCCCGCCGACCATCCCGAACGCGTCTTCGATGCCTTCTGGACCACCAAGTCGCACGGTCTGGGGCTGGGTCTCAGCCTGAGCCGCTCGATGATCGAAGCCAACGACGGCCAGATCCGTGCCGAACGACCGGCAGGCGGCGGTGCCTGCTTTGTGTTCGACCTGCCCATTGCCACGGACGCCCACCATGCGTAAGCCGACTGCCGCCAACCCCGATCCGGCACCCATCGTCTATGTGGTCGACGACGATCCGTCGGTGCGCGCGGCACTGGAAGACCTGCTGGCCTCGATGGGCCTGCAGGTGCGGGCCTTCGCCTCCACCCAGGCCCTCCTCGAACACGCGCTGGAAGACGCACCGGCATGTCTCGTGCTGGACGTGCGAATGCCCGGCCAGAGCGGTCTTGAATTCCATCGCACGATGGGCAACCACGGCCTGCAGCTTCCGGTGGTGTTCATCACCGGCCACGGCGACATCGCGATGGGTGTCAACGCGATCAAGGGTGGCGCCATCGAATTCCTGACCAAGCCCTTCCGTGACCAGGAGCTGCTCGATGCCATCCACAAGGGCATCGAGATCGACCGCCAGCGCCGCCGCGAGGACAAGGCGCTCGGCGCGCTACAGCTGCGTTGGCACACCCTCAATGCCGGCGAGCGCGAGGTGGTCGATGGCGTGGTGCGCGGCCGCCTCAACAAGCAGATCGCCGCTGATCTCGGCGTCAGCGAGATCACGGTGAAGGTGCGCCGTGCGCAGGTGATGCGCAAGATGGGCGCACGCACCCTGGTCGACCTGGTGCGCATGTACGACCGCCTGCAGGCGGGTACGCCATGAACGTCCACGTCGCGCTGCTGCGCGCGGTCAATGTCGGCGGCACCGGCAAGCTGCCGATGCGCGAACTGGTGGCAATGTGCGAGGACGCAGGCTTCGCCGATGTCCGCACGTACATCGCCAGCGGCAACGTGGTGTTGCGCAGCTCGCTCGACGAAGCAGGCGTGCGCCAGGCCCTCGGCCAGCGGCTCCAGGCCTATGCCGGCAAGCCGGTGGGCGTGCTGGTGCGCACGGCCAACGAGATTGCCGGTGTGGTGGCACGCAACCCGTTTGCACAGGCGGCCGGCAACCGTGTGGTCGCCCTGTTCCTCGACGGCAGCCTGCCTGCCGATCCGCTGGACGGCGTGACCGGCCGGCGCGACGAACAGCTTGCACTCGGCACGCGCGAGATCTTCATCCACTACGGTGCCGGCATGGCCGACTCGCGCTTGCGGGTGCCCTATGCCCAGCACGGCACCGCCCGCAATATGAACACAATCGGCAAGCTTGCAGTGATGGCCGCAGCGCTTACCTGGCCTGCCAGCAATCCGCGTGCTGGCCGGAGGCGGTAGCGTCGACCCTCAGGCACTGCGCTGCGCTCGCGCTCCGTGGAGGCTGAAGCAGTGGGCGGACCCAACGGGTCACGCCCGCTGCAAGCGGCGCTTCAATCGCGTATCCAGCAGCCCCACGCCCAGCAGCACCAGGCTGGTCAGCCATCCGGCGGCCAGCAGGTGCACGTGCGGTAGCATCAGCCCCAGCACCAGCAGCGCCACCGCGCCCAGCAGATGCGAGCGCGGCGCGTGCCCATAGACCACGCGTTTGTACAGGGCACTGCCCAGCAGATAGATCAGCGGGCCTGCCACCATCACGCTGGCGTAAACCGTGGTGACGGCCACCCCCGGATGGTCCATGACCAGATCATTGCCCACCGCCGTGGCGATGATGCCGGCGATCAGCAATGCATGCACGTAGTGGAAGTTGGCGCCCATCCGTCCGGGGTCTTCGGCGTGGGTGATGGCCTCTGTGGCATCGCGGCTGGAGATGCCGAAGTACAGCCACCACATGGCAATCGTGCCGGCGAAGGTGGCCAACACCGCTGAAACCACTTCCAGGCTCCAATGCTCGACGTCGCTGAGCACGCCACCGGTGGCCAGCAACGTCTCGCCCAGTGCGACGATGACGAACAACTGGCAGCGTTCGGCCAGGTGCCCCCCCTCGATAGTCCAGTCGCGGGTGTGCGAACGACCCATGCCCGGGAACGCGAAGCCGAACATCGGCGAGATGTATTCGCAGGCCACCGCCACCGCCCACAATGCCAGGCGGAGGTTGCCCTCGGCCGCCGCGCCGGCCAGCCAGAGGCAGGCCGACACGCTGACCCAGGCCAGCATGCGGCGGAAGTTCGGTGCCAACGGATGGCTCCGGCCGACCTCCAGCAGCACGAACGCGGTGCGTCCGACCTGCATCGTGGCGTACGCCCCGGCGAAGATCCACGCACGATCGGCAAACGCCTCGGGAATGGACGAGGACATCAACAACGCCAGCAGCATGGTGGCGAACAGCAGGCCGCGGATGCGCGGCGCCTCCGGGTCGAACCAGTTGCTGACCCAGCACGCGTACTGCCAGCCGAGCCAGACCGCGAACCACAGCACCAGCGTCTGCAGTACACCGGCCAGGTCCAGGTGGTGCAGCAGATGGTGGCTGAGCTGGGTGACCGCGAATACGTAGACCAGATCGAAGAACAGTTCTTCGTAGGTCACGCGGGCATGGTGGCCGTCGCGGTGGCGCAGCGCGGGCAAGCGCAGTCGGGTACGCATGGAACTCCTTCAGCGCGCCAGGCGCCAGTACAGGAAACCGGCCAGCAACGCCGGCGCGGCAAACACCAGCAACAGGATCGGCAACTCCTCGCGTACCGCGTAACCGGCCTTGCTGACCCCCACCCACATGTTGGCCACGGCCACCAGCAGCCAGGTAGCGATGAAGGCGATCAGCGCCGTGGGCAGCTGCGAGGTGCCCACGCTCCAGAGACGGCCAAACAGCAGGAACACGCCCAGCAGGAGCACGCCGCCGAGCATCACCATGAGCACATGCATGGTCCACCTCCTTGAGCCTGGGAACAGGCTAGCCCCGGCCGATTGTGCGCAACAGCCCGTGGAGATGGATTCACAGTCCAGAGCAAGCGAACAATCCCGGCATCGGCTGCGGCGACCTTATGGCAGCCATGAGTTATTCGCGAAACGGGCCGTCCAGGGTACGTGCTAGCTTCATCCGACCCTATCCAGACCCCTCTCCGCCATGCGCCGTTGCCTGACGACCCTTGCCCTGACTGCCACACTTGCCTTTGATGTCACTGCCGCCGACACACCGCTGCCACAGCTGCAGGCCTACACCGTAGACCCATCCTGGCTGCAGCCGATGGCGCCGCTGCAGATCGCCGACCATACCTGGCAGATCGGCACTGAGGACCTGACCGCGCTACTGGTGCAGACCGCCGACGGCGCGGTGCTGCTCGACGGCGGCATGCCGCAGATGGCCAGCCACCTCATCAGCAACATGAAGGTGCGCGACGTGGCGCCGCAGGACCTGCGCTTGATCCTGCTCAGCCATGCGCATGCCGACCATGCGGGCCCGGTGGCAGAACTGAAGCGCCGTACCGGTGCGATGGTGGTAGCCAACGCCGAATCAGCGGTGCTGCTGGCGCGCGGCGGCAGCAACGACCTGCACTTTGGCGACAGCATCACCTTTCCGCCGGCCAGCACCGACCGCATCATCATGGATGGCGAAGTGGTCACGGTGGGTGGCATCGAGTTCACCGCCCACTTCATGCCCGGGCACACCCCGGGCAGCACCGCCTGGACCTGGACCGATACGCGCGATGGCAAGCCGGTGCGCATCGCCTATGCCGACAGCCTGAGCGCGCCGGGCTACCAGCTGCAGGGCAATGTCCGCTATCCCCGCCTGGTCGAGGACTACCGACGCAGCTTCGCTACGGTGCGCGGCCTGCCCTGCGACCTGTTGCTGACCCCGCATCCGGGCGCCAGCAACTGGAACTATGCTGCTGGCAGCAACGCCAGCGAGAAGGTACTGAGCTGCAAAGCCTACGCGGATGCGGCAGAGAAGAAGTTCGACGCGCAGCTGGCCAAGGAAACGGCCACGGCACGCTGATCCTGTAGAGCCGAGCCCATGCTCGGCTTGCCGGCCGACAACAGCCGAGCGTAGGCTCGGCTATCCACAGGACGCGTCGAAGAGTGCCGGTCAGGACAACCGGCACCCGCCGTCCATCAGCCACCCTGCCCGTGCTGGGCAAACGGCTCGGTGCTGCCGTCGTTGCGCACCAGCTCGACGGTGTACGGCTGCACGTAGCCATCCGGCATTTCCATGCCCGGCGAACCGGCCGGCATGCCGGGCAGTACCAGCCCGCGCGCGGCCGGGCGTTCGGCCAGCAGGCGCTTGATGTCCTCGGCCGGGATGTGGCCCTCGACCACATACCCGCCGATCTCGGCGGTATGGCAGGAGGCCTTGCCGACCGGCACGCCCAGGCGAACCTTGATCGGATTCATGTCATCGGTGTCGCGCACCTCGACCTGGAAGCCGGCGGCCTTCAGGTGGTCGACCCAGATGCCACAGCAGCTACAGCTGGCAGTCTTGTGCACGATGGCCACCGGCAAGACCGGATCGACCTTGGCCGGGCCGGCCTGGATCGGTGCCACCGGTGCTGCGCTGGCGATCGGTGCGGCGGCGGATTCTTCGGCGGCACGTGCACAGGCAGTCGTGGTCAGCACGGTGCCCAGCAGCAGGCCGAGGGAGAGAGTGCGGTTCATTGAGTAATTCCTTTGCAGAGGCGGACAACGCGGCCCGCCGCCCGCGCATCGAAGGCGCAGGCAGAGGCGAGAAAAAGTCGAACAGGCATGGCAGGCGCTTGAGCGCCTGCAGGACATCACACGATGGGGGGACGCAACGGGTCCGGCATCGGCGGCGATGCGCGTTGCTGGGAGCGCGCGGCTACAGGTGCCTCGCGCCACGGCGATGCGGGCGTTCCGCTCAACGTGGCCAGCATGCCAAGGCAGGCCGGCGGGCATTCGCACTCACCGCTCTGGCAGGCCGCCCGGGCCGCATCATCGCAGCAGCCGGCTGCCGCCAGCGCAGCCGCGTGTGGTGCAGCGCAGTGATCCTGGTTGCCCGACCCGCCGTACGAAGACGAGGCAAGCGCCAGCGCCGGTGCATTCAGCACCAGGGCAACGAGCAGCATCCATCGCAGCAGCAGGTCAGGCAGGTTCACCCGCCGATGATAGCCGATGCGCGTCACGCAATCGCCGCCGCCATCGCCCGCATCCGCACCGGGATCGACTTCGCTGCGGGTGTGCCGCTGATCCGGTCGTAGTAGTCCAGCGGCAGCAACGGATTCAGTTCCGGGTAGTAACCGGCCAGCGCGCCGCGCGGCATCGGGTAGTCCAGCACCGTCAGGCCCTCGATGCGGCGCTGCACGCCATCGCCGCTGATCGTCTCCAGGCTGACCAGCGCCTCCTTCTCCAGCCCGCGCGCCAGCCGGTCCTCGATGTTCATGAACAGCACCATGCGATCGTTGTACACGCCGCGATAGCGATCGTTGTAGCTGTAGATGGTGGTGTTGTACTGATCATGCGAGCGCACGGTAGCCAACCGCAACAAGTCCGGATCGTGCACCGGATCGTCCACATCCAGGCCGGGCATCACCAGGATGTTGGCCTTGCCGTTGGGCGTGGGCCACACCCGGCGGCGCGGCGGAATGTCCAGGTGGAAGCCATGAGTCTGCTGGATGCGCTCGTTGAAGCCGGCGTAGATCTCCGGGTACACGGCAGCGATCAGCGCGCGGATGGAGGCATAGTCGTGCATGCAGCGCATCCAGTCGACCTTGCTGTGCGGCAGTGTGGCCATCGCCATGCGGCAGACGATCTCGACCTCGGGCAACACATCGGCACTGACCGGCTCGAGCACGCCGCGTGAGGCGGTCACGTTCGACATCGCGTCTTCGATGGTGACGAACTGCTCGCCGGCCGGCGTGACGATGCGCTCCGAGCGCGCCACCACCGGCAGGATCAGCGCATCGCGGCCATGAACCAGATGACCTCGATTGAGCTTGGTGGCGATGCCCACGGTCAGGTCCAGCCCACGCATCGCCTCGTACGCACGCGGCGTATCGGGCACCGCACGAATGAAGTTGCCCCCCAGGCCGATGAAAACCCTGGCGCTGCCCGCCAGCATCGCCTCGATCGACTCGACCACGTGGTGACCATGCTCACGCGGCGGATCGAAGCCGAACACCTGCTGCACGCGGTCCAGGTAGGCCGGCTTGGGCTTCTCGTCGATGCCGACGGTGCGGTCGCCCTGCACATTGGAATGTCCGCGGATCGGACCGATGCCGGCACCGGGCTTGCCGAAGTTGCCGCGCAACATCAGCAGGTTGGCCACCTGCTGCAGCAGGCGCGAGCCATACTGGTGCTGGGTCAGCCCCATGCCGTAGCAGATCACGGTGGCGTTGGAGCGGATGTAGATCTCTGCGCATCGGCGGATCTGCGCCTCCGAGATGCCGGACACCTGCACGATCTGGTCCCAGTCCTGCGCCATCACGTCTTCGCGCAGCGCCTCCAGGCCCACCGTGTGTTCCGACAGGAAATCATGGTCGAGCACGCGCTCGCCCTGTGCCTCACGCTCGAACATCACCTTCATCATGCCCTTGATCAGGGCCAGGTCGCCGCCGATGCGGATGTGCACGAACTCGCTGGTGATCGCGGTCGAGCCGAACGTGGCCATCTGCACCACGTCCTGCGGCTCGGCAAAGCGGATCAGCGCGCGCTCGGGCATGGGATTGACCGCCACGATCGGGATGCCGCGTTTGCGTGCTTCGACCAGGTTGCTCATCATCCGCGGCGAATTGGTGCCGGTGTTCTGGCCAATCACGAAGATGGCCTCGGCGTGCTCGAAATCCTGCAGCACGATTGTGCCCTTGCCCACCCCGATGGCCGGCGGCAGCCCGCGGCTGGTCGGCTCGTGGCACATGTTCGAGCAGTCCGGGAAATTATTGGTGCCGAACTCGCGCACGAAGATCGAATACAGGAACGCCGCTTCGTTGGGCGTGCGCCCGGAGGTGTAGAACTCGGCCTGGTGAGGACTGTCCAGCGCCTGCAGGTGGCGACCGATCAGTGCGAAGGCATCTTCCCAGCTGCACGGCACATAGTGGTCGGTGGCTGCGTCGTAGCGCATCGGCTCGGTCAGCCGGCCCTGCATCTCCAGCCAGTAGTCGGTCTGCGCCATCAGTTCGGTCACGGTATGCCGGGCGAACAACTCGCGGCCGGACCGGAACTCCGTAGCTTCCCAGGCCAGTGCCTTCGCGCCGTTCTCGCAGAACTCCAGCTTCCTGCGTTCGTCGGCATCGGGGAACGCACAGCTGGGGCACTTGAAGCCACCGGGCTGGTTCATCGCCAGCAATGCCTTCGACCCCTTGCCGATCACACTCTGCTGCAGCAGCACCTTGGCCGTGGCGCCGGCGGCACCCCAGCCTCCGGCGGGCTGGTTGTAGGGCTTGTAACGCGGCGGTTTCTGCTCGGACATGTTCGGGAACCTGGCGGAAGGAACGCAGCAACGAACGGCACAACGCGGTCCGGCGGTGCATTCAGTGGCACGGCCAGCCGCACAGTCAAGCACGGCCCACGGCGCTTCGCCAGAGGGCACAGGCTGATTTCAGCACAACCTGCCATGGCAACGGTTACAGCCGCGTCTGCGCGCGACCACTGCGCTATCCTCGAAACCGCAGGCGGTGGCCCGCCCGCGTTTCTCCCTTGTCCGGACGCGCTGCATGCCTGATTCGATCCCGCCGCACACCCCGCCTGCCGGCACCGCCCAACGCCCGTTGCAGCGCTGGCGCGGCGGCACGCAACAGCAGCGGGTCGACGTGGTGGCCGAGGAAGTGCCGGTGGCGCTGCGCTACAACGATGCCGCCTTTGCCGTGATGATGGCCACACCCTGTGATCTGGAGGACTTCGCACTCGGATTTTCGCTCAGCGAAGGCCTGATCAGCGCGCCCTCGCAGCTGCTGTCGATCGATATCCACCCACAGCTGGAAGGCATCGAGCTGCAGATGACCGTGGACGAGGCTGCGCCCGGCGCAAACCTCGACCCCGACAAGGGGCGCCTGCTGCCCGGCCGTGGTGGCTGTGGCCTGTGCGGCACGCGCCAGCTGGAAGAAGTGCTGCGCCCACTGCCGCAGATCCGCGAGCGCCGCAGCTATTCCGCCACCGCCCTGCAGCGGGCGTTGGCCACCTTGGCGCAGCACCAGCCGATGAATGCGGCAAGCGGCTCGATCCACGCCGCGGCCTGGGCCGACGCCAGTGGGCGCATCGGCTGGGTACGCGAGGACGTCGGCCGCCACAATGCACTGGACAAGCTGATCGGTGCGCTGCACCACAACGAACACGCCATCGAAGGCGGCCTGCTGGTGATTTCGAGCCGGGCCAGCTACGAAATGGTCAGCAAGGCGGTGCGCGCCGGCGCCAGCGTGCTGGCGGCAGTGTCGGCGCCGACCGCGCTGGCGATCGACCTGGCCCGCAGTGCCGGCCTGTGCCTGGTCGGGTTCGCGCGGGAGAGCGGGTTCAATGTGTATACCCATCCGGACCGGTTGCAGGCGGACGACCGGTAATCTCCGCTGCGTAGGGTCGACTATCACTCGTGGCGCGAGGTTTCCGGGCACCTGAAGGACGAGCAGTCGATTAACTGTCGCCTCTACCGCAACGGCTTCCGGGCCCCTCGCCCAGCCAAGGCGAAATCGTCGTAGTCCGATAGCCGACAATCGGCGCGCCACGCACCATCGAGGACACTCATCATGGTCCTTTCTGGAGTTCCCCATGTCGGCTGCCCGGCAACCACGTTCACTGCTGTCGGTTTCCCTTGATGTTTCCGTGCACCGTACGTTGGCAGGTGCGCCGGCTTCCGGAAGCCGCGGAACCAAGGTAACGGATGCCCTGCCTCCCCCCACGATCCGTGCAGAAGGTCCGGCGCTCTGGCAGGCAAGGCGTGAAGAGGCCCACCTGTGGATCCTGCCCGTCCCCACCGCGCTACCCGGATCGATGCGATGCGTGACGGGCGAAGCAGGACGCATTGCCGCGGTTGCGCACACCATTCTGGGCCGGCCGAAGGTGGACATCACCGGCAGATGGGAGGGCTCGGGACTGAGCGCGTTGTTCACACTGGCCCGCGCGGTGTCTGAAGCCGAAACCATCCACCACAATCCCGACAACCTGACCCTGAAGGATGTTCTGCCGGCGGACGTCCATGCAGAATGGCAAGCGGCATTGAATGAGTGCGGAATCGATCCAATCGAGCTGGAACGCCTGCGTCCCCACTTCGCGGCCAGAGCGCTGCGCAAGGCCGTCATGGCCAGGCATCGGCTGGAGTCGCCGAAGGCATTCTGCAAGGAGCTGCGCAGGATAGGACGCGCGGGTGGAGCGCGCTACTTCGTGCCGCGCACTGAACTGGCTATCGACATCGCGGCAGCTGACGACTGCGGTAAACCGCATCCTGCACTGGATGACACGACACGGTTTGCGGTGCAGGTCGAACGACTCCGTCGCCTTCACGATACCGCCCGTGTTCAGTCCAAGGCCTGGGCGCAGGGCAATGCCCTTGGCATGTGTGGGCATGACGTGCCTATGGATATGCACGTGACAGCGACTGGCAGCAACGAGCTGGACACGCTTCGACGCGAGGCCTGGCTCAGCGCAGTGGAAACCGTAACTGCGGGAAGATCAACCACGCTTGCGATGCTCGATATTGCAGATGCGTTCGACGGGAATGGCTACATCAGAGCGCTGCGCGAACGCGGTTTCAGCTTCCAGCCGGCGTAGCCACTGAGCTGCGGGCCTGAGTCCGGGCAGCACTCTGCTGCCCGGAGCAATTGCACTCAGCGCAGCGCGACCTTCGGGAAGTCCACCGGCACGTCGAACGCCACGTTGACGTAGTTGGTGAACAGGTTGAGCGCCACATGCGCGAGGATCTCCACGATCTGCTCATCATCGAAGCCAGCCGCGCGCAGCGCCTGCACGTCGCCGTCGGCGATCTGCGCACGCTGCTCGACCACCTTCAACGCGAAGTCGAGCGCCGCCGCAGTGGCCGGGTCGCTGGACTGGCCGATCTGCGCGGCCGCCATCTGCTCGCTGCTGGCACCAGCCTTGCGGCCCAGCGCGGTGTGCGCGGCCAGGCAGTACTCGCAGGCGTTGCGGTTGGCGATGGCCACGGCGATCTGCTCGCCCAGCAGCGGCGACAGGCGACCGCCGCCCAGCGCGCCGAACGAACCCCACATGCTCTGCAGGGCGGCCGGCGAGTTGGCCACGGCGCGGAACATGGCCGGGGTGGCGCCGAAAGCGGCGTGGACCTGGCCCAGCAGGGCCTGGCGGTCGGCGGTGGTGTTGGCGGCATCGATCAGGGGGACACGGGACATGGTGGATCTCCTTGGGAAAGCGCCCGGGATTGGACGACCCGCTCATCCTAGGTAGACTCGCCGGACGCATCAGTCGTAATTCGCCATACATGTTGTCCATACGTCCATGAGCATGCCCGCCGCCGCCCCTGCGCCAGATCGACTCTCCTGCCTGCTGGAACGCTTCCGGGTGCAGGCGGCGCTGTTCTACAGTGGCCCGCTGTGCGGGCGGCATGTCTTCGAGCCGCAGCCCGGTCGTGCGTTCCTGCACATCCTGCGCCAGGGTGAAATGGAAGTCCGCCATCCCGACGGCGATATCGCGCTGCCCCGGCTGAAGATCGACACACCCAGCCTGCTGCTGTACCCGCAGCCGCTGCACCATGTGTTCTTCAACGCGCCGCTGGATGGCCCGGATTTCACCTGCGCCACGCTGGATTTCGATGGCGGTGCGCGCAATCCGATCGTGCAGTCGCTGCCACCGGTGATGGTAGTACCGCTGGCGGCCATCGGCGAACTGGATGACACCCTGCAGCTGCTGTTTGCCGAGGCCGATCGCCAGCGCTGCGGTTCACGGCTGCTGACCAATCGCCTGTTCGAGGTGGCGCTGATCCAGATCCTGCGCTGGGTGGTCGACCACCCGGATGCAGCGGGCGTCAGTCACGGACTGATGCGCGGGCTGTCCGACGCGAGGCTGGCACGCACGCTGGTGGCGATGCACCAGGCACCGCAGGACGAATGGACGCTGCCCCGGATGGCCGCGACCGCCGGCATGTCGCGCAGCGCATTCGCGGCAGTGTTCAAGGAGGTGATGCAGGCGACGCCGGCCGCTTATCTGCTGGACTGGCGGCTGAGCCTGGCCTGCGCGCAGCTGCGGGCCGGCGTGGCGGTCAAGCAGGTAGCGGTCGAGGTGGGGTTTGCCGATACCGCGTCGTTGTCGAAGGCGTTCCGCAAGCGGCTGGGGGCATCGCCCAGGGCGTGGCTGGCCGCGAGCGCCACGCAGGCTCGGTAAATGGGTGAGGGGTGGAGTCGGCCGCTGGTCGACTATCGCGCGACGCGCGGGATTTTCGTTGTCTGACCGAAGGGCAGCCGACCAGCGGTCGGCTCTACCACGGGCGATCGAAGCGGCATTTCCGTGGCCTGACCGAAGGGCTGCCGACCCGCGGTCGGCTCTACCACGGGCGATGTCGGCGCGCCGGCTGGCCGCTCAACTGGACGTGCCGTCAGACTTTGCCAGCAGCCCGGCGATGCGCTCGGCCACCTGGGCACGTACGCCTTCATCCAGCTGCCCTTCGTACATCGCCTCGTAGATCCACAGGCCGTCGGCCGCCAGGCGCGCCACGAAATTGTCGAGCGTCGTCGGATCCACATTCCCGGCCTCCGGCGCGGACGGTGCCCAGCGCTGAACCGCCGGGCCCCACGGACGCTCACCCGCCTCCGGGTCGGCCGATTCGAGCATGAACATCAGTTCGGCACGGGTGGCGCTCTGGGCCGACACGCGCACGAAGGTCTGGTAACGCTCCAGCGCCGAGGCTTCGTCCGCACGCTTCCCCAGCAGCGTTTCCATGGACGCCTCCCAGGCCTGCGCCAGGTACTCGTCGATCCCGCGCAGCAGCGCCTCGCGCGAGGGAAAGTGGTACAGCAGGCCGCCGCGGGTCAGCCTGGCCTCGGCCGCCACCGACTCGAAGGTCACCGCACGCACGCCGTCACGATTGATCACGTTGACGGCGGCGTCGAGGATGCGGTCGCGCTTGCTGGTTCTCATGGCGTCATTTTACGCGATCGGCCGCGCCCTCACGGCTGCCGGCCCGGCCACGCAGCAGGTGCGCCAGGATCGTCGCGCCCAGCGCCAGTACCGCCGTGATCACCAGCAGCACGCTCTGGTAGCCACGGTCATATGCCGCCGCAGCCAGTGCGAACCAATCACCCTGCCCGCTCTCGCGCGCGGCATGCAGCGCCTGGGTGAAACCCTCGCGGGCAAGCGCGGGCATATCGGCCGAGACCGGCAGGAACACGCTGTACATCGCCGCGCTCAGGCTGCCCAGCATCGCCACCGCCAGCAGGCCACCTAACTCGTAGGACACTTCTTCCACGGAAGACGCCATGCCCGCGCGGTGCGTCGGCACGTTGTTGAGGATGGCCGTGGACGCCACCGAGATGGCCGAACCCATGCCGAAGCCGGTGATCGCCATGCCGGCGATCACCCAACCGAGGCCGTGCGGGAAGCCGAACGCCACCAGGCCGACGCCCAGCGCGCCCGTAGCCAGGCCACCGCAGATCAATGGGCGCAGGCCCACCCGGTGCAGGATGCTGCCGCCCAGCAGCGCACTGGGCAGGCTGCCCAGCGCCGCCACCGACACCAGCAGGCCCGCCTGCAGCGGCGTGAAACCTGCCACCAGCTGGAAGCGCTGCGTGGTGACCAGCTGCAGGCCGGCCATCGCGAACAGGGTGAACACCGCCGAAAGCGTGCCGGCCAGGAACGCCGGATTACGGAAGATAGCGAAGTCCAGCAGCGGGTACGGCAGCTGCTGCTGGCGGCGTGCGAACGCTGCGCCGCTGGTGACAGCCAACAGCAGCGCGCCCGCGCCCAGCGCATACGACGGCGGCGTAGCGATCAGCGACTTGATCGCCAGCACCAGGCCGGACAGTGCCGTCAATGCCAGCAGCGACGAAACCAGATCCCACGGCCGCGAGGTGTCGCGCTGTCCTTCCGGCGCCAGCAGCAGCGTGGCCACGAAGGCGACCACCGCCACCGGCACGTTGATCAGGAACACCGAGCCCCACCAGAAATGCTGCAGCAGCCAGCCGCCAATGATCGGGCCGAGCGCCGCACCGACGATGGCCACCGAACCCCAAATGGCGATGGCGATGTTGCGTTCGCGCTCTTCGTGGAAGCTCAGGCCGATCAGCGCCAGCGTGGCCGGCATCATCGCGGCCGCGCCGACCGCCAGCAACGCACGTGCGGCAATCAGCTGTGCTGCGGAGTCGGCGAACGCCGCTGCCAGCGAGGCGACGCCGAACACCACCAGGCCGATCAGGAACATGCGGCGGTGGCCGATGCGGTCGCCCAGCGTGCCCGCCCCCAGCAGCAGGCCGGCCATTACCAGTGGATAGGCATTGATGATCCACAGCGCCTGGCCGGCGCTGGCCGAGAGTTCCCCAGTCAGTGTGGGCAGTGCGGTGTAGAGCACCGAGTTATCCAGCGTGACCAGCAGCAGGCCGGCGGCGACGGTGAACAACAGTGCCCACCGACGGGCACGCGACAGGGCCGGAGCGCCGGCCAAGGGCTGGGACAGAGCCATGGGAGAACCTGATGGGATGAAGTACCACCGTAACTATACAGGATGTCCGGTATAGTTACGGAAACTGTACCACCGGTTCAGATTGGGGTCCGGCCAATGTTCATGTTGCCGCGCCGCGCCTGCCGAGTGTGGCCGGTGTCAGGGATCATCACCGGCAGTGTTCCGGCAGCGCGGCGATGGCTGATACCACGGCCGCCTGCATGCCCTGCCCTACGGCCATGTCCAGCTCCCCACCTGTATTCCCATGCTGGCGCCGCAGTTCGTCCTCGCACAGCCCGCGCACCCGCGCCCGGGCATTGGCGCGCAGGCTGCTGCACCGCCAATCGGTGCCACCCAGCGGCAACACCGAATACACCACGCTGTTGCAGGCATTGCCGGCCCGCTGCTGCAACGACACCCCACCAAAATCCCGTGGTTCGCTGCTGCGCTGCGGGTCGAAATAGCTGTCCGGGAACGTGCGCGCGTACTGCTCGATGTCCACCGCCAGGCTGCGCCCACCGGCCAGCGGCATCTGCAGCGGCTGGCCGCACGGCGTCGCATCAGCGCGATGCTGGATGTACTGGTAGATCGGCCGGTCCAGCGTTGGATCCTGCTGGGTCACCGCACTGACCGCCGCCAGCACCGGCAACGACGCACGATTGGCCATGCGCGCCAGCAGCCCGGCCTGCGTCGGCTGGCAGCGGTCGCGCACTGTTGCCGCGAGCAGGAACAGCACGTCATTGCGAAACGCGTGGTCATCGCCCAAGCGCTGTTCGATGCGCTGGCGGGCATCGGACGCCGGTGCCGGGAACGCGACTTCCGGCGGCGCAGCGGGTGCAGCCCGCCGCTGCCACCACACCAGCAGCACAACTGCGCCCAGTAGCACCCCGGCAGCCAGGACCCAGCGCCGCCGCATCAGTTGTGGATCGCCGTCAGCGTGGCCGCGGCGGCATCGTAGGACGCGCTGGCAATGTCCGCATCGAAGCGCTTCACCCGCAGGCGGCCGGCCAACCGGTACGGATCCCACAGATCGCCCAGCGCGATCGGCGTCGCCAGGGTCACGTGGATGATCTGGTTCGGCGGCGGTGGCGGCACGTGGATGCAGGCCCCGTAGAACGGCACGAACAGCAGTTCATCCACCAGACCGGCATCGTTGGTGCCGAGCGGTACCACGTAGCCATCCAGGTCCACCGCGCGGCCATCGGCAGCATCGACCACGCGCGAGGAGCCGAACTGCTTGGCGCGATCGGGGCTGGAATGGTCGATCTCCTGCCCCGGCGGCGTGCCCGAGCCGGTGTCGTCGATCAGCCCGCCCACGCCGTCCATCCCATTGCGTGACAGGCCGATCTGCGGGGGCGGGCGCTGATAGGTGACTTCGTCGGGCCGCAACGCGTCCCAACGGTCGATCGGGGCTTCGGCCGTGGCGGAGGGCGCCGGCTTGTCCTGCGGCACGACCGCCACGGCATCGCCGCCCGGCGACGTACAGCCCGCCAGCCACAGGCATCCCAGCATGAGCAAAAGGGGGCTACGGTTCATACGGCCTCAGCTCCGCATCGCGCATGGTGTACGCCGAGCCGGCCAGATCGTCATCCAGCCGTTCGGCACGCAGGGTGCCGGCCAGGAAGAACGGCGAGTACATGTCCGGCATCTCGATCGGGCGCGGCAGCACCACGTGCACGATCTGGTTCGGCGGCGGCGGCGGCACGTGGATGCAGGCGCCGTAGTACGGCACGAACAGGAATTCGGTCAGCCGCCCGTCCTGCGCATTGGCCAGCGGTACCACGTAGCCTGGCAGGCGCACCGGTCGCTGCAGGACCGTGTCCACCGTGCGGAAGGTGCCGAACTGCGGCATGCGCCGGTTGCCGTTGTGCTCGACCTCCGGGCCCTCGCCCCGCTCCAGCGCGGCCAGCTCATCCTTCGGCATCATCTGCAACCAGTCCAGCTCCTGCTCCGCAGCGCCTGCAGGGTCCTCGCGGTCGACCACCGGCGCGGGTGGCAAGGCCTGTAAGCCCGTATCCACCGGCCGCTCGCAGGCTGCCAGCGCCAGCACCATCGGCAATGACAGCATCCAGCGCATGCTCAGCCTCCCGGTGAAAGGCCATCGGCCAAGGTGCGCCGGTAGGCCAGCAATGCCGGCACCAGCCCAGCCACCGCACTGATCGCCAGCACCCCCGCCACCCACGCCAGCTCGCGGCCATCCGGCCAGACATGGGTGATCGACAGGCCGAAGGTGGCCAGTACCCAGCCGCGCCCGGCAATGCTGGCGACCACCAGCAGCGACAGGGCCAGCACGCACGCCACCGCACTGGTCGCCACCGCTTCCACCACCAGCAGGCCGGCGATGTAACCCGGCCGTGCCCCGGTGGCACGCAGGATGGCCATCTCACGCCGCCGCTCCTGCAGGGTCGAGACCAGCAGCGCCACCAGCGAAACCATGCCCAGCAGCACCACCATCGCACTGATCAGCTGCAACGCCCGCTCGGCGGTACCCAGCGACTGCCATAGCTGCTGCAGCGTCACGCCGGGCAGGATCGCCAGCATCGCCTCGTCCGGGTACTCGTTGATCCTGCGCTGCACCGAGAACGTCGCGATGCGCGAGTTCAGGCCGAGCATGAAGGCGGTGATGCTGGTCGGGGTCAGGTCCAGATGACGCGCCTGCTCGGCGCTGACGCTCTGGCTGCGCAGCTGCACGCCCGAGCGTCAGTCGACATGGATCGCCTCGATGGCCGCCAGCGAGACCAGCAGCGACGAGTCGACCTGCGTGCCGGTGCGCTGCAGGATGCCGGTGACACGGAATGGCTTGTCGGCGTGCCTGGCCAGGGTGACTGCGCCGGTGCCGTGCGCCAGCACGATCTCATCACCGAGGACGACCTTCTGTGCCTGTGCCACCTCGGCACCGATCACCACGTCATACAGGTCATCGAACGGCCGTCCGCTCGCAAATGCAAGCACGTGCCCGGCGCCGTAGCGGTAGTGCTCGAAATAGGCATCGCTGGTACCGACCACGCGGTAGCCGCGCCAGGAATCGCCCAGCGAAAGCGGCACCGCCCACTTCACCTGCGGCATTGCGGACAGCGCCTGGTAGGACTGCCAGGACACGTTGTTGGTCGGGTCGCCGATATGGAACACCGAGTACAGCAGCAGGTTCACCGGCCCCGAACGCGCACCGACGATCAGGTCGGTACCGGACACGGTGCTGGCGAAGCCTTCGTGTGCTTGCGTGCGCACGCGCTCGACGCCCAGCAACAGCACCACGCTGAGGGTGATGACCAGCACGGTCAGGCCCACGCTCACGGCACGGCTGCGCAGGCTGGCCCAGGCAAGCTCAAGCATGGCCGGCACCTGCCTGGTTGATCTGAGACAGGGCAATCGTGCGGTCGAACAACCGCTCCAGGCTGTCGTCATGGCTGACCACCAGCACCGTGGTGCCGGCCGCCTGGCACTGCGCAGACATCAGCTGCAGGAACGCGGTGGCCGCGTCGCGATCGAGCGCCGAGGTTGGCTCATCTGCCAGCAGCAACGCCGGGCGGCCGATCAGGGCGCGTGCCGCCGCCACGCGCTGCTGCTGGCCAACGCTGAGTGTGCCTGCGCGCCGCTGCATCAGCGCCGGGTCCAGCTGCAGGGCCTGCAGCAGGCGGGTGATCTCGGCATCCACCGGGCCGCTGATGCGCGCGCTGCGCACGCGCGAGAAGCGCAGGCCCAGTGCGATGTTGTCGCGCACGCTCAGAAACGGCAGCAGGTTGAACTGCTGGAAGATCACGCCCAGGTGGTCGGCACGGAAGCGGTCGCGTGCGGCGCCACGCATCGCCTGCAGTGCGTGGCCGGCGACCTCCACGCTGCCCTTGCCGGGCAGCAACACGCCCGCCAGCAGGCCCAGCAGCGTGCTCTTCCCGCCACCGCTGATCCCGCGCAGCAGCACGCTGCTGCCCTGCTCGATCCACAGCCGCGGCACATCCAGCACCAGGCGCCGGCCATAGCCGAACTGCACGCCATCCAACGCGATCACCGGTCGCAGGCTCACGGTGCCAGCACCACGCGCAGGTTGTCCGCAGTCAACACGCTGCGGTTCTGGCCGCGAGCCGTGGCGCTGTTGACGATCACTTCGTGCAGGCCCGGGAACAGTACGGGCAGGCGCACGACCATGGCCCGCAGCTCGGCCGGCCTGGCGCAGTGGTACTGCAGCGTTGCGCTGAACCCCGCGTGCCGGTGCTGGCCTGGCGGCGGCGCGGCAGCCGACGCATCGAAGCCCTCGGCCTTGGCATCGTTGCCGGAAAGGCGGCAGCCCGCCGCGGTAGGCAGGGTGACCCAGCTGCCCCCCTTCAACAGCGCAGTCGCTCGCGCCAGCGCGGCCTGCTCTACCGCATTGGCCGGCGGCCGCTCGAAATCAAGGATGCCGATGCCGGGGGCCTGCAGGGCGAACTCCAGTGTTTGCTGGTCAAGCGCAACATCGACGGTGGCCTGGCCGTGCACATGCGCACCCAACTGGCGGACGTCATGGGCCTGCGCGGTGCTGGCCGTCAGCAGCAGGAAAAGAGCAGCAGAACGCTTCATGGGGATCCCCCGGTTGTTACTATGTAACATTATGGACCACACCCCCACGACGCCCGCAAGGGCCCTGGCCCAGCCGCCACGTTCGGCACGCTGGCACCCCCGCTTCGATCTTGCCGGGGCCTGGCTGTCCCTGGCCTGCGCCGCCCACTGCATCGTCCTGCCCCTGCTGCTGGCCTTCGTGCCGGCCACGATGATGGCGCTGCGCTCGTTCCAGCATCCCGGCCATGGCGCCATGACATGGCTGCTGATGATGTCGCGCTGGGAGTGGCTGTTCGCGCTGCTGGCCTCCTCGCTGGCCTTGGCGAGTACCTTGGCCGGGGTGTATCGGCATCGGTACTGGTGCCCCCTGCGGTTGGCGTGCGTCGGCGCCATCCTGCTGTTGTCGGCCTCGCTGTACCTGCCGTTGAAGGAATCGCTGCTCTGGCACGGCGTGGCGACAGCCAGCGGTGGCGTGCTGCTGGCATGCGCGCATATCGGAAACCGGCGCGCGCTGCACAACCGCCGGTAGTGCCGGCCGCTGGCCGGCAGCGGCGGTGATCCAGCAGATGGGGAAGCCGGCCAGCGGCCGGCTCTACCGATCTTTATTCATCGAACGGGCGCTGGCCGAGCGTCTGTGTGACATGGTCGACGAAGCATGTGATGCGCGCGGCCAGCGCGGTGTTGCGGTAGTACACCGCGTTGATCGGCTGCCGCACCTCCTGCGTCTGCCTGGCCAACAGCTGCACCAGTCGGCCCTCGCGCCGGTCCTGGCCGGTCAGGAAGTCGGACAGGCAGGCGATGCCCAGCCCGGCCACCGCCATCTGCCGCAGTGTCTCGCCACTGGATGAAGCGATGGCCGGCGCGATCACGAAAGGCCCGCCATCGGCATCCTGCAGCGGCCATTCGTTCAAGGAGCTGGGCTGGGTGAAACCCAGCAGGTCGTGCTCGCGCAGTTGCTCCGCGCGCGTAGGCGTGCCGTGCCGTCGCAGGTACTCGGGGCTGGCCAGCACGCGGATGCGACTGTGGCCGATCGGCCGCGCATGCAGGGTCGAATCGCGCAAGACGCCGATGCGGAACGCCACATCGGTGCGCTTTTCGATCAGGTCGGTGATGCCCTCGTTGGAATTCAACTCCAGCTCCACCTGCGGGTAGCGCTCGCGGAAGCCCTCCAGCAGCGGCACGATCACGTGCAGCATGAACGGCGTGGCCGCGTCCACGCGCAGGCGCCCGACCGGCTGCAGCCGCCGCGCCGCCATCTGTTCCTCGGCCTCGTCAACCGTGGCCAGGATCGTGCGCGCGTACTCCAGGAACGCTGCGCCTTCCTCGGTCAATTCCAGCCGGCGCGTGGTCCGCCGCAGCAGCGTGGTCTGCAGCTTGTCCTCCAACCGCGCCAGGGTGCGGCTGGTGGCCGAGATGGTCAGCTCCAGCGCCTCGGCCGCCGCCGTGATCGAGCCACCATCGACCACCGCCACGAAGGCCTTCAGCTCATCCAGGGTGGTTTTCATTATTTACCTCGCTGCAAAAGTATTTCCCGTATACACGGCTTAATCAACAAATGTAAAGCACCCACACTTCGCCCTGTCCCGAGCCCGCCGGCTCTCAACGAAGTCCCTGGAGTCCATCATGAGCGTTCCTTCCTTTGGCGTCGGCACCTTCCGCCTGACCGGCCAGACCGTCATCAACTCGGTGCGCAACGCCCTCGACGTCGGCTACCGTGCGGTCGACACGGCGCAGATCTACGGCAACGAAGCCGAGGTCGGCCAGGCCATCGCCGAATCCGGCGTCCGGCGCGACCAGCTGTTCCTGACCACCAAGATCTGGGTGGACAACTACGCCGTCGACAAGCTGATCCCGAGCCTGCGCGACAGCCTGGCCAAGCTGCGCACCGACTACGTCGACCTGCTGCTGATCCACTGGCCGGCGCCGGGCAATGGCGTTGAACTGCGCGAGTACATGACCGCGCTGGCCGAAGCCAAGACGCTGGGCCTGACCCGCCAGATCGGTGTGTCCAACTTCAACATCGAACTGACCCGGCAGGCCATCGAGGTGGTCGGCGCCGGCGAGATCGCCACCAACCAGATCGAACTGAGCCCCTACCTGCAGAACCCGGCACTGACTGCTTTCCTGCAGGATCAGGGCATCACCGTGACCTCCTACATGACCCTGGCCTACGGCAAGGTGCTGAAGGACCCGGTGCTGGCCACCATCGCCGACAAGCACCAGGCCACCGTAGCCCAGGTCGCGCTGGCGTGGGCGCTGCAACGGGGCTACGCGGTCATCCCGTCCTCGACCAAGCGCGAGAACCTGGCCAGCAACCTGCTCGCCCAGGACCTGCGCCTGGATGCCGACGACATGGCCGCGATCGCCGCGCTTGACCGCAACGGCCGCGAAGTCGATCCGCCGGGCCTGGCCCCGGCCTGGGACTGAGGAGCCTCGCCATGGGGAGTGCGTTGGCGCGGCTGCAGGCCGGGGGTTTCAGCATCGGCATCGAAGCACCGCTGGACAATGACTGGACGCCGCTGGGCGAACAGGCGCGACGCGCCGCGCGACGCCTGCCCGGCCAACCGGACCTGCAGCGCCATGCGGAGCTGGCACGGCTGGCCGACCGCCTCGGCTTCCGTGCGCTGTGGCTACGCGACGTGCCGGTGTACGACCCGGCCTTCGGCGATGCGGCCCAGGTGTTCGAGGTGTTCAGCTACCTCGGCTATCTGGCCGGCATCACCGAGCAGATCCTGCTGGGCACCGGTGCGGTGGTGCTGCCGATCCGCGAGCCGTTGCTGACCCTGAAGTCGGCGCGCAGCGTGCAGCGACTCAGCGGCGACCGCCTGCTGCTGGGCGTGGCCAGTGGCGACCGCCCGGTGGAGTACCCGCTGTTCGGCCGCGACTTCGACAGCCGTGGCAGCCGCTTCCGCGAGCAGATCGCACTGTTGCGCGAAGGCGCCGCCGCGCACCTGCCGCAGGGCCTGGATGTGCTGCCCGCGGATGGCCCGGCCCTGCCGCTGTTCGTGGCCGGCCTGGCCCAGCAGCAACCGGCGTGGATCGGCCAGCACATGGACGGCTGCCTGGCCTACCCGGGCACGCCACAGGACCATGCGCAACGCGTGGCGGCCTGGCGCGCCGTGGCCGGCAACAAACCGTATGCCAGCTTCATCCATCTGGACCTGGTGCCCGATGCCGATGCCCCTCTGCAGCGCTGGCGCTTCGGCCTGCGCGGCGGCCGCAACGCCCTGCTGGCCGAGCTGCATGCCATGCAGGCCGCCGGTGTCGACCACATCGGCCTGCAGTTCCGCCGCAATGAACGGCCGTTGGCCGAAACCTTCCACGAAATCGCCGAGTACGTGCTGCCGCGCTTCCCGGCCCATGCCGGCGCCGCCGCGACGGCCTGACAGTTACCGGAGCTTTGCCATGAAGATGAAGACCCTGGCCGCCCTTGCGCTGGCCACCCTGCGGCTGTCCTTCCAGGCTAGTGCCGAGGACTGGTATCCCTCTGCCTACGGTGCCAATGACGAGATCGGCGCGGCCAACCTGCTGACCGCGGACGTGGTCAAACACGCTGTCTCGCTGGTCAGGACCGGCAAGACCTATCCGCTGGCGGTGCCGGTGGACAAGAACCTGCCCGCGTTCCGCCACCGCAGCTTCCGCCTGTACAACGTGCAGGTCGGCCAGCAGGCCGGCACGTCGCTGGGCCCCAACAGGTTCACCTTCAACGATGAACTGGTGAACGCCTGGACCGGCGTTGGCACCCAGCTCAACGGCATCGGCCATATCGGCATCGACAACGTCTACTACAACGGCAACAGGGCCGCCGACTTCGTCACCGTGGACGGCGTGCGCAAGCTCGGCGTCGAGAAGGTGCCGCCAATGGTCACCCGCGGCGTGGTGCTGGACATGATCGCGTACTACGGCAAGGCGATCGTGCCCGGCGGCACCGAGTTCACCGTGGCCGACATCCAGGCCGTGCTGAAGAAGCAGGGCCTGAGCCTGCGCAAGGGCGACGTGGTGCTGTTCAACACCGGCTGGCTGGAACTGATCGGCAAGGACGACAAACAGTTCCTGGAAGTGGAACCGGGTATCGGCATGGAGGCCGCGAAGTGGCTGGCCGACCAGGGCATCGTCGCCTTCGGTGGCGACACCTGGGCCTCGGAGGTCTACCCGAACCCGGACGGTGCCGAGGAATTTCCGGTCAACCAGTACATGCTGGCCAAGCGCGGCATCTACAACCTGGAGCTGATCGACAGCCGTGCCCTGGTGCGCGACAAGGCCTGGGAATTCCTGTTCGTACTCGGCCAGCCGCTGTACGTCGGCTCGACCCAGGTCAACATCAACCCGGTGGCGATTCGATGAGCGCTGCCACCGACCTGCCCGTGTTCGCTGGCCGCCGTTTCCGCGTCTGCTATGACGGCCTGGCGGCCGACAATGCCTACAGCGCCGATGGTCGCCACGTGCAGTACGTCATCGTCTCCGGCGCCTATGCCGGCGCACGTGGCGAAGCCGCCTGCGAGTGGCAACAGATCAGCGACGGGATCTATGCCATTTCGTGGCAGGAAGCCGACGGCGCCACGGTGGTGCATGTCGACGACTTCGTGGGTGGGCGTTCGCTGGCCTGGTTCACCGCCCCCGATGGGAGTTTCCATCGCATGCAGGGGCCGCTGCACGCGCTGTGATGCCGGCCAGCGGCCGGCACTACCCAAGCAATACCCCACTCTGTTTGACCGGGCCCGGTAGTGCCGGCCGCTGGCCGGCACCCTCGAACGAGTCGAACACCCCAGTCACCCAGTCGATGAACACCCGCAACCGCGGCGACGGCGTGCGGTTGCGCGGGTAGACCAGGCTCAAAGGGCTTGGCGTCGGCGGCGCCTCAGGCAACAGCTCGACCAGCTGCCCGCGCGCGATATACGGGTCCATCCGGTAGCGCGGTGCCTGGATGATGCCCAGGCCTGCGAGCGCAGCACCAAGGAAGGCGTCCGCACCGGACACACGCACCCGCGCCGGCAGCGGCAGGTAGCGCACCTGCCCGCCCTGCTGGAACTCCAGCGGAATCAGCTGGCCGCTGGCGCTGGAGCGGTAGCCGACCATCTCGTGGCCGTCCCGCAGGGCATCGATGCTGCCCGGCGCGCCCCTGGCCTGCACATAGCTTGGCGAGGCCACCGTCACCTCGCGCAGCATCGTCAACCGGCGCGCCGCCAGATCGCTGTCGGCCAGCGTCCCCACCCGCAACGCCGCATCCACGCCTTCGCGCAACAGGTCGACATAACGGTCGCCTTCACTGACGTCCAGCTCGATCTCCGGGTAGCGCCGCAGGAATTCCGGCAGGTGCGGAAACAGCAGGTGCCGGCCCAGCGTGCCATGCACTTCAATGCGCAACGGGCCGCGTGGCGGCGCGTCACGGAACGCGGCCTCCGCATCATCCATGTCGGCGATCAGGCGCAGGCAACGGCCATAGAAGGCCTCGCCTTCGAGCGTTGGCACCACCCGCCGCGTGGTCCGGTGCAGCAGGCGCACGCCCAGCCGCTGTTCCAGTGCCTTGATCGCGTCGGTCACCGTGGCCCGTGGCAGGCCCAAGTCCTCGGAAGCCCGGGTGAAGCTGCGGCGCTCGACGATACGGACGAAGGCGCGCATGGCCGTGAAGCGATCCATTGTTCGGTGATCCGGATGATGTTGGCGGATTATGCAGGATTATCCGAGCGGGCAATGGCGCGAAGATGGCCCTGCGCCACTCCGGCGTGCCCACTGGAAACCACCATGACCCCCTCCCCCGTCCGCTCTGTCGCCCTGGTTACCGGCGGCTCCCGTGGCATCGGCGCCGCCATCTCCCGCCGGCTCGCCGCCGACGGCCACGCGGTCGCGATCAACTATGCGGGCCGCCGCGACGACGCCGAAGCCTTGGCGGCCGAACTCAGCGCAGCCGGCGCGCAGGCCATCGCATTGCAGGCCGATGTCGCCGATCCGCAGGCCATGCGTCAGCTGTTCGATGCCATCGAAGCCCGTTTCGGCGGTATCGACGTGGTGGTCAACAGCGCCGGCGTGCTGCAGCTGGCGCCGCTGGCCGACACCGACGACGCGTTGTTCGAGCGGGTCATCGGCATCAACCTCAAGGGCGCCTTCAACGTGCTGCGTGAAAGTGCGCGCCGGGTGCGCGACGGTGGCCGCATCATCACCCTGTCCACCAGCGTGGTCGGCACCCGGCTGGAGAACTACAGCGTGTACGCCGCCAGCAAGGCGGCGGTGGAGACCATGGGCGCGATCCTCAGCAAGGAGCTTCGCGGGCGCAACATCACCGTGAACGCCGTGGCGCCGGGCCCGACCGCCACCGACTTGTTCCTGGACGGCAAGCCGCCCGAGCTGATCGAGCGGCTGGCGAAGATGAACCCGCTGGAGCGGCTGGGTACGCCCGAGGACATCGCCGGCGCGGTGGGGTTCCTGGCAGGTGCCGATGGCGGATGGATCAACGGCCAGGTGCTGCGCGCCAACGGCGGAATGGTGTAGATCGCACAGATGGCATCCACGCATGGCGCGACGCCCTTGTAGAGCCGAGCCCATGCTCGGCTGCTCTTCGCGCAAAGGCCAGAAGCAGCCGAGCGTGGGCTCGGCGCTACAGTCAGGTCAGGCGCCATGGGCCTCGCGACGCCCGTGTACCCAGTAGTAGAGCGTAGGCAGCACCAGCAGTGTCAGCAGCATCGCCGACAGCAGGCCGCCGATCACCACCACCGCCAACGGCTTCTGGGTCTCGGCACCGATCGCGTGCGAGGTGGCCATCGGCAGCAGGCCGAACATCGCCAGCAGCGCGGTCATCAGCACCGTGCGCAGGCGCTGCAGCGAGCCTTGAATCACTGATTGCAGCAGGTCCATGCCCTGCTCGCGCAGCTGGGCGAAGCGGCTGAGCATCACTACTCCGTTCAGCACCGCCTGCCCGAACAATGCAATGAAGCCGATCGCCGCTGACACCGACAATGGAATGCCGGTCAGCCACAAGGCGAGGATGCCACCGATCATCGCCAGTGGCACGTTGGCCAGGATCAGGGCGGCACTGCTGATGTCCTTGAAGGCATCGAAGAGCAACACGAAGATGATCAGCACCGACAGCGGAATCACCCAGCCCAGCCGCTTCATCGCACGCTGCTGGTTCTCGAACTCGCCGGACCACTCCAGCCGGTAGCCTTCCGGCAGCTGCACGCTGGCGTCCACGCGCTTGCGCATGTCAGCCACCACGCTGCCCATGTCGCGGCCGGCGATGAAGATGCTCACCGCCTTCACCCGCTGTGCGTTCTCGCGCGAGATGTTGATCGCGCCGCTGGCCATGCGGAACTCGGCCACGTCGGACAGCGTCACCGTGTGGCCATCGCCGATGCCAACCGGCACCGTACGCAGCCGCTGCAGCTCACGATCGGCATCGTCCAGGCGCAGGGTGATCGGGAACCTGCGGTCACCTTCCCACAGTTCACCGACCTGGCGTCCGCCCAGTGCGGTCTCGATCACCTCGTCGATGTCGCGCACGTTCAGGCCGTAGCGCGCGGCGCGGTCGCGGTCGATGTCGATCTGCAGCTGCGGCAGCGAACCGTCGCGATCGATGAACGCGCTTTCCACGCCGTCCACCGCACGTACCTGGACCAGGATCGCCTGCGCGTGCTGGTTCAGTACATCCAGGTCCGAGCCGCTGACCTTGATCACCACCTGGCCCTTGATCTGCGAGATGCTCTCCAGGATGTTGTCGCGCACCGGCTGCGAGATCGAGAACTCCGGTCCCGGAATGCGCTGCTCCAGCGTGCGCTGCAGATCGCTCACCAGCTGGCGCTTGTCCACGCCCTTCGGCCATTCCTTCTCAGGCTTCAACGCCACCAGCGCCTCGATCTGGTTGGCGCCCTTGGCATCGGAGCCGTCTTCTGGCCGCCCCAGCTTGGCCACCACCGTCGACACCTGCGGGAAAGTGCCGACCAGCTCACGGATGCGCCGCGACTGCTGCTGCGCTTCGCCCAGGCTGGTGCTCGGGTCGAGCGTGGCCGTCAGCCAGATCGATCCTTCGTCCAGCTCGGGCAGGAACTCCGAACCCAGCCGGGTGCCCAGTGCCAGCGTGCCGACCAGCAGCGCAACCGCGGTCAGTACCACTGCACGCGGGCGGGCCAGCGCCCGCTCCAGGATCGGCTTGTACCAGCCGCTCAGGCGGTCCATCAGTGGATTGCCATCACGCATGCGGTCGCGGCGCAGCCACCAGTAGCAGAACAGTGGCACCACGGTCAGTGCGAGGATCAACGCACCGATCAACGCCGAGGTCACCGAGTACGCCATCGGCGCGAACATTCGGCCCTCCTGGCGCTGCAGGGTGAAGATCGGGATGTGTGCGGCGATGATGATCAGCATCGAGAAGAACGTCGGCCGCCCCACTTCGGAGGCTGCCGAGAGGACGGTCGAGAAGCGCGTTTTCCTGTCAGCGTTCGGCGGCAGCTTCGACAGCCGCGAAACGATGTGCTCGGTCACGATCACCGCGCCATCGATGATGATGCCGAAGTCCATCGCTCCCAGCGAAAGCAGGTTGGCCGGTACGCCCCACAGGTGCAGGCCGAGGAAGGTCGACAGCAGTGCCAGCGGCATCATCGCCGCCACGATCAGCGCCGCGCGGGCGTTGTACAGGAACAGCCACAGCACCAGGAACACCAGCACGGCGCCTTCCAGCAGGTTGCGGAAGACGGTTTTCAGCGTGGTCGAGACCAGCCATGAGCGGTCGTAGAACGGCTCGATGCTGACGCCGGCCGGCAGCTGGTTGGCCTCGATCTCGGCGATGCGCGCATGCAGGGCGTCGAGTACGTCGGACGGGTTCTCGCCCTTGCGCATCAGCACCATGCCGAACACCGCATCGTCATTGTCGTCGTGGCCGACCAGGCCCTGCCGGGGCAGGCCGGTATCGGCGATACCGGCAAGGTCGCGCACCAGGATTGGCGTGCCACCGCGCTGCGCCACCACCACGTTGCCAATGTCGGCCGGCGAACGCATCAGGCCCACACCACGGATCAGGAACTGCTGCTGGCCGCGTTCCACATAGCCGCCGCCCGCGTTCGAACTCCCCTTCTCCAGCGCCTCGGCGAACTCACCGAGGCTGATGCCGCGGTCACGCAGCTTGTCCAGGTCCGGCTTGACCTGGAAGGTGCGCGCAAAGCCACCGAAGCTGATCACATCGGCCACTCCAGGAACGGTGCGCAGGCTACGCTCCATCGTCCATTCCTGCACGGTGCGCAGCTGGGTCGGGGTCAGGTGCGGGCCTTTCAGCACATAGCGGTAGATCTCGCCCACCGCCGAGCTCATCGCCTCCAGCTCCGGGGTCACCCCTTCCGGCAGCTCCACGCCCTGCAGGCGCTCCAGCACCTGCTGGCGTGCGAAGTAGTCATCGGCCTTGTCGTCGAAGGTCAGGATGATCATCGACAGGCCGAACTGCGTATGCGAGAACACCCGCACCGAATGCGGAATGCCGGACAGCGCCACTTCCAGCGGCATCGTCACCTCACGCTCCACCTCTTCGGCGGCACGGCCCGGGTGCAGCGACACCACCGTCACCTGGGTGTCGGACACATCCGGGAAGGCTTCCACCGGCAGCACGCGGAACGCGGCGATGCCAGCGCCGATGAACAGCAGCAACGCCAGCATCACCATCAGCGGCTGGCGCAGGCAATAGGCAATCAGGCGATCGATCATGGGGCGGCGCGCCCCGTGCCGGTGCTGACGGCTGCCGGCGCGCTGTCCACCAGCTGTTGCAGCAGCAGGCCACCCTCGACGACCACTCTGCTGCCCCGCGCCAGGCCTTCACGCACCCACAGGCGGCCGTCACCCAGCTCCTCGGCGTGCACCGCGTGGCGCACGAAGCGGCCCTTGCCTTCCTCCACGAACACCACCTGCTTTCCGTCGATCAGCAACACCGCGGCGTCGGGCAGCGAGACACCGCCCTCGGACGGCAACGCCACCTGGGCGCGTACGTACTGCCCGGCCTTGAAGCCACGTGCGCGGTTGTCCAGCTCGGCACGCGCCTGCACCACGCGGCGCTCACTGTCGACGAAGTCATCCACGTGCTGCAGGGTCGCCTGCAGCGGCTGGCCATCGGCGCCGGGCACGCTCACCTGCATGCCGGCCTTCAACCGCCCTGCCAGGCTTTCAGGAACATCCAGCAGCAGCCACAGGCGGTCCGGATCGCCGATCACTGCCAATGGCTGCTCGCTGTCGGGACTGACCGACATGCCCGGGTTCATCCGCCGCTCCACCAGCACGCCATCGATGGGGGCGCGCAGCGGCAGGCGCTGGTCCACGCGCTGGCCATTGCCATAGGCCCGGGCGAATGCATTCGCGCGCGCATGATCGGCCTGGCTGCCCGCGAAGTTGGCCTCGGCCTCGTCCAGTTCACGGCCCGACGCCACACCCGCGGCATGCAGCTCGCGGGTACGGTCCAGTTCCCGGCGGGCCCGCTGCAGCTCGGCGCGGCCACGCACGCTGTGGGCCTGGGCCTGGCCGAACTCGGGCGAGGTGATCCAGGCAATCACCTGGCCGGCCTTCACTTTCTGCCCCGGCTGCGCCTCGATGCGCGCCACCTGACCCGGCAACGGCGTGCGCAGTGCACTGGAGCGTGTCTCGTCCCAGACCACCCGGCCCGGCAGCTGCAGGCTGGCGCTTGCGCCGGCGGTCACCGCCTCGCTGCGCAGCACGTCCAGCTGGCGGCTGCCGGCTGGAAACTGGACCTGGCCGGCACTGACCTGCGGCGCGTCCTCGGTATACGACGCCGGCTCGCGGCCGCAGCCGCCCAGCAGGGCCAGCGCCAGCAAGGCCGGCAGCACGGCATGTCGCGCCTGCGGGCGACAAACGACGATGAACTTCATCGAGACTCTCCTTCAGCAACGGATGTGGCCGCTTCCCAGCGCGCCAGGGCAATGGCATGGTTGACGCGTGCTTCGATCAGTGCGCCCTCGAAGTCGCGCCAGCTACGGCGCGCATCCAGCAGGTCGGTCAGGCTGGCGGCGCCGCGCCGGTAGGCCAGTTCGATGCCCTGCACCGCCTTGCGCGCGGCGTCGGACTGCAGTCCTTCGTAGTCGCTGCGGCGCTGCGCGGCGGACTGCACGCTGGCCTGCAGCAGGTCAAGTTCGGCGCGCGCTTCGCGCTGCAGCACCTGCAGTTCCAGCGCGGCACTATCACGGTCGGCCTCGGCACGCTGCATCGTGCCGCGTGCACGTGACGGGCCGCCGAGCGGGATGGTCAACGACACGCCCCAGGTCACACCGCTGATGTCGGTCGGCTCGCGTTCGGCTTCCACGCCCAACTGGATGTCGCGATAGCGCTCGCTGCGCGCCAGTGCCACACCGGCATCCGCCGCGGCCAGGCGCGAACGCGCCGCACGCAGACCGGCACGCTGCTGCGGATCGAACGCGCCCGTTGCGGCAACAGCTGCGGGGTCGGGCCAGGGCTCATCAGCGCTCAGGTCACCGCTGTCGTCACGGCCGAGCAGCAGCCCCAGCGCATGCCGTGCATCGCGCAGATCCAGGGCCGCCTCGCGCGCCGCGTCGGCTACGGCGAGATCGTCCACCGCCAGCCGCGCGCGATCCACCGGTGCCATCGCCCCTGTCGCGACCTGCTTGTCCGCCGCCGCCATCTGCTCGGCCGAACTCTGGCGGTTGGCGTCGGCGATCTGCGCCCGCTCCTGCGCGCCCTTCAGGCCGAAATAGGTTTCATGCAGCGCCACTTGCTGGCGGCGCCGGGTATCGAGCATCTCCAGACGGGCCACTTCCAACAGCGCATCGGCCTGGCGAATGCGCAGGGCGCGCTTGCCACCGCGCTCCCAGGTCCAGCCCAGGCCCAGCGTGCTGTCCACCCGCTTGTCCTGCCAGCGTCCGGGGCCGATGCCGTGCTTGGGGCTGATCTTGCTGGTGCCGATCGACAGCTCGGTGGCCGGGCGCAATGCCGCTGTCTGCGCATCGCCCTGCGCCCCGCGTAGCTCCAGTGCCGCCGCGCGCAGGTCCGGGTTGTGTGCTTCCATTGCGTGCTGCGCTTCCTGCAGGGACAGCGCCGAAGCCGCAGGCGCGCACAGAAGCGTGGCCAGCACGGCCGCAAGACGAGAGGAGAAATTCATGCACGTCACGGTAAGGTGATGCACTTGCGCCAAACTTGCCCCAACCTTGCACGAAGCTTGCAATGCGAATCCTGCTGATCGAAGACGACGCCGCTCTGGCCGATGGACTGATCCGCGCCCTGCAGGGTGCCGGTCATCTGTGCGACCACCTCTCGCGTGGACTGCACGCGCCGGCGGCACTGGCCGGCGCACCGTATGACGTGATGGTGCTGGACCTTTCATTGCCCGACGTCGATGGCCTGGACCTGCTCTCGCGCCTGCGCAACGACGGTGCCACCCTGCCGGTGCTGATCCTGACCGCACGCGATGGTGTGGAGGACCGCATCCTCGGCCTCGACCGCGGTGGCGACGATTACCTGGCCAAGCCGTTCGCACTCGGTGAGCTGGAAGCCCGCCTGCGTGCACTGTCGCGCCGCCGCAGCGATGCACCGGCTCAGAAGCGATTGGGCCGGTTGTGCTTCGACAGCATCCGCAATGAAGTGCAGGTTGAAGGCCAGCGCATCGAGTTGACCGCGCGCGAGCTGTCGCTGGTCGAGGCACTGATGCAGCATCCTGGCCGCACCGTCACCAAGCAGCGCCTGTTCGATGCGCTGTACAGCTGGGACCACGAAGCCAACCTGTCGGTGATCGAGGTGCATGTCAGCCGCCTGCGCCGCAAGTTGGAACAGGCGCGTGCCGGCGTCGGCATCCGCATGCTGCGTGGCCTGGGTTATCGCTTGGAGGCCGTGGGTGACTGAGCGCGTGCACAGCCTGCGGGGCCTGCTGCTGCGCCGCCTGTGGCTGCCACTGCTGGTGCTGCTGCTGTGCAGCGCGGTAGGTTCCTTCGCGCTGGCCCGTTTCTACGCCGGCCAGGTCTACGACCGCTGGCTTCTGGACTCGGCGATGTCGCTGTCCGAGCTGGTGACGGTGCAGGACGGTCATGCCTCGATCGAGATCACGCCCGCGGTGTCACGTATGTTCAGCTGGGACACCGCCGATGAAGTGCATGGCGAAGTGGTCGACGCTGCGGGTGCACGCTTGTATGGCGACCTGGCCGAAGCGCTGCCCCGCCCGGCCACCGCCGCTTCAAGCGACGACGCGGTTTATTACGATGCGCGCCTACGCGGGCAGCCGGTGCGCATGGTCGAAGTCGTGGTCAGCGCCGGGCCCGGCCACGATATCCGGCTGCGCGTGGCCGAGACGCTGCGCAAGCGCCACCGGCTGGAGCGCAAGCTGCTGCTGACCAGCATTCCGTTCCAGGCCGCGATCCTCGCCCTCGCGGCCTGGCTGGCCTGGTCCGGGACCGGCGCTGCCGCACGCCATGCGAACCAGGTGGCGCGGCGGTTGGCCAGCCCACGCCCCGACCCGCTGGCGCCACTGGAGCCGGCGCAGGAGGCGCCGCGCGAACTGTGGCCGGCGGTGGAGGCCTACAACGCCCTGCTGCAGCGACTGGACGCCATGCAAGCCGCGCAACGGCGCTTCGTCAGCAACGCCGCGCACCAGCTGCGCACGCCGCTGGCGGCGATGCAGGTGGAGCTGGAGAGTTCATTGCGGCAACAGGATCCGCAGACCCAGCACCTCGCGCTGTCCGGCACGCTGGCTGGGTTGGCGCGGCTGCAGCACCTGGTCAACCAGCTGCTGATGCTCAGCCGTTCGGAAGATCCCCATGGCAGCGTACTGCCGCTGCAGCCGCTGGACCTGGCCGCGCTGGCGCGGGGCGTGGTCGAGCGCTACGCAGACCGTGCGTTGGCGGTCGACGTGGACCTGGGTTACGACGGACCCGACGACGGTGTGCAGGTGCAAGGTGATCCGCAGCTGCTGCGCGAGGCGCTGGGCAACCTGCTGGACAACGCGCTGCGCTATGGCGCCGCGCCCGGTGTGATCACCCTGGGCGTTCGGCAGGAAACCGACGGCGTGCAGGTCTGGGTGGACGATGACGGCGCCGGCATCGCCGAAGCCGAACGCGCGCGCGTCACAGAACGCTTCTACCGGGCCAGCAGCGAGGGCGACGGCTGCGGGCTTGGCCTGGCGATCGTGGCCGAGATCGCGCAGCGGCATGGTGCGATGTTGAAGATCGAAACGGCGCCGCTCGGTGGCGCGCGGGTGGGGGTGCGGTTCCGCTGAGCTTTGTTGAATTGCCCTTTTAGAGCCGAGCCCATGCTCGGCTGCTCCTGGCACGATGCCTGAGCCGAGCGTGGGCTCGGCTCTACAGGTTCCTGGTCACCCGTGAAGCGTGCCAACCAAGGTCGGCACCTACCAATCGTCACTGGCTCATCGAATACGGCGCCTGCGCGCCCTGCCCCGGCCAGTCCTTGTTCGGCTCGGCCTGCATGCTGAAGCGCAGTTCGCCGCCGGCCAGGATCTCGTCGTGGCGCAGGAAGGTACGCTGCAGCGGCTTGCCGTTCAACGTCACGCTGCCCACGTACGTGTGCGCGTCATCCAGCCCCTCGGCCACGATGGTGAACGTCTTGCCGTTGGGCAGGCGCATCGCGGTCTTCGGCAGGAACGGACGGCCAAGGATGTACTCGCCCGAGCCCGGGGCCACTGGATAGAAGCCCAGCGCGGTGAACACGTACCACGCCGACATCTGGCCGACATCATCGTTGCCGGCCAGGCCATCCGGGCGGTCGGCGTACTGGGTATCCATGATCTGCTTCAGGCGCGCCTGCGTGCGCCACGGCTGGCCGGCATACGAATACAGGTAGGCCACGTGGTGGCTGGGCTCATTGCCGTGGGCATACCAGCCGATCAGGCCGGTGATGTCTTCCATGTGCTCGAAGATCGACGGATCCACCTTGGCGTTGAACACCTCGTCCAGGCGCGCGAGCAGCTTGTCGCTGCCACCGTGCGCGGCCGCCAACCCGGCGACGTCCTGCGGCACGTACCACGAATACTGCCATGCGTTGCCCTCGGTATAGTCGGTGCCGTAGCCGCTGGCGCTGGGGTCGAAGGGCGTGCGGAAACTGCCGTCGCGCTTGCGTGCGCGCATGAAGCCGGTGTCCTTGTCGAAGGCATTGCGCCAGTTGCCTGCGCGCTTGTCGAAGGTCGCCGCGATATCGGCCTTGCCCATGGCCTGCGCCATGCGTGCGATGGTCCAGTCGTCGAAGGCGTATTCCAGCGTCTTGCTGGCTGCTTCGCCCTCCTTGTCGATCGGCACGTAGCCCAGCTCGCGGTACTGCGCGATGCCGTCATAGGGACCGTAATTGGCGGTCTCGACCATTGCCTTCAGCGCCTTGTCGGCGTCGAAGCCACGAATGCCCTTCACGTAGACATCGGCGATCACCGGCACGGCGTGGTAGCCGATCATGCACCAGTCTTCCAGGCCATGGAACGACCATACCGGCAGCATGCCGTACGGGCTGTGCTCATGGTGGGCAAGCATGGAATTGACGAAGTCGCTGTTGCGCTTCTCCGGCTGCACCAGCGTCAGCAACGGGTGCAGCGCACGGTAGGTGTCCCACAGCGAGAACGTGGAATAGTTCGTGTAGCCCTCGGCCTTGTGCACGGCATTGTCCGGCCCGCGGTACTGGCCATCGGCATCCATGAACAGCGTCGGCCCCAGCAGGGTGTGGTACAGCGCGGTATAGGCACTGCGCCGCGCATGCTCGGGGGCGTCGATATCGAGTACCGACAGCGCCTGCGTCCACTCCTGCTTTGCCTGCGCACGCACGCGGTCGAAATCGAAGTCGGCCACTTCGGCGTCGAGGTTGGCGATGGCGCCGGCTTCACTGACCGGCGAGATCGCCACCTTCACCACCAGCGGTGCATCCAGCTTGCCGAATGCGAACGTGCCGACCAGCTGTCGGCCCTCGATCTGGGCGCGCTGCGCGGGATCCTTCTCACCCGGCGGCGGGAAGCCCTTGTAGACGATGTCCTGCTCGGTGTTGTGCAGCTCGTGCCCGGCCAGCGGGCGCGAGAAACGCATCGCGAAATACAGCTGGCGGCCCGGCGCCCAGCCGCGGGTTTCGCGGAAGCCCGTGACCGTGCCGTCGGCGCGCACCCGTACCCGCGACCACAGCACCTTGCCCGGGTAGTCGTACATGCTGGTACGCATGTCCAGCAGCACCTTGGCGTCGGTACCCTTGGGGAAGGCATAGCGATGCACGCCCACGCGGGTACTGGTGGTCAGCTCGGCACGCACCCTGTAGTCGTCCAGGGTGACCGCGTAGTAGCCCGGCTCGGCCTTCTCGTCAGCGTGGCGGAACCGCGAGGCATAGCCGCTGCCCGGCTTCTCCGGATCGCCACGCTCCAGGCCGGGAGTGCCGGTGAACGGCATCAGCAGGATGTCGCCCAGGTCCGAATGACCGGTGCCGGAAAAATGCGTATGCGAGAAACCGACGATGCTGCTGTCGTCGTAACGGTAGCCCGCCGCCCAGCCATAGGCCTTCTCGCGCGGCTGGATGCGCGTGTCCGGGCTGAGCTGGACCATGCCGAACGGCACCGTGGCGCCGGGATAGGTGTGGCCCTCGCCACCGGTTCCGATGAAGGGATCGACGGCGGCGTAGGCGCGTTCGGCGGCGGATTTCGACGGGACCGCCAGCGCCGCCCCGGAGGCAAGCACGGCGGTCGCGGCGAAAGCGATCAGGAGACGACGGTCCAGCGTGGGCATCGGCGTTTGGATCGATTCAAGATGTTGACCGGATGCTAGCACCGGGCTTCAGGTGCCGCATGTTGCGGCGCAACTGAATGGATCTAAAGGCGACAAAAGCTGTCCGATTTCCTATGCAACTAATTGCATGGTTCGATGCCGTGGCGCTCACCACACTGTCGCCAAAGCCGAAAAGCGGGGCGAAAAAGGTGCCCTGCGGCATTCCCGGTCGCAATGCGACCGCTATTGCACTTTGCACCAGCCGGGCCGGAAAGTGCGCCGGAATCACTTCATCCTCACGCCATCACAGCGTTTCATTCACGCCAACGAAGTGATGCGGCCCGTTTCCCGAAGTTTGATACCCCGTAGGAGTACCGCCATGAAGATCGCAGTTCGTCGTTCCCTTGCCATGGCCATAGCCACCGGCATCACCCTCGCATCCACCGCCCAGGCCGGAACTCTGGGCCCTGGCCAGTCGGCCACAGTGAATGCTGGGGATGCCCCGGAGTCCTGGTCACTCGACGGCGCACAGCTGACAGGCAATCCAGGAGCACGCCTCCTGGACATCGATGCCCGAGGGACATCCAGCGTCACGGCGAACAGCGTGTCCATTGATGGGCGGATCAATCTGAACAACAGCTCACTCTCGTTGAGCGACAGCACCGTCCGGAACACCGCCGGCCGTGCCCTGAGTCTGATTACCTCCGGTGGCACTTCCGGCAGCTCCGTCGCAGTCGTCGAACGCACCACACTGGTAGGTGCCGGCATCGGTGGTAGTGCTACGCAGGGTGCCGATCTGACGCTGGACGCAAGCCGACTCGAAGGCGTGTTCAACTCCAACGGCGCTTTTGACCGCGGTATTGGATTCCTGTTGGCCGACCCGGCCCACCTGCTTGCCCGGAATGGAAGCACCATCATTGGTGATGATTCGGGCATCAATGCGAACTTTCAAATGGCCGCACCAGGTGATAGAGCCAATGTTGAGATAGACGCTTCGCGTGTTGAAGGCCGCAGCGGCGCAGGCATTCATGTTGTGCGCTTTGGTAGCAGGCCTTCTGTCCTGGCGACGTTCAATTTCCGCAACGGCAGCCAGCTGGTCGGTGGCAGCGGCACCGCGCTTCTGGTCGAGGATGCAGACGCAGAGATCGACCTGAACCTCGATGCCTCGAGCGCGACCGGTGGCATCGTTAACGCTGCCGGGGGCACTGTGAACGTCGCACTCTCGAACGGCGCCAGCATCACCGGCGCGATGACCGACGTCACTCGCGTGTCACTGGACTCTGCCACCTGGAACATGACCGGAAACTCCACGGTCGGTGCGCTAAGCCTCGGCAACGGCACCGTGTCCCTCGGCGACGGCTCCGCCTTCCACACCCTGAACGTAGCCGGCAACTTCAGCGGCGCCGATGGCACGATCATCTTCAACACCGTATTGGCCGGCGACAACGCCGCCACCGACAAGCTGATCATTGGCGGTGACACCAGCGGCACTGCCAATGTGCGCGTCAACAACGTCGGCGGTGCCGGTGCTCAGACGGACAAGGGCATCGAACTGATCCAAGTGGGCGGCACCTCCAACGGCCAGTTCAACCTCTCCGGCCGCGCAGTGGGCGGTCAGTACGAGTACTTCCTGCACAAGGGTACCGGCGCTGATGGCAACTGGTACCTGCGTTCCCAGCTGCCGACGGTTCCTGACCCCTGCGAGGCCAACCCCGGCTTGCCGCAATGCCCGCCGGTCGACCCTGTGGATCCCGTGGATCCCGTGGATCCCGTGGATCCGGTCGATCCGGAACCGGTGCTGCGCCCCGAACCCGGCGCCTACCTGGCCAACCTGCAGGCCGCGCAGACGATGTTCCGCCTGGGCTACCACGACCGCAACGCCGGCCAGAACTCCGGCCGCGCCTGGGCCCGCGTGGATGGCTCGCGTAACGGCTTCGATGCCGTCAGCCGCCAGCTCGACATCCGTGGCAACAGCCAGGCACTGACCGTCGGTGCTGATCTGTGGCGTCACGATTCGGGCAGCAGCGTGGGCGTGATGCTGTCCACCGGCAACGCCACCAGCACCTCCACCAACGCGCTGACCGGCTACTACGCCCGCGGCAAGGTGAAGGGCGAAGCGCTGGGCATCTACGGCACCTGGCGCGGCGGCAACGGTGCCGACCCGTATGCAGGCTTCTATGTGGACGGCTCGGTGCAGCGCGCGCAGTTCCGCAATCGCGTGGAAGGCATCGGCCTGGACGCGGAACGCTACGACAGCCGTGCCTGGCAGGGTGCGGTGGAAACCGGCTACGCGTTCCGTGTAGGCGGTGCCAGCAACGGCGGCATCTACCTGGAGCCGTAGCTGCAGGTGGGCTACAGCCGCTGGGACAGCAACCGCCACACCGAGGCCAACGGCACGGTGGTGAGCACCGAGAATGCCAATGGCCTGTTCGGCCGCGCGGGCCTGCGCCTGTCCGGCGTGACCCGCTGGGGCAACGGGACCGCCGAGGTGCAGCCGTACCTGACCGCCAACTGGCTGCACACCCGCGCCGAATCGCAGATCCGCATGGATGACGAGATCGCCGATGCACGCGTGCCGCGCAGCCGTGGCGAGTTCAGCGGCGGCGCATCGGTGAAGTTTGCCAACGGCGTCGGTGCCTGGGGCGGCCTGTCGCTGCAGCGGGCCAGCGGCTATCACCAGACCAGTGCGCAGGTGGGTGTCAGTTACAGCTGGTAAGCCTTGCGCATGAGAGGCAGCCAGGCTGGCGCCTCCCAGAAAATCCACATAGCCTTTCGTGAGCCGCTCGGATTGAGGCTCGCAGGAGACCTTTCATGAAGATCGTTGTTCGTCATTCCCTTGCCATGGCCATAGCCACCGGCATCACCCTCGCATCGACCGCCCAGGCCGGAACTCTGGGCCCCGGCCAGTCGGCCACTGTGAATGCTGGCGACCCTGTTGAGAGCTGGACGGCCCAGGACGCCACGCTGACGTTCAACACCGGCAGCGCCGCCACATCCGTAGGCATCAGTGAGGGGTCCACGCTCGCCATGACGGGGGCAGCAGTCATCGCCAGCCAGTCGTTTGCCGCCGTCCAGATCGCCTCCTCCAGCGCGACGATCACCGGCACCCGGATACAGAACAGCCGCGCTGCGGGATTGGCTGTAACCAATGGCTTCTCTGGTGGCGCTGCAGGCACTGCAACTGTCACTGGTTCGAGCATCGTCGGCCAAGGAATAGGAAGCTATGTTCAGGGTGGCGTGCTGGCGCTGAGCAACACAACGATTGATGGAACCGGCATCGGAGCCGGCCTCCTTCCACCCGAAATCTCGTCCGGTCTGGCAGTCTTCTCCAATTCAAATGTCAGCATCACCAACGGTTCTTCCGTCACGGGCGATGAAAACGGCATCGTTGTGAAGGACATTGGGGGAACCCCCACCAGTCCGATCAGTGACAACGTCCTCACCATCGACAAGTCACGCGTCTCCGGCCGAAATGGCTCGGGCATCGTGGTCAGCGGCGCCGGGTCGATCGCTCCTACCACGATCAACATTCTCAACGGCAGCGCCGTCAGCGGCGGCAATGGCGTGATTGCTGAAGCCGTCGATGGCGGCACTCTGAATCTGAACGCCGGCGCGTCGCAACTGCAGGGTACGCTTCGTGCCGACGCCACCTCGCAGCTGCACGCCAAGCTGTCCAATGGCGCCGTGTTGAACGGTGTCATGACGAATGTCACCAGCGCCACATTGGACTCTGCCACCTGGAACATGACCGGAAACTCCACGGTTGGTGCACTAAGCCTCGGTAACGGCACCGTGTCCCTCGGCGACGGCTCCGCCTTCCACACCCTGAACGTAGCCGGCAACTTCAGCGGCGCCGATGGCACGATCATCTTCAACACCGTACTGGCCGGCGACAATGCCGCCACCGACAAGCTGATCATCGGCGGTGACACCAGCGGCACGGCCAACGTGCGCGTCAACAACGTCGGCGGTGCCGGTGCTCAGACCGACAAGGGCATCGAATTGATCCATGTGGGCGGTGCGTCCAATGGCAAGTTCAACCTGGCCGGCCGCGCGGTGGGCGGCCAGTACGAGTACTTCCTGCACAAGGGCACCGGCGCCGACGGCAACTGGTACCTGCGCTCGCAGCTGCCGACCCAGCCCGACCCGTGCGTGGTCGATCCGACCCTGCCCGAATGCAATCCGGTCGATCCGGAGCCGGTGCTGCGCCCCGAGCCCGGCGCCTATCTGGCCAACCTGCAGGCGGCGCAGACGATGTTCCGGCTGGGCTACCACGACCGCAACGCCGGCCAGAACTCCGGCCGCGCCTGGGCGCGTGTGGACGGCTCACGCAATGGCTTCGATGCCATCAGTCGCCAGCTCGACATCCGTGGCAACAGCCAGGCACTGACCGTCGGTGCTGATCTGTGGCGTCACGATTCGGGCAGCAGCGTGGGCGTGATGCTGTCCACCGGCAACGCCACCAGCACCTCCACCAATGAACTGACCGGCTACTACGCCCGCGGCAAGGTGAAGGGCGAGGCGCTGGGCATCTACGGTACCTGGCGCGGCGGCAACGGTGCCGACCCGTATGCAGGCTTCTACGTGGATGGCTCGGTGCAGCGTGCGCAGTTCCGCAATCGCGTGGAAGGCATCGGCCTGGAAGCGGAACGCTACGACAGCCGTGCCTGGCAGGGTGCGGTGGAAACCGGCTACGCGTTCCGTGTGGGCGGTGCCAGCAACGGTGGCATCTACCTGGAGCCGCAGCTGCAGGTGGGCTACAGCCGCTGGGACAGCAACCGCCACACCGAGGCCAACGGCACGGTGGTGAGCACCGAGAATGCCAATGGCCTGTTCGGCCGCGCGGGCCTGCGCCTGTCCGGCGTAACCCGCCCGGGCAACGGCGCGGCGGAAGTGCAGCCGTACCTGACCGCCAACTGGCTGCACACCCGCGCCGAATCGCAGATCCGCATGGATGACGAGATCGCCGATGCACGCGTGCCGCGCAGCCGTGGCGAGTTCAGCGGCGGCGCATCGGTGAAGTTTGCCAACGGCGTCGGTGCCTGGGGCGGGATGTCGCTGCAGAAGGCCAGCGGCTATCACCAGACCAGTGCGCAGGTGGGTGTCAGTTACAGCTGGTAAGCCTTGCGCATGGGAGGCGGCCAGGCTGGCGCCTCCCAACCGATCCACATGAACTTTCGTAGGCCGCTGGGACGGAGGGTCGAAGGAGACTTTCCATGAAGATCGCTGTTCGCCGTTTCCTCGCACTGGCTGTGACCAGCTATCTTGCCATGGCAGCTCCGCTGCATGCCGGATCGCTGAACCCTGGGCAGTCCGCAACCGTGCAACCGGGAGACTTGCCAGAGGCGTGGTTACTCATCAATGCCCGGCTGATCGTCAATCCCAGCGGAAAGACACTCGGCATCGACGCACATGCCCAGTCCACGGCGACGCTTTCAGGTGCCGAGGTGTCTGCATCAGCAGTAAACTCCACCGCAATCCGCGTCGCAAACAGCGTACTCACGCTCACCCAGTCGACGGTAAACAACACGGGTGGACGCGGCGTGGAGCTTACCTACGCCAGCTCGCAGGGACGTCCAAACCCCGTAGCCAACATCAGCAACAGCCAGATCACCGGCCAAGGGGCCGGCATCAGCGTGGTTGGCGAAACATTCAGGCGGCGCGCTGTGCTGAATCTGGACCGTACGCAAGTCATCGGCCAGCTGGTCAGCACTGCAGATCCGGCACTGGCCGGCAACGGCATCGTCGCTTTCGAGGGCTCAGACATTCACGTGGGCAACGGAAGCGTGGTAACTGGCGCACAGAACGGCATCTACGCCGTAGGAAGTTCCACCAGCCCCATCGCCTCCAGGGTGGTCATCGACGCTTCCAGGGTGGAAGGCAACGCAGGTGCCGCACTGATTGTCCCCGCACCCACATTGGCGCGCATCCCAGACTCCGACGTCCGCTTCACCGTCCGCAACGGCGCGCAGCTGATCGGCAGCAACGGCAACCTGCTGGAAGTCACTGCGGCCGCTGCCACCGTTGGCTTCACCGTCGACGACTCCAACCTCTCCGGCAACATCATCAACACCGCTGGCAGCATCGTCGATGTCGGCCTGACCAATAACGCCTCGCTGCGTGGTGCCACCGAGAACATCACGTCGATGGCGGTGGACAATGCCCGTTGGCAGCTGACCGGCAGCAGCAGCACCGGCTCGGTGTCGCTGGGCAGCGGCGGCGAGATCGCGCTCGGCGACGGCTCCGCCTTCCACAGCCTCAACGTGGCCGGCAACTTCAGCGGCGCCGGTGGCACGATCATCTTCAACACCGTGTTGGCCGGCGACAGTGCCGCCACCGACAAGCTGATCATCGGCGGTGACACCAGCGGCACTGCCAACGTGCGCGTCAACAATGTCGGCGGCGCCGGTGCTCAGACCGACACGGGCATCGAACTGATCCAGATCGGTGGCGCATCCAACGGCCAGTTCAATCTGGCCGGTCGTGCGGTGGGGGGGCAGTACGAGTACTTCCTGCACAAGGGCACCGGAACCGATGGCAACTGGTACCTGCGTTCGCAGCTGCCGACCGTGCCTGACCCATGCGTGGCGAACCCCGACTTGCCGGAATGCCGGCCAGTCGATCCGGTCGATCCGGTCGATCCAGTAGATCCCGTGGACCCCGTGGACCCCGTGGATCCAGTCGATCCCGTGGGTCCGGTCGATCCGGAACCGGTGCTGCGCCCCGAGCAAGGCGCTTACCTGGCCAACCTGCAGGCGGCGCAGAGCATGTTCCGCGTCGGCTACCACGATCGCCATGCAGGCCAGAATGCCGGCCGCGCCTGGGCACGCGTGGACGGCTCACGCAATGGCTTCGATGCCATCAGTCGCCAGCTCGACATCCGTGGCAACAGCCAGGCACTGACCGTCGGTGCTGATGTGTGGCGTCACGATTCGGGCAGCAGCGTGGGCGTGATGCTGTCCACCGGCAACGCCAGCAGCACCTCCACCAATGAGCTGACCGGCTACTACGCCCGCGGCAAGGTGAAGGGCGAGGCGCTGGGCCTCTACGGCACCTGGCGCGGCGGTAGCACCGCCGATCCATATGCGGGCTTCTACGTGGATGGCTCGGTGCAGCGTGCGCAGTTCCGCAATCGCGTGGAAGGCATCGGCCTGGACGCGGAACGCTACGACAGCCGTGCCTGGCAGGGTGCGGTGGAAACCGGGTATGCGTTCCGTGTGGGCGGTGCCAGCAACGGCGGCGTCTACCTGGAGCCGCAACTGCAGGTCGGCTACAGCCGCTGGGACAGCAACCGCCACACCGAGGCCAACGGCACGGTGGTGAGCACCGAGAATGCCAATGGCGTGTTCGGCCGCGTGGGCCTGCGCCTGTCCGGCGTAACCCGCCCGGGCAACGGCGCGGCGGAAGTGCAGCCGTACCTGGCCGCCAACTGGCTGCACACCCGCGCCGAATCGCAGATCCGGATGGATGACGAAGTGGCCGATGCGCGCATCCCGCGCAGTCGTGGCGAGTTCAGCGGCGGCGCATCGGTGAAGTTTGCCAACGGCGTCGGTGCCTGGGGCGGCCTGTCGCTGCAGCGGGCCAGCGGCTATCACCAGACCAGTGCGCAGGTGGGTGTCAGTTACAGCTGGTAATCGGTCGCCTTCGGCCCGTGGTCGATTCGATTGCGGGTTTGTCTCAAGGCGGGAGGTGTGGCTGCCGGACTGGGGTTCGCGGCCACGGCGTGAAGGGCGCGACAGGGATTGTCGCGTCCGCCACTTGTTTGCCGGGATCTACAACGGTGAGTGATGTGACCTTTCGATTCTGCCCGTTCGGCAGACACCATCAATGAGCGTTCCACGTCGTGATGCGTACAGGATGGCGCCGCAGCGGACATGCCGCTGCCGGGATTGGAACCCCCGAAAGGAAGGACAGAGATAGCCCGTCGCAACTACGGCGGGCGATGCGTGTGGCCGTCAGGCCCTCCGGTTTTCTCTGTTCCTTCCGGGAGTTCCAAGCACGCATCGCCCGCCACCCTTGCGGTGGCCCTCGCACCCAAGGAGTTTCCGCATGAAACACCCACGCCCGCTCAGCCCGGCCATGGAGTCGCTGTTCCAGCGCATCGAACACGCACTCAACAGCGCCGAAGGCATGGCCATCCTCATCGGCGAGCAATACGGCCCCGAGCCGAAACCTCCCGCGCCGATGGGCTACGACGCCAAGCAGATCGCCAATGCGATGGTCATGCTGAGCCAGCATGGGCGTTGCCTGCTGCAGAAGTTGCGCGCGGAAGCGGAAAAGGTGACCTATCACTAGACCGCGATGCAGCCAAGCCTGCTCGTCGCCGTGCGGGCCGCAGGCAGCGACTGCTGCCCTCAACCCGGCAACGCGCTCCGCAACGTGGCGAGGTCGGCGCTGTCGACCGGCCTCACCACCCGCGCCACTTCCTGGCCGTCATGCAGCAGCACCACTGTGGGCCACAGTTTTACCTTGAAAGCACGCCCCAGTGGCTTTCCCTTGCCATCTTCGATCTTCCAATGCACCAGATCATGGGCGTCCACAAACGCCTGGAGTGTGGGCTGCGCGCCCTGGCAATGGCCACACCAGGGTGCACCGAACTCGAGCAGCAGCCAGCCCGCCTGAGCTTCCACGTCCGCGCCGGCGGGCTCCGCCGCCGGGTAGTCACGCATGAACGGCATGGTCGTTACCCCGCCAAGGCCTTCTGGATGTCCTCCACCGGTGAATTGGTCAGATCCTTGGCAATATCGCCCAGCAGGCGCGCCTGGACCTCCTTGTGCAGCAGCGGGCGGATACGGCCCAGCGTGGTCGGGTCTGCCACCAGTACCAGGTGTGCATAGCGATTATTCAAGGCATCTTCGTTGAGCTGCTCAGCCACCTGCTTGGCGAACGTCGCTTCGTTGAGCTGAGAAATGGACATGTCCTTCGGCACCGCACCGGCCGGCCCCTGACCTGAGATACCCTGCTCGCTGATGTCCTGCAGGCGCAGTTCGCCTTCCTGCTTCAACGTCAGCTGATGTTCGTCGCCAACGTTGGTGAACACGCGGGCCGAACCACCATCGGCGACGATGATCAGCGTGCCTTCGGGAATGCGACGGGTCATGCGATGCTCCTTCTCGATTGCGTTCGGCACTACCGTAGACAGCACTGCGTGAGCGCTGCGGCCAGGGTTCGTTCAACGCGTGTCATCGCATGCGTTGCGGATGAACAGGCGCCATGGAACACAGCGTGCAGATCAGCCCGCTTCTCCGCATGCTCACGCCGATGCCGTTATCATGAACCGATGATCGACACGACCCACTACGTGACGGGCGCACCTGTTACGTGGGAAGCACTGCCGACCGGCGCTTCGCTTGCCACGATGGCTCCCGCCCTGCCCTTCCATCGCCTCGCGCTGGATCCCGGCGGATGACGCCCGCAGGCGCTCTGCCTGCATTCCCACGCTGACGTGACCGCTGGCCGCTGATTGCGCAGCTGCAGCGGTCTGTTTCCGCATGTCCACCGTTACGGCGGTACGTTGACGTGCGCGTGGCGTCGTGCCTGCGCACATTCTCCCTGCCCCCGATGCCCCTGCGCCACCTGCGTCTGCATCGCCGTTTCCGTTTCTCGGGACACATCACACCGTCTATCCCGCACTGTATTTACCAAACAAGGAGTCCCCATGCAGGACACCCCCGATGCACACGCCCACTTCGGCTGGTTCAAACGCCGCCGCCACCTGAAGGTCGATGAGATCACCGTCGTCGACAAGCCCATGCTCAAGCGCGCCGTCGGCGCGGCCGCACTCGGCAATGCCATGGAGTGGTTCGACTTCGGTGTCTACGGCTATCTGGCGGTCACCATCGGCCAGGTGTTCTTCCCCTCCAGCAATCCCACCGCGCAGGTGATCGCCGCGTTCGCTACCTTCACCGTGGCGTTCCTGGTGCGCCCCTTGGGCGGCCTGGTGTTCGGGCCGCTGGGTGATCGCTACGGCCGCCAGAAAGTGCTGGCGTTCACCATGATCCTGATGGCGCTGGGCACCTTTTCGATCGGCCTGATTCCCGCCTACGAGCGCATCGGCATCTGGGCGCCGGTGCTGTTGCTGCTGGCGCGCGTGGTGCAGGGCTTCTCCACCGGTGGCGAGTACGGCGGCGCGGCCACCTTCATCGCCGAGTATTCCACCGACCGCAACCGCGGCCTGATGGGCAGCTGGCTGGAGTTCGGCACGCTGGGCGGCTACATCGCCGGCGCAGGTACTGTCACCGCGCTGCACATGCTGCTGAGCAGCGAGCAGATGCTGGACTGGGGCTGGCGCATTCCGTTCCTGGTAGCCGGTCCGCTGGGCCTGCTCGGCCTGTACATGCGCATGAAACTGGAGGAAACCCCGGCTTTCCGCGCCTTCGCCGAGGAAGCCGAGAAGCGCGAGCACGATCGTCCCGGGCTGGGCGCGCTGTTCCAGGTGCACGGTCGCCAGCTGCTGGTATGTATGGGCCTGGTGCTGGTGTTCAACGTGACCGACTACATGCTGCTGACCTACATGCCCAGCTACCTCAGCGTCACCATGGGCTATGCCGAGAGCAAGGGCCTGCTGCTGATCATCATCGTGATGCTGGTGATGATGCCGCTGAACATCGTCGGTGGCGTGTTCAGTGACCGGCTGGGCCGCCGGCCGATGATCATCGGCGCGTGTATCGCGCTGCTGGTGCTGGCGGTGCCGTGCCTGCTGCTGGTCGGCAGCGGCAACGACGGGCTGATCTTCCTCGGCCTGATGCTGCTGGGGCTGGCGCTGGTGTGCTTCACCAGCTCGATGCCGTCCACGCTGCCGGCACTGTTCTACACCCCGGTGCGCTACAGCGCGCTGTCGATCGCCTTCAATGTGTCGGTGTCGCTGTTCGGTGGCACCACGCCGCTGGTGACCGCGTGGCTGGTGGAGCGTACCGGCGACCCGCTGGTGCCGGCCTATTACCTGATGGGCGCGGCAGTGATCGGCCTGGTGACCATGCTGTTCGTGAAGGAGACCGCCGGCCTGCCGCTGCGCGGTTCACCGCCGGCCGTCGGCTGCAGGAAGGAAGCCGCTGCGCTGTTGATGAGCGATGCACCGGTGACGGTGGACCCGGACCTGCCACCGCTGCCGGACGTTGCGGACTCTGAGCAGGTGAAGCCGGCCTGAGGCTGGGCGCAGAACCCGATCCACGCATGGCGTGGATCTACAGAGTCAGTGGCGCCGGGCGGATACGCCCGGCGCTGCCTAGCGCTACTTCTTGACGCGGGTCAGCTTTCCCGGCGTCCAGCGCAGTGTCCAGGTGTAGTGACCCTCCGGCGGGCAGACGTGGCGGAAATCGCGGGGAATTTCGCAGACCGTTGCGCCCGCGGTAACGGTGAAGGCAACGATGATCCGGTTACCATCGATTCGAATCGACTGCACCGCGCCAGGAATTTGGATGCCGGCATCATCGCCATAGCCATACCTGCGGATGGCGGCATAGTCCTCTGCTTCCACCGGCGACAGGCTCTTCGGGTTCTCCTGGCCACGCGGATCGTTCGCTGTCAGCGCCGTCATCACCGCCACCACATTGCTCTGCGCGAAGCTGCCGCCGGTGTAGGTGGACGTGTAGAAATACACGGCCTCGGCACGGCCATCGCCATCGAGATCGGCAACAGCGGTCCACACCGGACGGAACTCGGATTCAATGTCGTCGCCGGGAATCAGCCGCAGGTTCGCTTCGGCGGCCCGATAGGCCTGCACCAGGCTGGGTGGCGCAACCACCCGCTTGGATCCGGGCGCAGCCACCGCCGTCAAGCTGGACAGCGCCAGCGCAGCAAGCGCCAGGAAGATCGAAGTGGAGCGGAATATCGCGGGTCCGTGCATGTCATCCTCCTTGATGGTGCGGTCAGTTTAACCACAGCCAAGGCATCCACGCATGGCGTGGATCTAGCGCGGATTGTTCAATTCCATCGCGCGCATCACGATGGGCTTGGCCCAGCCGGGCGTGTGCAGCAGGTCGGCTACCGCAATGGGGTACTGCAGTTCGCCTGCAGCCATGGCCAGTACCGGCAGCGGCACCACGCAGCCCTGCGCGTCGGCCGGTGCGCTGTTGTCGTAGACATGCAGCTCGGCCAGGTGTGGCAGCAGCTCCAGCAGGTTCGCGCGCGCGGAATCGAAACGCGCGCGGATCCTCTCCACCGGAATATCGTGGCCGCCAGCGGCCACCCGCGCCGCAACACGGGCGATGTGCAGCTCGACATCGGCCAGCCCACAGAACCAGATCGCCACCTGATGCCGTTCGCAGGCCTCACGCAGCAGGTGCGGAATGGTATTGCCGCCGAGTGTGGTCTCGAAGGCGAAGTCGGTGCCATCAGCCATGGCCTGGCGCAGGCGGCGGGTGCCTTCCTGCCATGCCTCCGCGTTGGCCTCCGGCAGCGGCCAGCCGGCGTCGACCAGGCGACGGGTGAACGAGTCCGGGTTGAACCAGCTCAGTCCTTCGGCGTCCAGCCAGGTGCCCAGCAGCGAACTCTTGCCGGCGCCATTGACGCCGGCCAGCGCCAGGATGCGTCCCATCGATCAGAGCGGACGGCCGAGGGTGGCTTTGCGGCCGCGCCGGATCGGCTGGCCCAGTACCTTGCCCAGCCCTTCTCCGCGCTGCAGCCCGGCCAGGGTCTGGTCGAACTCGCTGCGCAGGCGCAGCAGTTCCTCGCTGCGCTCATCGGCATCGCCGCCGGCAGCCTTGGCCAGCAGCTCCTGGTAGGTGCGGATATCCACGATCACCGCTTCGGGGTGATTGTGGTTGGTGATGACCAGCGCCTGCTTTTCGCGCACGGTGCGCATCAGGCTCGGCCAGCCCCGGGTCTTCACCGACGAGGCCGGGGCCTTCTCGAGGCCAGGCAGATCCAGCGGCAGGGTCATCACACGGCTCCAGGCGGGGTGGATAAGCGACACTATACCCAATTTGGCCAAATTGGAGATAAATACCCTTTTACCCAGGCAGCCCGGAGTCCGGGGCGTCAGTCTGCAGCAGGCTGTCGCGCTCGCGCAGCGGGAACCGGATCCAGGCATCCAGGCCTTGCGGGGCAAAGCGCAGCTCGCCACTGCCGGCCAGTTCATAGGGCACCCGTTGCTCGATCAGGACCCGGCCCAGGCCACGTTGGCGTGGCATCTCCCACCCCGCCACCTCGGCATGGCGCTCGCACCAGTGCAGGCCCAGCCACGGCTGCCCATCCTGCACCTGCAGGTGCCAGCAGACATCGATCCGGCCGTCCTCGTGGGCCAGCGCGCCATACCGCAACGCATTGGTGGTCAGCTCATGGATGGCCAGCGACAGTACTTCGGCCGCCTTCGGTGGCAACAGCACATCCTCACCCTGCAGGTGATAGGCGGCGGCGGCCGGCGTCTGCGCCGCGATCTCCTCCTCGAGCATGCCGCGCAGGCAGACCCCTACATTGGCGCCACGGGTCAACAGGCTCTGCGTGCGCGCCAGTGACATCAGCCGCGCGCACAGGCGCTCGGCATACTCGTCCACGCTGCCGACCGATGCGCGGGTCCGCCAGGCAAGGGCATGGATGGTCGACATGATGTTGCGCACGCGATGCTGCAGTTCGGCCAGCAGCACCGATTGGCGCTCGGTGGCACGCTTGAGGTCGTCGATGTCCACGGCGATCGCGAACACGCCACTCACCCCGCCATCGGCATCACGCAGCGGTGCGGCGGCGACACGCGTCCAGCGCGCGCGCCCATCGTCATGGATGAACTGGAACTCCAGGCCTGGGACCATCGTCTCCCCCCGCAGGGCGCGGGCGATGGCGAAATCGTGGGGTTCGATGCGCGAGCCATCGGGATGCGTACCCTGCCACCGGTAGTGGTTGGGGCGATCCATGGAGGGCACCTTGCCGGTGGGAAGATAGGTCCGCATCTGGTCGTTGGACAGTTGCAGGTTGCCGTCGGCATCGACAATGCAGACACCCACCGGCAGCACCTTGAAGGCCAGCGCCAACCGGCGGTCGCTCTCACGGCGCTTCTGTTCCTCACGTTCGCGGGCCGCCTGCGCAACGTGCGCGGCCGTCGTTTCGAACATGGTCACCAGCACGCCGTTGATGCACCCGTCCTCTCCGCTTATGGGGCTGTAGGTGATGGTGAACCAGACATCCTCCAAGCGCCCCCGCCGCGCCAGCGGATAGAGCTTGTCCTCATAGGTGATGGTCTCGCCCTGCCACACACGCTGATAGATCGGGCCGTTGATGTGCCAGACCTCGGGCCAGCACTCGCGCGTCGGCTGGCCCAGTCCGCCAGGATGCTTGTCAGCCAGGATCTCGGCATAGCCATCGTTGTAGAGCTGCACCAGCTGCTCGCCCCACAGCACGATCATCGGAAAGCCGTGCGCAAGCATCAGGTCGACGGTGGCGCGCAGGTGCGGCGGCCATTGCTCGATCGCACCCAGTGGCGTGCCTGACCAGTCGTGCCGGGCAATACGGGCGGCCATGCCGTCATGACGCGCATGCGCCTGCAGCGACGGCGGCATGCCCGCCGGGCGCTCCACGGCCCGGAGGCCTTCGGTGTGGCGCGACATGCCGCGCAATCAGGCGATGCCCGCAGGGGCCTGCGGCGTCGCCACCAGTCCCGCCAGCTGCTGGACCAGGGCCTCGATGTGATAGGGCTTGGTGCAGCGTGGCGCATCCGCGAAGCGGCTGGGCAGGTTGTCATCGTAGCCAGAGGTCAGCATGAACGGCGTACCCGCTTCGGCCAACCGGTCGGCCAGCGGGTACACCTGTTCACCGCCCAGGTTGATGTCCAGCAGGGCCACATCGATGGGGTTGTCATCCAGCAGCCGGCCGAGTGCCTGCAGGTCCCCGGCCGGCCCCACTACCTGCGCGCCCTTCAACTCCAGGTAGTCCACCAGGAACATCGCGATGGCGAACTCATCTTCCGCCACCAGTACTCTCAACCCTTTCAGGCCTTCTGGTTTGTTGCCCGCTTCCAGCACGACCGGCGCTCCTCGATACACGCGGCCCACCTCCGCCGCAACGGTCGTAGGATGCGCGAACCGGGCTACAAGGGCGCGTGATGATCGATGAAGATCGCAGCCGCGGCGCATTCACTCCGGCCTTGCAGCGGTGCGTTCAGAACGCACGCTCCCATTTCAGGCTGAGCAGACTGCGGTCATGGCTGTACAGCCAACCGACGTTGCTGTCGATGCGGGCGTAGCGCAGGCCCAGGCTGGGCACCAGCCCGCCCACCGCCAGCCGCTCGCTGCGCACGATGGCGATCAGGTTCTGTTCGTCGTCCTGCCTGCGCGCCTCCAGCAACGGACTCCAGGCATCATAGTCACGGCGACGCAACGACACGAACACCGTGGCCGTGGTGCCACTCCACTGGCGCGCCGCGCCCAGCCGCAGTCCGCGCTGGCGGTAGCCGTTGGCCGGGTCGGCTGCGCTGCTGTCGGTCAGGTCCATGCCCGCGAACAGGGTCCAGCGCGGATTGAGCGCGCGGAACCAAATGGCATACAGCGCTGCCAGATCGCCATCGTAGTTGTCAGCCAGGCCCGGCTCCCGGTAGCGCTGGCGCTTCCAGTCGGCCTCCAGCTTGAGCAGGCTGCGCCCGTCCAGGGCGTACTGCCACTCGCCGTGCACGCCGCTGCCGCCCTGCAGGGCGTGGTTGCCCAGCGCCTGGAAGTCATAGCTCGGCGCCAGCTGCAGGGTGTGCCGTGCACTGCGCCAGCTGTAACCGGCCTGCACGCTGGCGTTGAGCTCGTTGTATGCACTGTACCCGCGCCATGCCTGACCGAAAGCGAGACCGCGCACGTAAAGTCCATGATGGCCGGCCCACGCCCAGCGCCGTTCCAGGTTGGCGTCGTAGTCCAGGCCGGTGGCGCGCTGCGCTTCGGGTAGCGTGCGTTCGATCAGGCAGGTGTCGCCGACGACGAACAGGCAGGTGCGGCTGGCCGAACTGCGGTTGATGTTGTCGCTCCATGCAGGCCCGGCGGCGACCGCCGCCTTCCAGCGCCTGCGTGCCTGCAACGCGTCCAGATAGCTGTCCACGCGAGCGCGGACACCCGTAGTGGCCGGATCGTTGCTGTCGATACCGGCCTTGATTGCACCGAACAATGCCACCGCCTCGCGGTCGCGCTGGTCTTCGGCATGGACGCGTGCCAGTTCAAGGCGGGCGGGCAGGAAGTCCGGCTGCGCTGCCAGCAGCGCTTCGTACTCCCGTGCAGCGCGCGGATGGTCACCGGCCACGCGGGCCAACGCACCCTGCGCGTAGTGGCGCAGCAGCGGATCGTGCCCCGGAAGCTCGATGTATTCGGCCAGGAACGCCGCAGCGGCCGGCCACTGCTGGTGCTGCAATGACAGGTAGAGGGCCTGGCCGAGATCATCGACGGTGCGCTCCACCCGCACGGTCTGGCCATCGATGGTGAGCGTCGGCCGTTGCGATTCGGCCTGCTGCAGGCGCTGCTGGTCCTGCTGCTGGTGGCGCAGTTCGCTGCCCTGTTCGAGCACGCGGCGCAGATCGTCCTGCTGGGCGCGCACGTCGGCGGCAACCAGCAGCAGGAACACAAGGAAAATGGGGTGGCGCATGGTCGATCCGTGGCGGTGCATGCAGCGGGCCGAAGCAGGGACTGGCGGATCGCGGCTTGTCCCTGCCCTGCCCCGTCAGGGGCGTGGCAATCAGTTCTTGCTGCCGCCGAAGGCGGTGTCGTACTGGCTGTTGCCGGCGAACGTAGCGATACCGGCCAGGGTGGCGGCGTTGGCGCCGAAGAACTGGCCCTGGCTGTTGCCGGTGACCGAACCGTTGGCCACAGCGGTGCCGGCGAAGGACGCATCGGCGCTGTTGATGTTGGCGTTGATCGCCAGGGTCTGGCCACCACCGGCCAGGCCGCCGGTCAGCTTGCCGGTACCGAAGTTCGCGGCGAAGGTGCCGCTGAGCAGGTTGCTGCCGTTGAACTTGTTCAGGCCGGCCACCTCGTACGTGGCGGTGCCGCTGGGCAACGTGGTGCCCGCGCGGTCGCCAGCGAAGTAAACCTGGCGGTTGTTGAAGCCACCCGCGGCGCCATCCTTGGACCATTCACCGAACCACACATCGCCACTGCCCACCTTGACGAAGTTGAAGTGGCCCATGCCGGCATGGTTGCCGGGGGTACCGGTGATCGGCATGGCCAGCGTACGTACGGTCACGTTGCCCACGGTGGTGGGGGCCGAGTATGCGGCCAGGCCCTGGAAATCGACCGGCTTGGCGTTGGAGACGGTGCCGACACCGATGCCGGCCTTGCCGGCACTGTGCGGGCCGCCGTTGACTTCGGAAGCACCGACCTTGACGTACAGCTGCGAATCGGTGGCCGCGCTGGCCGCACCGACGATGTCGGCAGCCTGGGCAGCACCGGCCAGGGCAAAGGTGGCGGCCACGGCCAGTACGGAACGGGAGATCATCTTCATGGAACTACTCCTTGGGTTGAGGGAACTACGGGTACAACAACGGAACAGGTCATCAGAAGCGCGCGGTGACACCGAGCTTCAGCGTGCGCCCTGGCGCCGGCAGCGTGGAGCGCGTGGCCGGGTCGACGTAGTAGCGGTTGCCGAGGTTGGTGCCGACCAGCTCGATGCTGGCATGGTCGTTGATGCGCCAGCGCGCGTAGGCATCGACGGTGGTGATGTTTCCCCAGGTGAACGGCACGTTCTGCCAGATCAGGCCACCACTGCCGGCGTACAGGCGGTCACGGTAGGCCTGCAGGTCCGGGTTCTGGTGGCGCTGGTAATGCACGATGCGGCTGCCCAGCTCCAGGCGCTCATCGAACAGCCGGGTGCCCAGCGACGCGTTCACCGACAAGCGGGGAATGGCCTGGGTCAGCAGGTAGCCACTGACGAAGCCGTCCTGCACGCAGTTGGGCACCTTGCCGGCGAGTGCATCGAGCTGCACCGCCATGCTTTCGTCACAGACCTTGTTTTCCAGCGTGCGGGTGATGCCCAGGTCGGTGAAGAAGCGACGGTTGTCGAACCGCGCCTGCAGCTCCACGCCGCGGATGCGCTGCTTGTCCAGGTTGTCGAACAGGAAATTGCCGTCGCGCTCGATGACGTTGCGGGTCTTGTGCACGTAGTAGGCCAGCTTCACGTCGGCATCCGCGGTGTTGCCGAACAGCGCCGACAGGTTGTGCACGTAGCCCACTTCGTAGTTGTAGGCGTGCTCGGGCTTGAGCGGGTACAGCGGGTTCAGGCTGCTGGAGAACGCGATGGTGCTCTCGAACATGCTGGGGAAACGCACCGCCTCGCTGTAGCGGACGTAGGCGCGCGCATTGGGCGAGAAATGCGCGGTGGCCGAGAAGGTCGGCAGCCAGGCATGGTCGCGCCTGCGCTCATTGCGCCCGGACACCGTCTGCGGCCGCCCGCTCTGGATGCTGCACAGGATCTGCGCACCCTGCACCGGCAACCGCCCGGGAATGGCCGCCACCTGGCCATTCAGGCAGGGGTTGCTGGCACGGCTGTAGTTGCCGTCCGCATCCGGCAGCCACGGAATGGTGTGGTCCACCGCAACCGGCGTCTCATACCTGCTCAGCAGGCCCTTCAGCAGATCATCAACGATGAAGCCCATGCCGATGCTGTCCCAGAACGCGCGCTGCGACTCGATGGCGTCGATCTCGCCCTGCAGGCTGGCCGGGCGTTCGGGCAGTTCGTTGACGCGGTAGCGGGCCTCCTTGGGGAACACCGAGGTGGTCATCAGCTCCGGGTGGTCCTGCAGGAAATCATCAAAGGCCCAATAGCGCGCGTAGCGCACGCCAGCACTCAGGGAGAGGAAATCCACCGGCCGCCAGTCCAGCACCAGGTAGCCCTCACCTTCCTGGCGGCGTCCCGCGCGCGGGTACATGCGCCAGCCATCGCTGACGCCGAAGTACGGGTCCGCCGAGCGCAGTTTCTCGAACTGCCAGTTGCCGCCCACGGTCAGGTCCAGGGTGGAATGCAACGCGAAGCGGTTGCTCAGGGTCAGGCCGGTGCGGTCGTTGCGGGCATTGGCCAGCGCGGTATTCCGCAGGATCGGGCTGCTGCCGGGGTTCCAGTCGGGGTTGCTGGCAAAATTTGGGAAGCCGCCAGCGGTGTACGTATCGCTGGTGGTTTCGGTGCGCCACAGGTTGGCACGCAGGTCCAGCCAGCGGCTTCCGGCGGGCTGCCAGTGGTATTCCAGGTTCCAGGCATCGGCATCGACGCGGCTGAGCGGCCACTGGATGCGACCGTAGTCGGGCGCGGACAGGATGCGCGAGGGCATGATCTCGCCGTAGTGCGAGAGCGTGCGCCGCCAGGTCGCGCGCAGCTGCTGGTCGTCGTTGATCTGCCAGGTCGCCTTCAGCAGCCACGATTCCTGCTCGCTGGAGGTATTGGGCACCTCGTCGCCGGGCTTGAAGTAGCGCGCCAGCGTGGTGATGTAGTCCAGGCCCTTGTACTCGAACTGCTCGCGCGGATCCTGGTCGTAGTACGCCGCGCCCCGGGTGCCGGAAAAGTAGTTGCCGCGCTTGCGCCAGGCATAGGCCGCCATCAGGTCCACGTGTTCGCCACGCAGGCCCAGCGCCAGCCGCCAGGCCTGGTCTTCCCCGGCGAACACATGGGTTTCAGAACCGCGCGACTTCACCGGCACCAGCAGCGTGCTGTCGGCATACGGTGCCGAGGGCGAGCCCTGCGGGAACCCGGGCACCGTGCGGTAATCCTCGCCGGTATGCAGCCGCGGCAGGCGTGGCGCCACCGCATTGCTGCTGCCTTCGATCTTCAGCTCCCCGCCGAAGCGCTCACCGGCAGCAACAACGTCGTCAACGTCGATGGTCTTGATCACCAGCGCGCCACCGATCCCGCTGTGCACATCGCGCACCAGCCCTGGCCCCTTGATGACCTGGATGCCACCGATCAGGTTGGGATCGATGTAGTTGCGGTTGCTGACGCCGTTGTAGCCGCGCCAGACCGTGAGCGCCTGCTCGCCACCGTCGATGCTGACCGGCACCCGCCCCGGCCCCTGGATGCCGCGGATGTTGATGTCCAGCGCGCCGCTGTTGCGCGCATCACCGCTGAACACACCGACCAGATCCTTGACCACGTCGGCCGGGTTGGAGCCGCGATAGCGCTCCACACGGTCGCGCCCCGAGTACGCCGTGGTCAGATCCAGCGCGAACACATCATCGTAGCCGCGCCGATCGCGGGCCTCGCCCCCTTCCGACTGCAGGCGGCCGGCCACGTCCAGTGTTTCGGTCACCCGCACCCCTTCCCCTTCCCCTTCCCATTC
>NZ_LXXZ01000041.1 GCF_003244875.1 Stenotrophomonas sepilia
GGTGTCAGCCGCATCCATGCGGCTGACACCCCCGCGAACCCACCCCGCCCGGCCTCTGACAATTTCCGTGTGCGTCCACCCACGGAAAGAAAAAAAGAAGAGCAAAAGCTGCTTGGCAGGGCGCTCTTTGTAGAGCCGAGCCCATGCTCGGCTGCTGTTCGCGATAGACCCAGCCGAGCACGGGCTCGGCTCTACATTTTTCTCCGACACCAGAAACCGCTTTTGCCTTTGCCATCTGCATCACCTCAGGTGCCTGTCGAGGCCGGGGCGGTGTGGGCTGGCAGGGGTGTCAGCCGCATGGATGCGGCTGCCAAGCCTCCAGGGATGGATTCACGGCGTCCCCCGCCAGCCCAACCCGCCCGGCCCACCCGCGGCTTCTGCTTTCCGCGACCACCCAGACACCACCCACGAGGGGGCTGCGCCGTTGGCTGGAAACGCTATCCCCCGTGCACGGGCCGATGCCCGCGTACCGCCATCACCAACCCGACGCCGGCCAGCAACGAGACAGCGGATGTCCCGCCATAACTGATCAGCGGCATCGGAATGCCCACCACCGGCAGCAGGCCGGAAATCATTCCGCCGTTCACCAGCACGTAGACGAAGAACGCCAGCCCCAGGCTACCGGCCAGCAATCGCGCGTGCGTGTCGCGCGCGTGCACCGCAATCCACAGGCAACGCCCCACCACGAACAGGTACAGCGCGAACAGCGTCGCCACGCCGATCCAGCCAAACTCTTCGGCCAGCACCGAGAACGCAAAGTCGGTGGTGTACTCGGGCAGGAAATCCAGCGTGGCCTGCGTGCCCTGCCCCCAGCCACGTCCTTGCCAGCCCCCGGAACCGATCGCGATGCGCGATTGCAGGATGTTCCAGCCGGTACCAAGCGGGTCGGCCGCCGGGTCGAGGAAGGTCAGCACACGATCCTTCTGGTATTGCCGCAGCAAGCCGAACCACGCCAGGGGTGCAGCCACTGCCAGCCCTGCCGCCCCGGTCGCCAACCAGCCCCAGTGCAAGCCCGCCAGCAACAACGCGAACACGCCACTGGCAGTGACCAACGTGGCGGTGCCGAGGTTGGGCTGCATGAGGATCAGTACCGCCGGCATGCCGATCAGCAGCGCGGCAGTCAATACCGTGCGCGGCGAGGGCGGCAGTGGTTGCCGATGCAGGTACCACGCCATCATCAGCGGCAGGCTGAGCTTGAGCAGCTCGGACGGCTGCAGGTAGAACACGCCGAGGTTCAGCCAGCGCTGCCCGTACTTGCCGGTGCCGATGACGTACACCGCCATCAGCGGCAGCATCGACAGCGCGTAGATCGCAGGGGTCCATGCACGCAATCGCAGCAGCGAAACACGCGACAGCAGCCACATCGCCAACAGCCCACCGGCAAAGCGTGCCGCCTGCCCGGCCACCGGGCCGGACACGCTGTGCAGCACCGCCAGGCCGGCGCCCATCAGGATCAACAACGCGCCCAGCAACGGCAGATCGATCGTGCGCAGCGCCTCACGGCAGCCGCCAAGCAGTCGTTTCCATTTCACGCGGGCACGGTAGCAACGGGTGCTTGCGTGAAGCTGTCATTGTGGTCCTGCGTTTGTAGAGTCGAGCCATGCTCGACTGCATTTCCGGCAGTCGAGCATGGCTCGACTCTACAGAAGCGCGCAGCCGATGTTACCCGTAACCCCCGTGCACCGGGTTGTGGCTGCGCACCGCCATTACCAGGCCGAAACCGGCCAGCAGCGACACCGCCGAAGTACCACCGTAGCTGATCAGCGGCATCGGCACGCCTACCACCGGCAGCAGGCCGGAAATCATCCCGCCATTCACCAGCACGTAGACGAAGAACGCCAGGCCGGTGGCACCCGCCAGCAGGCGCGAATAGGAATCGCGTGACTGGCTGGCGATCCACAGGCAGCGCCCGATCACCACCAGGTACAAAGCCAGCACGGTAGCCACGCCGATCCAGCCGAATTCCTCGCTCAACACCGAGAACGCGAAGTCGGTGGTCTGCTCGGGAATGAAGTTCAGGTGCGACTGCGAGCCTTCGCCCCAGCCCTTGCCATCGAAGCCGCCGGAACCGATCGCGATCTTCGACTGGATGATGTTCCAGCCGGCGCCCAGCGCGTCCATCTCCGGGTCCAGGAACATCATGATGCGGTCCTTCTGGTACGGCCGCAGCAACCAGAACCAGGCCACCGGCGCAACCGCTGCCACGCCGCCCACGCCCAGCCCAACCCACCACCACGGCAGGCCCGCCAGCAGCAGCACGAACACGCCGCTGGCGGCGATCAGCACGCCGGTACCGAAGTCCGGCTGCAGCATCACCAGGCCGGTGGGTACGCCGATGATGATCAAGGCCACGAGCACGGTATTGAAGCGCGGCGGCAGCGGCATCTTGTGCAGGTACCACGCCACCATCATCGGCAGGCTCACCTTCAGCAGTTCGGCCGGCTGCAGGTAGAAGAACTTCAGGTCCAGCCACTGCCGGCCATATTTACCGGTGCCCAGCACGAACACCGCCAGCAACGGGATCATCGAGATCGCGTAGATCATCGGCGTGGCCGAGCGGATGCGCAGGATCGGCACCCGCGAGATGCCCCACAGTGCGGCCATGCCCACCGCGAAACGCGCGCCCTGCGCCATCACCAGGCTGTCGCCACCAGCGCTCTTCAGGGTCGCCAGGCCAATCACCATCAGCGCGCCCAGGGCCAGGCACAGCACCCAGTCCAGCGTGCTGAAAAAGCGGCGCAGCATGTCGCCGGCCCAGCGCAGGAACACTCTCATCGTGCAGGCTCCGCAGGGGTCGGGCGGGGCGTGGCGGGCAGCGCGGCGGTCGGCGCACCCGGCTGCGGCGCAGGCGCCGGCTCCGGTGCGGGTGCACCGATCAGCACCGGATGCTCTCCCACCTGTGCAGCGGCGAGGTCACCGGCCTGACGTGCGCCCGCGTCTTCGTTGTCGAACGCGGTGGCGCCGATGGCGGTGGTGCCGCGCTCGCTGTCCAGCGGCTGCATGCCTTCGGGCATCTTGCCCAACAGGTAAGCGTCGAACACCTTGCGCGCGATCGGCGCCGCGGCCGAACCACCATAGCCACCACCTTCCACTGCCACCGCAATCGCGATGACCGGGCTCTCGACCGGCGCGAAGCCAACGAACAGCGCGCGGTGGCGCAGGTGCATCGGCAGGCTCTTCGGGTTCACTGCAGCAGTGCCCTTGCGGCTGATGACCTGTGCGGTACCGGTCTTGCCGGCCATCACGTACGGCGCACCGACCGCGACGCGCCAGCCGCTGCCGCCGGGCCGCATGGTCGCCATCATGCCCTCACGCACGGCCTGCACGTTGTTGGGGTTGGGGCTGATCGGCTTGCTTTCGCCGGCCGGCATTGCCGTCCAGTCGCTGTCGAAGCCGTCGCGCTGCTGGATCACCAGGTGCGGGGTGCGCAGCTGGCCGTCGGCCAGGCCGCTGACGCCGCGCGCCAGCTGCAGCGGGGTGACCTTCCAGTCACCCTGGCCGATGCTGATGTTGACCGTATCGCCGGGATACCAGGCTTCCTTGCGGGTCTTCCGTTTGTAGGCCGGCGAAGGCAGGATGCCGCCGATCTCGCCGGTGAGGTCGATGCCGGTCGGCTGGCCGAAGCCGTAGTACTCCATGTAATGGTCGAAGCGCTCGATGCCCAGGTCCAGCGCCAGCTTGTAGTAATAGGTGTTGACCGATTCGGCGATGGACTTGCGCAGATCCGTCCAGCCGTGGCCGCCACGGTGGGCGTCACCCCAGCCGCGCGAGGTGCCCGGCAGGTAGAACATGCCGGTGGACAGCACCTTGTCTTCCGGGCGGCGCACGCCGGAGTCCAGTCCCGCCAGGCCGATCAGCGGCTTCAGCGTGGAACCGGGAGCGACGCCACCGAGCACCAGGCGATTGAACTGTGGCCGCGACGGGTTTTCGTTCAAGGCCTTGAAGTCGGCATGGGAAATGCCGTTGACGAACAGGTTGGGATCGTAGGACGGCAGGCTGACCATCGCCAGCACTTCGCCAGTGCGCGGATCCATCGCCACCGCCGAACCTTCCTGGTCGCCGAACGCGGCCACCATCGCGCGCTGCAGGTCGGCGTCGATCGACAGCCGCAGGTCGGCGCCGGACTGCGCGGCGACGCGGCCGATGGTGCGGATCGCGCGGCCCTGCACGTTGGTCTCGACCTGCTCGTAGCCGACCTTGCCGCGCAGCTGCTGCTCGTAATAGCGCTCCAGGCCGGATTTGCCGATGTGGGTCAGCGCGGCATTGCCTTCGCCGAGGATCTCCAGATCCTTGTCATCAACGCGGCCGACGTAGCCGATGATGTGCGCGAACAGATCGCCGTACGGGTAGCGCCGGGTCAGGTAGGGTTCGAGCTCGACACCGGGGAAGCGCCAGCGGTCGACGGCGAAGCGCGCCATCTCCTCATCGCTCATGCGCAGCTTCAGCGTGACCGGCAGGAACTTGCGGCGCGCCTTGCGCGACCTGTTGAATGCTTCCAGCTCTTCCGGGCTGATGTTGATGATCTTCGCCAGCCCTTCCAGGGTGGCATCCATGTCCTTGACCTTGTCCGGGGTCACGTCCAGGCGGAAGGCCGGCACGTTTTCGGCCAGCAGGCGACCGTTGCGGTCGTAGATCATGCCGCGCCCCGGCACCACCGGTCGCGGCTTGATGCGGTTGGCCTCCGAGCGCGTGGCGTAGACGTCGTGGTCCAGCACCTGCAGCTTGAAGTACCAGCCGCCCAGGCCCAGCAGGCAGACCAGCACGCCCAGGAAACCCAGCGCCGCGCGGCGGCGGAACTGTTCGGCTTCGGCGTGCGGGTTCTTGACCTGGCGGCGCGGGATCATGGCTCAGCGCCCGCGCTTGCCGAAGCGCACCGCGTCCAGCAGCACGAACACCAGCGGCCACAGGCCCATGCCCAGCAGAGGCGCCCACCAGTACGACCAGGGCAGCGTTGGCTCATCCACCACGATGTGGACCAGCGCGCTGACGATGCGATCGTTGAACAGCAGGCCGCCGATGGCCAGCATCTGCTGGGACATCGGGAAGAAGCGGATGCGGGCACGGAAGCGCTGCAGGATGAAGGCCAGCATCACCAGCCGCAGTGCCTGTTCGCCCAGCACGCCGCCGTACAGCAGGTCGGCCACCACGCCGCTGGCGAAGGCGATGCCCAGGCCGACGCGTTCGGGAGCTTCGATCACCCAGTACGCCAGCACCAGCGCCAGCCAGTATGGGCGCAGCGGCTGCAGCAGCGCCGGCAGCGGCAGCAGGCCCAGCAGCAGCGCCACCACCAGGCTGGCCGGCAGCACCCACGGGTTGTCGCGCAGGCGGCTCATCGTGCGGGCTCCTGCGCGGCGGGTTGGATGGACTGGGCGGGTTGCGGTTGCCGGCCAACGGCCGGCACTACCGGGGACCCGGCGGGTGGAGAGCTCCCCTCTTGTTGAGGGGGGCGCGCCGAAGGCGGGGGGGTAAGGGAAGATGCGCGGGCCGGTTGCGCCGAAGGTGCAGTCGGCTGCGGTTCGCTGGCCGCAGGCAAGCGGATCGCCGCGCCCGGGCGCAGCAGCAGCACGTCGCGGCCGCGGTCGAGCTGGGCCGCCGGCTTCAGTTCGCCGACCAGGAAGGCGTGGGTGTCGTCCGGGCGCAGGCCGGTGATGGTGCCGACCGGGAAACCGGCCGGGAAGCGCCCGCCGAGGCCGGAGGTGACGATCTCATCGCCCACTTCCACGCCAGCGCTGAGCGGGATGTCGCGCAGTTCCAGCGTGTCGCCGCGGCCATAGACGATCAGGCGCACGCCGTTGCGGGCCACGGTGACCGGCACCGCGTGGTCGGGATCGGTCAGCAGCAGCACGGTGGAGGTGCCACCGGTGACGCTGATCACCTGCCCCATCAGGCCGCCGGCGTCGATCACCGCCTGGCCGACGTGCACGCCCTCGCGGCTGCCTGCGTCGAGCACCAGGCGCTGCTTCACCGGGTCCAGGTCGATGTCCAGGATCGGCGCCAGCTGCACGTCCAGGCCACTGCGCTCGGCCACGTTCAGCAGTTCGCGCAGCTGGGCGTTGTCCAGCGCGGCGGTCTGCAGGCGAGTCAGGCGCGCGTTGGCCAGCAGCAGCTGGTTGCGCAGTTCACGGTTTTCGGCGACCAGCTGGGTATGGCTGGCGGCGGAGTCCTTGACCTGGTTGCCGAGCTTGCCGGGCAGGCCAGCCAGTGCCCATACCGGCTGTACCAGGCTGTTGGCCTGCTCGCGCAGGCGTGCCAGCCAGCCGGCCTGGTCATCAAGCACGATCAGGGTGATGGCCAACGCGAGATAGGCCAGCAACCGCAGGGGGCTGGCGGCATCACCGGATCGGGAGGCGACGGGAGGACCGGCGTAGGGCGGCACGGCAACGATTCAACTGGCAGAAGGCGGAAGGGAAACACGCGGGCGCCCCGCCGGTGCCGGCCCGCCATCACGGCGGGCCGCACCCCGGAAGGGCGCGGCGGGCAGGAACGGCCGGGACGGCTTATTCCGGCGCAAAGAACTCGTTGCCGTGCATGTCCACCAGCTCCAGCGCACGGCCGCCACCGCGCGCCACGCAGGTCAGCGGATCGTCGGCCACCTGCACGTGCAGGCCGGTCTCCTCGGAGATCAGGCGGTCCAGGTCGCGCAGCAGGGCGCCACCACCGGTCAGCACGATGCCGCGCTCGGCGACGTCGGCGCACAGTTCCGGCGGGGTCTGCTCCAGCGCCAGCTTGACCGCGCTGACGATGCCCGACAGCGGCTCGTGCAGGGCCTCGAGCACCTCGTTGGAGCTGATCTTGATCATCTTCGGCACGCCCTCGGCGAGGTTGCGGCCGGAGATCTCCATCTCGATCACTTCCGCCTGCGGGTAGGCGCAGCCCAGCTCGACCTTGATGCGCTCGGCGGTGGCTTCACCGATCAGCATGCCGTGGTTGCGGCGCACGTAGTTGGTGATGGACTCGTCGAAGCGGTCGCCGCCGATGCGGACCGAGGCCGAATAGACGATGCCGTTGAGCGAGATGACCGCCACTTCGGTGGTGCCACCGCCGATGTCGATGACCATCGAGCCACGGGCTTCGGTGACCGGCATGCCGGCGCCGATCGCGGCGGCCATCGGTTCTTCGATCAGGAACACGTCACGGGCACCGGCTTCCTCGGCCGATTCCTTGATCGCGCGGCGCTCGACCTGGGTCGAGCCGGCCGGCACGCAGACCAGCACGCGCGGGCTCGGGCGCAGCACGCGCGACTTGTGCACCTTCTTGATGAAGTGCTTGAGCATCGCCTCGGTATAGGTGAAGTCGGCGATGACGCCATCCTTCATCGGGCGGATGGTGGTGATGTGGCCCGGGGTACGGCCCAGCATCTGCTTGGCTTCGGCGCCGACGGCTGCCACCGAGCGGGTGCCACCGATGGCACGGTCCTGGCGCACGGCCACGACCGACGGCTCGTTCAGCACGATCCCCTGCCCGCGCACGTAGATGAGGGTGTTGGCCGTGCCCAGGTCGATGGACAGGTCGTTGGAGAACATGCCACGGAGTTTCTTGAACATCTGAGGAAGGAGTCCTGAGGGGTGTCGTGCCCGCCGCGGGATGGCGAAAAAATGGGCAGAAATCGAGGCCGACAAGCCTAGCAACCCGCCTGCCGCCGAGCAAGGAAAAAACTAGCTGAACCCGCGTCTTCACAGGCTTTCGGCCTGATCGGGTCTCACCCGGTTCTGGCCCTGAGCGGCACCAGCGGGTAACCTTTGCGCCGTCGGGCGCCCAAGGGCGCCGTTTGCTTGCCCGATGAACCGGGCCGGCCCACCCCAAAATTCACCGCATAGGCTTACATCGATGTCCGCTCTGATCTGTGGTTCTCTTGCCTTCGACACCATCATGGTGTTCCCGGACCAGTTCAAGAATCACATCCTGCCGGACAAGGTGCACATCCTGAACGTGTCCTTCCTGGTGCCGCGCATGCGCCGCGAGTTCGGCGGCTGCGCAGGCAACATCGCCTACAACCTGCACCTGCTGGGCGGCCAGCCGATCCCGATGGGCACCGTGGGTTCGGACTTCGGCCCGTACCGCGAATACTTCGAAGGCCTGGGCATCGACCTGTCGCGCGTGCGCGTGATCGATGAGCTGTTCACCCCGCAGGCGTTCATCACCACCGACCACGACAACAACCAGATCACCGCCTTCCACCCGGGCGCGATGATGCGTTCCTACGAGAACCACGTGCGTGGGGTGCCGGGCGTGACCCTGGGCCTGGTCGGCCCGGATGGCCGCGAAGGCATGATCCAGAACGCGCAGGAATTCCACGAAGACGGCATCCCGTTCATCTTCGACCCGGGCCAGGCCATGCCGCTGTTCAACGGCCCGGAACTGCGCGCCTTCATCGAGCAGGCCGACTACGTGGTGGTCAACGACTACGAGTCGAACCTGCTGCAGGAGCGCACCGGCTGGGACGAAAAGGAGATCGTCAGCCGGGTCAAGGCCTACATCACCACCCGTGGCCCGAAAGGCGCGGTCATCCACACCCCGGAAAAGAGCTATGACATCCCGCCGGCGCACGAGCGCCGCGTGGTCGACCCGACCGGCTGTGGCGACGCCTTCCGCGCCGGCCTGATCTACGGCATCCAGAAAGGCTACGACTGGCTGACCATCGGCCGCATGGGCAACCTGATGGGCGCGCTGAAGGTCGAGCATCCGGGCACGCAGAACCAGCGTTTCACCTTCGATGAGTTCAACGAGCAGTTCAAGCAGCAATTTGGCTACGCGCTTGGCGCGTAACCAAATTGCTCGCGCATTCCACCTTATCCCCGCGCCTTCAGCGCGCCCCCTTGAACAACAAGGGGGCTTTCCACCCGATGCACTACTGGCAATGCTGTTGGTAGGTGTCGACCTTGGTCGACACTGCCGGCCAGCGGCCGGCACTACCGGAACTTCCGACCGACACGTTGCCTGCTCTCTGTAGAGCCGAGCCCATGCTCGGCTTGCGCGCGCCGGTCATGCGGCCTGCCAGGCAGCCAACAGCGCGCGGCAATCGGCGAAATGCCAGTCGGCGCGGCCCGGCCATGGGTTTTCCGGCAGGTTGACCAGTACGGTATGGGCGCCCGCGGCGCGGCCGCACTCCAGGTCGTAGGCGTGGTCACCCACCATCACCGCCTGCGCAGGCCCGATGCCCCATCGCCGCAGATGCTGCTGCAGGCCCTCCGGCGAGGGCTTGGGCACCGCTTCATCGCGACCAATGATGTCGGCATCGTCGAACAACGCCCCGACCCCGATCGCGTCCAACGTCAGCTTCGCCAGCGCATGATCATTGCGGGTCAGGATGCCCAGCCGGCAGCCAGCCGCCGCCAGCGCGCGCAGCAGCTTCACCGCACCCGGCGCCGGCAGCGCGTCCTCGGCCAGCGCGCGCTCGTGATCCAGCAACCACTCACGCTTGGCCTGCGCCGATGCATCCGGCAACGCCGCGATATGGTCGAGGATGTCTTCCTCCGCGGCGATCTGCAGCGTACGGCGGATCGCGGCGAAATCATGCACGGCGACGGTCAGCGTGCCATCCATGTCGAACACCCAGTGCCGGATCGCGGACAACGCGTGCACTGCGCTGCCCGCCGCCCCCGTCACTGCCACCACTGCGGCATGCGGCTGGCGTCTACACCACCCGTTTCGAACACCGCCGTGCGGGTGCCGCCGGCCTTGACCGGGAACTCGATGCTGATCGACTTGCCCTTGCGCGCCAGCTTCCACAGCGCCTTCTGGTCGGTGATGAACAGGGCGATGGCTTCATCGGTCTTCGGGCGCCACGCCGCCATCGACACCGGCTTGCCGTCGTCCACGGTCACTTTCACCGTGCACTGCGGGCAACGGAAATCGCCGGCCTGCAGCACCAGGTAGGCATGCCGCTTCCACTCCGGATGATCGCGGAACACCAGCTGCACCGTCTTCGCGCCGCTGCCATCCACGTCCACCCGTTCCTTGCTGTAGATCTGCGCCGACACCTGGTTGCCCTTGTTGCCCACCGGGATCTGGTTGTACTGCCACAGCGCCTGCATGCGGCGCAGGTCGCGCGCGGCATCGCCCTTGGCCTTGACCTCGTCGAAGCCTGCAGCGATGCGCTCGGCGGCGGCGGTGTCCTTGTACTGGTCCAGCAGCGAGGCGCCGTGCAGGCGCGCGCGCTCCCAGTCCTGCGCGGCCACGGCCATGTCGTACTGCTTGGCCAGGTCTTCGGCCTTGGCCTCCTTCTGCGCCTGCACGGCGGCCGCGGCGGCTTCCTGCGCCTTGCGTTCTTCCTCGGGGTTGCTGCAGGCGGCCAGCGCCAGGGTGCAGGCGGTGAGCAGGATCAGTCGTTTCATGGCGGAGGTCCTTTGCGAGTGCATCCCGATTCTATCGGCAGCGAAAAGCGGATACACCAACGGCGGGTTTCCCCGCCGTTGGTGGTGAAGCAGTGACCGGTTGCCGGTCAGCGACCGGCACTACCGCTTACTTGGCTTCAGCCTTGGCCAGCATGTCCTGGACCGAGGCGGTGGTGATCGGGTGGTAGCCCGGCTTGGCCTTTTCGAAGGCCTGCTTGGCCAGCTCCAGCCCCTTCGGGGTCTTCACCAGTTCGGCGTAGATCGGCATGATCAGCTTGCGACGGCCGACGCGCTCGATGAATGCAGCCGCGCCTTCATTGGCCTGCTCGTAGCCGCTGCGGATTGCCAGCGGGTACCAGCGCATGGCGATCTCGCCATTCGGGGTGCCGGTGAAGTGGAAGGCCTTGTCCAGCGTGGCCAGCTTGTCCAGCGGCTGGGTCGCGCCCAGGCCATCGATGAAGCGCACCCATTCCTGCGTGCTCCAGTCGGCGATGACCTGGCTGCTCGGCACAGTGCCGGCGCTGGCGAAGGCGATGCGCGCGGTATCGACGCTGCTGAAGTTGCGCGACTGCGCCTTGGCCGCGAACGCCGGAATGCCCGGCTCGTCCAGCCATGCCTTCAGTTCGGCCTCGGTCACTGCCGACGGATTCTTCGGCAGCAGGTTCTTCTTCATGTAGTCGACGAACTGGTCGGTGTTCGCGCTCTGGAAAGCATGGTCATCGAACCAGCCGCGCAGGAACGGATCGAAGGTCTCGCGGCCGAAGCGCTGCTCCAGGAATTCCAGGAACCACGCACCCTTGACGTAGGCCACCTGGCTGAGGGCTTCGTCGGGATCACGCTCGTTCAGCGGCGGCAGCGCCAGTGCCTGGTCGGCCGGGCTCATGTCCTTCACTTCGGCCAGCAGGTCGGTCTGGTCGATCTGCTTCTCCATCTCGGCCATTTCCTTGCCGTACAGGGCTTCGGTGATGCGGCCCTGGACGTAGGTGGTGAAGCCTTCATTGAGCCAGATGTCCTTCCAGCTGGCGTTGGTCACCAGGTTGCCCGACCAGCTGTGCGCCAGTTCGTGGGCGACCAGCGAGACCAGCGACTTGTCGCCGACGATCACGGTCGGGGTGGCGAAGGTCAGGCGCGGGTTCTCCATGCCACCGAACGGGAACGACGGCGGCAGCACCAGCATGTCGTAGCGGCCCCAGCGGTATTCGCCGTACAGCTTCTCGGCGGCACCGATCATCTTCTCGGTGTCTTCGAATTCCTTGGCGGCCTTGTTGACCATGGTCGGCTCGGCCCAGACGCCGGAGCGGCCGGAGATCGGCTCAAACACCAGGTCGCCGGCGGCGATGGCCAGCAGATAGGACGGAATCGGCTGCGGCATCTTGAAGGTGTAGTCACCATCACGCGCGGCCTTCGGATCGTTGTCGGCGCTCATCAGCACCATCACGTCCGGGCGCGAGACCACGTGCGCGCTGTAGGTGAAGCGCACGCTCGGGGTGTCCTGCAGCGGCACCCAGGAACGGGCATGGATGGCCTGCGACTGGCTGAACATGAAGGGCAGCTTCTTGCCCTCGGTCATCGACGGCGCCAGCCACTGCAGGCCCGAGGCGGTCGGTGCGGTGTGGTAGGTCACTTCCACCTTGGCCGGCTGTTCCGCAGCCTCGATGGTCAGCTTGCTGCCGAACACCTTGTCGGCCGGGGCCAGTTCGAACTTCAGCGGGCTGCGCGCGCCGTCGGCGGCAACGGCCTCGACCTTGGACACGGTCAGCTCGCGGGTGTCGAGCACCAGCTGCCTGGCGTCCTTCTGTTTCCATTCCAGGGTGTAGGTGGCGGTACCGCCGATCTGCTTCTGGTCGAAGTCCAGCTTCAGATCCAGCGCGATGTCCTTGATGACGACCTTGTCCGGCTCGGCGTACGAGCTCTCGTCGTGGCTGCGGTTCTCGGCGTTCACGGGGGCGGCAGGGGCCTTTGCGGCAGTCGGGGCGGCGGCGGGCGCGGCCGCCTCCTGGGAGCAGCCGGCGGCCAGGGCCACGGCCAGCGGAAGGAGCATCAGCGGATTACGCATGAATCGGGACCGTTACGGGGATCAAACCCCAATGGTACCTCCCTCCGGCCCGGCAGGCGTTACGCGGTGCGGGGTAATGGCAGGCACAGCGCCGGTAGTGCCGGCCGCTGGCCGGCAACCCCGTCGCCCGGTGGTTGCCCGCGCAGGTGCCGGCCAGCGGCCGGCACTACCGGAACACCGGGCTTACAGCTTGTAGCCGGAATGGATCGACACGATGCCGCCGGTCAGGTTCTTGTAGTGGCAGCGCTCGAAGCCGGCCTGCCCCATCATCGCCTTCAGTTCGTCCTGCGGCGGATGCTTGCGGATGCTCTCGGCCAGATACTGGTAGCTGTCCGAATCGTTGGCGAACAACTTGCCCAACCTGGGCAGGATCTTGAACGAGTGGAAGTCGTAGATCGGCTTGAACCAGTCCGCAGTGACCTCGGAGAACTCCAGCACGCGGGCCTGGCCGCCCACCTTCAGCACGCGGTACATCTCGCGCAGGCCGGCGTCCTTGTCGGTCACGTTGCGCAGGCCGAAGGCAATGGTGACCAGGTCGAAGCTGTTGTCCGGGAACGGCAGGGCTTCGGCGTTGCACTGCACGTAGTCCAGGCCAAGCACCAGGCCGCGGTTGGTCAGGCGGTCCCGGCCGACCGACAGCATGCCGGCGTTGATGTCGCCCAGCACCACCGAGCCCTCGGCGCCGACGCGTTCCTTCAGCAGGGCGGCGATGTCGCCGGTGCCGCCGGCCAGATCGAGCACGCGGTCGCCCGGCTTCACCTGCGCGGTCGCGACGTAGTAGCGCTTCCACGCCCGGTGCACGCCCAGGCTCATCAGGTCGTTCATCAGGTCGTAGTTGCGCGCGACCGAGGTGAACACCTGGCCGACCAGCTTCTGCTTGTCCTTGGCGGCGACGTCGCGGAACCCGAAATGGGTGGTACCGGCTTTGTAGGGGGATTCGCTCATGGCCCCGATTATCGCACCGCCGGGGGCGAGCGGCACCCCCTGCCCGTATGATGGCGGGCCACGACTGACCGGAGCCCCCGCATGATCACCACGCCCGACTACCAGGCCCTGCTGCAGACCGCCATCGCCGAAGCCCGCCAGGGCCTGGCCGAGGGCGGCGTGCCGATCGGCGCGGCGCTGTACCACAACGACGGCCGCCTGCTCGGCTGCGGCCACAACCGCCGCGTGCAGGAAGGCGACCCGTCGGTGCACGGCGAAACCGACGCCTTCCGCAAGGCCGGCCGCCAGCGCCGCTACCAGGACACCATCATGGTCACCACCCTGGCGCCGTGCTGGTACTGCTCGGGCCTGGTGCGCCAGTTCAACATCGGCACCGTGGTGGTGGGCGAATCGCGCACGTTCCAGGGCGGCATCGACTGGCTGCGCGAGAACGGCGTCAACGTGATCGACCTCGACAACCAGGAATGCGTTGACCTGCTGGGTGGCTTCATTGCGCAGCATCCGGAGATCTGGAACGAAGACATCGGTGAATAAGCACCGTGCAACGTGTCATTGAACCCGTTTAATGAACGCTTCAGCGCGGGCACGTTCTAGTGCCTGCAGCGTTTGCGGCCGATGCCGTGAACCCGTGCACAGTCAGCTGCGCTGCGTGCATACACTGCGGTAACACCCCATCCGGCCGAGGCGCCTAGGGTGGGGTTACCGGGGTCCCTTTCCCCGGCGGAGCCAGCCATGTGCGCGCACGCCGTACGTCCCCCGCCCGACCCGATCCTCGATGCCATCCGCGAGCGCCTGCAGCAGCAGTACGCGCTGCACCAGCGTGGCGCCAGGTTCTGGACCGCCTACCAGGGCCTGCAGCTGGAACTGGTGCGCGACCATCCGCTCGATCAGGAGCGCCTGTGCAATGCGATGGCCGACATGGCCGAGGACCTCGGTGCGGTCGAGCATGCGCAATTGATCGGCAATCGCCACGCCGGCTCCACATCCCGCTGACGCGGCATGCACCGCCACATACGCCACACTCCGATGAACCCCCACTCCCTTTCCACTCAACCGAACTGGATTGTCATGCACGCTGAAGTCCCCACCATTCCTCCGGTCATCAACGTAGACGCCGAGCTTGACCACTGGCGCCGCCAGCATGCCGAAGGCGCACTGCCGCACAACTCGTTCGGCTCGTACGTGCCGTGGATCAAGTTCGCCTGTGATTCGCTGATCACCCAGCCGCGCGCCAGCGAGGCCGAACGTGACGAGATGTTCCAGACCCAGTATGCCTTGCAGATCATGCCGCGGCTGAGCGAGGCCCAGGCCCGTGAGTTCGTCGACCGTTGCTGGCAACACGTCTACCAGAGCAGCCCGGTGCGCAGCCTGCAGGCGCCACGACTGCAGCGCATGCGCGCCTGACCGGCGCTGCACGGCGCCTGCACGGGTCACTGCCGATCATCCTCGTCACCTGAGTGGGCACACGACGACGATGAAAGCGCGCAACCTGTTCAATACGATCGCCAAGAAGGCCGCGACAGCCACCGGCTCACCGTGGACCTTCCTGGCTGCGGTGGCGATCGTGGTGATCTGGGGCATCACCGGCCCGGTGTTCGGTTTCAACGACACCTGGCAGCTGGTGATCAATACCGGCACCACCATCATCACCTTCCTGATGGTGTTCCTGATCCAGCACACGCAGAACGCCGACACTGCCGCGATGCAGATCAAGCTGGACGAGCTGATCCGGGCGACGGCCGAAGCCAACAACGAACTGCTGGATCTGGAAGAACTGGACGAAGCGCGCCTGGAAGAGATCCGGGCCGAGTACGAGCAGATGGCCCGCGAAGCAGGCGATGCGCTGGCGCGCGTCCGCGCCTGCCATGCGGCGCGACGCGACGATGAAGCGGTGTAGCAGGCCCCAGAATGACAATGCCGGCCAGCGGCCGGCACTGCCATCGATCATCCAGGTAGAGCCGGCCGCCGGCAGGCCTTCCCTCAGCCGCGCTCGTGCCAGCCGCCGCCCAGTACCTTGTACAGAGTGATGCGGTTGGCCTGCTGGGCCAACTGCGCCTGCAACTGGGTCTGCTGCGCGTTGTAGGCAGTACGTCGTGCGTCCAGCAGGGTCACGAAGCTGTCCAGGCCGGCGTCGTAACGTGCCTGCGACAGGCGGTTGGCCTGTTCGGCCGCTTCCACCAGGCGCTGCTGTGAACTCACCTGTTCATCCAGGCTGACATTCAACGCCAGCGCATCGGCGGTTTCGCGGAAGCCCACCTGGATCGACTTCTCGTACTGCGCCAGTGCGATATCACGATCAGCGTTGGCGACGGCCAGGTTGGCGCGCAGCTTGCCGCCCTGGAAGATCGGCAGGGTGATCTTCGGCAGGAAACTCCATACGCGAGTGCCGCTGTCGAACAGACTGGACAATTCGCTGGAGCCACTGCCAATGCTGCCGGTCAGCGAGATGCTCGGGAAGAACGCGGCACGTGCCGCGCCGATGTTGGCATTGGCGGCCAGCAGCTGGTGTTCGGCGGCCATGATGTCCGGGCGCTGCAGCAGCACATCGCTGGGCAGGCCGGCCGGCGGAGGCGCCAGTGCCAGCAACTGCGGTTCGATGCCGTCCGGCAGCAGCGCCGGATCCAACTGGCCACCGGCCAGCAGCGCCAGCGCGTTGCGGTCCTGGGCCAGCTGGCCACGCAGGCGCGCGGCATCAGTGCGCGCGGTCTCGACCAGCGTGCGGGTCTGGGTCAGTTCCAGTGCCGAACTGCCACCACGCTCGTGGCGGGCCTCGGCCAAGCGCAACGAATCCTCGTAGGTCTTCAGCGTGGCATCGGCGATCTTCAGACGCTGGGCATCGGCACCGTAGGTCAGCCACGCCGTCGCTGTCTCGGCCACCAGGCTCAGCTGCGCGTTGCGACGATTGGCAGCTACGGCAAAGTACTGCTGCAGTGCCGCTTCGCTGAGGTTGCGCACGCGGCCGAACAGGTCCAGCTCGAACTCGGCCACGCCGACACCGGCGGTGAACTGCTCGGTGACGCCAGCGTCGGTGCCCTGGCGCTGCATCTGGCCGGTGACGGCCACGCCGGGCACGCGGTCGGCACGCTGTACGCGGTACTGGCCGCGCGCGCGTTCAACGTTGAGCACGGCCACGCGCAGGTCGCGGTTGTTCTGCAGCGACTGCTCGATCACTTGCTGCAGGCGCGCATCGGTGAAGAAATCGCGCCAGCCGACGGCGGCGACATCAGCCACCTGGCCCTGTACAGCCTCGGCCGGCCACTGCGCCGGAATTGCCGGAGCGACGGCGGTGTTCTTCGGCACCAGAGTGGAGCAGCCGGCCAGCACGAGCGCGGCGGCAATGGAAAGGAACAGGGATGCACTTTTCATGGGAATGACTTCCATCGGTACTGCCGTATGGCAGGAGGCAGTGCCGGCCAGCGGCCGGCACTGCCGTTTCGATCACGTCGTGGATTTGCGCTTGAACACGCGCTGCACCACCACGAAGAACAGCGGTACGAAGAACACGCCGAGCACGGTGCCAACGATCATGCCGCCGAGCACGCCGGTGCCGATCGCCTGCTTGGCGCCGGAGCCGGCACCGGTGGAGATCGCCAGCGGTACCACGCCCATGCCGAAGGCCAGCGAGGTCATCACGATCGGGCGCAGGCGGTCGCGCACGGCGTGCATGATCGCGTCGACCAGGCTGGCGCCCTTCTCCAGGTTTTCCTTGGCGAACTCGACGATCAGGATCGCGTTCTTGCTGGTCAGGCCCACCGTGGTCAGCATCGCCACCTGGAAATAGATGTCGCGCTCCAGGCCCTTGAAGGTATTGGCCAGCACTGCGCCGAGGATACCCAGCGGGGCCGCCAGCAGCACCGCCGTCGGCACGCTCCAGCTTTCGTACATCGCGGCCAGGCACAGGAACACGATCATCAGCGACAGCGTGTACAGCAACGGCGTCTGCGAGCCCGCCTGGCGTTCCTGGTAGGACATCGCCGTCCACTCGATGCCGAAGCCCGCAGGCAGCTGCTTGGCCAGTTGCTCGATCTCGGCCATGGCATCGCCGGAGGCAACACCCGGGGCCGGTTCGCCCTGGATCTCCATCGCCGACACACCGTTGTAGCGCTCCAGGCGCGGCGAACCGTAATCCCAGTGCTTGGTGGCGAACGCGCTGAACGGCACCATCTCGCCCTTGTCGTTCTTCACGGACCAGAGGTCGAAGTCCTCCGGGACCATGCGGAACGGCTGGTCGGCCTGCACGAACACGCGCTTGACGCGGCCACGATCGACGAAGTCGTCGATGTACGAGCTGCCCCACGCAGCGGCCAGCGTGCCGTTGATCTGGTCGATCGACAGCCCCAGCGAGGTCGCCTTGGCCGCGTCGATGTCGATGCGGAACTGCGGCGTGTCCTCCTGGCCGTTCGGGCGCACGTTGGCCAGCTTCTTGCTGCCGGCGGCCAGGCCGAGCAGCTGGTTGCGTGCGGCCACCAGTGCCTCGTGGCCCTGGCCGCTGTTGTCCTTCAGGAAGAAGGTATAGCCCGAGGCGGTACCCAGTTCCGGAATGGCCGGCGGCGGGAAGGCGAAGATGAAGGCATCCTTGATCTGGCCCAGGGCTGCCATCGCACGACCGGTGATCGGCATCACGCCATTGTTGGCGTCACGCTCGCTCCAGTCCTTCAGCTTGACGAACGCCATGCCGGCGTTCTGGCCCATGCCGGCGAAGCTGAAGCCCTGCACGGAGAACACCGAATCCACCGCATCCTTCTCGTTCTGCAGGAAGTGGTTCTCCAATGCCGCGATCGATTCCAGCGTGCGCTCCTGGGTGGCGCCGACCGGGGCCTGCACCAGCGCCATCAGCACGCCCTGGTCTTCGTTGGGCAGGAACGAGCTGGGCAGGCGCACGAACAGCACGCCCATCAGCACGAACAGTGCCGCCACGATGCCCATGAAGCGCCACGGACGATGGATGATGCCGCGCACACCACGCTGGTAACTTTCGCTGGTGCGGTCGAAGCCGCGGTTGAAACCGTTGAAGAAGCGACCGGCCAGGCCGCGGTGGGCAACATGATGCTCGCCCTTCTTCAACGGCTTGAGCATGGTCGCGCACAGTGCCGGCGTCAGCACGATCGCCACCAGTACCGACAACGCCATTGCAGAGACAATCGTGGCCGAGAACTGCCGGTAGATCACGCCGGTGGATCCGCTCATGAAGGCCATCGGCACGAACACCGCCGACAGCACCAGGCCGATACCCACCAGCGCACCGGTGATCTGGCCCATCGACTTGCGGGTCGCTTCAAGCGGCGACAGTCCTTCCTCGGACATGATGCGCTCGACGTTCTCCACCACCACGATGGCGTCGTCCACCAGCAGGCCGATCGCCAGCACCATCGCGAACATGGTCAGCATGTTCACCGAAAAGCCCAGCATCGCCAGCACGCCGAAGGTACCCAGCAGCACCACCGGCACGGCGATGGTCGGGATCAGGGTGGCGCGGAAGTTCTGCAGGAACAGGTACATCACCACGAACACCAGCACGATCGCTTCGAGCAGGGTCTGCACCACGCCCTTGATCGACACGCGCACGAAGGGGGTGGTGTCGTACGGGATCTCGGCCTTCAATCCGGCCGGGAAGAAGCTCTTCATGTCGTCCAGCGCAGCATCCACGCCGGCAGCGGTATCCAGCGCATTGGCGCCGGTGGCCAGGGTGACCGCCAGGCCGCTGGCCGGCTGGCCGTTGTAGCGGGTGACGAAGTCGTAGGACTCGGCACCCAGTTCGACGCGGGCGACATCACCCAGGCGCAGCTCGGCACCGTCCTGCGCGCCGCGCACGATGATGTTGCGGAACTGTTCCGGGGTCTGCAGGCGCGACTGCGCGTTGATGGTGGCGTTGAGCTGCTGGCCCTTCACCGACGGCGCACCGCCGAGCTGGCCGATCGCCACCTGGGCATTCTGCGCCTTGATCGCCGCAGTCACTTCCGCGACGGACAGGCCATAGGTATGCAGCTTGTTCGGGTCCAGCCAGATGCGCATGGCGTACTTGCCACCGAATACCTGGATGTTGCCCACGCCCGGCACGCGGCTGAGGCGGTCGACGACATTGGAACCGACGTAGTCGGCGATGTCGTTGGCGTCCATGCTGCCGTTCTCGGACACGAACGCGATGACGTTCAGGAAGCCCGAGCTGGACTTGGCCACGTTGATGCCCTGCCGCTGCACTTCCTGCGGCAGCAGCGGCATGGCCAGCTGCAGCTTGTTCTGCACCTGCACCTGGGCGATGTCCGGGTTGGTGCCGCTCTCGAAGGTCAGGGTGATGGTGGCCTGGCCGTTGGACGAGCTGTTGGAGGAGAAGTAGATCAGGCCATCAAGGCCCTTCATGTTCTGCTCGATGATCTGCGTCACCGAGTCTTCGACCACCTTGGCCGATGCACCCGGGTAGGTGGCGCTGATTTCCACCGCCGGCGGCGCGACGTTGGGGTACATCGAGACCGGCAGCTTGAACAGGGCCAGGCCGCCGGCGAGCATGATGATGATGGCGATCACCCACGCGAAGATGGGTCGATCGATGAAAAAGCGTGCCATGGGGTTCTCCGCTTACTTCGCGTCGCCGGCCGGGGCGGCAGGCTGGGCGGCGGCCGCCGGCTTGGCCGGTACGTCGCCCTTTTCGGTGGCCTTGACCGGCATGCCGGGGCCGATCTTCTGCAGGCCTTCCACGATGACCTTGTCACCGGCCTTCAGGCCGTCCTCGACCAGCCACTTGTCGCCAACCGTGCGGCTGACCTTGACCGGGCGTACTTCGACCTTGTTGTCCTTGCCGACCACCATCGCCGTGGTATCACCCTTCGGATCGCGGGCGATGCCCTGCATCGGCACCAGCACGGCATCACTGCGCACGCCGCCGCCGATCACCGCACGCACGTACATGCCCGGCATCAGCAGGCCGTCCGGGTTGTCCACCTTCACGCGCAGGCCGAAGCTGCCGGTGGTCGGATCGACGCTGACTTCGGAGAACTCCAGCGTGCCCTTGTGCTCGAAGGTGCTGCCGTCTTCCATCAGGATGCTGACCGGCAGGGTCTGGTTGTCCTGCAGGCGGCCGGCGGCCAGTTCGCGGCGCAGCTGCAGCAGCTCGGCCGAGGACTGGGTCAGGTCGACATAGATCGGATCCAGCTGCTGCACCGTAGCCAGTGCATTGGCCTGGCCGGCGCTGACCAGCGCACCCTGGGTGACGCTGGACTTGCCGATGCGGCCGCTGATCGGCGCGGTGATGCGGGCGTAGCCCAGGGTGACGTTGGCTGCGTCCAGCGATGCCTTCGCGGCACCGACATCCGCCTCGGCCTGCTTCTGCGCGGCCACGGCATTTTCCAGGTCCTGCTGGCTGACCGCATCGACCTTGGCCAGCTCGGTGATGCGCTTGGCGCTCAGCCGGGCGGCGTTGGCGGTGGCCTCGGCGCGGGCCAGCTGGGCACGGGCACTGTTGGCCTGGGCGCGGTAGCTGGCGTCCTCGATCTGGTACAGCGCCTCGCCGGCCTTGACCATGCCACCTTCGGAGAACAGGCGCTTGGCGACGATGCCACTGACCTGCGGCCGCACTTCGGCGACCAGGAAGGCGTTGGTACGGCCCGGCAGTTCGCGGGTCAGGCCCACGGTCTCGGACTTCAGCGTGACCACAGTGACGTCACCCGGGCCCTGCTCGGGGGCCTGGGGTTGGCCGCCGCAGGCAGCCACGGTCGCGGCGATCGCCAGCGACAGCGCAAAGGGTCGGATTCGGCTCAGCAACATGACAGAAAGGCTCTTAGGGGAAGGAATCTCAAATCGCGCTGATACAGGCCGAAAGCGCCAGCAGGCAACGCTCACCAGCGGGGAGTGGAAGCCGGACCGGCCTGCCACGCACACGACGGGAATGATGGGAGCGAAATATACATACATGATTGTTTGTTTGTAAACCGGTACAATTCAGCCACGTTTCACCCGCACTCGTACCCATCCATGGCCCGCAAGACCAAAGAGGACACCCAGGCAACCCGGGAAGGCATCCTTGACGCCGCCGAAGCCTGCTTCCATGAACACGGCGTGGCCCGTACCACGCTGGAGATGATCGGTGCCCGCGCCGGCTATACCCGCGGTGCGGTCTACTGGCACTTCAAGAACAAGAGCGAGGTGCTGGCCGCGATCGTCGAGCGCGTGCATCTGCCTTTCATGCAGGAGCTGGAGCGCACCTCGACCGACCAGCGCGACACGCCGGTGCACGACCTGCGCGCGGTGATGATCCACTCGTTCATCGAACTGTCCGAGGACGAGCGCCTGCGCAAGACCATGGAGATCATGCTGCGCAGCGATGCGTCGGCTGATACCCGGGTGCTGACCGAACTGCAGCAGGCCGGTTTCCGCGATGGACTGGACCGGATGGAACGTGCCCTGCGCCGGGCAAAGGACCTGGGCCAGCTGCGCGAGGGTGCAGACCCGAAGATCGCCGCACGCATGCTGCATGCCACCGTGCTGGGCGTACTGCACGGTGCGATGGTCGAACCGGAACTGATGGACCTCAAGCGCGATGGCATGCTCGCACTGGACATGACCCTGGCCGCCTACGTGAAGGACGGCGTGTTCGTTCCCGGCACCGTGCCCGAGCCGCTGCCCGAGGCATGAGCGGGGTCGCTGCCGCCACCGCAGCCCCACTGTGAGGACAGACCCATGATCCTGGACAACGTGGTGTGGGGCTTCATCGGCTGCGGCAGCGTCACCGAGAAGAAGAGCGGCCCCGCCCTGGCCAGCACACCCGGCTCACGGGTGGCGGCGGTCATGCGCCGCAATGCCGCATTGGCCGAAGACTATGCGCGGCGCCACGCGGTGCCACGCTGGTACACGGATGCCGACGCGCTGATCGGCGATCCGGACGTGAACGCTGTATACGTTGCAACACCGCCCTCCACGCACATGCAGTACGCATTGCAGGCGATTGCGGCGGGCAAGCCGGTCTATATCGAGAAACCCATGGCCCTGGACCTCGCCGAATGCGAGCGCATCCTGGAAGCCAGTGCACGCCGTGGCGTGCCCGTGTTCGTCGCCTACTACCGCCGCGCCCTGCCCCGATTCGCGCAGGTGAAGCAGCTGCTGGACAGCGGCGCGATCGGTACACCGCGCAGCGTTCGCGCCACCCTGCATCGGCCGCATTCGGTGAATGCCGCATCGCCGGACTTCTGGCGGACCAATCCCGCGATCTCCGGCGGCGGGCTGTTCGTCGATCTGGGCTCGCACACCCTGGACCTGCTCGATCATCTACTGGGGCCGCTGAGCGATGTGCGCGGCCTGGCCAGTTCATTGGCCGGCGCTTACGCCGCCGAGGACAGCGTCTCGATGTGCTTCCGCATCGGGCCAGGCGTGCATGGCATCGCGCAATGGAGCTTCTGCGCGTTCCGCCGCCAGGATGAGATCGAGATCACCGGCGACCGCGGCCAGCTGCGTTTTGCCACCTTCGAGGATGTACCGGTGGTGCTGGAGACCGAAGCCGGTGTGCAGACGTTCGACATCCCCAACCCGTCGTCGATCCAGCAACCGTTGATCGCGCATCTGGTGGACGAGCTGCGCGGCAGCGGCCGTTCGCCCTCGACCGGCATCAGTGCTGCCCGCACCAGCGCGGTGATCGACCAGGTACTGCAGGACTACCGCGCCCGGCAATCGTGCTGAGCGCCAACGCAAAAGGCCGCCCTGCGGCGGCCTTTTCTGTTGCAGCGGATGGAGTCAGGGCCCTCGCCGTGGCGAGGGATCCGGCCGGATCGGGCGTTACAGGATGTAGCGGCTCAGGTCCGGGTCCTGCACCAGCTCACCCAGGTGTGCATCGACGTAGGCGCTGTCGATGGCCAGGGTTTCGCCATCGCGGTCCGGTGCCTCGTAGCTGAGCGAATCCAGCAGGCGCTCCAGCACCGTATGCAGGCGGCGCGCGCCGATGTTTTCCTGGCGCTCGTTCACCTGGAACGCGATCTCGGCCAGGCGCTCGATGGCATCGGCGGTGAAACTGACCTTGACGCCCTCGGTGGCCAGCAACGCTTCGTACTGCTTGGTCAGCGCAGCCTTCGGCTCGGTCAGGATACGCACGAAATCACCCTTGCTCAGCGCACCCAGTTCCACGCGGATCGGGAAACGGCCCTGCAGCTCCGGAATGAGGTCGCTGGGCTTGGCCAGGTGGAACGCGCCCGACGCAATGAACAGGATATGGTCGGTCTTGATCGTGCCGTACTTGGTGGACACGTTCGAGCCTTCCACCAGCGGCAGCAGGTCGCGCTGCACGCCTTCGCGGGAGACATCGCCACCGCCCACGTTGTCGCCGCGCTTGGCAACCTTGTCGATCTCGTCGATGAAGACGATGCCGTGCTGCTCGCAGGCCTCGATCGCCGCGGTGCGGATATCGTCTTCGTTGACCAGCTTGCCGGCTTCTTCCTCGATCAGCAGCGGGCGCGCAGCCTTGATGGTCAGCGTGCGCTTGTGCGCCTTCGCGCCGCCGCCGAGATTGGCGAACATCGACTTCAGCTGCTGGCCCATTTCCTCCATGCCCGGCGGGGTCATGATGTCCATGCTGACATTGGCGGCCAGGTCGAGCTCGATCTCACGCGCGTCCAGCTCACCGTTGCGCAGCATCTTGCGGAACTTGATGCGGGTCTCGTTGTCCTGCGCTGACGGTTCGTTGCGGGCGACTTCAGGATCGAAACCGATGCCGCCGCTACGACGCGGCAGCAGCGCATCGAGGATACGGTCTTCGGCGCGTTCTTCGGCCTGGGTACGCACGCGCACCTTGGCCTGTTCGCGGTACAGCTTGACCGCGGTATCAGCAAGGTCACGGATGATCTGCTCGACGTCCTTGCCGACGTAGCCCACTTCGGTGAAGCGCGTGGCTTCGACCTTCACGAACGGTGCGTTGGCCAGCGTGGCCAGGCGGCGCGCGATCTCGGTCTTGCCGACACCGGTCGGGCCGATCATCAGGATGTTCTTCGGCATCACTTCATTGCGAAGCTCCGGCGCCAGCTGCATGCGGCGCCAGCGGTTGCGCAGGGCAATGGCCACCGCGCGCTTGGCGTCGTGCTGGCCCACGATATGCCGGTCCAGTTCCTGCACGATCTCGCGCGGGGTCATGGTGGCGGAGGAAACTTCGATCTTCGACATGGATGTGCTCACGGATTCAGATGCATGTAGAGCCGAGCCATGCTCGGCTGACGGGCAGCCCTGCCGAGCATGGCTCGGCACTACAGAAGAGCGGTCACAACTCCTCGACCACCACGTTGCGGTTGGTGTAGATGCAGATGTCGCCGGCGATGCCGATCGCCTCGCTGGCGATGGTGCGTGCATCCAGTTCGGTGTGCGCCATCAACGCGCGCGCGGCCGACAGTGCATAGGAACCACCGGAGCCGATGGCGATGATGCCGTCCTCCGGTTCGATCACATCGCCGGTGCCGCTGATGATCAGCGAGGTTTCCTTGTCAGCCACTGCCAGCAGGGCTTCGAGCTTGCCCAGGCGGCGCTCGGTGCGCCAATCCTTGGCCAGCTCGACCGCGGCGCGCTGCAGCTGGCCGTGCTTTTCCAGCTTGGCTTCGAACAGCTCGAACAGGGTGAAGGCATCGGCGGCGGCACCGGCGAAACCGGCCAGCACCTGGCCGTCGCGGCCAAGGCGGCGCACCTTGCGCGCGTTGCCCTTCATCACGGTGTGGCCCAGCGTGACCTGGCCGTCGCCGGCAATGGCCACGTGCTCGCCGCGACGGACGCAGACGATGGTGGTGGCGTGGAAAACGTTGGGGTTCTGACTGGGGTCCATGATGCCTCCGGGGTGACAGAACCAGAGGTGGGGACTGCGCTGCGCCCTTCAAGCCACCCGCGACCGGCTGACGCAGGGGCAACGTTCAGCTTTCTCCGCTGCCCTCGTTGCTGCGTCGCCGCTTGGCGCGCGGATGCGCGGCGTCGTAGACCTTGGCCAGGTGCTGGAAATCGAGGTGGGTATAGATCTGCGTGGTGGCGATGTCGGCATGGCCCAGCAGCTCCTGCACACCACGCAGGTCGCCGGACGATTCCAGGATGTGGCTGGCGAAACTATGCCGCAGCATGTGCGGGTGCACCTGCTTGAACAGGCCCTGGCGCTGCGCCAGCTGGCGGATGCGGATCTGCACCGCACGCTGGCTGATTGGCCCGTTGCGACCGGGGAACACCGGCGATGCCGGACCACCGCCACTTTCCGCGCGCCACGCCTGCAGCGCTTCGCGTGCCGGCCGCCCGAACGGCACCCGGCGCTGGCGGTTGCCCTTGCCCAGCACGTTGACCAGCCCGCTGTCGAAATCCAGGTCGCGCCAGGTCAGCGCGCAGACTTCGCTCAGGCGCAGGCCGGAGGAATAGAACAGTTCCAGCAGCGCGCGGTCACGGCGGCCGAGCTCACCTTCCGGCTCCAGTTCGACCAGCTGCACCGCCTCATCGGCGTCAAGGACCTGCGGCAACCGGCGCGGCGCGCGCGGTGCCTTCAGCGTCGCTGCCGGACTGACCTCGATGCGCCCGTGCTTGAGCAGCCAGGCATAGAAGCTGCGGCAGGCCGACAGGCGGCGTTGCAGGCTCTTGGCCGACAGGCCGCGGCGATGCTCGTCGGCGACGAACTGGCGCAACGCATCGGCATCGAGCGCCTCCACCGCTACGCCACGCGGTTCGGCCCAGACCGCTAGCGCGTCCAGGTCGCGGCGGTAGGCGTCAAGCGTATGCGCCGACATCCGCCGCTCCACCTGCAGGTGCTGCAGGAAGGCCTGTACCGCGCTCATCGTCGTCCGGTCCTGCTCAGTCGTGGAAGCGCTTCAGGCCAGTGGCCAGGGCGTCGCCCATCATGCGCAGGAACAGCGTGCCCATGCCCGGGTAGAAGCGGTTCGGGTCGTGGCTGCCGACTGCGATCAGGCCGACGCCCGGCAACGGCAGCAGCGCGGTGGTCTGCACTTCCTCGCTGCGCACGCCGTACAGGACGGCATTCTTTTCCGGCTGCAGGCGGCCGCAGATCGGCTCGCCGTCGTTCAGGCAATCGCGGAACGGGCCCAGTTGCGGATCATCGGCAGCAATCACCTGCAGCCAGTCGGCCTGTTCCAGCCCGGCCACCGGCGCATGCACCACCAGCCGCACCAGGTCGCCGGCGAAGTCTTCCTGCAGCGATGCGGCCATCGCGCGCAGGGTATCGGCCGCGTTGTCCTGCTTCATCAGTGCCAGGGTCAGCTGGTGCGTGCGCACTGCCAGGCGTTCATTGACCTGGGCGGTGGCGCCCAGGTCGGCCAACCGTCGTGCCAGCTCGCGGTTCTTCTCGCGCAGCACTTCCAGCTGGTAGCTGGCCAGTGATGCGGTCGGGCCGTCATCGCGCGGCACCACCAGGGTCAGGGCCAGGTCCGGGAACTGCTTGAGGAAGCCGGGATGTCGCCGCAACCAGGCAGCGACTTCATGGGCCCCGAGCTTGTCGACGGTTTCGGTCATGCCATCCACTCCCCTTCGAAGACGAATGCGGTCGGGCCCGCCATCACCACCGGCTGGCCATCGCCCGGCCACTGGATGCGCAGGTCACCTCCGGGCAGGCTGATGCGCGCATCGCGCTGCAGGCGGCCGCGCTGCATCAGGGTCACGGCGGCGGCGCAGGCACCACTGCCGCAGGCCAGGGTCTCGCCGACACCGCGCTCGAACACGCGCAGGCGGGCGTGCGCCGGGCCCATCACCTGGGCGAAGCCCACGTTCACCGAGCGCGGGAACGACGCGTGCTGCTGCAGCAGCGCACCGACGCGTTCAACCGGAGCGGCATCGATCAGGCCCACTTCGATCACCGCATGCGGGTTGCCCATCGACACCGCAGCAAAGCGGACGCTCTCCCCCTGCAGCGGCAGCAGGTATTCCTCGCGCGGATGGGCGAAGCCCATCAGCGGCACGTTGGCCGGCTCGAACGCGGGCACGCCCATGGTTACCGCGAATTGCCCATCACCGAGCACCTTCACTTCATGGCTGGCCAGCGGGCTGTCGATGACGAACGCATCGCCCTGCGCACTGCCCTCGCGCACCAGCCAGGCCGCGATGCAGCGCGCGCCATTGCCGCACTGCTCGGAATTGGAACCGTCGGCGTTCCAGATGCGGTACGAGGCCACCGAGCCTTCCGCACGCGGCGCCTCGATGGTCAGGATCTGATCGCAGCCGACGCCGGTGTGGCGGTCGGCCAGGCGCGCGGCCAGTTCAGGCGTGGGCGGCGCAGTACCGTCACGCAGGTCGATCACTACGAAATCATTGCCCGCGCCATGCATCTTGCTGAAGCGCAAGGCCCTGGAACCGGCCTTACTCATTCCCGCTGCCCGCCTTCTTCGCTGGCGCGGGTGCCGGCTGGGGGGTCGTTGCAGCCGGGTCGACGGTCGTGGCCGGAGCAACGGCGCCCTGGCCCTCGGCCGGGGTCGCCTCGGTGGCGGGCTCGGCGGCCGGTTCGACGGTTTCTTCCACCGGCACCGGCTTCTGCGGCAGTACCAGCGGGCCCTTGTTGCCGCAGGCGGCGAGGAGCAGCAGCGAGGCCGCTGCCAGCGGAATCAGGATGGCGTTTCGATGGGGGATCTTCATGCCCCGAGTATAGCCATTGGCGGCTGAGCGGTTCGTGCAGGGGATCGGGTTGCCGGCCAGCGGCCGGCACTACCGCAGGCGCTCAATCCGCGGGCGGTGGCAACGGCCGCGTCCACAGCCAGATCGCCACCACGGTCATGCTGCCGATCGAGAACCACTTCACCCAGGCGACCGGCACGCACCACAGCATGATGCAGGCGCACACCGCCATGGTGATCGTGGCCATCCACTTGCCGTAGCGGCTGACCGCACCATGTGCCTGCCAGTTGGCGATGGCCGGGCCGAAGCGCGGGTGCTGCAGCAGCCAGGTGTGCAGACGTTCGGACCCACGTGATGCAGCCCACGCCGAGATCAGGATGAATACGGTGGTCGGGAGGCCCGGCACGAAGATGCCGACGATGCCGGTGCCCAGGCTGACGTAGGCCAGCAGCCACCACGCCCAGCGGAAACGCACCACGCGCGGTGGCGTGGCGGTATTGCGGGATGCGGGGGGCTCGGGCAGGCTCATGGCCGCAAGGATAACGGTTCGGGGTGCCCGGCAACGCCCGGCACCCCTTCGCCGTTACGGCTGGGCGATGCCCAGCTGCTGCAGCACGAACGCGTACGACTCGGACAGCTCGCGGTAGCGCTGGAAGCGCCCCGACTTGCCGCCGTGGCCGGCTTCCATGTTGGTGCGGAACAGGATCGGGTAGGGGCCGGTGTTGTGATCACGCAGCTTGGCCACCCACTTGGCCGGCTCCCAGTACTGCACCTGCGAATCCCACAGGCCGGTGCCCACGAACAGCGCCGGGTACGCCTGCTGCTTCACGTTGTCGTAGGGCGAGTAGGACAGCATGTAGTCGTAATACGGCTTCTGCTCCGGGTTGCCCCACTCATCGTATTCGTTGGTCGTCAGCGGAATGGTCGGGTCGAGCATGGTGGTGACCACGTCGACGAACGGGACCTGCGCCACCATCACCCGGTAATCCTGCGGGGCCTGGTTGGCCACCGCGCCCATCAGCAGGCCACCGGCGCTGCCGCCGGACGCGGCGACACGATCCTTCGCCGCCCAGCCCTGTGCGACCAGGCCGCGGGTGACGTCGATGAAGTCGTTGAAGGTGTTCTGCTTGTGCAGCAGCTTGCCGTTCTCGTACCAGTCGCGACCCATTTCCTGGCCGCCACGGATATGGGCAATGGCATACACCACGCCGCGGTCGAGCAGGCTCACCGCGGTCTGGTTGAAGTACGGATCCATCGACATGCCATAGCTGCCATAGGCGTACTGGAACAGCGCGCCCTTGCCATCCTTCTGGTAGCCCTTGCGGTAGACCAGCGACACCGGCACCTTCACCCCATCGCGCGCGGTGATCCAGACGCGGTCGGTTTCGTACTTCGAGGCGTCATAGCCGATCACCGGCTGCACCTTCAGCTGGCGACGCTCACCGGTGGCGGTGTTCAGCTCGAACACGGTGGTCGGGGTTGTCATCGAGGTGTAGACGTAGCGCAGCCACGGCGTATCGGCCTCGGTGTTGTCGCCCAGGCCCATCGAGTACGCCGGCTCATCAGCCTTCACGTAGTCGCTGCGGCCATCCTTGAACAGCAGGCGGATGCGCTCCAGGCCCTCGGAACGTTCGGCGATGGCGGTGTAGCTGTCGAACAGCTCGAAGCCTTCGATGAACACCGCATCGTCATGCGCGATCCAGTCCTTCCACTGCGCACGCGAGGTGGCATCGGTCGGTGCGGTGACCAGCTTGAAGTTCTTCGCACCGTCGTTGGTGCGGATCACCCAGCGGCCGTCGTAGTGGTCGGCGTCGTACTCGACGTCACGCTGGCGCGGGGCCAGCACGGTGAAGGTGGTCGGATCGCTGGCCGGTGCGTAGCGCTCTTCCGAGGACACAGTGCTGTGCACGCCGATGGTGATGAAGCGATCGTCGCGGGTGCGGCCGATGCCCATGTAGAAGCTGTCGTCCTTCTCTTCGTAGACGACGGTGTCGGCGCTGGCTGGAGTGCCCAGCACGTGCTTCTTCACGCGCACGGTGAGCAGCGTTTCCGGATCGTTCTCGACATACAGCACGGTGCGGTTGTCGTCGGCCCAGACCAGGTCGCCGGAGCTGCCGGTGATCACATCGGGCAGCACCTTGCCGGTGGCCAGATCCTTGAAGCGGATCGTGTACTGGCGGCGGCCGACATCATCATCGGCCCAGGCCAGCAACTGGTTGTCCTGGCTGACCTCCATCGAGCCGACGCTGAAGTAGCCCTTGCCGGCAGCCATCGTATTGACGTCCAGCAGGATTTCCTCGGCGGCCTCCATGCTGCCCTTGCGGCGCGCGTGGATGGGGTAGTCCTGGCCGGTCTCGAAACGGCTGTAGTACCAGTAGCCGCGCTCGCGCGCCGGCACGCTGGAATCGTCCTGCTTGATGCGCCCGACAATCTCCTTGTACAGGGTGTCTTCCAGTGGCTTCAGCGGTGCCAGCAGTTGGTCGGCGTAGGCATTCTCGGCCTGCAGGTAGGCCAGCATGTCCTTGTCCGCGCGCTTGTCATCGCGCAGCCAGTAATAGTCATCGTTGCGGGTCGCGCCGAATGGCGCCTTGACCACGTGCGGATGCCTGGCGGCGTCCGGCGGAACGGGCGGAGTGGCGGCGGTAGCAGTCGTGGTCATCAGGCTGGCGAGCAACAGGCAGAGGGTGGACTTCATGAAGTAGGGTTCCTGGCGCATCAATGCAATGGTCTTCGGCGGGGTCAGATCCCTTTTCCCGAAAAGGGATCTGACCCCAATCGCAGCCAAGCGGCAACCCTGCGGATCGTCATGGGCCATGCCGACCGGCGTACCATGGATCCATGAGTACCCTGCCCCACACGCCGGGCTACAGCCGGCGCAGCCATGAAATCGCCCCGTTCCATGTGATGTCCCTGCTGGCCCGCGCGCAGGCGCTGGAACAGGCCGGCCACGATGTGATCCACCTGGAAATCGGCGAACCGGACTTCACTACCGCCGAACCGGTCGTGCGGGCCGGCCAGGCCGCACTGGCCGCCGGCCATACCCGCTACACCGCCGCACGTGGCCTGCCGCCCCTGCGCCAGGCGATCAGCGGTTTCTATCGCAGCCACTACGGTCTGGACATCGATCCTGAACGCATTCTGGTCACCCCGGGTGGGTCCGGTGCGCTGCTGCTGGCCAGCAGCCTGCTGGTCGATCCCGGCCGCCACTGGCTGCTGGCCGACCCCGGCTACCCCTGCAACCGCCACTTCCTGCGCCTCGTCGAAGGCGGCGCACAGCTGGTGCCGGTCGGCCCGGACACTGCGTACCAGCTCACGCCGTCCCTGGTGGAACAGCATTGGAATGCCGACAGCGTCGGCGCGCTGGTTGCCTCGCCGGCCAACCCGACCGGCACCGTGCTCTCCGCCGACGAACTGGCTGCACTGTCGCAGACCCTGCACGCGCGGGGCGGCCACCTGGTGGTGGACGAGATCTATCACGGCCTGACCTACGGCCTGGACGCGCCCAGCGTGCTGCAGGTGGACGACAACGCATTCGTACTGAACAGTTTTTCCAAGTACTTCGGCATGACCGGGTGGCGGCTGGGCTGGCTGGTGGCGCCGCCGTCCGCAGTACCGGATCTGGAGAAGCTGGCGCAGAACCTGTACATCAGCGCCTCGAGCATCGCCCAGCACGCCGCGCTCGCCTGCTTCAGCGAGGAATCCATGGCGATCTTCGAGCAGCGCCGCGACGCGTTCCGCCAGCGTCGCGACTTCCTGCTGCCGGCACTGCGTGAGCTGGGCTTCCGTATCGAAGTCGAGCCACAGGGCGCGTTCTACCTGTACGCCGACGTCAGTGCATTCACCGACGACGCGCAGGCATTCTGCGCGCATTTCCTGGAAACCGAGCACGTGGCGTTCACCCCGGGCCTGGATTTCGGCTTCCATCGTGCCAACCAGCACGTGCGCCTGGCCTATACCCAGGAGGTACCGCGATTGCAGGAGGCGGTGGCGCGGATTGCGCGCGGATTGAAGCGTTGGCAGGGATCACGTTGACGGTAGTGCCGGCCGCTGGCCGGCGACGGCATCATCCACGCATTGCAGGTTTGCCGGCCAGCGGCCGGCACCACCGGGCAAAGAAAAACGCCGCCCTGGGGCGGCGTTTTCCGTTCTGCTTACTTGCCGCCCAACCGCTCCCACAGGAAGCTGTACGCCAGCGCCGACATGTGCGCGGCCTGCGCGTTGTTGGCGGCGCCGCCGTGCCCTCCTTCAATGTTCTCGTAGTAGGTCACGTCCTTGCCGGCGTCGATCATCTTCGCCGCCATCTTGCGGGCATGCCCCGGGTGCACGCGGTCGTCGCGGGTCGAGGTCGTGAACAGCACCGGCGGGTAGTTCTTCTTCGCGTTGAACAGGTGGTACGGCGAGAAGGTCTTGATGAACTCCCAGTCACTGGTATCCGGGTTGCCATACTCGGCCATCCATGAGGCACCCGCCAACAGGTGGCTGTAGCGCTTCATGTCCAGCAACGGCACCTGCACCACCACCGCACCGAACAGCTCCGGGTACTGGGTCAGCATGTTGCCGGTCAGCAGGCCACCGTTGCTGCCGCCCTGCACGCCCAGGTGCTTGGCGCTGGTGATCTTGCGCTTGACCAGGTCCCGCGCCACCGCGGCCATGTCTTCGTAGGCCTTATGGCGGTTCTGCTTCAGCGCCGCCTGGTGCCAGCGCGGGCCGTACTCGCCGCCGCCACGGATGTTGGCCACCACGTACACGCCGCCCTTCTCCAGCCAGGCGCGGCCCATGCCACCGGAATAGCTCGGGGTCAGCGAGATCTCGAAGCCACCGTAGCCGTACAGCAACGTCGGATTGGAGCCATCGAGCTTCATCGCCCTGTCGTGCACCACGAAGTACGGCACGCGGGTGCCGTCCTTGCTGGTGGCGAAGTGCTGCTCGATCACCTTGCCCTTGGCGTCGAAGAAGGCCGGCATGGTCTTCAGCGTTTCCGGGGCCTGGCCGATCTCGGCCAGGGCCAGCGTGGTCGGGGTCAGGTAATCGGTGGCGGTCAGCCACACCGCGTCGCTGTCATTGCTGTCCACTGCAGCCACGCCCAGCGTGCCGAAGGCCGGGGCGCCGACGAAGCGGCTGGTCTGCCAGCCATTGGCGCCCGGGGTCAGCACCGACAGGCGGTTCTTGACGTCGTCCAGCACGTTCAGCACCAGGTGGCTTTTGGTCCAGGTGGCGCTGGCCAGCGAGGTGGTCGCGGTCGGGGTGAACAGCACCTCGAAGTCGCGCTTGCCGGCAAGGAAGTCGTCCAGCTGGATCGCCAGCAGCGAACCGGACGCATAGGTCTTGCCGCCCACGGTCCACGGGTCGCGCAGCTCCAGGGTCAGCCACTGCTTGTGCAGGCCCTTCTCGGCCGAATTCGGCGCGTCGATCTTGGTCAGCGTGCCGTCGTCGCCACGCAGGTAGAGTTCGTTGTTGTAGAACGCCAGCGTACGGCTGACCAGGTTGCGCTCGAAGCCCGGGGTGTCATCGTGCATCGCCGCGATGTACATGTCTTCCGGCTTGCCTTCGTACACCACGGTGGCCGAGGCCATCGGCGTGCCGCGCTTCCACAGCTTGGCCACGCGCGGATAGCCGGACGTGGTCATCGTGCCGGCACCGAAGTCGGTGTAGACGAACACGGTGTCGCGGTCGACCCAGTTGAGGCCCCCCTTCGACTCCGGACGGAAGAAGCCGTCCTTGATCCAGGTCTTGTTGGCCAGGTCGAACTCGCGGGTGACGTCGGCGTCGGCGCCGCCGCGCGACAGCGCGATCAGGCAACGGCTGTAATCCGGGCGCAGGCAATCGGCGCCGTGCCAGACCCAGTTCTCACCCTCGGCCTTGTTCAGCGCATCCAGGTCGAGCACGGTCTCCCACTGCGGCGACGCCTTGCGGTACTCGGCCAGGGTGGTGCGCCGCCACAGGCCGCGCTCGTGCTGCTGGTCCTTCCAGAAGTTGTAGTAGTAGTCGCCGATCTTCTGCACGCCCGGAATCTTGGCATCGGAATCGAGCACCTCGCGGATGCGGGTCTCCATCTGCTTGAAGGCCGGGGTCTGCGCCAGGCGCGCCTCGGACTTGGCATTCTGTTCCTTGACCCAGGACAGCGGCTTGTCGCCGGTAACGTCCTCCAGCCAGGCGTAGCGGTCGGTATCTTCAGCGGCCACGGCGGTCCCCACCGAGGCAGCGGTCATCATGCCGGCCAACAGGCAGGCGGAAGCGAGTCGTGACATTGCAGCTCCAGGCAGTCATAAGCCGTGGAACGCTAGCACGGAATGCCGCGGCCTCCCCCGTGTCGAAGGTCAGGCCGTGGCCGCCGGGCCGCGCCGGCGACGCGCCTGTCCACCGGTACGCCGCACCTTCGGCAGCCGCGACAGGCGCGGCAGCGGGAAGCGCAACAGCGCCCACCACGCCGCGAGCGGCATGCCGATCAGCCACATCGGCAGCCAGCCCAACCACGCGCTGCTGCCACGTGCCGCTGGCCAGACCAGTACCAGCGCCAGTCCGGCCAGCGCCAGTTGCCGCACGCCACGCAGCAGACGCGGGTCGGCGCGTTCGATGATGCGTTCAGTTGCAGGGTGACGGACGGAACGTGTGTTCATGAGCCTTCTCCGGTAGACAATGCAACACAGCTTGGGCAAGCCCCTTCTCACAGATTGCGACACCATTGACGGATCGCGCACGCTCAGTCGACCATGCTCAGGCAAAGCCCTCCTGAGCCCGCTCCCGCATGACTTCGATCCGCCCGCTCTGCGCCGTGTTGCTGGCCCTGTCCCTGGCGGGCCCCGCCATGGCGGTCGGTGAGCCGCCATCACCCCGTGCCAGCGCCCCGCGCGCCGATCCGGATGCCCCGATCGACCTCAAGCGCTTCATGGGCACCTGGTACGTGATCGGCCGCGTGCCGAACTTCATCGAACGCGGGCACGTCGCCAGCGTCAACGAGTACGAGTTGCGCGACGAGCACAAGGTCGGCATCACCTACCGCTACCGCGACGGCTTCGGCGAACCCCTGCAGGAGATCCGCGCACGCGCCAGCGTCGACCCGGACAGCGGCAACCACGGCTGGCGCACCTGGTTCTACCGCGTGGTGCCGACCCACTCCCGGGTGCTGGACGTCGCCCCGGATTACTCGTGGGCGCTGATCGGTTATCCGGGCCGTGAGATGGCGTGGATCTTCTCGCGCACGCCGGACATGGACAAAGCCCTGTACAAGGAGCTGGCCGAGCGCCTGCGTGACGAGTACGGGGTGAACACCGACAAGCTCAAGCGCGTGCCGCAGCACCCGGAGCAGGTCGGCAAGCTGGGCTACGAAGTACCGAACGCGCGTTGACCGCACGTGGAATTGCCGGCCAGCGGCCGGCACTACCGTTTCCAGGCAATGGGGTAGAGCCGGCCGCTGGCCGGCTACCGGCAGGCGTAGCGGTTACTTGCGGCTGTAATGCGCGACCAGGCGGTCGCCGAGCATCTGCAGCAGCTGCACCAGGACCAGCAGCAGGACCACGGTGACCAGGGCCACGTCGGTGTGCGAACGCTGGTAGCCATCGCGGAACGCCAGGTCGCCGAGGCCGCCGGAACCGATCGCACCGCCCATCGCAGTGAAGCCGATCAGGGCCACGGTGGTGACGGTGGCACCGGCGATCAGGCCGGGGCGCGCTTCCGGCAGCAGCACGCGGGTCACCAGCTGCCAGGTGGTGGCGCCCATCGCCTGGGTCGCCTCGATGACGCCTCGATCCACTTCGCGCAGCGCGGTCTCGACCAGGCGCGCATAGAACGGCGCTGCGCCGATCACCAGCGGCACGATCGCGCCGCGCACGCCCAGCGAGGTTCCCATCAGGAACAACGTGACCGGAATCAGCACGATCATCAGGATGATGAAAGGCACCGAGCGCAGCAGGTTCACCACCAGTGCCAGCGCGCCATAGGCGAACGGCCTCCGCTTCATCTGTGGCGCGCCGAACAGGTACAGCAGCACGCCCAGCGGCAGGCCGATGGCCAGCGTCAGCGGCAGCGAACCGAGCAGCATCAGCAGCGTGTCGAGGGTGGCCTGGCCGATGTCGGCCCACTTGCCCGCATCCAGGTGACGGAAGAAGCCGCCAGCAGCAGCAATGATCATCGACGCAGCTCCTCGACGTGCACGCCGGCGGCCACGAAGGCAGCCTGCGCGGCGGACTGGTCGCCGCCCACCAGGGCGACCACCAGCTGGCCATACGGGGTGTCCTTGATCCGGTCGATACGGCCGGACAGGATGTTGTAGTCGACCCCGGTCTGCCGCGCGACGCTGCCGAGCAGGGGTTCGTAGGTGTCGCCACCGAGGAAGGTCAGGCGCACGATACGGCCGCCAACGGCATCGAAATCACGGTGCAGCGCGCCCTCGTCCACATGCTCCGACTCGCTGACGAACCGGCGCGTGGTCGGATGCTGCGGGTGCAGGAACACCCGGGTGACCGGACCGGTTTCGACCATCTGGCCGGCATCGAGCACCGCAACGCGGTCGCAGACACGGCGGATCACGTCCATCTCGTGGGTGATCAGCACGACGGTCAGGCCGAGCTCGCGATTGATCTTCGACAGCAGTGACAGCACCGAAGCAGTGGTCTGCGGGTCGAGCGCACTGGTGGCCTCGTCGCACAGCAGGATCTGCGGACGGGTCGCCAGCGCGCGGGCGATGCCGACGCGCTGCTTCTGGCCACCGGACAGCTGCGCCGGATACTTCTGCGCATGCGCTTCCAGGCCCACGGTCTGCAGCAGCTCGGCCACACGCGCGTCGATTTCCGCCTTCGGCGTGCCGGCCAGTTCCAGCGGAAAGGCGACATTGCCCGCCACCGTGCGCGACGACAGCAGATTGAAATGCTGGAAGATCATGCCGATGCGCCGGCGCAGCGCGCGCAGGCCGTCGGCGTCCAGCGCGGTGACATCCTCACCACCAATCAGCAGCCGGCCACCGCTGGGTTCTTCCAGGCGGTTGATCATGCGGATCAGGGTCGACTTGCCGGCGCCGGAATGGCCGATGATGCCGAAAACCTCACCGGCCTCGATGGTCAGGTCCAACGGTTGCAGCGCGCTGATCTCGCGGCCGGCAACGGCATAGGATTTGTGCAGGCGCTGGAACTCGATCACGGGCGTGGCTCACCGGCTGGGTGACGGAAGGGGGCGTGCAGCCTACCAGCGCAGGCGGTCGCGCGCCCGCGCCATGGGCCAGAATGTTATTCCTTTTGGTTCTAACGTACCTGCTCCGGCGCGGGTTCCGGGGTCGGATCCCCGCAGGGGCTCTGACCCCGCTTCCCGGCCAAACCGGTTCAGGGATGATCCAGCGGCTTCGGCGGCTCCTGCCTGTTCACCCGCTCGCGGTGCAGCAGGTAAAGCCCCGAAGCCACGATGATTGCCGCGCCCACCCAGGTATAGCCATCGGGCAGCTGGCCCCAGAAGGCCAGGTCCCAACCGATCACCCAGACCAGCCCGCTGTACTCCAACGGCGCGATCATCGAGGCCTCGCCCAGCTGGAAGGCCCTGGTCAGGGCGATCTGGCCCAGCGCCCCGGCCAGGCCCATGCCACCGATCAGCGGCGCATGTGCCAGCTGCAGTGGCACCCAGCCGGGAAGGGCCAGCAGCCCGGCACCGATGGCCATGATCACCAGGAACCAGACCACCATCGACTGCGAAGTATCTGTGCGGGTCAACAGGCTGACCGTGATCGCGGCTACGGCATAGGCAGTGGCCGCGGCCAGCACCATCAGCCCCGGCACCGAGATGAAGCCATCGACGCCCGGCCGCAGCACCACCAGCACACCGACCAGGCCAATCCCGATGGCGACCCAGCGCCGTGGCCCGACCCGCTCGCCCAGCAGCGGCACCGACAATGCGGCGATCAGCAGCGGGGCAACGAAATAGATGGTGTAGGCAGTGGACAGCGGCAGGTCGCGCAGGGCGAACACGAAGCAGCCGATCATCGCCATGCCCAGCGCACCACGCAGCAGGTGCAGCCCCCAGCGGCGCGGCACCAGTGAACGCGGCCCGGCGCTGGCCAGCACCCAGACCAGCACGAACGGCAACGAGGCCGCGCCGCGCAGGAAGGTTACTTCCAGGGTGGGGTAGCTGGCCGACAGCTGCTTCATGCCAGCATCCATCAGCGAGAAGCAGGCGACCGCAGCGACCATCCAGGCCACTGCGCGCGAGGGGGAGCGTTGCACGTTCATGGCCCATTATCGCCGACCGCACGGGATTGTAGAGTCGAGCCATGCTCGACTGCCTTGTGAAGAGCAGTCGAGCATGGCTCGGTTCTACAAAGGGCGGGCATGGGGCCCTCGCGATAGAATGGCGGCCACTGAATCCTGCGGAGCATCGCCCATGCCTTCCTTCGACGTCGTGTCTGAAGTCGACACCCACGAACTGACCAACGCCATCGACCAGGCCAACCGCGAACTGGCCACCCGCTTCGATTTCAAGGGCGTGGATGCCAAGTTCGAACGCGATGGCGATGTGATCAACCAGTTCGCGCCGACCGAGTTCCAGCTCAAGCAGATGAACGACATCCTGCGTGCACGCCTGGCCGCGCGCGGCATCGATGTGCTCAGCCTCGAATTCGGCGACATCGAGACCAACCTGGCCCAGGCCCGGCAGAAGATCACCGTCAAGCAGGGCATCGAGCAGAAGATCGCCAAGAAGATCGCCGCTGCGCTGAAGGAGGCCAAGCTGAAGGTTGAAAGCCAGATCAATGGCGACAAGCTGCGCGTGCAGGGCAAGAAGCGTGATGACCTGCAGGACGCCATCGCCGTGCTCAAGGCCGGCAAGTTCGAGCTGCCGCTGCAGTTCAACAATTTCCGCGATTGATCTGGCCGCCGGGCATGGCCCGGCGCCGGCACCTGCGGTAAGACGGCGCGTTGCAAGCGACGCGCCTACAATGTCCGCCCCGCCAGCCGACGTGCCCGCCATGACCGACGCCCAACTGCCCACCGAGGACCCGATCGCCGCCACCCGCCTGTGGCTGGAACGCATCGTCATCGGCCTGAACCTGTGCCCGTTCGCCAAGGCGGTCTACGTGAAGGACCAGGTCCGCATCGTGCTCAGCGATGCGACCACGACGGAAGCCCTGGTTGAGCAGCTGGCCGAGGAACTGGTCCTGCTGCGCGATACGCCGGCCGAGCAGATCGATACCACGCTGATCGTGCATCCGCAGGTGCTGACCGACTTCCTCGACTACAATGACTTCCTCGACAACGCAGACGCGGCGATCGAGGCGCTGGACCTGCAGGGCATCCTGCAGGTGGCCAGCTTCCACCCCGACTACCAGTTCGACGGCGTGGCCGCGGACGACGCCAGCAACTACACCAATCGCGCGCCCTTCCCCACCCTGCACCTGCTGCGCGAAGACAGCGTGGCGCGCGCGGTGGACGTCTATCCGGATCCGCACGTGATCGTCGAGCGCAACATCCAGACCCTGGACCGCATCGGCGTGGACGGCTGGCATCGCCGCCTGCGTGGCGAAGACCTGTCGTGAGCACGGTGCCGCCGATTGCCGCTTGGCCGGCCGCGCCGCTGTCGGGCAAGGTGGTGCTGGTCACCGGCGGCGCCAACGGCATCGGCCGTGGCATCGCGCAGGCCGTGCTCGGCGCCGGTGGCCGCGTGCTGATCGGCGACCTCGACGTGGAGGCCGGCGAGGCGTGCCTGGCGGAATGGCAGCGTGGTGAGGATGCCGTGTTCCAGCGCCTGGACATCACCGACGAAGCCAGCGTGCGCGCCCTCATCGCCGTGGCCCTGCAGCGTTTCGGCCGCATCGACGGGCTGGTCAACAACGCAGGGATTGCCAGCCCGCACGGCACGCTGCTGCAGGACATGGACTGGGACGAGTGGCAGCGCCGGCTGTCTTCGCTGCACGGCGCGTTCCTGTGCAGCAAGCATGCGTTGCCGGCGCTGACCGCCAGCGCCGCCGGTGCGATCATCAACATCGCCTCGACCCGCGCCTGGCAATCCGAAGCACACAGCGAAGCCTATGCCGCAGCCAAGGGCGGACTGGTGGCGTTCACCCATGCGCTGGCGATCAGCAGCGGCCCGGCGGTGCGGGTGAACAGCATCAGTCCCGGCTGGATCGGCACCTGCGAGTGGCAGGCACCCTCACGCCGACACGCACCGGAGTATTCGGCCACCGACCATGCGCAACACCCGGTCGGCCGCGTCGGCCAGCCGGAGGACATCGGTGCGTTGGCCGTGTACCTGCTGTCATCACTGTCCGGTTTCAGCACCGGCCAGGATTTCATCGTCGACGGCGGCATGACCCGGAAGATGATCTACGCCGAATGACCCACCACCGGTAGTGCCGGCCGCTGGCCGGCATTCCGGTAGATCCACGCCATGCGTGGATGGCGGTGAAGTGCCAACCAAGGTTGGCACCCACCACCATGGATTACGCCATGCCCGAGTGGCGCAGCAGCGCATCGATCTGCGGAGCACGGCCGCGGAAGGCCTTGAAGTTGTCCGCCGCCGGGCGGCTGCCACCGCGCGACAGGATCTCATCACGGAAGCGTGCGCCGGTTTCAGCCAGTGCCTGCGGCGCTTCCTCGAAGGCGGCATAGGCGTCGGCGCTGAGTACCTCGGCCCACTTGTAGCTGTAGTAACCCGCGGCGTAACCGCCCGCAAAGATGTGGCTGAACTGGTGCGGGAAGCGGTTCCAGGCCGGCGGGTGGTTCACCGCCACTTCCGCGCGCACGCGGTCGAGCAGCGCCAGCACGCTGTCCTGCGCTGGTTCGAACTGGCTGTGCAGCAGCATGTCGAACAGGCCGAACTCCAGCTGGCGGACGGTGGCCATGCCGCTGTGGAAGTTGCGCGCGGCCAGCATGCGCTCGTACAGCGCGCGCGGCAGCGGCTCGCCACTGTCCACATGCGCGGTCATCGCCTGCAGGTGGTCCCATTCCCAGCAGAAGTTCTCCATGAACTGGCTGGGCAGCTCCACCGCATCCCATTCCACGCCGTTGATGCCAGCCACGCCCAGTTCGCTGATGCGGGTCAGCAGCTGGTGCAGGCCGTGGCCCATCTCATGGAACAGCGTGGTCACTTCGTTGTGGCTGAAGGTGGCCGGCTTGCCGTTGGCACCGCGGCCGAAGTTGCACACCAGGTAGACCAGCGGCGTCTGCACGCTGCCGTCGGTGCGCACGCGACGGTTGCGGCAATCATCCATCCACGCCCCGCCGCGCTTGCCCTCGCGGGCGTACAGGTCCAGGTAGAACTGGCCAACCAGCGCGCCCTGCGCATCGACCAACCGGAAGAAGCGCACATCCTCGTGCCACACCGGCGCGCTGTCCTCCTGCACGCGCAGGCCGTACAGCTGCTCGATCACTGAGAACAGGCCACCCAGTACCTTCGGCTCGGTGAAATACTGCTTCACCTCCTGCTCGGAATAGCTGTAACGCGCCTGCTTCAGGCGGTCGGCGGCGAAGGCCAGGTCCCAGGCCTGCAGGCTGTCGATGCCGAGCTGTTCGCGCGCGAACTGCTCCAGCTCGGCGCGGTCCCTGGCAGCGAACGGCTTGGCACGCGCGGCCAGGTCACGCAGGAAACCGAGCACTTCGGCCGGGTCCTGCGCCATCTTGGTCGCCACCGAGTAATGGCCGTACGAATCGAAGCCGAGCAACGCAGCCAGTTCGGCGCGCAGGGCAAGGATGCGGTCGATGTTGCCGCTGTTGTCCAGTGCGTCATCGCCGAATTCGGACGCACGCTGGGCGCTGGCGCGGTACAGGATCTCGCGCAGGTCGCGGTCCTCGCCCCAGGTCTGCACCGGCAGGTAGCACGGCATCTGCAGGGTCAGTTTCCAGCCGGCCTTGCCGTCCTTCTGTGCTGCGGCATGCGCGGCGGCCTTCACGTCTTCCGGCAGGCCCTTCAGCCGCGCTTCGTCTTCGATGAACAGCGACCAGGCATCGGTAGCGTCGAGCACGTTCTGCGAGAACTTCGCCGACAGCGCCGACAGTTCTTCCTTGATCGCAGCAAAACGCTGCTGCGCCTCGGGCGCCAGCTCGGCGCCGCCCAGGCGGAAGTCGCGCAGGGTGTTGTCCAGCACCTTGCGCTGGGCTTCATCGAAATGCGCCGCCTCCGGGCTGGCGGCCAGCGCCTGGTACTGGCGGTAAAGCGCCAGGTTCTGCCCCAGCGCACTGGCGAAGCGGGTCACCCGCGGCAGGTTGCTGTTGTAGGCCTCGCGCAGCTCCGGGGTGTTGACCACGCCCTGCAGGTGGCCGACCAGGCCCCAGGCGCGCCACAGGCGCTCGGTGGCATCGTCCAGCGGGGTCACGAAGGTCTGCCAGGTGACCGGCTGCACCTGCTCGGCTGCGCTGACGGCGGCTGCGGCCTCGGCCAGCAGCACATCCAGCGCCGGCGCCACGTGCTCGGGGCGGATCGCCTCGAAGCGCGGCAGGCCGGAAAAATCGAGCAGGGGGTTGGCAACGGTCACGGCAGGTCTCCAGGGTACGGGCCCGGCAGGCGGGCAGCCCGGTAGATATGGCGCTGCCAGGCATCGCTGACAAGGGGGCACGGCATTCACATCGGCCTTACGCATGCCCCCCGAAGCTCTGGGTGCGGGGGAGTCCGCAGCGGCACGTACCGAACGAGGCCCAACATGGAAGGTCTGGCTGCAGTTGCATCCGCCTCACCGGCGCGGTCGCTGGCACTGTCTGCCAGCGCGGCCGAACTGGCCTGGATCGCCGCGCTGTGCGATGCCGGCGACGACGCCCCGCGCCACCTGCAGCAGTTGCAGGCGGTGCTGCAGCAGGGCGGCACGTTCAATGAAAGCCAGGAGTGGTACCCGTTCGAAGTGGTCGAGCGCGGCGCCAGCCAGCTGCAGCTGGGCCATGAGCGCGAGTTCGTGATCTGCGTGCTGCTGTGGTTGCAGGCATTGGCCCAGGGCCGCGCCAGCATCCTGGATCCCACCCTGCACCTGGATGACCGTGCGATGGACATCGAGGCGTTGCCTGATGCGCTTCGCGACGCGGTGCTAGACGCCTTCACCGCAGCGGGGTACTGAGACACCGTCGCGGACGCCAGCATGGCCCGGCGCGAGCTTCGTCCGTGCTACAGCGCTTCCAGGCTGCACCATGGCAGCTCGGGCAAGCCCTGCCCGGCCACCGCAGCGGCCAGCTGTGCATCGGCGCCATCGACATCGATGCCCTGGCGCGAGTACCACGCCGGGTCGTAATAGCTCTGCGCATAGCGCTCGCCGCTGTCGCACAGGATGCTGACGATGCTGCCCTGGTGGCCCGCCTCGCGCATCCATTGCGCGGCCTGCAGCACGCCGATGAAGTTGGTGCCGGTCGAGCCACCGACACGGCGGCCGAGCTGGCGGCTGACATGGCGCATCGCGGCCAGGCTCAGTGCGTCGGGTACCTTGACCATCGCATCGACGCTGGTCGGGATGAAGCTCGGTTCCACCCGTGGCCGGCCGATGCCTTCCACGCGCGAACCACCACTGCAGGTCAGGTCGCGCCAGTCCTGTTCACCGGCCACGGCGGCCCGGTAACCGTCGAAGAACACCGACACTTCCGGGTCCGCGCACAGGATGCGGGTGTCGTGGCGGCGGTAGCTGACATAGCGGCCCAGGGTGGCGGCGGTACCGCCGGTGCCGGGGCTGCACACGATCCATTCCGGAACCGGGCTGGGCTCTTCGGCCATCTGCTTGAAGATGGACTCGGCGATGTTGTTGTTGGCACGCCAGTCGGTCGCGCGCTCAGCGTAGGTGAACTGGTCCATGAAGTGGCCACCGGTTTCACGGGCCAGCTTTTCCGAATCACAGTTGAGGTCGCAGGCGCGTTCGACAAGATGGCAGCGGCCGCCTTGGAACTCGATCGCGGCGATCTTTTCAGGCGAGGTGGTGGCCGGGATCACTGCAATGAACGGCAGGCCGAGCAGGCGCGCGAAATAGGCTTCGGACACCGCCGTCGAGCCGCTGGACGCCTCGATCACCGGTCGCCCTTCGCGCAGCCAGCCATTGGCCAGCGCATACAGGAACAGCGAGCGCGCCAGCCGGTGCTTGAGGCTGCCGGTGGGATGGCTCGACTCATCCTTCAGGTACACATCGATGCCATCGAACCCGGGCAGCGCCAGCGGGATCAGGTGGGTATCGGCGGAGCGGTTGAAATCGGCTTCAATCTTGCGGATGGCGGCGGCCACCCATTCACGCTGCGACATGGCGGGCAATCGTTGTCAGGACGGAACGGTGCGATCCGGCCATTGTACGTCGCGGTACCGTCAGGTGCTGGCCGGTAGAATGCCCCCATCCGGCCGGCAACGGCCCTGTCTGAAGGACCTCCCCCATGACCATTCCCGCCCTGCGCGATGTCCCCGGCGTCGCCGCCCAGGCCCCGGCCGAAACCACCGGCTTCGTGTTCAACCACACCATGCTGCGGGTGAAGGACATCACCGCCTCGCTGGACTTCTACACCCGCGTGCTCGGCTACCAGCTGATCGACAAGCGCGACTTTCCCGAAGCCCAGTTCAGCCTGTACTTCCTGGCCTACGTCCCAGCTGGCGTGGCGGTTCCGGAAGATGACAGCCAGCGCCGCCTGTGGATGGCCGGCCTGCCGGGCGTGCTGGAACTGACCCACAACCACGGCACCGAGAGCCAGGACGGCGCGGTCTACCACGACGGCAACAGCGACCCGCGCGGCTTCGGCCACATCTGCGTGTCGGTGCCGGACATCGAGGCGGCCTGCCAGCGCTTCGAGGACCTCGGGGTAACCTTCCAGAAGCGCCTGACCGACGGCCGCATGAAGAACCTGGCCTTCATCAAGGACCCGGACGGCTACTGGGTCGAGATCATCGCCAACGTCTGACCCCGAAAAGGGGACGGAGGGGATTAAGCCGTTTCTGGCACTATTGTGCTGGAAGCGACTTAATCCCCTCCGTCCCCTTTTTCTGTGAGGTTCGTATGGAAACGATGGAACTGCACCGTGGCCGCCTGATCGACCACATCCAGCTGGTGGTGCGTGACCTGGCCGCCAGCCGCCGCTTCTACCAGGCAGTGTTCGATACGATCGGCATCCCACTGGGCGGCGAAGGGCCAGACTTCTTCTGGGCCGACGAGCTGTTCATTTCCAGCGCCAGCAGCCGTGCCGCCGCCGGCCAGTTGACCGGCCGCCACCATCTCGCCTTCCAGGCCCGCGACAGCGCAACTGTTGATGCCTTCCACACTGCCGCGATCGCCGCCGGCGGTACCGACAATGGCGCGCCAGGCGAACGCCCCTACCACCCGGGCTACTACGGCGCCTTCGTGCTCGACCCCGATGGCAACAACATCGAAGTGGTCTATCACGGGCCGGCGAACTACAGCGCCGATTCGGTGAAGGTCACTTTCTGATATCACCGGCGCGGTGAATGAAGAAGCCGGGCAATGCCCGGCTTCTCTGCTTCCAGCGCTGCGGCCCTCAGTGGGCGGCCATGTAGATGTCCTGCAGCACGGCCTTTTCCAGTTCCAGCTCGCCCAGCAGGTTCTTCACGATATCGCCCAGGCTGAGGATGCCGACCAGGCGGGTGCCTTCGGTGACCATCAGGTGACGGCGCCGCGAGTACGTCATCAACGACATGGCCTGTTTCAGCGTGGCTTCCGGCGCAATGCCCTCCAGACCGGTGGACGGCAGGCTGGAAATCACCCGGCGGCCGGCCTGCGGGCCGTCGTCGGCCAGGGTGCGCACGATGTCCTTCTCGGAAATGATGCCGACCGGGGCATCGTCCTTCATCACCACCAGCGCAGCGATCCTGTTCGCGCTCATCTTGTGGGCGGCGGCACCGATCGTGTCTTCGGCATCGATGGTGATGACAGCTTCTTTCTTGGATTGCAGGAGTTCGCGGACGTTCATTCTTGTTTCCTGGTGCAGGTCACTGAAGTCAAAAAAGTGTGCTCTTCCGATACGCCCCCTCCCCGGGAACAGACCTTTCAGCGCACGTCTGGCGCACCCGTCTGCCGCTTGGAATCACTCGGCAGACGATGTGCTGCAACGCGAACGAGGCGGGTTCAATCGCTCAACCCTAACCTCGGCCAGATCGATTCTACGACTGCGACCCTCGGTCACTACCGGCATCGATAGGACAGTTCGTCGTGGGAACCAACTGACGATCCAGAGAATGGCACCGCGGCTGAAACCGCCGCTGAATACAGGCGGCTTCGCGCATTAAAGAATGATTGCCTGCTGCCGACGACGGACAGAACGCCCGGCAGCTGTCCCACTTCGCACTGCGTCCGGCACAAACGAAAGGGGCCTCGCAGGCCCCTTTCGCATGCAGCATCCCACAACTCCGGGAATGCCTTACTCCACCGTCACGCTCTTGGCCAGGTTGCGCGGCTTGTCCACGTCGGTGCCGCGTGCCAGCGCGGTGTGGTAGGCCAGCAGCTGCACCGGGATGGTGTGCACGATCGGGCTGAGCACGCCGGCATGGCGCGGCGTGCGGATCACATGTACGCCTTCGGACTCATTGAAGTTGCTGTCCTGGTCGGCGAACACGAACAGCTCGCCACCACGCGCACGCACTTCCTGCATGTTCGACTTCACCTTCTCCAGCAGGCTGTCGTTCGGCGCGATCACCACCACCGGCATGTCCTCGTCCACCAGCGCCAGCGGACCATGCTTCAGCTCACCGGCCGGGTAGGCCTCGGCGTGGATGTAGGAGATTTCCTTGAGCTTGAGCGCGCCTTCCAGCGCGATCGGGTAATGCAGGCCGCGGCCCAGGAACAATGCGCTGCTCTTGCGCGCGAAACGCTCGGCCCAGGCGGCGATCTGTGGCTCCATGTTCAGGGCGTGCTGCACGCTGCCCGGCAGGAAGCGCAGCTGCTCCAGGTAGTCCGCTTCCTGCGCCGCGTCGATGCGGCCATGCAGCTTGCCCAGCACCACGGTCAGCTGGAACAGTGCGGCCAGCTGGGTGGTGAAGGCCTTGGTCGAGGCCACGCCGATCTCGGCGCCGGCGCGGGTGTAGCAGACCAGTTCGCTGGCGCGCGGGATCGCACTTTCCGGCACGTTGCAGATCGACAGCGTGTGCTGGTGGCCCAACGATTTGGCGTACTTCAGCGCTTCCATCGTATCCAGCGTTTCGCCGGACTGCGAGATGGTCACGATCAGATGCTTGGGGTTCGCGTAGGCAGCGCGATAGCGGTACTCGCTGGCGATCTCCACGCTGCACGGCAGGCCGGCGATGGCTTCGATCCAGTAGCGCGCGGTCAGGCCGGCGTAGTAGCTGGTTCCGCAGGCAATGATCTGCACGCCTTCGATGCCCGACAGCACCGCTTCGGCGTTCTTGCCGAACAGCCCGGCCGGGAAACCACCGGCATCGATCGCCGCCTCGATGGTGTCGCCCAGCGCGCGCGGCTGCTCGTGGATTTCCTTCTGCATGAAGTGGCGGTACGGGCCCAGCTCCAGCGATGCCAGCGATACGTCGGACAGATGCACGTCGCGCTCGACCGGCTGGTCGTGCTCGTCGAAGACGCGCACGCCATCGCGGCGGATCTCGGCGGTGTCGCCCTCTTCCAGGAAGATCACCTTGCGGGTGGCCGAGATCACCGCCGAGACATCCGAAGCGACGAAGTTCTCGCCCTCGCCCAGGCCGACCAGCAGCGGGCAGCCCATGCGCGCGCAGACGAAGCGCTCCGGCTCGGCGCGGCTGACCACGGCCAGCGCATAGGCACCGGTCAGTTCCTTCACCGTGTGCTGCAGTGCCACCAGCAGATCGTCGCCATCCTTCAGATGATGATGGATCAGGTGCGCGATGACTTCGGTATCGGTCTGCGATTCAAACGTGTAGCCCAGCGCGCGCAGCTTCTCGCGCTGCTCTTCGTGGTTCTCGATGATGCCGTTGTGCACCAGGGCCACACCGTGGCTGATGTGCGGATGTGCATTGGCCTCGGTGACACCGCCGTGGGTGGCCCAGCGGGTGTGGCCGATGCCCAGCACCGCATTGAAGCCCTCGGCCTCGGCCGCCGTAGCCATTTCCGACACTCGACCGGTACGACGGACACGACGGACTTCGGGGCGCTCGGCCTGGTCGATCACCGCGATGCCCGAGGAATCGTAGCCACGGTATTCAAGGCGCTTCAGACCCTCGATCAGTACCGGTACTACGTCGCGATCGGCGATTGCACCCACGATTCCACACATGTCACGCGTTTCCTTGAAGACGATTGCCGCATTCTAGCCTGCGTGTCCGGCTTCCCCCTCCTGTCCGCTTAATGAAAGTGTCCGGAAAGGTGTCCGCGGACACCCGGACACTTCCCCGAAAACCCCAACCCCTTGACCTGAAAGGAAATAAAGTTGGCACGCTACGTGCTTGGTATTGGCTACCACCGTCAGGCACGCACCCGATGATCCGCGACACTTCCGCACAGGACCAGATCGTTTCCTCCGCCCCGGCCGGCACCACCCGCGCAAGCTGGCATCGCTACCGCTGGCCGGCGCTGGGCGCCATCGCGCTGCTCGCCGGCATCGGCTGGGCGGTCCATGCCTGGTCCAATGCCAGCCGCTCCTTCGACAGCAGCCGCGTGCGCATCGCCGAGGTGAAGCGGGGCGACCTGGTCCGTGACATCGCTGCCGACGGCCGCGTGATCGCCGCCAACAGCCCGATCCTGTACGCGATCTCGGCCGGTACCGTGGACCTGAAGGTCGTCGCCGGTGACGTGGTCAAGAAGGGCCAGGAGCTGGCGATCATCGACAGCCCGGAACTGCGCAGCAAGCTGGCCCAGGAACAGGCAACGCTGGCCGGCCTGGAAGCCGAGGCCAGCCGCGCCGCGCTGGACGCGACCCTGGCCCGTGCCAAGTCACGCAAGGAAACCGACCAGGCCACCATCGAACGTCAGGCCGCCGACCGCGACCTGCAGCGCTACCAGCGCGGCTACGACGGCGGCGCGGTACCGCAGATCGACCTGGCCAAGGCCAAGGATTCGCTGAAGAAAGCCGACATCGCCCTGGCCAATGCCACCACCGATGCGCGCCTGCAGAGCCAGGGCGCCGACCTGGATGCCCGCAACAAGCGCCTGCTGGCCGACCGCCAGAAAGCGGTGGTGGCCGAAGTGCAGCGCCAGGTCGATGCGCTGACCCTGCGCGCGCCGTTCGATGGCCAGGTCGGCCAGGTGCAGGCCGTGCAGTCCACCAACCTGGCCGCCAACGCGCCGGTGCTGGGCGTTGTCGATCTGTCCAAGTTCGAGGTCGAGATCAAGGTGCCGGAAAGCTTCGCCCGCGACCTGGCGATCGGCATGCCGGCGCAGCTGACCGGCGGCAACGGCCAACCGTTCCCGGGCGAGATCAGCGCGGTGTCGCCGGAAGTGGTCAACGGCGAGGTCAACGCCCGCGTGCGCTTTGCCAGCGCGCAGCCGGAAGGCCTGCGCCAGAGCCAGCGGATGTCGGTGCGCGTGCTGCTCGATACCCGCAAGAACGTGCTGAAGGTCGAGCGCGGCCCGTTCGTCGAACAGGGCAACGGCATGGCCTACGTGATGGATGGCCGCACCGCCGTGCGCCGCCCGGTGGAACTGGGCGTCAGCAGCCTGGGCGAAGTGGAAATCAAGTCGGGTGTGCAGCCGGGCGACCGCATCGTGGTCTCCGGCAGCGACCTGTTCAAGGACGCCGAACGCGTCTCCGTCAACTGATACCTGAATCCTGGAGAGAGGACACCCCATGTACATGCTCGAAATGCGTTCGGTCGCCAAGGTCTTCCGTACCGAACAGGTGGAGACCCACGCGTTGCGCTCACTGGAACTGCAGGTCAAGGAAGGCGAGTTCGTCGCCGTCACCGGCCCGTCCGGTTCCGGCAAGACCACTTTCCTCAACATTGCCGGCCTGCTGGAAACCTTCACCAGCGGTACCTACATGCTGGACGGGCAGGATGTGAGCACGCTGGGCGACGACGCCCGCAGCCGCCTGCGCAACCAGAAGATCGGCTTCATCTTCCAGGGCTTCAACCTGATCCCCGACCTGAACCTGTTCGACAACGTCGACGTGCCGCTGCGCTATCGGAAGATGAGCGCCAACGAGCGCCGAGAGCGCATCGAGAAGGCGCTGACCCAGGTCGGCCTCGGTTCGCGCATGAAGCACTACCCGAACGAGCTGTCCGGCGGCCAGCAGCAGCGCGCGGCCATCGCACGCGCCCTGGCCGGCAGCCCGCGCCTGCTGCTGGCCGACGAACCGACCGGCAACCTGGACACGCAGATGGCGCGCGGCGTGATGGAACTGCTGGAGGAGATCAATGCCGCCGGCACCACCATCGTGATGGTCACCCACGACCCGGAACTGGCCGCGCGTGCGCAGCGCAACGTGCATATCGTCGACGGCCAGGTCACCGACCTTGTGCGCGAGCCGGTACTGGCCACGCCACGCCATATCGTCGCCGTCAACGAGTGAGGGCATTCCCATGTTCGCCTACTACGCCCGATTGGCGGTACGCAGTTTCCGCCGCAACAAGGTCCTGACTGCGCTGATGGTGGTGGCCATCGCCCTTGGCATCGGTGCCTCGATGACCACCCTGACCGTGTTCCACGTGCTGTCCGGCGACCCGATCCCCGGCAAGAGTGACCGGCTGTTCTATGTGCAGCTCGATGCCGCGACCGGCGCCTATGTCGCGGGCGAGGAGCCGGAAACCCAGTTGACCCGCTTCGACGGGGAAGCCCTGCTGCGCGAAGCCAGGGGCGAGCGCCAGGCGCTGATGAGCGGCGGTGGCGGCACCATCGAACCGGACAACAGCACCCTCAAGCCCTTCAGCATCGACACCCGCTGGACCTCGGCCGATTTCTTCCCGATGTTCGAGGTGCCCATGCAGTACGGCCGCCCGTGGACGCGCGAGGACGACGAAGGCCGAGCACGCGTGGTGGTCATCTCCAAGGCGCTCAACGACAAGCTTTACCAGGGCGCCAACAGCGTAGGCCGCGACCTGCGCATGGAAGGCCAGAGCTACCGCATCGTCGGCGTGATGAAGGAGTGGAGCCCGGAGCCGCACTTCTACGACCTGACCACCGGCAGCTACGGCAAGAACGAGGACCTGCTGCTGCCGATTTCCACGTCCTTCGACCTGAAACTGGGCAGCAACGGCAACATGAACTGCTTCGGCGAAAATCCCGACGGCAACAGCTACTCGCTCAATGCGCCGTGCGCGTGGCTGCAGTACTGGGTGGAGATGGACCCGGCCAAGGCCGCCGACTACCGCCGCTACCTGGAGAACTATTCGAGCCAGCAGCGCCAGGCCGGCCGCTTCAAGCACCCGCCGAACGTGCGCCTGCGCACCGTGATGGAATGGCTGGACTTCAACGGCGCGGTGCCCAGCGACGTGCGCCTGCAGCTGTGGCTGGCACTGGGATTCCTGGGGGTCTGCCTGGTCAACACGGTGGGCCTGCTGCTGGCCAAGTTCCTGCGCCGCAGTGGTGAGATCGGCGTGCGCCGCGCACTCGGTGCCAGCCGCGGCCAGATCTTCCTGCAGTGCCTGGTGGAAGCCGGCGCAGTCGGCGTGGTCGGGGGCGTGCTGGGCATCGGCCTGGCCCTGCTGGGCCTGTTCGCGGTGCGCCAGCAACCGGTGGAGTACGCAAAGCTGGCCCACCTGGACGGCAACATGCTGCTGCTCGCGCTGGGCTTGACCCTGTTCGCCAGCCTTGCCGCCGGTTTCCTGCCTGCCTGGCGCGCCATGCAGGTCACTCCGGCCATCCAGCTCAAGTCGCAGTAAGCACCCGAACGAGGACTCCCATGGACATCCGCCCCATCCTCAGCACGCTGCGCCGGCACAAGACTGCCGCTGCCCTGATCGTGCTGGAAGTCGCACTGACCTGCGCCATCGTCTGCAACGCGCTGTTCCTGGTCAGCCAGCGCGTGGAGAAGATCAGCATGCCCAGCGGCATCGCCGAGAACGAACTGGTGATGCTCCGCGTCAGCGGCATCGGCAAGCAGACCGATGCCATGGCCCGCACCCGTGAGGACCTGGCGTCATTGCGTGCGCTTCCCGGCGTCAGCAACGTCACCATCATCAACCAGGTGCCTTTCCGCAACGGCTCGTCCAGCAGCAGCATCTCGCGCGAGGTCGACCAGGAACGGCCGACCACCAACGCTTCGATGTACACCCTCTCGGAGAACGGGTTGGCCACGTTGGGCATCAACTTGATCGCCGGCCGTGACTTCCTGCCCGGCGAGTACCAGAACTTCGAAGACGTCAGCAAGGGCGGCGCCAAGGAAAAGGCCATCCCGGTGATCTTCACCCAGTCCACTGCCGCCAAGATGGAACCCAACGGCAGCGCGCTGGGCAAGACCTACTACATGGGCAAGCAGCCGCTGCACGTGGTCGGCATCGTCGACACGCTCAGCACGCCCAATGGCTGGAATGACAACTGGACCAACTCGATGCTGCTGCCGGTGCGGCGCACCTTCGACGACGGTGGCACCTACATGCTGCGCACCTCGCCGGAACGCCGCCAGGAAGTGCTCGACGCCGGTGCAGTCGCGCTGGAGCGCAACGACCCCAACCGGCTGATGCGCGACAAGCTGACCTATGAAGACCAGCGCAAGGACTTCTTCAAGAACGACCGCGCGATGGTTGGCCTGCTGATCACCGTCAGCATCTCGCTGCTGGTGGTCACCGCATTGGGCATCATCGGCCTGGCCAGCTTCTGGGTGCAGCAGCGCAGCAAGCAGATCGGCATCCGCCGCGCGCTCGGTGCCACCCGCGGGCAGATCCTGCGCTACTTCCAGACCGAGAACTTCCTGCTGGCCTCGCTGGGGATCGTGCTGGGCATGCTGGCGGCCTACGCGATCAATCTGGCACTGATGAACCTGTACGAGCTGCCACGCATGCCCCTGTACTACCTGCCGCTGGGCGCGCTGCTGCTGTGGGTGCTGGGCCAGGTCGCGGTGTTCGGGCCGGCCAGGCGCGCAGCAGCGGTCCCGCCCGCAGTTGCAACGCGGGGCGCGTGAGATGCGTGCCTGCCGGATGCTGTTGATGGCACTGCTGCCACTGCCGGCGCTGGCCGGCGGTGGCAGCTCGCAGACGCTGGAATGGCGCCAGGATGATGCCCGCCTGGCGCTCCGCTCGACCGAGGGCCAGGTACGGGTGGAAGCCGCGCGTCCGGAAGCCCGCTTCGGCGTGCGCAGCGGCGACCGCATCCTGCGCCTGGACGATACGGCTGTGCGGCGGATCGAGCATCTTGCCGATGCACTGCGGCATTCCAGTGCCCCGACTGCGTACCTGTTGCTGCGCCGCGACAAACGCGAGCTCACCGTGCCGGTGGACGCCGCCTCGTGGCGGCTGGCGCTGGTCGCTCCGCCACCGCCGGCACCACCGCCTCCACCAGCGCGGCGCTGAAACCAGCCCGCCCTCGTCGCCACGGCTTTGGCTATGCTTGATGGGTGGCGCCGGGCTCTCCCGGCGTATGGATACGAACACGGCTCCATCGGCGCCGCCCATCCCTTTCTGCAGAACTGCTTGATGCCTTCGATCCTGATCATCGACGACAACGCCAGCGTGGGCACCGCGCTGGACGTGCTGTTCTCCCTGCATGACATCGACACCCTGCAGGCGCAGAGCCCGGCCGAAGGGCTGGCCCTGCTCGAGTCGCAGCCGGTCGACCTGGTGATCCAGGACATGAATTTCAGCGAGGACACCACCTCCGGCGAAGAAGGCGAAGACCTGTTCGCACAGATCCGCGCGCGCCACCCGGACCTGCCGGTGATCCTGCTCACCGCCTGGACCCACCTGAGCAGTGCGGTGGACCTGGTCAAGGCCGGTGCCGCCGACTACCTGGCCAAGCCCTGGGACGACCGCAAGCTGCTGACCACGGTCAACAACCTGCTCGAGCTGTCCGAGGCGCGGCGCGAGCTGGACCGCCGCCGCAGCCGTGAGCTGCGCCAGCGCAATGCGCTGGAAGAAAAGTACGAGCTGTGTGGTGCGGTCTTCGCCGATCCGGCCAGCGAGCGCATCATCGCGCTGGCCTGCCAGGTCGCGCGCTCCGAACTGCCGGTGCTGATCACCGGCCCCAATGGTGCCGGCAAGGAGAAGATCGCGCAGATCATCCAGGCCAACTCGCTGGTGGCCAAGGGCCCGTTCATCACAGTCAACTGCGGCGCCCTGCCCTCGGAACTGATCGAGGCCGAACTGTTCGGTGCCGAGGCCGGCGCATATACCGGCGCCAACAAGGCACGCGAGGGCAAGTTCGAAGCCGCCGACGGCGGAACGCTGTTCCTGGACGAGATCGGCAACCTGTCGCTGGGCGGCCAGATGAAGCTCCTGCGTGTGCTGGAAACAGGGCGCTTCGAGCGTCTTGGCTCCAATCGCGAGCGCCAGGTCAAAGTCCGTGTGGTCAGCGCGACCAATGCCGACCTGCCGGCGATGATCCGCGACGGCACCTTCCGCGAAGACCTGTACTACCGCCTCAACACGGTGGAACTGGTACTGCCACCATTGGCCGAGCGCCCGGGCGACATCGTGCCCCTGGCCGAGCGCTTCCTGACCGCCGGCAAGCCACTTTCCAGCGCCGCCACCGCGGCCTTGCAACGGCACCCCTGGCCCGGCAACGTGCGCGAACTGCGCAACGTGATCCAGCGGGCCGAGCTGCTGGCGACCGGCAACCGCATCGAAGTGGCCGACCTGAACCTGCCGCGTGCCGCACCTGCGCCGCGACCGGCACCCAGTGCCGGCAATGATCCCGACCGTGCGCGCATCGAGGATGTGCTGGCGCGCAACCACGGCGTCATCGCCCAGGCCGCCGCCGAACTCGGCCTGAGCCGCCAGGCACTGTACCGGCGCATGGACCGGCACGGCATCCCACGCGAATGAAACGGCGCTCGTTCACCTTCCGCCTGTTCCTGCGCCTGCTGCCGGTGCTGGCGCTGGCCGCCGCGTTGCCGTGGCTGCTGGCCTACTGGATGGACCATGGCTGGGTGGTGACCACGGTGTCGGCGCTGATCCTGCTGTCGCTGATGTGGTGGACCCTGCGCCGTGCCACCGCGCCGGTACGTTCATTGATGCGCGCCTTGGCCGGCACCACCAGCAGCTACCGCGACGGTGAGTACAACTTCGGTGTGTACTGGCCGGGCAACGACGAACTGGGTGACCTGGTGCAGGCGCACCGCGAACTGGGCGACGTGCTGCGCGAGCAGCGGCAGGGCCTGGTGCAGCGCGAACTGCTGCTGGACACCATGGTACAGAACACCCCGGTGGCGATGCTGCTGATTGCTTCCGGCGGCGATGGCATCGCCCGCGTGGTGTTCTCCAACCTGGCCGCGCGCAAGCTGCTGCATGGCGGCTGGAAGCTGGAAGGCCAGCGCCTGGAAGAGGTGCTGGAACAGGTGCCGGTGGAGCTGCGCGATGCCATCGCCCGTGGCGGCGACAGCCTGTTTGCGGTGCATGCGGAAGGCGAAGACGGCGATGAGGACGACGAACAGGTCTATCACCTTTCACGCCGATCTTTCCAGCTCAACGGCCGCCCGCACGACCTGCTGCTGGTACGCCTGCTCACCGCCGAACTGCGCCGCCAGGAAGTGCAGACGTGGAAGAAGGTGATCCGGGTGATCAGCCACGAGCTCAACAACTCACTGGCACCGATCGCCTCGCTGGCCCACTCCGGTGGCGTGCTGGTGCAGCGCGAGCGCTTCGATCGGCTGCCGGAGATCTTCACCACCATCGAAGACCGCGCGCGCCACCTGGAAGGATTCATCCGTGGCTATGCGCGCTTCGCCAAGCTGCCGCAACCGCAACTGCAGACCGTGCACTGGGCGCCCTTCCTGTCCAGCCTGCGCCAGCAGATTCCGTTCAGCATGGAACGTGAACCGGACGAGGAACTGAGCAGCCGGATCGACATCGCGCAGTTCGGGCAGGCGCTGTTGAACCTGCTGAAGAACGCGCATGAAGCCTGTGCCGAAGCCGATCCGCCCAATGATGACGTGCAGGTGCAGCTGACGCGGTTGCCGCAATGGCTGCGCCTGGATGTGCTGGACCGTGGCAAGGGCATGAACGAGCAGGTGCTTCAGAACGCGCTGATGCCGTTCTATTCGACCAAGCGCAACGGTACCGGGTTGGGACTGGCACTGACCCGCGAGATCGTGGAGGCGCACGGTGGGCGGGTGTCGCTGCAGAACCGCGGTGATGGCGGGCTGTGCGTGTCGATCCTGTTGCCGGTGGGGTGAGCGGGCCAATCGGGTAGATCCACGCCATGCGTGGATGTGCCGACCAGGGTCGGCACCTACCAGACCCGCCGCATCGCCACCCGCAGGTGCATCGGAAACCCGAGCGCAGCCTCTTCGGCCATGACGGCGCGCAGGCCATCGTTCCACTCCGCCTCCGGCACTTCAACGAATCCTTCGCTGGCATAGAAGGCTGCATTCCACGGTACATCGCTCAACGTGGTCAGCACCGCTGCAGCAAAGCCGGTGGCCCTGGCCTGCGCCAAGGCATGCCGCAGCAATGCACGGCCATGGCCACGACGCGCGCGCGCTGGATCCACATCCATCTGCAGGACATGGAACTCGCCTGCCAGGTCGCCGGCCAGCAGGTAGCCGGCAATGCCGCCGCCGGCGCCATCCACCACCCAGAGCTGTCCACGCTCACGGCCTTCCTGCAGCGTCGGCAGGTCCAGGCCGTGGCCGGCAAACACCGGATAGGCCTCGTGGCCCCTCAGCAGTTCACCGGCACGCTGTTCGATCGTCGGCAGCACACCCAGCTCATCGGTGCGCGGCACCCGTGGCTCAGGACTTCTTGACCGGGCGCTTCCAGCCATCGATGGTTTCCTGTCGTGCACGTGCCAGCGTCAGCTTGCCGTCCGGCGCGGTGCGGGTGATGACCGACCCGGCAGCGATGGTCGCGCCCTCGCCGATGGTGATCGGCGCCACCAGCGAGGTGTTGGAGCCGATGAAGGCGTTGTCGCCGATGGTGGTGGTCGACTTGTTCACGCCATCGTAGTTGCAGGTGATGGTGCCGGCACCGATGTTCACCCTGCTGCCGATCACCGCGTCACCCAGGTAGGTGAGATGGTTCGCCTTGCTGCCGACGCCGAGGGTGACCTTCTTGGTTTCGACGAAGTTGCCGACGTGTACGCCATCGGCCAGCACGGTACCCGGCCGCAAGCGTGCGAACGGGCCGATCTGCGCGGCACCTTCGGTGACCACGCCTTCCAGGTCGCAATGCGCGCGCACTTCGGTGCCGGGCCCCAGGTTGACGTCCTTCAGCCGGTTGAACGGGCCTACGGTAACGCCGTCACCGAGCACGACGTTGCCTTCAAGAACAACGTCGACATCGATCAGCACATCGCTGCCCACGGTGACGGTGCCACGGATATCCAGGCGTGCCGGATCGCGCACGCGCGCGCCCTGAGCGCACAGAGCACGCACCGCACGGCGCTGCCAGGCGCGTTCCAGCTGCGACAGCTGCCACGGATCATTCGCGCCCTCAGCCTCCTGTGCATCGGCGACCAGGGCCATCTCGGCCGGGGTGTACTCATGCGCGGCGAACGCGAACACATCGGTAAGGTAGTACTCGCCCTGCGCATTGCTGTTGGACAGCTGCGACAACCAGCGGCGCAGCGCGGTCGACTCTGCGGCGATGATGCCGGTGTTGATCGTGCGCACGCGCAGCTGGTCGTCGGTGGCGTCCTTCTGCTCGACGATGGAGCCCACCTTGCCCTCTGCATCGCGCAGCACGCGGCCGTACCCGCTCGGGTCATCGACATCGGCCACCAGCACTGCCAGCCGGCCCGGCTGCGCGAGCAGGTCGCGCAGGGTCTGCGCGCGGATCAGCGGCACATCGCCGTACAACACCAGCACCTGCGCAGCGTCGGGAACCTGCGGCATTGCCTGCGCCACTGCGTGGCCGGTACCGAGCTGCTGGGCCTGTTCGGCCCACTGCAGGTCGGGCTGGCCGGCGAAGTACCGACGCACCGCCTCGCCACCATGGCCGTAAACCACGTGGATGGCCGCCGGCTGCAGCTCGCGGGCCGCATCGATCACGTGCGCCAGCATCGGCTGGCCGGCGATCGGCTGCAGCACCTTTGGCAGCACCGACTTCATGCGCTTGCCGGCGCCGGCGGCGAGGATGATGACGTGCAGGGCTTGGGTCATGGGAGCAGCAGTCCGTAGTTCGTTGCCGGTGATTCTAGAGCGTGGGCCGTTAACATGGGCATCCCTCCTCCTTCACCATGCCGATGAGCCTGCTCCGCCAGGGAAGCACCTACCTTGTGATCGGGCTCGTGCAGCTGCTGGTCGATTGGCTGGTGTTCGTGGTCGCCACCGCGCTGGGCATGCCGGTCGCGCCGGCCAACATCGCCGGTCGCCTGGCCGGCATGCTGCTGGGCTTCTGGCTCAACGGCCGCTACACCTTTGCCGAGGCCGGTGCCGGCAAGCTGGGATGGAAGCGCTTCGCACGCTTCTTCGGGCTGTGGCTGCTGCTGACGGCAGCGAGCACGCTGCTGGTCAGCCTGGTCGACCAGGCGCTGGGCCTGCAGTACACGTGGCTGGCCAAGCCGCTGGTGGAAGGCGGGCTGGCGTGCGTGTCGTTCCTGTTGATGCGCCATGTGGTGTATCGCTGATCGCGGTCAGCGGTCAGCGGTCAGCGTCACGGCTCTGGCACAGGCGCGCCCAGTCCCTCACGCCACAGCTGCAGCGCGCTGTAGCGCAACCGCACCTGATGCTGCCCGGCCGGCACGCACAACGCATGGAAGAGGCCATTGCCGCGCAGCAGCGGCAGTACCTGGCCATCCTCAAGCTGCGCCTGCCAGCCACGACCGGTGGTTTCGTTGATCACCACCCATGCTGCGTGGTCGGCCACCACCGTCAGCTCGATGCGTCCCGGCTGGTAGTGCAGCACCTGCACCGTGGCCTCGCCGGCATCCTGTTCGGCACAGTGGCTGCTGGCGGCTGCCGGCAGCCATAGCTGCCGGTTGAAATCGGTCTGGTTGAACAGCGGCGCAGGCGGTAGACGCTCCTCATGGCGGCGCACCTGCCGCGGATTCAGTACACGTGGCAGCACGCTGTCACGCCGCGCAAGTTCCACCTGGTCGCCGTGCGCGCTGGAGCCCGGAAACGGCTCCTGAGCCAGCAGCCAACGCACGCCCAGCAGGTCGTACAGGGGAGCAGCGGTGTCTGGCATCCAGGCAGTGGGGACCTTCTGCTGGAAGGTATCCACCGGCTCGCCCGGCATCCCGGTCATCTGCAGATAGTCGCTTGCCAGCAGCGGGTTGTAGCCGTTTGCCAGCGCAATGGCATGCACCGCCGCGCCGTTGGTGAGTCCGCCGATGCCGAAGACCACCGCGCGCTCGGGTATGCCGACATGCCGCTCTGCCGCCAGCAGCGCATAGGCGCGCTGCGCAGGACCCGCACGATCGGCGGTGAGCACCGACTTTGTGCCGCTGCCCGCGTTGAACCTGGTGCCGACGTTGAACAGCAGCAGGTCCAACAGCACCAGTACCAGCACCCAGCGCGCAGGCGCCTGGTGGCGGCGCAGCACCCGCACCGCGGCTACGCCCAGCGCGGCGCTGACCGCAAGCCAGGCGAAAGCGAGCGGATGACAATGATCGATCGCCAGCCATGCAGCGCACGCACCCAGCACTGCGACGACCGCCACGGACACCCGATGCAATCGCAATGGCTGCCGCTGCAGGGCAACCTGCAGGGCATTGGCACCCAGCCACGCCGCCGGAGGCACGGTAAGGAACAGCGCATCGGATGGGCGCCGGAACAGGTCCAGCCCCGGAAGCCAGCCAAACAACCAAGGAAACAGCGGCGTCGCGCCACCCACCGCGACCATGATCGCCAGCGTCAGCGCACACAGCGCGATGCGCGTCGCCGCCGGCTTGCGCCGCAGCACCTCACCGCCCCAGAGCAGCCACAGCGCCAGCGGCACTGCCCCCACATAGAGGTAATCGGCGCTGATATCACCGAAGGCCCAGCTGTCGCCGCGCCCCTGCGAGAACACGTTGCCCGACAGCAGTGTCACCAGTGTCTGCCAGTGGATGGCACCCGGCAGCGCGGCTTCCAACGTCAAGCCATTGCGATTGGTCTGGTCCAGCCAAGCCAGCGTAGACAGCCACTGCGGCGCACTGACAACGCCGGCGAGAATGGCCACCACGCCCAGCTGCCACAGCAGGCGCATGCGCTGCCCCTGTGCCAGCACGACAGCAGCTACTGCGTAGATCACGCACGCGAGGATGATGAAATAGGTGACCTGGGTCAGTTGAAGCGTACACATACCGCCGGCCACACCGGCCAGCAGGATGTCGCGCATCCGTCCCCGCCGGCGGACCTGCTCCAGGCCCAGCCACAGCCAGGGCAGCAGGCAGTAGCTGATGATCATCGGCGTGTGCTGCAGGCGCGACGCGGCCACACCTCCAAACATCAGCGTGAGTGCGAACAGCAGCTGCGCCGGCGGCGGCATGCCCTGCACGCGGCTCAACCGCAGTGCACCCAGGCCGCCTGCCAGCACATGCAGCAGCACCACCACCGTGAACAGGTGCAGGGAGCCCGGCGCCAGCAGCATCGGCAGCAGCATCGTCGGCTGCAGCGTCATCATCTGCGGATCGGCCACCTGCGGGTAGCCACCGTAGAGATACGGATTCCACCAGGGGGCCTGCAGGTGACGCAGCTGCTCGGCACTGAAACTGACCGCCGGGAAGAACTGCTGCACGGCATCGAAGGGGATGGTCTTGATGCCACTGAGCCATGGCAGGCACAGAACGATCCACGCAATCAGGAACACGCCTGCCGGTGTGCGCCACGGCCGCTGCGAGCTGCCGCCTTCAATCGCTGTCGAGTAGTGCTGCATTCCCTGCTCCTGTGGCGAACAAACAAAAACGCCGGCAGCTAGCCGGCGCCTGTGCTTGATGACGCGCGAACCTCAGTGCTTGAGATTCTTGCGCAGGCGTTCCAGTGCCTGCAGCTGGACGACGGCTTCAGCCAGCTTCTGCTGGGCTTCGGCCACTTCCATCGCTTCGCCGCGGTTGGCCAGGATGCGCTCGGCTTCTTCCTTGGCCTTGCGGACCGAGGCTTCGTCGATGTCCTGCGCGCGGATCGCGGTGTCGGCCAGCACGGTCACCACCTGCGGCTGCACTTCCAGGATGCCGCCGGAAATGGCGAAATCCAGCTGCTCGCCGTTCGGCGTGGTCACCACCACCTTGCCCGGCTTCAGGCGGGTGATCAACGGCGCGTGCTTGGGCGCGATGCCCAGTTCGCCCAGCTCACCGGTGGCCACGACCAGGGTCGCTTCGCCACGGAAGATTTCCTGCTCGGCGCTGACGATGTCGCAACGGATCGTGCTCATGCAAATCTCTTCGCTGTTCGCGGTGGCGCAATGCCACCGTGGGGGTCCACCGGCGCGGGCGGTTGCCCGGCGCCGGCGTCAGGTCGGCCAGGATCGCTCCTGCCCGTCCCGGATCAGGCCTTCTCGGCCATCTTCTTGGCCTTCTCGACCGCTTCTTCGATGCCGCCGACCATGTAGAACGCCTGCTCCGGCAGGTGGTCGTACTCGCCATCGACGATGGCCTTGAAGCCACGGATGGTGTCCTTCAGCGGCACGTACTTGCCCGGCGAACCGGTGAACACTTCGGCCACGTGGAACGGCTGGCTGAAGAAGCGCTCGATCTTGCGGGCGCGCGACACGGCCTGCTTGTCCTCTTCGGACAGTTCGTCCATGCCCAGGATCGCGATGATGTCCTTCAGTTCCTTGTACTTCTGCAGGGTCTGCTGGACGCGCTGGGCGGTGTCGTAGTGCTCGTGGCCGATCACCAGCGGATCCATCTGGCGGCTGGTGGAGTCCAGCGGATCGACGGCCGGGTAGATACCCAGCGAGGCGATCGAACGCGACAGGGTGACGGTCGAGTCCAGGTGGGCGAAGGTGGTCGCCGGCGACGGGTCGGTCAGATCGTCCGCGGGAACGTAGACGGCCTGGATCGAGGTGATCGAGCCGTTCTTGGTCGAGGTGATGCGCTCCTGCAGGACGCCCATTTCCTCGGCCAGGGTCGGCTGGTAACCCACCGCGGACGGCATACGGCCCAGCAGTGCCGACACTTCGGTACCGGCCAGGGTGTAGCGGTAGATGTTGTCGACGAACAACAGGACGTCCTTGCCCTTGCCGTTCTCGTCCTTCTCGTCGCGGAAGTACTCGGCCATGGTCAGGCCGGTCAGCGCGACGCGCAGGCGGTTGCCCGGCGGCTCGTTCATCTGGCCGTACACCATCGCCACCTTGTCCAGGACGTTGGAGTCCTTCATTTCGTGGTAGAAGTCGTTGCCCTCACGGGTACGCTCACCCACGCCGGCGAACACGGACAGGCCGCTGTGCGCCTTGGCGATGTTGTTGATCAGCTCCATCATGTTGACGGTCTTGCCGACGCCGGCGCCGCCGAACAGGCCGACCTTGCCGCCCTTGGCGAACGGGCACATCAGGTCGATGACCTTGATGCCGGTTTCCAGCAGCTCGGTGGCCGGAGACTGGTCTTCATACGACGGCGCAGCGCGGTGGATTTCCCAGTTGTCGCTGGCAGCGACCGGGCCGGCTTCGTCGATCGGACGGCCCAGCACGTCCATGATGCGGCCCAGGGTGCCGGCGCCGACCGGCACCGAGATGCCGCGGCCGGTGTTGACGGCAACCAGGTTGCGCTTCAGGCCGTCGGTGGAACCGAGGGCGATGGTACGCACCACGCCGTCGCCCAGCTGCTGCTGGACTTCGAGGGTGATCTCGGTGTTTTCGACCTTCAGTGCGTCGTACACCTTCGGCACCGATTCACGCGGGAATTCGACGTCGACGACCGCGCCGATGATCTGAACGATCTTGCCCTGACTCATTGCTGCATCCTCTAATGTGTGCTTTGAACGAACGCGGTCAGACTGCTGCCGCGCCGCCGACGATTTCGGAGATTTCCTGGGTGATCGCTGCCTGGCGCGCCTTGTTGTAGACGAGCTGCAGGGTGCCGATCAGCTTGTTGGCGTTGTCGCTCGCCGCCTTCATCGCAACCATGCGTGCGGCATGCTCGGAGGCGACGTTTTCCAGCAGTGCCTGGTACACCAGCGACTCGATGTAACGCGTCATCACGTGCTCCAGCACGGTCGCGGCATCGGGTTCGTACAGGTAGTCCCAGTCGTGGTGAGCGACCTGCTTCTCGGCCGGCGGCAGCGGCAGCAGCTGATCGAAGCTGGCCTTCTGCACCATGGTGTTCACGAAGCGGTTGTAGACCAGGTACACGCGGTCGATCTTGCCTTCGGTGAAGGCGTCGAGCATGACCTTGATCACACCGATCAGCGATTCCAGCTTCGGCACGTCGCCGATGTGGGTCACGCTGCCGACCATGTTGACCTTCACGCGGCGGAAGAAGGTCGAAGCCTTCTGGCCGATGGTCACCAGGTCCACTTCGGCACCCTTGTCCTGCCATGCCTTGGCTTCGCCCAGCATCTTGCGGAACAGGTTGTTGTTCAGGCCGCCGGCCAGACCGCGATCGGAGGAGATCACGATAAAACCGACCCGCTTGACCTGCTCACGCTCGACCAGGAACGGATGCTGGTAGTCGGTGCTGGCCTGGGCCAGGTGACCGATCACCTGCTTCATCGCCTGCGCGTACGGACGCGAGGTCTTCATCCGATCCTGCGCCTTGCGGATCTTGGAGGCCGAGACCATTTCCAGGGCGCGCGTCACCTTGCGGGTGTTCTGCACGCTCTTGATCTTGGTTTTGATTTCGCGTCCGCTTGCCATCTCTTGTTTCCCGTGGCGCGGGGCTGATGCCCCGCGTTGTTCAACCGTTTGTCATCTGGTCCAGCGGAGCCTGGGGCTCCGCTCTACAGGACCGCGATTACCAGCTGCCGGTGGTCTTGAACTCGGCGATGCCCTTCTTGAAGGCACCTTCGATGTCGTTGTCCCAACCGCCGGTGGCGTTGACCTTGCTGATCAGCTCGCCCTGGGTATTGGCGAAGTGGGCGTGCAGGCCTTCTTCGAACGCCAGCAGCTTGTTGACCGGCACGTCGTCGAGGTAACCCTCGTTGACGGCGTAGATCGACAGCGCCTGGTTGGCGATCGACATCGGCGCGTACTGCTTCTGCTTCATCAGCTCGGTGACGCGCTGGCCACGCTCCAGCTGCTTGCGGGTCGCTTCGTCCAGGTCCGAGGCGAACTGCGCGAAGGCAGCCAGTTCACGGTACTGGGCCAGCGAGATACGGATGCCGCCCGACAGCTTCTTGATGATCTTGGTCTGGGCCGAGCCACCGACGCGCGACACCGAGATACCGGCGTTCACGGCCGGGCGGATGCCGGCGTTGAACAGGTCGGTTTCCAGGAAGATCTGGCCGTCGGTGATCGAGATCACGTTGGTCGGAACGAAGGCGGACACGTCGCCGGCCTGGGTTTCGATGATCGGCAGCGCGGTCAGCGAACCGGTCTTGCCGGTGACCTTGCCTTCGGTGAACTTCTCGACATATTCCTCGGACACGCGGGCTGCACGCTCGAGCAGACGGGAGTGCAGGTAGAACACGTCACCCGGGTAGGCTTCGCGGCCCGGCGGGCGCTTCAGCAGCAGCGAGATCTGGCGGTAGGCGACAGCCTGCTTGGACAGATCGTCGTACACGATCAGCGCGTCTTCGCCGCGGTCCATGAAGTACTCACCCATGGTGCAGCCCGAGTAGGCGCTGATGTACTGCATGGCAGCCGATTCGGAAGCGGTCGCGGCGACCACGATGGTGTGGGCCAGCGCGCCGTTCTCTTCCAGCTTGCGCACGATGTTGGCGATGGTCGACGCCTTCTGGCCGATCGCAACGTACACGCACTTGATGCCGGTGCCCTTCTGGTTGATCACGGCATCGATCGCCATGGCGGTCTTGCCGGTCTGGCGGTCACCGATGATCAGCTCGCGCTGGCCACGGCCGATCGGGATCATCGAGTCGACCGACTTGTAACCGGTCTGCACCGGCTGGTCGACCGACTTGCGCCAGATCACGCCCGGAGCAACGCGCTCCACCGGAGCGGTCAGGTCGGTGCCCAGCGGGCCCTTGCCGTCGATCGGCTCGCCCAGCGCGTTCACGACGCGACCCAGCAGTTCCGGACCGACCGGCACTTCCAGGATGCGGCCGGTGGTCTTGGCGACATCGCCTTCGCGCAGGTGCTCGTAGTCACCCAGGACCACGGCGCCGACCGAGTCGCGCTCCAGGTTCAGGGCCAGTGCGAAGGTGTTGTTCGGCAGTTCGATCATTTCGCCCTGCATCACGTCGGCCAGACCGAAGATGCGCACGATGCCGTCGGACACGCTGGTCACGGTGCCTTCGTTGCGCGATTCCGCGGCCAGCTTGACCTTCTCGATGCGGTTCTTGATCAGTTCGCTGATTTCGGAGGGGTTGAGCGTGGTTGCCATCGTCAAGTCCTAGTGCCGGCAGCGGGGCCGGACGTTAAATGAATTCAGTTAGCGAGCGCGGTCTGCAGACGGGCCAGCTTGCCCTTCAGCGAACCATCGATGACCACGTCGCCGGCGTCGATCACGGCGCCGCCGATCAGCGAGGCATCGACCGCGGTGGTCACGTCGACCTCGCGGTTGAAGCGCTTGCGCAGCGCGACCTTGATCGCGTCCAGTTCACCGGCCGACAGTTCGGCAGCCGAGGTGACGGTGGCCTTGACCACGTGCTCGGCTTCGGCGCGCAGGGCGTCGAACATGCCGGAGATTTCCGGCAGCAGCGGCAGGCGATGCGATTCGGCCAGGATGGCCAGGAAGCGCGAGTAGGTCTCGCCGTGGGACACCGGCGCCAGCAGGGCGACGGCGTCGTCACGACCCAGCTCCGGGTTGGCGAGCAGGGCCGCCACGCGCGGGTCGGCGGCGACGTGGGCGGAGAACGCCAGGGCGTCCGACCACGGCGCGAACGCGCCTTCGCCGCGCGCGGTCGCGAACGCGGCGCGGGCGTACGGGCGGGCAAGCGTGAGGGCCTGGCTCATCCTTAGATCTCCGAGGCCAGCTCGTCGAGCAGCGCCTTGTGGGCGTTGGCGTCGATTTCGCGCTTGAGCAGCTTTTCGGCACCGGTCACGGCCAGCGCGGACACCTGCTTGCGCAGATCTTCACGGGCACGGTTGGCGGCGGCGTCGATTTCAGCCTGGGCCAGTTCCTTCTGACGGGTGGCTTCGGTGATCGCTTCGTTGCGGGCAGCATCAACGATCTGGTTGGCACGCGCATGGGCCTGATCGATGATCTCGTTGGCCTTGGTGCGGGCTTCCTTCAGCGCTTCGTTGACCTTCTCCTGCGCCTGGGCCAGATCTTTCTGGCTGCGGTCGGCAGCAGCGAGGCCTTCAGCAATCTTCTGCTGGCGCTCTTCGATCGCGTTCATCAGCGGCGGCCAGATCTTGGTCGCGATGATCCAGATCAGACCAGCGAAGGCCAGCGCCTGCGCAAGAAGGGTGAAATTGATATTCATGGTTAGCTCGATCGCTGGTTTCGGGGTGGACGCGCCGCCGAAGCGGCACATCCGGCCTTCATCCGAAACCGGGTGCATCAGCACCCGGTCGTCTCAAACCGCTGTATCAGCCGGCCAGAGCCTTGGTGACGGCGCCAGCGAAGGCAGCCGACAGCGGGTTGGCGAAGGCCAGCAGCAGGCCAACGGCGACCGAGATGATGAACGCGGCGTCGATCAGGCCGGCGGTGATGAACATGCGGACCTGCAGGACCGGGATCAGTTCCGGCTGGCGGGCGGCCGACTCCAGGAACTTACCAGCCATGATGGCCAGACCCAGACCGGCGCCCAGCGCGGCCAGGCCGATCATGATGCCGACGGCAAGGGCGGTGGAGCTCTGAATCTGCGCGAAGTTGGTCAGGACGGCGAAGTACATGGTTATCTCCAGGAACTTAAGTTGCTAAGGGTGATGAAACGGATGAAGGTTGAAACGCGTTGAAGCTTGAAACTCAGTGAGCGTCTTCCGACAGGCTCAGGTACACGATCGACAGCATCATGAAGATGAAGGCCTGCAGCGGGATCACCAGCAGGTGGAACAGCATCCAGCCGAGGCCGAACACACCACCGGCAATGGCACCGAAGAAACCGGCACCACCCAGCACCCAGATCAGCAGGAACACGATTTCGCCGCCGAACATGTTGCCGAACAGTCGCATCGCCAGCGAGATCGGCTTGCTCAGCCACTCGACGATGTTGAGGATCAGGTTGAACGGCATCATCCACTTGCCGAACGGCGCCGTCAGGAATTCCTTGATGAAGCCGCCCAGGCCCTTCGACTTCAGTGCGAAGAACAGCATCAGGAAGAACACGCTGATGGCCATGCCCAGGGTGGCATTGACGTCAGCGGTCGGCACCGGCTTCCAGTAGTGCACGCCCGCCCATTCCAGCGGCTTGGCGATGAAATCGGCCGGGATCATCTTCAGCAGATTCATCAGCAGAATCCAGAAGAAGATGGTGATGGCGATCGGCGTGACCAGCTTGCTCTTGCCGTGGTAGGTGTCCTTGGCCTGGCGGTCGACGAACTCCAGGCAGATCTCGACGAAGGCCTGCCACTTGCCCGGCACGCCGGCGGTGGCCTTGCGGGTGCCCAGCCAGAACGCGACAACGATCACCAGGCCCATCAGGACCGCAGTGAGGAAGGTATCGACGTGGATATGCCAGAACATACCCTCACCCTTGCCGACCGGCGCGGTCAGGTTGTGCAGGTGATGCTGGATGTAGCTGGTAGGGGTTAGAGCCTCGCCCGCCATGTGTCCGGAACCTTCAGTTAATTGAATTCTGTCAACGCCTGGCCATCGCCAGGACCTGGAACATCAAGCCGACGGCGATACCGGCCAACAGCGCCAATGCAGGCAGCTTGAAGACCAGGAACCCCACCAGCAGGACGCCGAAAACCACGACCCACTTGGCCACGATCGCAATGATCAGGCGAGCCATCGCCGATCCGGCGGCCACCGCACCGCCCCCCAGCGCCATCCTTGCCGCCACCCAGCCACCGGCCGAAATGGCCACACCGGACGCCAGCGCGCCGAGGGCATATTTCGGACCGACCAGCAGGAAGGCCAGGGCCAGGACAGCGACCGCGGCCAGCGGGTAGACCGCGGCGCGCAGCATCAGTCGCCGACCCGCATCAACGGAGTTCAGCACAGGACGTCCCGCGTGGTTGCAAGTGGAAGGCTGAGGCGGCTACAGCAGGGGGGCCTCATCGAGCCGCCAAATTATAGCAATGGGACAATTTGCGAGACAACCGCTGCCTGTTCATCCCGGGAAGCCGCAAGTTGCGGTAACGGTTACATTTTTGCGTACCACCCGGGGGACAATGACGTCCGCATGATGCTGCACCGCAGTATTGAACTTTGGTCGCAGGCGAGGAACTTTCGCCGGATACGCGGGTCCAATCTTTCGACCTGCCTGCAGCATCCTCGTCGGCTCCACCCCGCAGGTCCCACGATGGCCCCGAAGCCCGTCTCCGGGGCCATCTTTTTGCATCGCCGCGACAGCACTGAACCGTGCACATGCCGTGGACCATACGTTCACGGATGGTGGACGGGCCGGTCCGGCACAGTGGTCTTCATTCTGATGAACCACTGCAAGGACTCTTCGATGCGCCCCGTACCCACCCTGCTCGCTCTCTCCCTGATCGCCGCCGGCGCCTCGTTCGCCACCGCTGCCCACGCCGCCGAAGGCGACGACCGCTTTGCCCTGCGCTTGGGTGCGATGAACATCGACTCGGACAACACGCTCCGCGGCAAGACCAATGTCGCCGGGCAGGACATCGGCTTCTCCGAGGACTTCAAGCTGGGTGGCAAGGAGTGGGAGCCGCGCATTGACGGCATGTTCCGCATCAGCAACCGCCAGCGCCTGCTGTTCAACTATTTCAAGTACGACAAGGACCGCCGCGAGACCCTCGGCCAGGACATCTCCTTCGGTGACGTCAACGTGCCGTCCGGCAGCTTCGTCAAGGGCGAACTGAAGTATCAGGTGGCCAGCCTGGTCTATGACTACTCGGTGGTGGACACCGATACGTTCGACCTCGGCCTGCAGCTGGGTGCCGAGTACGCCAAGGTCAGCACCAAGGCCTACGCCGATCTGGGCACCGTGTACGAAGGCCAGTTCCTCAACGAGAAGACCGACGGCGTGGCGCCGGTGGTCGGTGCGCGATTGAGCTTCACCCCGTCCGAGAAGTGGATGATCACCCTGCAGGGCCAGTACCTCAACACGCGCTGGGGCAGCTTCGATGACTACAAGGGCGATCTGAGCCGCGCCAACGCCATCGTCGATTACCGCTTCACCAGGAACTTCGGTGTGTTCGCCGGCTACGACTGGTTCAAGCTCGATGCGGACAAGAAGGGCAGCGACGGCACCATCGGCCTGAAGCAGGAATTCAAGGGCCCGGTGGCCGGCGTCAGCTTCGTGTTCTGATCCCTCGTCCCTTCCACGCTCTCTCTCCTGGCGCGGCCTCCGGAACATCGGGGCCGCGTTTTTTGTGGCATCGTCGAGCAGAGAAGCAGGTTGGTCGAGCGCGGGGGGAGAGGGGCTTGCGTGCGAATGTCCCCCGGCGCCGGCCTGCGGCCGTCACCTCCTCCTTTACTTCGCACGCAAGCCCCTCTCCCCCCGCGTGTCAGGCATCCGGGCGGCTTTGGCACTGGCTCTTACTATCCGCAAGCCGAGCCGCTGCGCGGGTGGCAGGCATTTGGACAAAGTAAAGGAGGAGGCGACCGCCGCAGGCGGGCGACGGGGGACATTTGTCCAAATGCCTGCCACCCGCGCAGCGGCCCGAACGCTCGCAACGGCGTCGAACGAAGAAACAAAAAGCCCCGGTAGATGCCAGGGCTTTTCGTTCGTGAAGGCGCAGGCGCCTTACTTCTTCTTCGGCATGTACAGATCGGTGATCGTGCCGTCGTAGATTTCCGAGGCCATCGCCACCGATTCGCTCAGCGTCGGGTGCGCATGGATGGTGTGGCCGATGTCTTCGGCTTCGGCACCCATCTCGATGGCCAGGCCGATCTCGGCCAGCAGGTCACCGGCATGCACGCCAACGATCGCGCCGCCGATGATGCGGTGGGTCTCCTCATCGAAGATCAGCTTGGTGGAGCCCTCGGTGCGACCGATGCCGATCGCGCGGCCGCTGGCGGCCCACGGGAACTTGGCCACGCCGACCTTCAGGCCCTTGGCCTTGGCTTCGGTCTCGGTCACGCCCACCCAGGCAATTTCCGGGTTGGTGTAGGCCACCGACGGAATCACCCGGGCCACCCACTCCTTCTTGTGGCCAGCGGCCACTTCGGCGGCCAGCTTGCCTTCGTGCGTGGCCTTGTGGGCCAGCATCGGGTTGCCGACGATGTCGCCGATGGCAAAGATGTGCGGAACGTTGGTGCGCATCTGGCGATCAACCGGGATGAAGCCACGCTCGGTGACCTGCACGCCGGCCTTCTCGGCATCGATCTTCTTGCCGTTCGGCGAACGCCCGACGGCCACCAGCACACGGTCGAAAGTGCCCTGCGCCAGCGCCGGCGCCTGGCCTTCCTCGGCCGCCTCGAAGGTCACGGTGATGCCCTTGGCATCGGCAGTGACGCCCGAGGCCTTGGTCTTCAGGTGCACTTCGATGCCCTGCTTCTTCAGGCGGTCGGCCAGCGGCTTGACCAGGTCCTTGTCGGCGCCCGGCATCAGCTGGTCCATGAACTCGACCACGGTGACCTTGCTGCCCAGTGCGCTGTACACAGTGGCCATTTCCAGGCCGATGATGCCGCCGCCGACGACCAGCAGCGAGCCCGGCACTTCGGCCAGCTCCAGCGCGTCGGTGGAATCCATCACGCGCTTGTCGTCCCACGGGAAGTTCGGCAGCTTCACCGCCTGCGAACCCGCGGCAATGATGCACTTCTGGAAGCGCAGCAGCTGGGTGCTGCCGTCTGCGGCGGTGATCTCCAGTTCGTTGGCCGAGATGAACCTGCCGACGCCCTGCACGTTGCGGACCTTGCGCTGCTTGGCCATGCCGGCCAGGCCCTTGGTCAGCTGGTTGACGACCTTTTCCTTGTACTGGCGCAGCTTGTCCAGGGTGATGGTCGGCTTGCCGAACTCGACGCCGAAATCGCCGGCGTGGGCCACTTCGTCGATCACCGCGGCGGCGTGCAGCAGCGCCTTGGACGGAATGCAACCGACGTTGAGGCAGACGCCGCCGAGGCTGGCGTAGCGCTCGACCAGCACCGTGTCCAGGCCGACGTCGGCGGCGCGGAAGGCGGCGGTGTAGCCGCCCGGGCCGGAGCCCAGCACGACCATTTCGCATTCGATGTCGGCCGGCTTGCCACTGGACAGCGCCGGCTTCGGTGCCACCGGCTCGGCCGGGGCGCGGTGCGAGGGGGTCACCGGCGGCTTGCTGGCCGGAGCGGCCGCAGCCGGAGCCGGCGCAGCGGCCTTGGCCGGGGCATCGGCGGCGCCTTCAGCGTCCAGTACCACGACCACGGCGCCTTCGGACAAGGTGTCGCCCAGCTTGACCTTGATCTCCTTGACCACGCCGGCCACCGAGGACGGCACTTCCATGGTGGCCTTGTCGCTCTCCAGCGTCACCAGGCCCTGGTCCTTCTTCACCGTGTCGCCGACGGCGACCAACACTTCGATCACCGGAACATCGCTGTAATCGCCGATGTCGGGAACCTTGACTTCAATCGTGGCCATGGTGGTTTTCCTTGTGCCCGGCCGGCAGGGCCGGCGGGCTGTCACTGCATCTGTTCACGCGGCCGCGCCAGGGGCAGCGGCCGCACGGTGGGGGCGAAGCGATGCCTTACAGCAGCACGCGGCGCATGTCGGCCAGCACCTGCGACAGGTACGTGGTGAAGCGTGCGGCCAGGGCGCCGTCGATGACGCGGTGGTCGTAGCTCAGCGACAGCGGCAGCATCAGCTTCGGCGCGAACTCCTTGCCATTCCAGACCGGCTGGATGGAGGACTTGGACACGCCCAGGATGGCCACTTCCGGTGCATTGACGATCGGAGTGAACGCGGTGCCGCCAATGCCGCCCAGCGAGCTGATCGAGAAGCAGCCGCCGCTCATGTCGGCCGGGCCCAGCTTGCCGTCGCGCGCCTTCTTGGCCAGTTCGCCGGTTTCCTGCGCGATCTGCACCACGCCCTTCTTGTCCACGTCGCGGATGACCGGCACGACCAGGCCGTTCGGCGTATCGGCGGCAAAGCCGATGTGGAAGTACTTCTTCAGGGTCAGGTTTTCACCGCTGGCGTCGAGCGAGGCGTTGAATTCCGGGAACTTCTTCAGCGCCGCGGCGCTGGCCTT